>NZ_JBFBAJ010000008.1:97357-132427 GCF_040682215.1 Actinoplanes sp. NPDC051346 | reverse complement strand
CGGGGTCGGTCGGTACCCGGGCCGGCCCGTGCCGGGGTCGGTCGGTACAAGGGTCGGTCGGTACCCGGGCCGGCCCGTGCCGGGGTCGGTCGGTACAGGGGTCGGTCGGCACCTGGGGCCGGTCCGTTCCGGGGTCGGTCGGCGCCCGGGGCCCAGTCGGCGCCCCGGGGCCAGTCGGTGCCCGGTCGGTGCGCCGCAACCCATCGGTGCGTGGGATCCCTCGGCGCGCCGCAACCATCGGTGCGCGGGACCCGTCGGCGCGCCGCAACCATCGGTGCGCGGGACCCGTCAGCGCGGGACCGCGACCATCGGTGCGCCGCGACCATCGTGCGCCGCGACCATCGGTGCGCCGCGACCATCGTGCGCCGCGACCATCGGTGCGCCGCGACCATCGGCGCACCGTGACCATCGGCGCGCTGCCGGTGCGCCGTGGCCGCCGGCGGCGGCCACCCGCTTGCCCGGCGGCGGCGTGATCAGGCCGGGACGGCAGCCGCGCGGCGTGTGCCACGTGCGCCTTCTGGGTCCGTACTTATGAAATTGGTCCGAATTACGGCGTAACCCGGTGCAGGTCGCGCGGGAACGCCGTCGCCTCGCGGACGTTTGCGGCGCCGGTCAGGCGGGCGACGAAGCGTTCCAGGCCGATCGCGAAACCTCCGTGCGGGGGCATGCCGTAGCGGAATCCGTCGAGGTATCCCGCGAGCTTCTCCGGTTCCGGCGCTACCGCCAGATAGTCCTCGTAGCAGTGCAGTCGCTGCCCGCCCGTCACCAGCTCGAGCCCGCGGAACAGCAGGTCGAAGCTGTTGCTCCAGCGGGGGTCGGTCGGCTGCGGGTGTGTGTAGAACGGGCGTTTCGCCATCGGGTAGCCGGTGACGAAGACGAAGTCGGAGCCGTGTTCGCGGGCTGCCCACTCCCCCAGCGCGCGTTCGTGGGCCGGGGCCAGGTCGGGTTCGTCCGGCGGGGCACCGACGAGGCGCAGGGCGTCGGCGAAGTGCACGGAGGGGATCTCGGCCGGTACTTCCGGCACGGCGAGTCCGGTCCGTTCCGCCACGGTCTGGGTCATTCCGGCGATCACCGTGGTCAGCACCGCCATCACGTCGCGGTGGTCGGCGATGAAGCCCAGTTCGGCGTCGAGCGAGGTGTACTGGGCCAGGTGGCGTGCCGTGTCGTGCGGTTCGGCGCGGAAGACCGGGCCGACCTCGTAGACCCGTTCGAAGACGCCGACCATCAGCTGCTTGTAGAACTGGGGCGACTGGGCCAGGTAGGCGGGCCGGCCGAAGTAGTCGAGCGTGAACACGTTCGCGCCCGACTCGGTCGCCGCGCCGACGATCTTCGGGGTGTGGATCTCGATGAAGCGCTGCCGGTCCAGCGTCTCCCGGAAGCCCGCCGTGGCCGCGGCCGCCGCGCGCAGGGCGATCGCCCGCGATGGGTGGCGCAGCGCCAGGGCGGCGTGGTCCAGCTGCGTGGCCATGGTCGCGCTCAGTGCGGGGCGATGCAGGTCAAATGGCAACGGTACGGCCACAGCACCGCTCAACCGGCGTACCGACGGCGCGGTGAGCTCGACCCCGCCCGGCGCCGCCGCGTTCGCGGTGACCGTGGCGGTGACCTCGACGACGGTCTCCTCGGGCAGGTCCTCGAGCTGGGCCCGCAGGGTCGGCTCGGTGACCACGACCTGGCTGAGTCCGGCGGCGTCCCGGACGATCAGGAATGCGACCGACTTGAGCAGCCGGCGGCGGTGCACCCAGCCGGCGATGGTGACGGTCCGCTTCTCGTGGGCGGCCAGTTCGGTGGAGAGGATGCGTTGCATGGCGGTGACCTCCTCTGGTGTCTGCAACGCGGCCCCAGGGAGGTGTGGGCGAGCGGGATCCTCGCGGTGCCACCACACCTTCGCGCCCGGCGGACCGGGCGCCTCTTTGTCTTGCCGTGGGCTCGGGAGTGTCTTCGCGCTCCGGCGCCGGGCCACCTTTTCAGCTGCCGGTGGCTCTCTTTACGCCGGCGGTGTCGGAGCGCTACTCGGTTCCGTCATAGCCGTGAGCGGCAGGTTAACAGCAGGGGTGGCTGCGGCGCCCGGGATTATCGTGAGGGCGCTCACAGATTCGACTACGTGAGCCTCGTCGCCCCTGCTCCGGTTGATCTTGCATTCGGCGTAATCTCAGGACGTGACTATTGCTCCCGACGGCCGCCGCATGCTGCGCATCGAGGCACGCAACGCCGAGACTCCCATCGAGCGGAAGCCGCCGTGGATCAAGGTCAAGGCCAAGATGGGCCCGGAATACACGCACATGCGCGGGCTGGTCCAGAAGGAGGGCCTGCACACGGTCTGCCAGGAGGCCGGCTGCCCCAACATTTACGAATGTTGGGAAGATCGCGAGGCCACCTTCCTGATCGGCGGTGACCAGTGCACCCGGCGGTGTGACTTCTGCCAGATCGACACCGGCAAGCCCGCCGAGTTCGACGCCGACGAGCCGCGCCGGGTGGGCGAGTCCGTCGCCACCATGGGCCTCAAGTACGCGACGGTCACCGGCGTGGCCCGCGACGACCTGCCCGACGGCGGCGCGTGGCTCTATGCCGAGACGGTCCGCCAGATCCACAAGCTTCAGCCGGGCTGCGGCGTGGAGCTGCTGATCCCCGACTTCAACGCCGAGCCGGAGCAGCTCGCCGAGGTCTTCGGCGCGGCGCCCGAGGTGCTGGCCCACAACGTCGAGACGGTCCCGCGCATCTTCAAGCGCATCCGGCCGGGTTTCCGCTACGAGCGCTCGCTGGACGTCATCACCCAGGCCCGCGCGGCCGGGCTGGTCACCAAGTCCAACCTGATCCTCGGCATGGGCGAGGAGCGGGCCGAGGTCTCGCAGGCCCTGCGCGACCTGCATGCCGCCGGCTGCGAGCTGATCACCATCACGCAGTACCTGCGACCCACCCCGCGCCACCACCCGGTGGAGCGCTGGGTGAAGCCCGAGGAGTTCGTCGAGCTGCGCGAGGAGGCCGAGCAGATCGGCTACGCCGGCGTGATGTCCGGGCCGTTGGTCCGCTCGTCGTACCGGGCCGGTCGCCTCTACCGGCAGGCGCTCGAGGCCCGCGGCTGACGGACAGGCTCCGGCCCTTACACTTTCGGGTATGGCAAAACCCCAGGAGAAGGTGTCGTTCCGCGAGCGCCTGAAGCAGATCGGCCAGGTTTTCGCGTTCACGGCACGCCAGGACAAGTGGTTCGTCGCGCTGCTCGCCGGCGCGGTGCTGATTCCCTTGGCGCTCACCGTGCTGGCGTTCGTCCTGTGGGGTTGGATCTGGATCCCGATCGGCATCATGGTGACCCTGCTCGCCGCCCTGATCGTGCTGAACCTGCGCTCCAACACGGCCATGATGAACGCGGCGGAGGGCCAGCCCGGCGCCGCCGCCTCGATCATGGAGAACATGCGCGGTGACTGGCGGGTCCGCCCGGCGGCCAGCTCCACCACCCAGTTCGACATGATCCACATCGTGATCGGCCGCCCCGGCGTGATCCTCCTCGGCGAGGGCCAGCCCCAGCGCGTCCGCTCCCTGCTCGGCCAGGAGAAGCGCCGCCTCTCCAAGGTCATCGGCAGCGCGCCCATGTACGACTACGTGATCGGCAGCCAGGAGGGCGAGCTCTCCATCCGCAAGCTGCGCACGACGATGATGAAGCTCCCCCGCAACCTCACCGGCAAGGACGTCAACGCCCTGGACAAGCGCCTGGGCGCGCTGATGGCCCGACCCCAGATGCCGAAGGGCGCCATCCCGAAGAACATGCGTCCGGGCGGCAAGGGAATGCGCCAGCAGCGCCCGCGCTGACCGGATGCGGGAATACCTTTCGCTGGAACCGCTGACCACCCGGATCCAGACCCATCGGCGTTACAGCGAGTTCCCGGACGACGTCGAAGGCGCTGTCCTGCGGGCGCTGCCACGCTCCGTGGAGACAGATCTGCTCGATGTCGGCTGCGGCACGGGGGCTTTTCTCCGTACGTTGACGCGGCGAGGCCACCGGGGCCGACTCGCGGGCCTGGACACGTCGCCGGCGGCCGCGCACGCACTCCGCGAGGTCGCGGGTGTGACAGCGGTGCTCGGCAGCGTGATGGGCGCGCCGTTCGGCTCGGCGTCGTTCGACGTCGTCACCGCGCGGCACATGCTCTACCACGTTCCTGACGTGCGGATGGGCCTGGCCGAATGCCGGCGGATCCTCCGGCCACGGGGAACCTTCGCGGCCGTAGTCAACCATCCGGACGTGACACCACGCGTGTCGGAGCTCGTCGCCGGCGTGGTGTCGGCGGCGGGGGTCGCCGTGCCGGTCGTGCCCAATGCGCGGGTTCACAGCGGCAACCTTCCCGAGATGATCGCGTCGGTGTTCGGGGCGGTGGACGTGCATCGTTACGACAATGCGCTCGTCTTCGATCGCCCGGGGCCGGTCGTCGCGTTCGCGGTGGCTCAGCTGTCGTTCTATGGGGTGGAGCCCGAATCGGGGCTGCGGCCGGAGCTGACGCGCGCCATCGAGAAGAGGGTCCACGCCTGGTTCGCCTCCACCGACGGGCCCTGGCGCGACCCCAAGGGCTATGTGGTCTGCGGCAGCACGGTCATTTGAGGCACGCTTCCGAAAGGAACAGAAGGTCAGGCCACCGCGATCCGATGGGACGACCTGTCGTGGAGGGTGTCGCCGGGAAACAGCACGGCCACCGGCTCGGCGTCGGCCGGCACGGACCAGACTTTGATGACGCGCATCCGTCAGAACACCTTGCCCGCCGCCGGCTTGGCATCGATGCGTTCCGGCGGTACGTCGTCCGAGGACCAGTCGCCGCTGGTGTACTCCGGGTTGTCGGCGGCGTTCTTCAGCACGGCCAGTCCGCACCGGACGCCGGTGACGGTCACCTGCCAGTCGACCGGTGCCGTCCCGTCGCTGAAGGTCTCCTGGTACGCAAACGGCTTGCCGAGTTCCTGAGCGGACATCGCCGGAGCGCTGGACTCCGCGACGCCGATCTCGCCCGGGTCGATACCCACCCCGTCGGCAACCGGTGGATTGCGCGGCGTGGCGCAGCCGGCCGCCGCCGTCAGGAATGCCACGAGTGTGATGCCGATCGTCCCTTTCCTCCACATGGCTGGTTCAACGCGCGCGAACGGCCTGGGTAACCGGCTCGTGCGCCCGCCGGGCCAGCTCGACGGTCGAGCGTCGCAGCCCCGCCAGGTCGAGTCCGACGAGGCGTCCGTCGCGCTTGACCACCCTCCCGTCGACCAGGACGGTGTGGACGTCGGCCGGGCCGAGCGTGGTCACCACCGCCCCGGCGAGGTCGCCCGTGTCGAGCAGGTGGGTGAGGCCGCCGAGCAGAATGAGGTCTGCGCGCTTACCGGGGGTGACCGTTCCGACGATGTCGCCGACGCCGGCTGCGTTCGCGCTGTCGATGGTCGCGGCGGCCAGGATGGCGCCGGCCGGGTGCGTTGTGCCGTTGTGGGCGCGGTGCGAGCGGAGGGTGTCGCGCATCGGCTCGAACAGGTCGGGTGGTGCGTTGACGACGACGTCGGTGCCGAGGCCGGCCCGGCCGCCCGCGTCGGCGAACCGGCTGAAGGACGAGGCGCCGTGGCCCATGGTGGCCTCGACGACCGGGGTGACGATGACGCCGACGCCGCGATCGACCAGCAGCTTGGCGTCCTCGCCGGTCAGGGCGTTGAGGTGTACGAGTTGCAGGTGCGGGCCGAGCAGCCCGGCCTCGTCCATCCGGCGCAGTGGCGAGGCCGGGCCGCCGCCGGCGTGCATGGAGGCGACGAGGCCGAGCTCTCGGGCGAGCTCGATCTGCCGCACGGCGTCGTCCCATGGGCCGTATTCGGTGCCGAGGATCGCGAGTGCGCCGGTGACGCGGCCGCGGAGCCCGGCGAGCCGGCGCACGTCCCGCTCGTCGTCGGGGTTGCCGTGCGCCACGACGGCGCGGACGCCGGCGGTGGCGTAGGCGTCGAGCACGGCGTCGGTGTGCTCCGGCGTGCGGGTCGCGTTGCTCCAGTCGAAGATGGTGGTGATGCCCGCGTCGAGGGCCTCGGCCGCGCCGAGCAGCGTCGCCAGGTGGGCGTCGTGCGGGCTGTACGCGGGCAGGGCCCGGCCGAGCACGGTGACCAGATAGTCCGGCAGCGTCATGTCGGCGCCGATGCCGCGCAGCGGCGCCTGCCAGACGTGGCGGTGCCCGTCGACGAGACCGGGCGCCACCACCAACCCGTCGGCGTCGATGACCTCGGCCGCGTCCGTGGCCGGGAACGCGCCGACCGCGATGATCTCGCCGCCGTCGACGAGGACGTCCGCGCGGTCGCCCGACAGCAGGTGACCACCCTTGATCAAGAGATCCATTTCGCCTCCAAAAGCTTTTTATAAAGCTATCCTGAAAGCTTTATGTACGCAAGTATCATGTGTTCGTGGCCAAGGACGTGGTGGACGAGATCGCTGACGCGTGGAGCAGAGAGCTGCCCGGCGCGGTGGGCATGGAGCTGGAGTTGAGCAAGCGGGCCGCCCGGCTGGCCACCCTGCTCAACGCGCCGGTGGAGGCGGAGCTGGCGCGACTCGGCTTGACCAAGGCGGAGTACGACATCCTCGCGGTGCTCCGGGCGAGCGGAACGCCCTACCGCCTGCGGCCGTCGACGCTCACCCAGCGACTCCTGCTGACCTCGGGCGGCACGAGCAACGTGCTCCGCCGCCTCGCCGCCGCCGACCTGATCGAGCGTGACCCCGACCCCGCCGACGCCCGCAGTTCGTGGGTACGCCTCTCGACACGCGGCGTGAAGGTGGCCGAGGAGGCGGTGCGCGCGGCAAGCGCCGCGCAGGCCACCGCACTGCGAGACGTCGCGCCGGGTACGGCCCGTGCCGCCATCGACGCCCTGCGCGAGGTGCTGATGGCCCTGGGAGACACCGCCAGGTAGCCGATCGAAAACTTGACGTTCCTCGGGGAACCGATGCCGACGGCGTCTCGTCCCAGTCCCATGATCGTGAAGTTTTCCCTGGTAGCCGCCCTCAGCGTGGGGTTCCTGAGCGGCTGCGGTTCCGCACCTTCGGTGTCGCAGACTTCCCCGTCGAGCGCGGCCTCGACCGGCGCCACGGTGGCCGCGTACTTCAATCCGCCCCAGCCCCATCCGGGCCCGGCGTGGAGTCGTGCGGGCCGCCAGGTCGGTCCCGAGGAAGTCAGTACCAGCGCCGGGTCCGATCATTGCGGGTGGCAGACCGCAACGTTCTTGGGGGTGGGCAGCAGCCACCCTGGCTTCGCTGTGGAAAGGCGGGTCTTCTTCCGGGATCCGGGTGGCGTTCTTCCTCGATCGCCGGGCAAGCTGGTGATCGGTGCCAGCCTGCCCGAAGACGCGCGCGACACCGGCTACCGCCTCGGCGATCTCCAGCTATGGCTGGCATCGTCGGATCCCACCGGGGCCTACCTCCGAGTGGAGACGGACATCGAACGGTGGCCGCGCTCCGGCCCAGCCCACGCCTGTGACTAGATAAAGCGGCGGCCACCTCGGCTGAGAACCGAACGGGTCAGACGTTGTGGTTTGCTCCGGCACTTGCGCCCCGGCTGGGCGTGATGATCTTGAACTTGTGTCAGCAGAGCGCAAGCCGTTGGAGGGCTGAATCGGCATCCCGTCGCGCAAGCTTCGCTCGGCCGGGTCTGGTTGCCTCCGGTGTGCGATGGGCCGCGGTCGGACGGCTGGGCATCCCAGAGCCGCCGAGGGTTCGGGGCGCGTAGCCCCGGCCGCCGGAGGCCATCTCCGGGTCGTAGGGCCGGAGGCCCTACCCGCCGGAGGCGTCAATCTCATGCCGACCGCCGCCAGCGTCGTGCACTACAGTCGCAGCGTGCCGTCACTCGTCACCCCTGCCCTACCTCTTGGCACGATGGCCGCGCTGACGCAGCCCGAGATCATCGCGAACGGGATAACGCTCCGACCCTGGCGAGCGTCTGACCTTCCGGTCGTGATGGCGGCATTCGCCGATCCGGCCATTCAGCGGTGGCATTGCCGATCGATGACCGACCAAGAAGCCAGCGACTGGATTCACTCTTGGCAGGTGCGTTGGCGCGATGAGACAGATGCGGCTTGGGCTGTGCTGGACACGGGCACGGTCGTCGGGCAGATCGGCCTACGCCGTGTCGACCTCGCCGAGGGCCTGGCTTCGGTGTCCTACTGGGTGCTGGCAAACGCGCGTGGCCGTCGCGTCGCTCCCCGAGCATTGGACGCGCTGACCGCTTGGTCCTTCGGAACGCTGGGCCTGCACCGTCTCGCGCTGAGCCATTCGACGGCGAATGTGGCGTCCTGCCGGGTAGCGCAACGCGCCGAATTCGCCGCCGAGGGCACGAAGCGCGGCGAAGGCCGTCACGCCGACGGCTGGCACGACATGCACCTGCACGCCCGCCTACGCACAGACGTCTGATCGGAGCCGAAGCCCGGTTCTGCCGCATGTCGATGGCGCTGGGCTTCGGCGTGCCTGTCGGTGCCGCGTCGTCCGCTGCCGGGTCGCGCCGGGAGCGAAGCGGCGAGGCACGACCGGCCGGCTGAGCAGCCACGCGCGGCCCGGAGGGCCGCCTTGAACCTCGCGCCCTGCTGGTTGTGCAACCGATCTTGCAATAGCCGGCGCGCTGATAGGAACCGCCGCCCGCTCTTCCAGTCTTGAACTTGATGATCGTCTAGTGTCACGCATCCTCTGGGACAGATCTGTAACGCATCAACTGGAGTCCGACAGCAGGCGTTGACCAATTGTCGGGTCTCATGACCCGGGCGACAGATTTGGTATCAGTACCTGGGCGACACTCCGCCGAGTGTTGGTGGAGATAAGTGTGGTGGAGCAGCGCTGTCAGGCGTCCTTGAGGTGCGGGCCGGGTCGTCGGTCACGGACGTTTGGCTACTCCGTGACAGCGTGATAGTCCGTACGGTGTCCGGGTGATCAAGATCGCCCCCCTCGCCCTGCTGTTCTCGGCCGTCCTCTTCGCCGGTTGCACGTCCGCACCGGACGTCCCCCAGGCCGCCCGAAGTGGAAAGAATGTGCGGATCGAGCGGATGGAGCACCTCGGTGTGGTCGAGGAGGCCTACTGGCACACCGAGCAGACCAAGGACCTCACCGCCGGTGACGACCCGGTCGCTCCCTGGGTGCAGGGCGTGGCCCGGATGTCGAAGACGGAGTTCGACCGGCTGTTCGACGCCAGGGAGTGGCGGCCGGTCAGCACCGAGCCGATCATCCCGGTCGACCTCAAGGGCAAGCTCGACACCGGTGACTCCTGGTTCCTGGGCGAACTCGAGGACGGCGTCTACTACCTGGAGACCGACACCCGGTTCGTGCTGTTCATGGTCTGGCCGTAGGTCGCCGCTGCGGGCGGGCCACGCCGACAGGAAGTCTCTGACCAATTGTCCCGTCATGGCTGATGCTTGACACTTGTGTCCCACCTGACGGCTTTACATGATCAGTCGGTGTGCCTGTCGCGCTCGCTGATCAGTCGGTACGCCCCCACGATGCCGCAGAGAAGCAGCGGCCACGTCCACGGCAAGCACAGCACTCCACCCGCGCCGTCCCATGGGCTGTCCCAGGAAGCGCCGGGCGAGTAATCCGCTGCGATCATGAACGAACGTACGGCCAGCGCCACCAACACCACGGCCAGAAGAAGCGATCCGTAGACGACCGATAGCGGCCCGCGCAAGCCGGCTGCACCGACTGCCGCAAACATCAACACGACCGCGGCGGCGGCATACCCTCCGCCGGAGATCAGGTAGTCACCACGACTCAAGCTGAGATTCAGGAACCAGAGAGATCCGTAGCCGACGGCCACGCCGTTGACAGCGGTACAGCTGATCAGCACCCACCACGTGACGAGGCCGCGTCGACCACGCAGCCACCTCAGCCACCATCCTCGCTCGGCCATCATGGGAACCGTATCGATCATCGGTCCTGCCGTCCGGAGATCGCGTTCATCGCCATCAACACCTTGGACCGGAGATTTCAGGTCTCGAACCAAGATCTGCCGTCAAGCATCAGCTGGGACTAGACAAGGAGGCAAGGCACGGTCCGGTGGGTGTGCCCGATCCGGCTGTCGTTTGGTAAGGCCGCCGAGATGCAGCGCCGGGGTGTCGTGCACTTCCACGCCATCATCCACCTGGACGGCTACGACCCGGACGACCCGGACCGCCCCCGCCGGTGCTGGACGCCGCCGACCTCAAGGCCGCCGTTGACCATGCCGCCCGCGACGGTCGGGTTCACCACCGACCCGCACCCGGCCGAGCGGGGTGGCTGGGACATCGGCTGGGGCGCCCGGGTCCTCACCAAGCTGGTCACCGTCGCCGCCGAAGGACAGGTGACCGACGCCCAAGTCGCCGCGTACCTGGCCAAGTACGCCACCAAGTCGACCGAGGTCACCGGGCACGGGGGCGAGCGTCAAGACGGTGCAGCTGGCGCTCGGAGACTCCACACCGACGATCACCCTCAACGAGTGCGTGCAGGGGTGGCCGGACGTGCTGGACCCGGGCGCTGGTTGACGGTGCTCTCGGGAAGCCGGAAACGGCGGCCACACCGGCTGGGAGCCGGGCATGACCGCCGTTCCGTACGTGGTGCCCAATCTGTGCCCGATCCAGATCAGCAAGCGCTACCGCTGGTCAGGGCACTGAAATGGGTCAGACGTTGTAGTACATCTCGAACTCGTGCGGGGTCGGCCGCAGGCGGACCGGGTCGATCTCGTTGGCCCGCTTCCAGTCGATCCACGTCGAGATCAGGTCGTCGGTGAAGACACCGCCGGCCGTCAGGAACTCGTGGTCGTTCTCCAGGCTGTTGAGGACCGCGTCGAGGGAGCCCGGGACCTGCTTGACGTTGCCCCACTCCTCCGGGGGCAGGTCGTAGAGGTCCTTGTCGATCGGGGCCGGCGGCTCGATCTTGTTCTTGATGCCGTCCAGGCCGGCCATCATCTGGGCCGAGAAGGACAGGTACGGGTTCGACGACGGGTCCGGCACGCGGAACTCGACGCGCTTGGCCTTCGGGTTGCTGCCGGTCACCGGGATGCGGGTGCAGGCGGAGCGGTTGCGCTGCGAGTAGACCAGGTTGACCGGGGCCTCGTAGCCGGGCACCAGGCGCCGGTACGAGTTGACGGTCGGGTTGGTGAACGCGAGCAGCGACGGCGCGTGGTGCAGCAGGCCGCCGATGTACCAGCGGGCCGTGTCGGACAGGCCCGCGTAGCCGGTCTCGTCGTAGAACAGCGGCTCGCCACCCAGCCAGAGGCTCTGGTGGGTGTGCATGCCGGAGCCGTTGTCGCCGAAGAGCGGCTTCGGCATGAAGGTGACGGTCTTGCCGTGCTCCCAGGCGGTGTTCTTGATGATGTACTTGAACATCTGCATCTGGTCGCCGGCGTGCAGCAGCGTCGAGAACTTGTAGTTGATCTCGGCCTGACCGGCGGTGCCGACCTCGTGGTGCGAGCGCTCCACGGTGAAGCCGACGTCGATCAGGCGGCGCACCATGGCGTCGCGCAGGTCGGAGTAGTGGTCGACCGGCGCCACCGGGAAGTAGCCGCCCTTGTACGCGGTCTTGTAGCCGAGGTTGCCGCCCTCTTCGACGCGGCCGGAGTTCCAGGCGCCTTCGATCGAGTCGATGTGGTAGTAGGACTCGTGGGCCGACGTGGAGTGGCGGATCGAGTCGAAGATGTAGAACTCGGCCTCGGCACCGAAGTACGCCGTGTCGGCGATGCCGCTGGACGCGAGGTAGGTCTCGGCCTTCTTCGCCACGTTGCGCGGGTCACGCGAGTAGGGCTCGCGGGTGAACGGGTCGTGGATGAAGAAGTTCAGCGCCAGGGTCTTCTGGATGCGGAACGGGTCGATGAAGGCCGTCGTCACGTCCGGCAGCAGCATCATGTCGGATTCGTGGATGGCCTGGAACCCGCGGATCGAGGACCCGTCGAAGGCGAGGCCGTCGGTGACGACGCTATCGTCGAACGACTCCACCGGCATGTTGAAGTGCTGCATCACGCCGGGGAGGTCACAGAACCGTACGTCGACGAACTTGACGTCCTCGTCCTTGAGGTATCGCAGGAGTTCCTCGGGATTGGCGAACACTCGTCCTCCTGGCACAGATTTTCGAACCGGGCGGCATTGGCCGCCCCGTGGCTAGGCTGGTCGCGACGCTATGGGTCGGGAGTTGCCCGGGCGTATCCCTATTGTTTCCGCCATGTTACGGACCCGATGGACCTGGTTTCGGCATTCCGGCGACCTCGGCGACGCCGGGGCGCGGACAGCCCAACGGGTACGCCCGATTACCCTGATCCCCCGTGTCGACACGCGCGAACGAGACCCCCGCCCCGGCGGACTTCGGCCGGCGCTTCGCCGCGCTGATCATCGACTGGGCCCTGTGCCTGCTCGTGGGCAGCTTCTACGCCGATCCGCGGGTGGTGGCGTGGCCACCCGTGCTCGTACTCATCGTCTTCAATGCCCTGCTCATCGGTCTTTTCGGACAGACGCCGGGCATGGCGCTGGCCGGCCTACGGTGCGTGTCGATCGCCGACGGCGGGGCCATCGGTGTCGCGAAGGGCCTGGTGCGCGGATTGCTGCTGGCGCTGCTGATCCCCGCGGTCATCATGGACGCCGACCGGCGCGGCCTGCACGACCGCGCGGCCGGCTCGATCGTGGTCAAACGACCAGCGCCGGCCGCCTGAGCGGGGTCTCGTCCCGGGCCGGTGCGGCGACGGGAAGCCACACGAGCAACGCGACGCCGAAGAGCACGTAGAGGTTCGCACCGACGATCGCGAACGGCGGCTTCGGCCCGGTCTCATACAGAAACGTCAACCGCGTGCACAACACCACATAAACAGCGACCCCCAACCGGAAGACCCCCTTATGGGTACGGGCCACCTCGGCGCACCGCACCAGCGCGGGAAGCAGCCAGACCCAGTGGTGCACCCAGGCGACCGGGCAGATCAGACAGCCGACGATGCCGGTCAGAGCCAACCCGCCGAGGGGGTCGGCGGCGCGCACCCGCCACGCCCACAGCCCCAGGGTGGCCACCACGCAGAGCACCCAGAGCTGAGACTCGACCGCGTCGACCGGCAGCCGGGCCAGCACGCCACGCAGCGACTGGTTGGAGACGTACTCGACGTTGCCGACGCGGTTGGTGTCCCAGAGCGCGGAGGTCCAGAACTCGCGGGAGGCGTCCGGCCAGAACGCGGCGGCCACCAGAGTGGTCGTGGCGGCGGCCGCGATCGAGGTGGCGGCGGCCCGCCAGCGCCGGGCGACCAGCAGGTAGACGATGAAGATGCCGGGAGTCAGCTTGATCGCGGTAGCGACGCCGATGCCGATGCCCGCCCAGCGCCGCCCCCGCCCGACGCCGAGCAACACATCGCCGGCAACGAGGGCGAGCAGCAGCATGTTCACCTGGCCGAAGCCGAACGTCTCCCGGACCGGCTCGAAGAACAGCGCGAGACAGGACCCGACGGCAACCGCATACCAGGGCGTCCAGCCGCGCCGCGCGATCAGCGGACCCAGGAACCACCGGGTGACCAGCACCGTCGCGACCACGGTGGCGATCGAGGTGATGGCGACGATCACCCACAGTGGCAGCACCGCCATCGGGCTCATCAGCATGGCGGCGAAGGGCGGGTAGGTGAAGCCGTACGGGGTGCCCTGGTTGAGGTAGTCGTAGATCATGCCGCCGTCGCGGAGCCAGTAGCGGACCGCGCCCGCGTAGACACCGGAGTCGAAATAGAAGTGGTGAATCGCCGTCCAGCCGAGCGCCACGGCGGCGGCTACGGACAGGGTGGCGAGGATCGCGATCCGGCGGTTCACGCGACCACCCTACGAGCCCTGTGCTTGTGCACGGCGAACGCCGCCAGCAGCACCAAGGCGGCAGTGACGGCGAGCGCACCGGGGATTCGGGTATAGAGCGTCCAGTTGTAGCCGGCCGGAGTGGTCAACGTCGCGGCGAAGGCACAGAGCCCGAGCAGCCAGCGATTGTCCACCCGGGTGGCGGCCAGCACGGCGAGCGGCCAGGTCGCATACCAGGGGTGGAAGACCGGGGCGCAGACAACCGTCGCGGCCAGGGCTAGACCGGCGTGGCCCAGAGGATCGCCGTGCCGCCACGCCCGCCAGCACAGTGCGACGAGAAGGCCGGCCAGCAGCCCGATCGCGGCGAGACGGGTGATCGGGACGGCATCCACGCCGGTGATGAACTCGATGGTCAGGCCGACCGCGGTCGACGGAGAACCCCAGCTCACGGTGTCGCCGCTGCGGACCAGCCCGGTCAGCCATCCGGCACCGCGACCCGACAGCGCGGACAGGGCGACCGTGACGAGCAGAATTCCGCTGCCGACAGCGGCCGCCGGCCGGACCAGCTCACGCGGCGATTGGCCCGACCTCGGCAGACCAGCGAGAACGGCGAAGGGAACGACGACGATCGCCGTCGCTTTGACGCCCACTGCCAGACCGAGCACTGCCCCGGCGCCGATCAGTACCGCAGGGGACGGGCGCGCGGCGGCGAGCGACAGACCAGCCACGATCAGGCCGATCATCAGCGCGTCATTGTGGGCACCGGAGACCAGGTGGATCAGGACCAGCGGGCAGGCCAGCACCGTCCAGCTGGCCCGGGCCGGGTCGATGCCGCAGCGGCGGGCGAGGGCAGGCAGCCCGACGACCATCAGCGCCACACCGGCCAGGGCGACGATGCGGAACCCGGCGATCACCGCGACCAGCGAATCCCCGGCGAGGGCGGTCACGCATGCGGCCAGAAGCAGGAACAGTGGCCCGTAGGGCGCCGGCGAATCGACCCACGACGTCGACACCGAGCCGAGCCACGGACATCCGAACCGCCCGACGCCGGCGGCGTACGGGTCCCCGCCGGCGTACTGGACGTACCCCTGACACGCGTACGAATAGACGTCGGCACTGCCGAGCGGCAGGAACGGCAGCACCGGCAGGAACCAGAGCCCCGCGGTCACCGTCGCCCACCGCGCCGAGGGCACGATGCGCCTGCCCGTCCACCAGGCCGCGATCAGCGAGGCGGTGCCGAGCACCCACAGGATGGGCAGCAGCACGCCTCGTTGCCCGCTGAGCAGCGTCCCAGGGTTGACGCTGGGTAGCCGCTCGAATCCGGATCCGCCCAGATAGGCAGCCCCGGCCATGGCGGAGCTGCCGACGAGCCCTCCCCAACGCACCAGCCGGGGGTTCACCGTCACGCCGGCGCCCCTTCCACCGGCACGGGCTCGCGCCACCACCGCCAGGAACGCCAGACCACCCAGCCGGCGAGGCCGGTGACCAGAAAGGCGAACGGCACCTGCAACGGCTTCCAGGCTCCATCGCCGTTGGGCAGGATCAGGAACATCGACGCCACGACGGTGATCTCGAGCCATCGAGCCCGGACGGCACCGGCCGCGAACAGGGCGAGCGCCCAGAAGAGGTACCAAGGCTGGGTGATCGGCGCGAAGAAGATGACGCTCAGGCAGGCGAGGGCGGCCCCGTGCAGGGCATCGCCCCGGCGGAAACGCCACCAGATGGCGACGAGGACGATCAGGAGCAGGATCAGGGCCACGGTGCGCACGGCGGGCACGACATCGATCCGGACGCCGAGCACCTTTCCTACGGCGTTGACCGCGATGCCGACCGCGGTGGGCGGCGAGGTCCAGCTGCGCGACTCCCCCGCCCCGGACAGCGCGACCGCCCATCCGAAGCCCAGCCCCGAGCCGGCGGAGAGGGCGACGAGCATCGCCGCCGCCCCGCCGACGACGGCACCGCCCCGGCGCAAGAACCGCAGCATCCCCGGCCGGGACAGACACAGCCCTCCCGCGGCGAGCAGCGCGGCGAAGGGAAGCACCACGCCCACGGTCGTCTTGACCGCGATCGCCGCACCGACCAGCGCCCCGCCCGCGACCAGCGAGCCGAGAGGCCGGCGGCCGACTATCAGGGTGAGACCGCCGAGCAACAGCGCGATCGTCAGCGCGTCGTTGTGACCGCCGCCGACGAAGTGCACCGGCACCAAGGGGCAACAGAGCACCAGCCAGAGAGCGCGTTCCTGGGATGCTCCCGTGCGGCGAGCCAACGCGGGCACGACCACCGCCAGCATCAAGACCGCAAGAACGGCGTACGCCCGGAAAATCCCGAGCGCTACGGCCTGTGAGCCCCAGGAGGCGGCCAGGCCGGTCAGGATGATCCAGAGCGGTCCGTACGGCGTCGGCGTGTCCCGCCACACCACCGACACCGACTCGAGCCACGGGCAGGGCTGCGCCGAGACACCGACGACCGAGGGATTGAACCCCGCGTCGAAGAGCGAACCTTGGCACGCGTACGCGTACATGTCCCGGCTGGCCAGGGGCGGCACCAGGAGCATCGGCGCGATCCAGAGCGCCGCCGTGACAAGTATCCACCGGCGCGATACGGACAGGCGGCGCCCGTACCACCAGGCCGCGCAGAGCGCCGCGAGCCCGGCGATCCATAGCAGCATGATCAGGACGCCGTTGGGACCGCGCAGAATGCTCATCACCGAGACCCCGCGCCGGATCCACACAGGGGCACCGAACAGCACCGCGTCGGTCGCCGCGCACACCGAACCGGCGAAGCCGAGCCACCGGACCCCGGCCGGACTGCGCAGCCACCCGGGCGCTGTCACGAGTTGGCCCGCAGAATCGGCACACCCTCGACGACCGCCTCCGGGTGGTAATAGGCGGCCAGGTCCGCGGCGATGCCGCCGGTCGGGTCCACCGCCTCCGGCGGCGTGTCGAGCACAACGAGCACGGGCCGCTGTGGCGACGCCAGCGTGGCGCGCAGCAACGGTAGGGCATCCGGGATCTTGTCGATCGGCTTTCCCCACAGATACGGGTACGGCGACTCTCTGTCGGCGGCGAAATAGAGGTACGCCTCCGACTCGAGGACGTAGATGCGGTCGCCCGGAGCGGAGGACGCCTTGATCACGGCGGCGATGCGGTCGTCGCGGGCGGCCAGAGCATCGTAGGGAATCGTGGCCGACCGCCGGTCCGGTGACATCGGGACCAGAACCGCCAGCCACACGAGAGTGGGCAGGACGACGACCGAGGCGAGCGCCCACCTCCGCCATGCGACGGCGGCGCCGACCACTGCCGCGGCGGCCAGCAGCACCAGCGCGGGCAGCAGCTGCACGAAGTAGTGGGGCCAGTAGGAGCCGCCCAGATTGATGCCGACGAACCCGGCGGCCAGCCACCCGCCGAGCACCCATCGCCCGCCCCTGTCGAACATCCGCCAACCGAATGCGGCCACGAGCAGCACCGGCACCAGGCCCAGCACGATGTCGCCGGCGTGCCATCGCAGGTCCGCCCAGCGCGTCGAGGTGTTCGAGCCCGAGCCACCCATCGACGACAGCTGGTAGCCGACCAGGGCGTTCCAGTAGCCGGCCCAGCCGGTCACGGCGCCGTGCACCACGGAGGCGACCGGAGCCAGCGACGCTCCGACCAGGAACACCACGGCCGGCACGAGACGGCGGAGCAGGATCACGACGACCACGCCGACGACCACGCCGTCGATGCCGGACTGCTTCATGGTCAGCGCGAGCCCTGCTGACAGGCCACCGGCGGCGAGCACCCACAGCGGCCGGTCCCGGCGCCACCACTCGACGACGAGGGCCACGGCCACCGTGGACGGGACGCTCGCCAGCAGCTCACCGTTGAGGGTCATGCCCTCCAGATGCGGAGCGATGCCGACCACGGCGTAGACCCAGGCGGCAGCGACTCCCACCGTGCGGTTCAGCAGCGCCGCGCCGATCGTGGCCAGGGCGAGCGTGATGATCGCCCCACTGACCACCATCCCGATCCGGATCGCGGTCCCGGAGTCACCGAGCGCGAGCAGGGCCCGGTAGGTCAGCAGCAGCCCCTGTGGGCGGTCCAACCACACCGTGTCGTAGAGGACGGCGCCACGGGCCCACATCCGGGCCACATATGCGTATCCGCCCTCGTCGGTCGACAGGCCGGTGAACGCGAACGGCAGCCGCAGCACCACGGCGACCACGACCGCCGCCCAGATCGGCCACATCGCGGCATCACGCGTCGAGAGAAGCTCGAATCGGCGGAGGAACACTTTCACGACACACGATCTCACTGGAGTCTACGGATGGCGGCGAAGGTCAGCGGAGCCTAGCACGCTTCAGCAATTTCGCTTGATGGAAGCCGCAGGCAACGATTGCTCGCCACACTCCGCGGCTGCTATTTCCACATCGGTCTCGCGGCGAACTTCGGGTGCGAAATCCACCCGATAAAGCTGTGTCGACTTGACGAAACGCAGGCGGTCCAGCGCTTACAGATCACCCTTGCTTCGAAAAAGACCTGGCGACCGCCATGTCAGGAAACGTGGGAAAACTACACGCGATCCCACACTTCGACGTCTGACATAAAATCGAAATTGCCGAGGAGCATCAGCGATTTCCGGGCCGGCGACGTGGCGTTGAAATACCATTCCAACAACCGCGTCTTTGTGGCGAAGACCGTTTACCTCGTTCCTGTCACCCTCCTCAGGCATCGAGGACGCGTTCCATCGCGGCCCGGGACCGCCGGGTGATGCGCAGATAGCGGTCGACGAACTCCCCCGGATCCCCGCCGCCGAGCAGCTGCACCACCCCCGCCAGCTCGGGCCCGTGCCGCGGCAGCTGGTCCGTCGGCCGCCCCCGCACCAGCGTCAGCGCGTTGCGGACCTGGGCCGCCAGCGTCCACCCCGCGGTCATCGCGGCCGCGTCCACCCGGTCGACCAGCTTGGCGTTCAGCTCCGCGGTGAGCGCCTCGAGGGTCCGGGTCATCCGCAGGTCGGGCAGCGCGTACGCGTGGCGCAGTTGCATCAGCTGCACCGCCCACTCGACGTCGGCGAGCCCGCCTCGGCCGAGTTTCGCGTGCGTGTTCGGGTCGGCGCCGCGCGGCATCCGTTCGGTTTCCACGCGGGCCTTGATCCGGCGGATCTCCACGATCTGGTCGCGGGTGAGGCCGCCGTCGGGGTAGCGCATGCCGTCGGCGAGCTGTTCGAACTCGCGGCCGAGGTCCTCGTCGCCGCAGACGAAGCGGGCGCGCAGCAGCGCCTGCGACTCCCAGACCTTCGACCAGCGGGAGTAGTACTGCGCGTACGCGTTGAGGCTGCGCACGAGCGGCCCCTGGCGGCCCTCGGGGCGCAGGTCGGCGTCGACGCCGAGCGGTGGGTCCGGGGCGGGGGCGCCCAACGTGCGGCGCAGTTCCTCGGCGATCGCGTGCGCGGCGCTGCTGGCCTCGGCGTCCGGGACTCCCTCGGGTGCCGAGAAGACGAACAGCACGTCGGCGTCGGAGGGATAGCTCATCTCGTAGCCGCCGAGGCGGCCCATGCCGATCACCGCGAAGCGCAGGCCCTCGGGGCCCGGCCGGACCCGGCGGGCGGCGTGCAGCGCGGCGCCCAGCGTGGCGTCGGTGAGGGCGGAGAGGGCGATGCCGATGGCGTGCACGTCGATGGGCTGGGCCGGCGCGAGGTCGCCCGCCTGGCTGAGGATGTCGGCGCAGGCCAGCCGGAACAGCTCGCGCCGGCGCGACGCGCGCACCGCGACGATGGCCGGGGCCGGGTCGGTGGCGCCGTCGCGCAGGTGCCGGTCGACGGCCGCGACGAAACCGTCGCGCAGCACGTCGTGGGGGCGGGGCTGCAACTCGGCGTCGTCGGCGAGCAGGCGCAGCGCCTCGGGGTCGCGGGTGAGCAGGTCGGTCGCGTACCGGGAGAGGCTGAGCACGCGGGCGAGCCGGCGCGCGACCGGGCCGCCGTCGCGCAGCAGCCGCAGATACCAGGGGGTGCCGCCGAGCTTGTCCGAGACGTGCCGGTAGTTGAGCAGGCCGCGGTCGGGCTCGGGAGCGTCGGCGAATTCCTGCAGCAGCATCGGCAGCAGCGTGCGCTGGATCGCGGCCGTGCGGCTGACCCCGCCGGTCAGCGCCTGCAGGTGCCGCAGCGCTCCGGCGGGATCGGCGAAGCCGAGGACCTCCAGGCGGCGGCCGGCCGACTCGGGGGTCATCCGCAGCGCCTCGGCGGGCACCCGGGCGACCGCCTCGAGCAGCGGCTGGTAGAGCAGCTTGACGTGCAGGCGGCGGACGTGTGCGGCGTGGCCGACCCAGTCGGAGCGGAACGCCTCGACCGCGTCCCGGCCGGGTTCCGCCGTGTAGTCCAGGGCCGCCGCGAGCCAGCGCAGCAGCCGGGGATCGTCCGGGACGGTGTGCGTACGCTTCAGGTTCTGCAGTTGCAGGCGGTGCTCCACGGTCCGCAGGAAGCGGTAGCCGCGCAGCAGGGTCTCACCGTCCTCGCGGCCCACATAGCCGCCGGCGACCAGGGCCCGCAGGGCGGCGAGGGTGCCGCCCAGGCGCAGGCTCTCGTCGATCCGACCGTGCACGAGCTGCAGGAGCTGCACGGCGAACTCGATGTCTCGCAGGCCGCCCGGGCCGCGCTTGATCTCCCGGTCGACCTCTTTCGGCGGCACGTTGTCGATGATCTTCCGGCGCATGTCGCGCACGTCCGCGACCGCCTCCGGACGCTCGGCGGCATGCCACACCAGCGGCGCGAGGTCGTCGAGCCACTCCCGCGCCAGGGCCGGGTCGCCGGCGGCCGGGCGGGCCTTGAGCAAGGCCTGGAATTCCCACGTACGGGCCCAGCGCCGGTAGTAGGCCTGGTGGCTGGCGAGGGTACGGACCAGGGGGCCGCGATTGCCCTCGGGCCGCAGCGCGGCGTCGACAGGCCACGCCACGAGCCCGCAGACCTCGATCAGCTTGGCCGCGACCGCGGTGCCGGCGCTCAGGTCCTCGTCGCCGGCGGCCACGAAGATGACGTCCACGTCGGAGACGTAGTTCAGCTCGTTGCCGCCGCACTTGCCCATGGCGATCACGGCCAGCCGGGGCGCGGCGGTGGTGGCCGGCAGCCCGGCGAGGGCGATGGCGTACGCCGCCGCGAGGGTTTCATCGGCGAGGCGGGACAGCGCCGCCATGGTGGGCTCGAGGCCGCGTCCGCCGGTGAGGTCGGCCGCGGCGATCCGCAACAGCGCGATCCGGTACGCCGTGCGCAGCGCCGCGACGGTCAACTCCCCCTGCGTCGCGTCGTCGAACTCGAGGTGGCCCTCGGCGCTCGGCGGCATCCCGGTCTTGCCGGTGGCGAGCACCCGCCACTGGTCGGGGTTGGCGACGAGGTGATCGCCCAGCGCGCTGGACGCGCCCAGCACCGCGACCAGGCGGCGACGCAGTCCGGCGTCGGCGGCGAGGGCCGACAGCACGGCGTCTGCCGCGGGACTCTCGGCGATCTGTTCGCCGGGGCCGGTGACCGGGCCGCCGTTACCGCGCAAGGCCGCCCGGGACACCGCGTCCACCAGCCGGTGCAGCTGACGCAGGGCGAGGCTCGGGTCGGCCGCCCGGGACAGCGCCTGCAACAGCTCCGCGGCGTCCGGGTCGACCGGTTCCTGCGCGTCGGCGTTCCACAACCGCAGGCCGTCGGGGCCGAGCAGATCGGCCGCGCGGATGCCGTTGTCGGCGAAGCCGTACCGGGCGAGGCGGCTGGGCCTGGTCACCTCATTGACCCAGCAACGGCAGGGTGCGGGCCGGGCCCGGGACCGGGATGTCCGCGTCGGGCAGTTCGCCGAGGGCCAGGGCGGCGAACCGGGCGGCGAGCGGCTGCCAGGCCTCCTCGACGTCGGCGAGCACGTCCACGGTCGCGGCGACGACCGCCTCGGGCTCGTAGCCCAGCTCGGCGATCAGCACCGCGTCGTTGCGGACCCAGCCCTCGATCATGGCGGCGTCGCACTCGATGTGGAACTGCACGCCCCAGGCCCGGTCGCCGAGGCGGAACGCCTGGTGCGGATAGCGGGTGGACGCGGCGAGCAGCACGGCGCCGATCGGCAGCTCGGTGATCTCGTCGCTGTGCCACTGCACCACGTCGGGCAGCAGCGGCACCCATTTGAACAGCGGGTCAGTGTCCGCCGCGTCTCGGCGCGCGACCAGGCCGGGGCCGATCTCGGGGCCGGCGGTGCTGCGCTCGACCAGGCCGCCGTGGGCCTGGGCGAGCAGCTGTGCGCCCAGGCAGACGCCGAGCGTCGGCAGGTGGTGGCGCACCGCCTTGCGCAGCAGCCCCTCGAGGGCGGGAAACCAGGGTGCGCCCGGTGTGCCCGTCGCGTCGGCGTAAGCGCGCTGGTCGCCGCCGAGAACGACCAGGGCCGCAAAGCCGTCGAGGTTTTCGGGCAGCGGGTCACCCGCGTGCGCCCGCACGAGCTTCAGGCCGAGCCCGGCCTCGGTGAACCAGTCACCGAGGCGGCGCAGGTCGGCGGACGGGTAGTTCTCGATCACCAGTGCTGTGCCCACCCACCGAGGTTATCGGGTGGGGCCGACACCGGTGTTCACGCCGGGGTCCACCGCGCGATGATCTCGTCGTCCTCCAGCTCGCCGGTCTCCACGAAGCCGAGCGAGCGATACAGCGCGCGGGCGGCGGTGTTCTCCGGCTGGTAGCTGAGCGCGACGTTGGGCACGCCGGGCTCGGCGGCGAGCCGGTCGCGCAACGCGACCACCAGGGCACGGCCGATGCCCTGCCGCTGTCGGGACGCGTCGACGACCACCCCGCCGATCCAGCGGCTGGCGTCGTCGTCGACGGCCCACATGCAGAAGCCCGCGACGTCACCGTCGACGGTGACGGCCAGCGGCTGCCACAGCCCGCCGTAGTGGCAGAGCAAAAGGTAGTGGCTGACGTCGTTGACGAACTCGCGCTGGTCGGGCTGCACCGACAGCGCCGCGCAGGCTCGCCAGTTGTCGCTGGTGACGGGTTCCAGTTCGATCTTCACGGCTCAGGCGATGCAGGCGCAGACGATCAGGGCCGCGCCGAAGTGGGAGGCCGCGCTGACCAGCGCGCCCGGGTGCCGCTCCGGGGTGCAGATGACCTCGCCGAGCTTGCCGGGGGTCATCCAGTCCAGCACCAGGAACGCCAGGGCCATGACACCGATGCCGAGCACGCCGAAGATCGCCGTGGAGGCCAGACCCTCGCCGAAGTTCTCGTAGCTGGTGAAGATCGCGGTGAAGACGATCAGCGCGATGCCGAGCTGGTTGGCCGCGAGCAGGGTGGCGGCGTTCGGGTTCTTCTCGACCCAGATCAGGTCGCGCAGCTTGCCCGGGGTCAGCAGGTCGACGAGCACGAAGCCCAGGGCCATCAACCCGATGCCGACCGCACCGAACACGATGCTGCGCCCGGCACCCTCAAGCAGATTCTCCAGCACGGTTACTCCCTCATCACGGTGTCCGAGGGCACCGTATCCGACCAGCGCTCACAGGTGATCCACCGGAGCGTCGAAAGTCAGAGTGTCCCGAGATAGCGCTCGCGCTCGTACGGGGTGACCTCGCGCCGGTACTGCTCCCATTCCTGGCGCTTGTTGCGCAGGAAGAAGTCGAACACGTGCTCGCCGAGCACCTCGGGGATCAGCTCGGACTTGGCCATCACGTCGATCGCCTCGGCGAGGTTCTCCGGCAGCGAGTCGTACCCCATCGCCTTGCGTTCCTGCGGCGACAGGGCGAGAACGTCGTCCTCGGCGCCCGGCGGCAGCTCGTAGCCCTCCTCGATGCCCTTGAGACCGGCGCCGAGCATGACGGCGAAGGCGAGGTAGGGATTGGTGGCCGAGTCGATCGAGCGGACCTCGACCCGGGCCGAGTTGGGCTTGCCGAACGCCGGCACCCGCACCAGCGCCGACCGGTTGAGGTGGCCCCAGCTGACGAACGCCGGCGACTCGGTGATCCGGTCCGGCAGTTGCAGCGGGAAGAGCCGCTTGTACGAGTTGACCCACTGGTTGGTGACGGCCGTGTACTCCCGGGCGTGCACGAGCAGGCCGGCGATGAACGCGCGGGCCGTCTTGGACAGCTTCAGCGTGTCGCCGCCGTCGTAGAAGGCGTTGCGCTCGCCCTCGAACAGCGACAGGTGGGTGTGCATGCCGCTGCCGGGCTGGTCGGTGTACGGCTTCGGCATGAACGTCGCGCGGACGCCCTGCGACAGCGCGACCTCCTTGACGACGTGCCGGAAGGTCATGATGTTGTCGGCGGTGGTGAGCGCGTCCGCGTACCGCAGGTCGATCTCCTGCTG
The DNA here is from genome assembly GCF_040682215.1 of Actinoplanes sp. NPDC051346. Taxonomy (NCBI): domain Bacteria; kingdom Bacillati; phylum Actinomycetota; class Actinomycetes; order Micromonosporales; family Micromonosporaceae; genus Actinoplanes; species Actinoplanes sp. NPDC051346. The sequence goes on along the minus strand of NZ_JBFBAJ010000008.1, from coordinate 108,415 downwards.
GCCGGGTGCGACCTCGTGGTGGCTGAACTCCACGGAGATGCCGATGCGCTCCAGCGCGAGCACGGCCTGGCGGCGGAAGTCGCGCGCGACCGAGTGTGTGGTGTGGTCGAAGTAGCCGCCGCCGTCGACCGGGATCGGCACGCTGCCGTCCAGCGGTCCGTCCTGGACGAGGAAGAACTCGACCTCGGGGTGCGTATAGAAGGTGAAGCCCTTCTCCGCGGCCTTGGCGAGCATGCGGCGCAGCACGTGCCGCGGATCGGCCCACGCCGCGCTGCCGTCGGGGAGCAGGATGTCGCAGAACATCCGGGCGCTCTCGCCGCTGTCGCCGCCCTCGAACGGGAACACCTGGAACGTGGTGGGGTCGGGCATGGCGACCATGTCGGACTCGGAGACGCGGGCGAAGCCCTCGATGGCCGAGCCGTCGATGCCGATGCCCTCCTCGAAGGCGGCCTCGAGCTCGGCCGGCGCGACGGAGACGCTCTTGAGCGTGCCGAGCACGTCCGTGAACCAGAGCCGGACAAATCGGATGTCGCGCTCTTCGAGCGTGCGGAGCACGAACTCCTGCTGTCGGTCCACGTCCACCCCTCGCCCTTGCCCGGCAAGCCAGTCTCTCCCGTGCCGGTTACGCCGAGATTACGCTGACCACGGGCCGACAGTACGGCAGGGCAACCGGACACGGGTGGTCAACGCTGGGGAACAATGGCCGCATGCCCTCGATGCGCATCGCCCTTGCCCAGGTGAACCCCACCGTCGGAGACATACCCGGCAATGCCGCCGCCGTGCGGCGCTGGACCCGGCGGGCCGCCGACGCGGGCGCTCAGCTCGTCGCGTTCCCGGAGATGATGCTGACCGGCTATCCCATCGAGGACCTCGTCTTCCGCCAGTCCTTCGTGGTGGCGTCCCGGGCCGCGCTGCGGCAACTCGCCACCGACCTCGCCGCCGACGGGCTCGGCGACGTGGCCGTGGTCGTCGGTTACGTCGACGCCGACGGGCCGGCACCCACCAGCGCCGACGCGGTGCCGGGCAGCGGCCGCCGCGACGCCTCCGCCCTGCTGCTCGGCGGCGAGGTAGCGGCCACCTACTTCAAGCACCACCTGCCCAACTACGGCGTCTTCGACGAGGACCGCTACTTCGAGCCGGGCACCTCGCTGACCGTGGTGCGCTTCGGCGACGCCGACATCGCCCTGACCGTGTGCGAGGACCTGTGGCAGGCGGGTGGCCCGTTCGCGGCCGCGCGGCGCGCCGGCGTGCAGCTCGTGGTCTCCATCAACGCCTCGCCGTACGAGCTGGACAAGGACGACGTCCGGCTGCCGCTGATCCGGCGCCGGGCGGCGGAGGCGGGCGCGACCGTCGCGTACGTGAACATGATCGGCGGCCAGGACGAGCTGGTCTTCGACGGCGACTCGATGATCGTGACGGCGGACGGCGAACTGCTCACCCGCGCCGGACAGTTCACCGAGGAGCTGCTGATCCACGACCTCGAGCTGTCCGCCGCGGACACCGCGCCGGTGTCGCACGGCGAGAACCGCCGCGATGACGACATGACGATCGAACGGGTGACCCTGGCCGCCGCGCCGCGCCCGTTCGCCGACGGCCCGGCCGTCGGCGGCATCGCCGAGCGGGTGACCGACGAGGCGGAGATCTGGTCGGCGCTCACCCTGGGCCTGCACGACTACGTGGAGAAGAACGGATTCCGCTCGGTGGTGCTCGGCCTCTCCGGTGGCATCGACTCGGCGGTCGTCGCCGCCATCGCGGTGGACGCGCTCGGCCCGCAGCGCGTCGTCGCCATCTCCATGCCCAGCGGCTACTCGTCGTCGCACTCCCGCGACGACGCGGCCGACCTCGCCAAGCGCACCGGCCTCGACTACCGCAGCGAGCCGATCCAGCCGATGGTCGACGCGTTCCTGGCGAACATGTCGCTCTCCGGCCTCGCGGTGGAAAACCTCCAGGCCCGGGTCCGGGGCGTCATCCTCATGGCCCTGTCGAACCAGGAGGGCCACCTGGTGCTCACCACCGGCAACAAGAGCGAGCTGGCGGTGGGCTACTCGACGCTCTACGGCGACTCGGTCGGCGGCTTCAACCCGCTCAAGGACGTGCCGAAGACAATGGTGTGGCGCCTCGCGACGTGGCGCAACGCGGACGCCGCCCGCCGCGGCGGCGAGCCGCCGATCCCGGAGAACTCCATCGTCAAGCCGCCCTCGGCGGAGCTGCGGCCGGGCCAGGTCGACACCGACTCACTTCCCGACTACGACGTGCTGGACGCGATCCTCGGCGGCTACATCGACGGCGACCGGGGCCGCGACGACCTGATCGCCGCCGGGCACGACGCCGCGCTGGTGGATCGGGTGCTGCGGATGGTGGACATCGCCGAATACAAGCGCCGCCAGTCCGCGCCGGGTACCAAGATCTCCATCAAGGCCTTCGGCCGAGACCGGCGCCTGCCGATCACCAACCGCTTCCGAGAGGGCGCGTGAACGCCGAGTGTGATCGGCTCCACTCACCTCTGACCGCTCGCGGCCGTGGAGTGCGACGATTCGAGTCGACCCGGGGACCGCACACCGCGGCCTCGAGGGAAGGAGACGACGATGTCTGAGATCCCCACCCTGTACGGCGGCCCACCCACCCGCCGCGTGCGCACCCGCGACCTGATCGCGGCCAAGGAACGCGGCGACCGCTGGCCGATGCTCACCTCCTACGACCAGTACACGGCCGCGCTGTTCGACGGCGCCGGCATCCCGGTGCTGCTCGTCGGCGACTCCGCGGCCAACAACGTTTTCGGCTACGAGACGACCCTTCCGGTCACCACGGACGAGCTGATTCCTCTGGTACGGGCGGTCGTGCGCGCCACCAAGACCGCCCTGATCGTCGCCGACATGCCGTTCGGCTCCTACGAGGAGGGCCCCGTCCAGGGCCTGCGCACGGCCGTACGGTTCATGAAGGAAGCCGGCGCGCACGCCGTCAAGCTGGAGGGCGGCCGCCGCGTCGCCGACCAGATCCGGGCGATCGTCGGCGCGGGCATCCCGGTGATGGCGCACATCGGCTTCACGCCGCAGAGCGAGCACACCCTCGGCGGCTACATCGTGCAGGGCCGCGGCAGCGCTGCCGAGGAGGTCATCGCCGACGCGCGGGCCGTCGCCGAGGCTGGAGCCTTCGCGGTCGTGCTGGAGATGGTGCCGGGCGAGGTCGCCACGAGGATCACCAAGGAGCTGACCATCCCGACCGTCGGCATCGGCGCGGGCCCCGACACCGACGCCCAGGTGCTGGTGTGGCAGGACATGGCCGGCCTCCGCGGCGGCAAGGCACCCCGCTTCGTGAAGCGCTACGCCGACCTCGCGGGCGTGCTCACCGAGGCCACCCGCCGCTTCGCCGACGAGGTCCGCGGCGGCGAGTTCCCCGCCGCCGAGCACACCTTCTAGAAGCGGGGGCACGACCCGGGCAAGATCGCGACAGTGGCAGACTCGCCGGAGGAGGTGTCACCTATGTCCGTTCCTGCCCGGGTCAGCCTCGCCACCCTCGGCGTGGCCGACGTCGTGCGCGCCACCGAGTTCTACGAGTCGCTGGGCTGGCGGCTCTCGCCCGCCTCGCTACCCGGGGTGGTGAGCTTCTTCCACACCGCCGGCGGCCTGCTGTCGCTCGTCGCCACCGACGACATCGCGGCCGACGCGGGGTTGCCGACCCGGGTGCCACCGCCGCACGCGGCCACGGGCTTCCGCGGCACCACGCTGGCGATCAACGTGGAGAGCCCGGCGGCGGTGGACGAGGCACTGCGAACCGTCGTCCGCGCCGGCGCCACCCTGGTGAAGGCCGGCGGCGCCGCGGAATGGGGCGGCTACCTCGGCTACTTCACCGACCCCGACGGCCACCTGTGGGAGATCACCTACCACCCGGACTGGCCGCTGGACGACGCGGGCACACCCCGGCTCCCCTAGGACGCGTCCAGCTCGAACCGCACCGTACGGGTCCGGGGATCCGCTTCGGCCAGGCGTACCGTGATCCGCTCCCCCAGCGGCAGCTCGCCCAGGCAGCGCGCCACGACGGCGGGCTCGTCGATCGCGACGGTCCCGCCGCGGGGCCGGGGCCGCGCACCCGGCTTGGGCGGATCGTCGACGTCGAGCACACCGGCCTCGAAGGACTCACCCACCCGGCCCGCGAGCAGCACAGCCTCGGTCAGCGCGACCGCACCGCGGTCCGCGGCGGAAGCCACCCGGTCGGTCGCGGCCATCGCCTCCGGCAGCCGGGGCAGCGCGGCACGCGCCCACTCCGGCACGGCCTCGCCGGCGTGCAGCGCCAGGCACACCTCGGTCGCGTACCGGTCGGCGAGCCGGCGCAGCGGGGCGGTGACGTGCGCATACGGCGCGCCCACCCCGCCATGCCCGGTCTCGGCCGGCGCCGCGCCGTCGAACGCCGTGTACGCCGCCCCGCGCAGCAACTCCGCCGCCTGATCGAGGAAGGCGGCACCTCGGGGATCGGCCGGGTCGACGGACGAGACGACCGCGCCGACCTCCGCGTCGCGCGGCCACGTCACGCCGAGTGAGCTGGCGGCGGCCCGTAGCGCGGCGACGGCCTCGGGCTTCGCGCCCGGCATGGTCCGCAACAGGCCCACGCCGCCGCCGAGCATCAGCGACGCGGCGGCCATCCCGGTGAGCAACGAGATCTGCGCGTTGTGCTCCTCCACCGGCAGGGGCGCGCGCAGCACCAGCCGCCACCCGTCGCCGTCGGGCTCGACCTCCTGAGCGGGCAACGGCAGGTTGATCGCACCCCGGTCGGCGGCCCGCGCGGCGAGCAGCGTGCCGATCTCGGGAAGCAACGCGATCGGCTCGGGCGCATCACCCGCCGCAAGGGCCTTCTGGAGTCCTGGGTAGTCGAGCTTGGCGCGGCTGCGGACCCGCGCCCGCTCCAGCGCGACGGCCGCGATGGCACCGTCGGCGTCGAGGTCGATCGTCCACAGCACCGCCGCCCGGTCGACGTCGGGAAGCAGGCTGACCGCGTCCTCGCTGAGCACGGGCGGATGCAGCGGGATCTTGCCGTCGGGAAGATAGATCGTCTGGCCGCGAGCCCAGGTCTCCGCCTCCAGCGGACCGCCGGGCCGCACATAGCTCGCGACGTCGGCGATCGCGTAGCGGACCCGGTAGCCGCCACCCCGGCGGCTCAGGTGCATCGCCTGGTCCAGGTCGCGGGACGTGGCCGGGTCGACGGTGACCAGGGGTACGTCGGTGTGGTCGCGCGCCGGCGGTGGCGTGTTTACGGCCCGGTGCGCCTCCGCGAGTGCCTCGGCGGAAAACTCGCGGGGCAGGTTCAGCTCCTCGCGCAGCACGGAGAAGTCGATGCGCGGCGCGAGAACCCGTTTGATCGGCATCGCACATTCCTAACACGCGCAGGGGCCGCACCCTGGCGGGTACGGCCCCTATGGTGGCAATGCCGCGGCGTCAGCGCTTGGCGGTCGCCTTGCGCGCGGGAGCCGTCGCGGCCCGACCGTTGTTCGCCGCGGTGGCCCGCCGGGCTGCCGAGACGTTCGCGGGCTGCTTCATCCGGCCGGCGTTGGTGGCCGAGTTCTTGGTCATGGACGAAAGCTTCGCGTTGCCGGCCTTACCGGCACGCACCGAGGCGGAGGCGTTGCCGGTCGCCCGGATGGCGCTCGGCTTACCCGCGATCGGCTTCGCCGCCGTGGACTTCACCGCGGACGGCTTGGCCGACGTGACCTTGGCAGGCGCCTTCTTCGCCACCGGCGCCTTCTTGGCAACCGGTACCTTCTTCGCGACCGACGCCTTCTTGGCGACCGACGCCTTCTTGGCGACCGACGCCTTCTTGGCAACCGGTGCCTTCTTGGCGACCGACGCCTTCTTGGCAACCGGCGCCTTCTTGGCGACCGACGCCTTCTTGGCTACCGGGGCCTTCGCCGCGGTGGCCTTGGCCGTTGTCTTCTTCGCCGGCGCCTTCTTAGCGACCGACGCCTTCTTCGCGGTCGCCTTCGCCGCCGTCTTCTTCGCGGTGGTCGTGGCCTTCGCCGCTGCCCTCTTCGCAGTCGCCGTAGCCTTCGCCGCCGTCTTCTTCGCGGTGGTCGCGGCCTTCGCCGCCGTCGACTTAGCCGCCGTGCGCGCGGTGGTCGACTTGGTCGCGGTCTTGGTGGCCGGGGCCCTCTTGGCCGTGGTCTTGCTCGCCGGAGCCTTCTTCGCCGCTGTCTTGCCCGCGGTCGCCCGGGTCCCGGTCGCCTTGCTCGAGGTCGCCTTGCTCGCAGCGGTCTTGCTCCCGGCCACCTTGGGCGTGGCGGCTGTAATTCCGGCCGCCGTAGCACCGGCTGTCTTCATCCCGGCCTTCGTGCCGGCCGCTTTCGTTCCGGCCTTCATACCGGCAGTCTTGGTTCCGGCCGTCTTGGTCGCCTTGGCGGTCTTCGTGGCGCTCCGTGCGGCGGTCTTCGCCGTGGAGGGCCGGCCCGCCACCGACTTCGTCGCCGCCTTGGCGGCCGACGACGCGCTCGCGGCCCGCTTGGCGGAGGAAGCGGCGGAGGCTGCCGTGGCGGAGGCGCGCTTCGCCATGGCCGGCGTCGCGGCGGACGAGGTGGTGACGCGCTTTCCGGCGGTCGAGGTAGCGGCCGCGGTGCGCTTGGCGGCGGGCGAGGCGGCGCCGCGCCTGGCGGCCGCCTGCTTGGCCGCGGCCGGTGTGGCGGCGGGTTTCTTGGCGGCCCGGGTAGGGGCAGCCTTCTTGGTCACGGCCATGGGGAACTTCCTCCTTGCGAATGACTGCGGGCTCGTCTCCGCCTGGAGACCGAAGATTCCGGCTTGGACACAGAGGTCGCGCCGGCCTAGCTGACCTCCCCGGTCCAGCGGGCATCCTCGGCATCCCACGCCGCATTGCGCTTCTCGACCGTCTCGAGCGCCCGCGTGGCGTCGTCAGCGGAGGCGTACGGACCGAGCCGGTGCTGGGCAGGACACACGTCATCCCCGGACTCGACCCGGTCATGCCGGAGGCACCAGAAGTAGCCACCCCCGCCAGGCCCACTGTCGTTCATGCCATCACTGTGCACCTGAAATCGACCATGCGCTACCGATTCAGGCAAAAAGCCCTTTTTTTCCATAGTGGAGCGTCGCGAAGACCCCCCGAAGGAACGACAAACGCCCCGTCCCGCCTCTGGAGGCGGGACGGGGCGCGACGGACGCGTCCGGGGGCGGTCAGCGCAGTTCCGCGGCGACCAGCTCGGCGATCTGCACGGCGTTCAACGCCGCGCCCTTGCGCAGATTGTCGTTGGACAGGAACAGCGCGAGCCCGTTCTCCGCCGTCTCGTCGGCGCGGATGCGACCCACATAGGTGGCATCCCGGCCGGCCGCCTGCAACGGCGTGGGAATGTCGGACAACTCCACGCCCGGGGCCCCGGCCAGCAGCTCGCGGGCCCGGTCCGGGCCGATCGGCCGGGCGAATCGGGCGTTCACCTGCAACGAGTGGCCGGTGAAGACCGGGACCCGCACGCAGGTGCCGGAAACCTTGAGCCCCGGAATGTCGAGAATCTTGCGGCTCTCGTTGCGGAGCTTCTGCTCCTCGTCGGTCTCGCCTCGCCCGTCGTCGACGATCGAGCCGGCCATCGGCAGCACGTTGAACGCGATCGGTCGGGCGAAGGAGCGGGTCGCGGGAAACTCGACGGCCCGGCCGTCGTGGGTCAGCTCGGTGGCCCGGTCGGCGACCTTCTTCACCTGCTCGTCGAGCTCGGCGACGCCGGCCAGCCCGGCACCGGAGACCGCCTGGTAGGTCGTGGCGACGAGGGCGACCAGCCCGGCCTCGTCGTGCAACGGGCGCAGCACCGGCATGGCGGCCATCGTCGTGCAGTTCGGGTTGGCGATGATGCCCTTGGGGCGCCGGGCGACGGCGTCGGGGTTCACCTCCGCCACCACCAGGGGCACGTCCGGGTCCATCCGCCAGGCCGACGAGTTGTCGATCACGACGGCGCCGGCCTCGGCGACGCGCGGCGCGTACTCCTTGGCGCTGCCCTTGCCCGCGGAGAACAGGACGATGTCGAGTCCGCGGAAGTCCGCCTTCTCGGCGTCCTCGACGGTGGCCTCACCGCCGTGCCAGGCCACAGTGCGGCCCGCGGAACGCGCGGAAGCGAAGAGCCGAAGCTGGTCAACGGGGAACCGGCGCTCGGCCAGGATGCGGCGCATGACGCCACCGACCTGTCCCGTCGCGCCGACAATGCCGATCCTCATGGTCCCAACGTACGGTCTGAACTGCACGTACGGAAATCCCGCGCCGTAACGTCAGCCGCATGTCCGCCACATACACCCACGGGCACCACGAGTCGGTTCTGCGGTCGCACCGCTGGCGCACCGCAGAAAATTCGGCGGCGTACCTGCTGCCCCACCTGACCTCCGGCGCGCGCGTCCTCGACGTCGGCTGCGGGCCGGGCACCCTCACCGCGGATCTGGCGACGCACATCACACCCGGACGGATCACCGCCCTGGAGCCGACCGAGCGGGCGCTCGACCTCGCCCGCGCCGAGATCGCCCGGCGCGGACTCGAGGTCGACTTCGCGGTCGGCGACGTGCACGCCCTCGACTTTCCCGACGGCACCTTCGACGTGGTGCACGCCCACCAGGTGCTGCAACATGTCGGCGACCCCGTACGGGCGCTGCGCGAGATGCGCCGCGTCACCCGGCCCGGCGGCATCGTCGCCGTCCGCGACAGCGACTACGCGGCCTTCGCCTGGCATCCGCGGCTTCCGGAACTGGACGACTGGTTGAGCCTCTACGAAAGGGTCGCGCGCGCCAACGGCGGCGAACCGGACGCGGGCCGGCGGCTGCTCTCCTGGGCGCACGCCGCCGGTTTCACCGACGTCACGGCGACCTCGAGCACCTGGTGCTTCGCCAACGACGAGGACCGCTCGTGGTGGGGTGGCATGTGGGCCGACCGCGTCCTCGCGTCGGACCTGGCCCACCAGGCGCTGACATCGGGCGCCGCCACCCGGGCCGACCTGGAACGGATCTCCGGCGGCTGGCGCACCTGGGCCGCCGACCCCGACGGCTGGATGTCACTCCTGCACGGCGAACTGATCTGCCGCGCCTAGGTGGTCTTCGGCTTGTATTCCCAGTGCCACGGCTCGCGCGGCACGTTCTCCGAGAAGCCGTACTTCTCGCCGTTGGCCCGCATCCACGCCTGCGCCTTGGAGTTCAGGTCGAGGTCGGTCGCCATGCCCCAGCCGTGCTCGCTGGTGCCGGGCTTGGCGGCGAGGCCGCCCTGGGAGTACAGCCCCTTGCGCCGCGCGACGTCGACCTGCTCGTCGTAGGAGCGGTACGAGTCGGTGATGCCGATGGTGACACCCTGCGCCTTGGCGTCGGCGATCATCTGGTTCAGCGACTCGGCGGCGGGCGCCCACAGCTTGTGGTTGGTGTTCCCGACCTTGCCCAGCGCGTTCGCCGGGATCTTGCCGTTGCCGTACGCGGCCAGCTCGGTCGGAATCCCCTTGCCGTTCAAGGTGTACGACTTGGCCGACGCACCGGTGCTCTGCGTGCCCATCGCGTCGGCTAGCGCCGTGGCGAACGAGGCCCCCGAGGCCGTCGTGGCGCCTGTGGCTGACGAGGTGTTGGTGGCTTTCGCGGCCTTGGTGGCCTGCTGGGTCTGCAGGGCGATCATGCGACTCTGGATGTCGGCGATCCGGTTGTTGACACCCTCGATTCCCACAGCGACCACCTCCGCACGACGAAGCCTGACCCCTGCCTCTTCGGCGCAACCCGAAAAAGCCTGAGCGGCAACCGCGAACGGCTCAACCGATCGCGACCGGCTGCCGCACGTCGTTGCCCTCGATCCGGTCCTTCACCTCCAGATCGAGCTCCGACGTGCGATCCGCCCGGTTCGGCAGCAGGTTCGTGACCAGCACGACCAGACAGCCGATGCCGGCGTACAGCGCCAGCACGAGCAGCGGACCACCGATCGGCGCGTCCGGGAAGTAGAGGTCGTAACGGACCGCTTCCACGCCCGCGCCGGTCGGCAGGTTCTCGCCGAACACGCGGCCGAACGTGGGCAGGAACTCCGGAAGGATGCTGGCGCCGCTGATCACCGTACCGATGGTGAAATAGACGGCACCGAGAAGCGCACCGGCGGGACCGACCAGCGCGACCGCGCCCGCGGTCGACCCGGTGATCGCGAGCGAGACCAACGCGAAGATGCCGAACATCGCCACGTGATCGGCGCCCTCGCCGACCCCGAACCAGCTCATCGACCAGAGCACCACGGCCGCCGACGCCAGTGCGTACACGATCAGCGTCGCCAGATGCCCCAGCCCGCGCGCCCAGGACCGGCGAGTGCGCGGAATGAGCCGCCCCAACCCCACGGAGGCGATGGTCCCGCCGAGGGCGAGCGCCTGGGTGAGAAAGCCGAGCGACGCACCGTTGACATCGTCAGGCGGCAAGGGCACCACGTCCGTGATCTCCGGCGGCGTCGTCAGAGCCTGCGCCTCGGCCACGGAGATCGAGTCACCCTTGGCGGCCAGCACGGCAAGCTGCTGACCGTTCTGCTGAGCGACGACGGAGGTGTAGGTGTTCCGCAGCAGCGCGGCGGCCGCCGGACCCGCGGCTCCCGCCACATACAGATGAGGCTGAGCGGCGGTCACGTCGACGCCCCCGTACACATCGCGGCGTTTGATCGCGGTGTTCAAATCGGTGACGGAAGCGTAGATGCTCACCTCGAAGACACCGTCGCGCTCCAGCAGATCGAGGATCGCGGCCTGCTTACCCAACGGGGAAACCAGCCCGACCGGCACGTCACGCGGCACCGCCCGATGGCCCATGCCCAGGTAATAGGCGGTCAAAGCAAGCTGCACCAGCGCGCCGGCAAGACAGACCACCACAGCGAACCGGCGAAACTGCCGCACCGATTTGATCTGATTGTCCTCATCTGTCATATCCCCAGCATCGCGGACACCCCGAACACCCCGCAGCCGATCGTCCACCAAGCCATCGTCGACCGCGCCGGTCCGTCTCCCTCACGCCCATTCATAAGTACGGGTCGACACCGCCCCAACCGCAACACCAACCCCCCAGCTACACGGCCTCCCCCGGCGCCGGCGTGCCCCACGCA
>NZ_JBFBAJ010000008.1:43500-97260 GCF_040682215.1 Actinoplanes sp. NPDC051346 | reverse complement strand
GCACGCCCGCACCGCCACTGTGCGCACGCCCGCACCGCCACTGTGCGCACGCCCGCACCGCCACTGTGCGCACGCCCGCACCGCCACTGTGCGCACGCCCGCACCGCCACTGTGCGCACCCCCGCACCGCCACTGTGCGTCACCGGAGCGCCCCGGACACGGGCACGGACGCCGCGGCGTGAGCACGGGCGCTGCGGTATGGGAGAGCGCTACGGCGTGGGAGAGCTCGGTCACCCAGGGCCGCACTGACCCTTTGCTCCACTGCCCACGCTGGCACTTCGCCCGCCCTGGCGCTTTGCCCACCGGCCGCACTAGCACTTTCCTGCGCTCGCGCTGGTTCCCAATCCGCCTCGACGCAGTTGATCGCCGAGCCGATCCTTTGCCCTCGCGCTGCTGGGCGACGTCCGCCTTCTGTCAGGCGAGATCGGCGGGGTCGGTGTTCGCGCCGCAGAGCAGCACGATCACCCGCTCGTCGGGATCCGGGACATACGCGCCGGAGGTAAGCGCGGCCTGCGCCGCGGCCGTGCCGTGCTCCACCGCGACGCGGTAGTCCTCCCAGAGCCGACGCCGCGCCTCGACGATCGCCTGATCGTCGACGAGCACCGACGTCAACCCTGCCGCGACGGCGGTCTCGAAGGCGATCGTTCCGACCCGGCGCGCGCCGAGCGAGTCGGCGGCGACCCCGGAGACAGGAACGTCCACGGGCTCACCGGCCTCCAGGGCGGCATGCAGCGCCGGGGCGTTCCGCGGTTCGACGGCCACCACCTTCGCCCGGCCGTGCACCGCCGCGGCGACACCCGCGATCAGGCCGCCCCCACCGACGGCCACCAGCACGGTGTCGAACCCGCCGGGCACCTGCTCCAGCAGTTCCAGCCCCAGCGTGCCGTTGCCCGCGACCATGTCCGGGTCGTCGTAGGCATGGCAGAACAGGGCACCGGAATGACCGGCCCGCTCGAGCGCGGCGGCATACGCTTCCGCGTACTCGTCTCCGGCCTGAACGACACGGGCACCCAGCTTGGCCAACTTGGCGACCTTGACCGGCGGCGCCGTGACCGGCACGTAGATCTCGGCCGGCACCCCCAACTCCCGCGCGGCATACGCGGCCGCGAGGCCCGCGTTACCGCCAGAGGCGGCGATGATCCCGGCGGCCGGCAGCCCAACCTCGGCCGCCGTCAGAATCTTGTTCAACATGCCGCGGGTCTTGAACGATCCGGCATGCTGCACCAGCTCGAGCTTGTATCCAACGGAGCCGTCGAACAGCACCGGCGTCCGGCGAACCCGACCCTCGATCCGCCGGGCCGCGGCTTCGATCGCTTCGCGGGATATCACCGATCCGTTCTACACCCACCGCCGCCGCCACGCCTACCCACCGCCACCTCACGCCTCACCCGCCGCCGTCCGCGCGCCTTACCGACCGCCGCCCGCGCGCCTCACGCGCCGCCGTCCGCGCGCCTGCTCGCCGCCGTCCGCGCGCCTGCCCGCCGCCGTCCGCGCGCCTTACCGACCGCCACCCGCGCGCCTACCCGCCGCCGTCCGCGCGCCACCCGCGCGCCTGCCCGCCGCCAAGCTCGCGCCTACGCACTGCCACCTCGCGCCTTACCTGCCGCCACCCTTGCGGCTAGGCGCCGCACCCTGCCGGCGATCTCACACCGCGCCCACTAAATCACCGTGATCACCGTGCCGCAGGTCTCGCTACCCGGCGGCGTCTCGACGCCCGGCAAAACGGTTACCACTTCGCTCCGGCTACCCAGCGACCTCTCATGGGCTCACCTACGCGCGACGTTTGACCACTACGAACAGTGGCATCGTGGCCTCGCCTATGCGGCGGCCTCGGCGCCGACCATGTGGCGGCGTCTTGGCCTCCACTATGCGGCGGCGTCTTGGCCTCCACTATGCGGCGGCGTCTTGGCCTCCACTATGCGGCGGCTGTCTTGTAGAGGAGGCCCGCGGGCACGGGCTCACGTTCCCCCACCAGGCGCGAGATGTCGAGCAGCCGGTGGGAGAAGCCCCATTCGTTGTCGAACCATCCGCGCACCTTGACGCCGCCGTCCGCTGTGGTCTGGGTGCCGGAGGGGTCGAACAGGAGGGACGCCGGATTGTCCCGGACGTCGATCGAGACCGTGGGGTCCGGCTCGAAGTCGATCAGCCCGCGCATCGGGCCGGCCGCCGCATCGGCGATCGCGTGGTTCACCTCGTCGACGCTGACCGGTCGGTCGGTCTGGCCGCCCAGTTCGGCGAGGGAACCGATCGGCGTCGGCACGCAGTAGTAGCTGTAGCGCACCTCGCCGAGCCGCGGCAGCACGACGCTCACCAGGTCACCGCTGACGTGGTCGTGCGGGATGATGCTCTCGCCGGCGGCGCGGCCCAGCCGGGGATCGTCGCGCGAGGTGCCGGTGGTGGTGTCGTGCACCCGCTGCCACCCCTGGACCGCGAGCACCACGGAGGTCTGCACGCTGCGCAGGCCGAAGCGGTCGAGCAGCACCTTGGCCATGACCGACAGGGCGTTGACCCCGCAGGAGGCGGGCGAGATCACGTCGTGACGGGCCGGGTCGTAGCTGTCGTGGTTGACGCCCCACACCAGGACGGCGTCGGGGTCCTCGGCGGACGCGCTGATCACGACCTTGCGGGCGCCGCCGTGGGTGATGTGGGTGCGCGCGACCTCGCCGCTGCGGAACTGTCCGGTGGCCTCGATGACCACGTCGACACCGGCGTCGGACCACGGGATCCGACCCGGCTGGGCCTCCTGGTAGGTCCAGAGTGGATGTTCGTTGACGATGAGCTGCCCGCCCACCGTGCCGACGGTGCCCGCGAATCGGCCGCGTAAGCTGTCGCGTTTCAGCGCGTTTGCCAATCTGTCGGGCGACGCGATGTCATTAATGGCGACGACCGTGATTCCGGAAGGTGGCGCGGCGCTGATGATGCGCATAACGGATCGCCCGATGCGACCGAAGCCGTTGATGCCGATCCTGACAGTCACCAAGTACTCCTCGCGGCTGCTCCGACTACCTCTGGACTCCGCGCCGTGATCGTGCTGGAAGCCACCCCAGCGAGCACCCGGCGTTACATATCAGACACTATGAGTATGCAACTTGCACGTCAAATCGTGCAGTCGGAGGGGATACTCACAACCTAGCGCTCCGCTGTCAAGACATGACAGATCCGCCTTACTCAGCGGCTCACCTCCTCCGAATTTCCTTGCCCACCAGCAATTTCTATCCTCTCCGAGCATCCCCCCACCACCGACACGCAACCACCTGAGTAAGACCGCGACCGTCGATACCGGACAGAACCCACCGAAGGTTGTCGATGCGCTCCGTCACACTCATGACAACCGCGTCGCACGGACATCACCGCAGCTCAATCCGTTCCGCGACACCATTCCGCACCCCCGGTGCCGATTCACAAGACCCGAATTTTCCACGGCGGTTCGGGACAGTGACCATTCATTTCCGCAGCCACCACGGGGTACCACAGAAGAACCGCGCCCACCCACTGCCCGAGGGAGCGCGATTTTGTCCGGACAGCCCTATCCGATTCACGAAAATGTAACGAACGACATCACGGTCAGACTTTTTACCGCCGCCCGTCCCAAAGGGCCGCCCTCGCCACCGACGACCACGCGCGACACTGCGCCGACCGCCCCGGCGACCACCGTCACCGTCCATCCCCACCAACGATGCGCCTCCGCGACGAAAGCCCCCGAGCCCCAGCCCCGCGCTTCACCGCGACCACCCGGGCGGCACATCCCGGACCGCCCGAACGGCACATCCCGATCGAGCCCGCACAGCGCAACTCAACCCGGCCCGCGCAACGCAACTCCACCCGGCCCGCACAGCGCGACTCCACCCGGCCCGCGCAACGCAACTCCACCCGGCCCGCGCAACGCGACTCCACCCGGCCCGCGCAACGCAACTCCACCCGGCCCGCACAGCGCGACTCCACCCGGCCCGCGCAACGCAACTCCACCCGGCCCGCGCAACGCAACGCCACCCGGCCCGCACAGCGCAACGCCACCCGGCCCGCGCAACGCAACGCCACCCGGCCCGCGCAACGCAACGCCACCCGGCCCGCACAGCGCGACTCCACCCGGCCCGCGCAACGCAACTCCACCCGGCCCGCTCGGTGCAGTTGCACCGAAGCTGCGCGGCACGTCCTGCCAGCGTCCGCACGAGACGCCCCCACCGAAGCTCGCATGGCACTCCCCATCAAGCCCCGTGGCGCCTGGCATCTCGTGCCGGCCGCAGCGAACTCAGACCAGTAGCGCTAGCGACTCCACCCCGACAGCGGAGAAGTAGTAGACGGCGTGCCCCTGGTGCCGCACCAGCAACCGGCCGACCTGCTCCCGCTCTCGTCGCGCGGAGGGCACTAGGACCAGCGACTGCCCCTGGCGCAGCCCTTCCACGTACAGATGCATGATCGTCGTGTCGTTGCCCCAGTCCCGCAGCCGGCAGCGGTCCGGGTGGCGCGGGCAGGCTTCCACGGCCGCGAATCCGGCCTCGCGCAGCGAGGCGACGGCCGCCCGAGCGCACTGCCGGTCGGGTAGCAGCCCGCCCACGGCGTCGGCGGGACGGGCTACGAAGTCGAGATCACCCTGCGGGATCGTCGCGCTCGCCACCTGCGGAATCGTCACGCTTTGCCTCCTGCGAGATCGTCACGCGCGCCTCGTGCGTAACGGCCTGCCCCGCAGACTAGGGAGCGCGCCCCCACACCGGAACGCGCCAGGCGGATGCCCGACACAGCCACGTTCTCCGGTTGCGCCGCCCCGCGAAACACCGCATCATCGCCACCCCCTCTCCCACATCGCAGCGGCCAGGGCCGTCCGAAAGCTCATGGGTTGGCGGTGCGGCCGGCGCTCAGGATTGCCGCCGGCCGCAGCGGGCGCGCCTCATGCGGACGGCATGCTCGGATCCCCGTCCGTCACGGACAGGCCACCCCGCCGGCGCCTTCCCTCACGGGCGAGCCGCCGAGGGAACGCGCCGCTCAGGCCCCCCGCCGCCCCCTCACAGGCGGAGCCGCCGCGCGAACGCGCCGCTGGCGCCCTGCGGCCCCTCGCGGGCAAGCCGCCGTGAAAACGCGCCGCTCAGGCTCCCCGCCCTCACGGCGAGCCGCCGCGCGAACGCGCGCTCAGGCTCCCTGCCGTCCCTCGCGGGCGAGGCGCTTGCGGGCGCGCTGGTTCCGGGTGAATTGCTTGCGCGCTTCCAGGTCGCGTTTCCACTGGTCGCGGGCCGGTTGCTCGCAGCCGTGGACCGCGTTCGCGGTCTGGGCGGGACCGATCATCGACCGGAAGAACCAGTCGTCGAAGGTTTTGTGGAACCAGCGCATGAACCGGCTGCCCGGAGTCCGGTGATCCTCCGCCATGGCGAGCGCCCCTTCCCAGATGCTTTGTGGGCCAATCATTGGTGCCCCAATTATTGGTAGTCTAGCGGGCGACCTGAGGAGAACCGCTGTGAGTGAGCCGATCCACACCACCGACCCGCTGGCGCTGGAGCAGCAGGTCTGCTTCGCCCTCTCGGTGGCGGCGCGCAGCGTCGTGGCTGTCTACCGTCCGCTGCTGGAGCCCATGGGCCTGACCCATCCTCAATATCTGGTGATGCTGGCGCTGTGGCAGCACGCCCCGCTGTCCGTGCGCCGGCTGAGCGAGTTGCTCCAGCTCGACCCCGGCACCCTGTCACCGCTGCTCAAGCGGCTCGAGTCGGTCGGCTACCTGCGCCGCGAGCGGAATCGCGACGACGAACGCAGTCTGGCCATCGTGCTGACCGCCGAGGGCCGGGCGCTGCGGGAGCGGGCCGAGCGGATTCCGCCGGCGGTCGTGCAGCGACTGGGGATGCCGATCGACGATCTCCAGCGCCTGCACGCCGCCCTCACCCAGGTCATCGCCGCGGCAAAACCAGCATCCTGACAACCGGCTCCGGACCGACGTCACGCATCCCGGGCCGCCATCTTTCCCACGTACGCTCCCACGGACAGCGCCCCAGGGCGGACTTTGTCCACATAGGCCCTCGGCGGTCATCCTTACCGGCGAGTACAGACATCCGAGCTCGCCTATATGATGCGCTTGTGGCCGCTGCGGATCTGATATCGCTCAATGTCCGCGGCGGGGGCGAGGACGTTCGCCCCGTGCCGCGTGCGACTTCGTGCTGCGCAGAGCCGGCCACCGCCGCGATCATCCACAGGAAGCGGCCGGCCGGGCCGTGCGCGGGCGCCCGGCCCCGGGCAGTCCGCGGTGACTGACGACCTCACCACCGTACGCAGAAACCGGCTGCACCTCATCGCCGCCTGGATCCTCACCGCGGCCGCGGTCATCACCTTCTCGTGGCTGACGACGGCGTCCTACGTCCGCCAGATGTTGAGCCCTCTGCCCGGCGAGGCGGACACCACGATGCGCGAATGCGGGACCGCGGCATCGTGCGCACCCGACGCCGCGGAACTCGTCGATCAGCAACTCGCGTATCTGCAGAACACCCGGATCCTGGCGTACCTGTCCGGCTGGTCACTCACGATCCTCACGACGGTGATCCTCGCCGTCACGACGATGCTCATCCTCCTCGGCCGACACGAGCGAGCCGTTCGCTATCTCGACACCGCCTGGCGGGCACAAGCGGGAGCAGCGCTGTTCCTGCTCCTGGTGACGGGCACCGCGCTCGCCGCCGGCTCGCGAAGGCTGGCCGACATACCGGACGCCGCCCGCATGTTCACCTTCATCAAGGCCTTCGACTCCCCCTACACCGATGCGGGCCACCTGTACTTCCTCGCCTGGCTCATCGCCGTCGGCGCGGTCACCGCGGTCGTGATCAGGACCCTGCGAAAGACGCTCGCCTCCCGGTGAGTAACGCACAGACCATCCGCACGGTACGATCATCGATGGCTGCAATCCCGGTGCTGCGAAGACGGGCGATCGAGCGACGGATACCGGGAGTTCCCGTTTGCTTGCGCCCGTACCAAATCTTCTTGCTAACGGCCTGGACGCGACCGCCGGGCTGTGGTCGCGGGGGACAACGCCGTTCGCGGTCTGATCAGAGCCTCGTCAAGGATGGACCGGGCCATGACCCACACGCAGACGCCCCCGTTGAGAATCGACGCGATCACGTCGGTGGGATGGTGCATGCCGCGGTACATGCGGCTCAGCGCCACGCCGATCGGCACGAGCAGCAGCAGCCAGCACGCCGCCTTCAGTCGCGTACGGTCGGTCAGCCGAACCAGGATCACGGCCAGCCCGAGGTAGAGAGCCACGGCCGCCGAGGTGTGGCCGGACGGGAAGCTCGACGTCGGCGGGGACGCGTCCATGTGCTCGACGTCCGGGCGCCTCCGGTCGATCATCAGCGTGGTCAGGAAGAAGATCAGCGCCTGGGCGCAGACCGCCGTGCAGAGAAAGATCGATTCTCGCCAGCGTTTGAGGACCAGCCGCAACGCGATGGCCGCGAGGACCGCCACGGCGATGATGGCCGGCGTGCTGGCCAGCGTGCTGAAGACCAGGGAAATCATGCTGAGGTCATGGGTACGGTCGCGCTCGAGTTCGCGACTGACCGAGTCCTCCACGGTCAGCGGCCACGTGTGCGTCAGCACCCTAGTGACGAGCATGCCCAGCGCGATCATGACGCCGAGCAGCGCGGCTACTGGTATCAGCACCCGTTTGAGCGCCTGTGCCGCGAAATCCGCCATGGGCGGCGCAGTACCCGCTGCTGGCCTGCGACGAAACCCGAGCTCTCCTGTTCAGAGGGTCGGAGTCGCCCGCCCATTCCCGGTCAGATCACCGCCATCGGGATATCTCATCCCTCCGGCCGGCGGCACCGTGGCTGTCGCCGCGGCGCCGCTAGGATCCCGAGACCATTTCAGGTTGAGCGGGGGAAGCGTGCGGTTGTTGAGGAGAGGTACGGCCATCGCGGCGGCGGTCGTCGCCGGGCTGGCTGTGGGCGCCGTCGCGCCGGCGTTGGCATCGGCACCGGCACCGGCACCGGCGGGGCCTCCGGGACGGAAACTGGTTCTCTGGGAAGGATTCTCTGGAGAGAGCCTGAACCGCGACGTCTGGCTGACCGAAGTGAGCGGAGGTTACAAGAACGTCAACAAGGGCGAGGAGCAGTATTACTCGGAGGATCCGCGCAACGTCTACATCGATCACAACGTGCCCGAGACTGATGGTGGTGCGCTCGCACTCGAGGCCACCGTCGAACCCACGCCGAAGGAAATAACATTCGACACGGACAAAGGCACCGAGAAGAGATCCTTCCGGTACGCCTCCGGCCGGGTTCAGACGGAGAAGAGCCCGACGTTCACCTACGGAAGCATGTCCGCGCGGATGAAGCTACCCAACCTCGCCGGCACGTTCCCCGCGTTCTGGACCCTCGGCCTGGACGGCTGGCGCTGGCCGGGTAACGGCGAGATCGACATCATGGAGAACATCGGCGACCCACGGTGGACCTCGGCCGGCGTGCAGTTCCGCGTCGTGAAGCCCACGACCGAGAATGACAAAGGCCTGGCATGGCATGGACAAGATGTTGGCGCGGACGACCGAGCCAAGGCCTTCCCGCCTGGCTTCAGCGCCGCTGACTGGCACGTCTACCGCGCCGACTGGTCACCGGGCGGAATCGCCTTCCTGATCGACGAGCGCGAGATCTGGCGGGTCACCCGGGAGCAGGTCACCGAGAAGGGCGCCTGGGTCTTCGACGAGCCGCAGTACCTGATCCTCAACATGGCGCTCGGCGGCCCCTGGGCCGGTGGCGGCAAGGGGTTGCCAGACGCGACGAAGGCTGCGATCGCCCGTGGCGGCGTGCGCACGCTGATCGACTGGGTGCAGGTCATCGACAACCGGCCGCCGGGCGGCCGGATCGAGGCAGAGGACAGGGACTCGTTCACCGGCGTCAAGTTCGGCCCCGGCCCCGACGGCGGAGAGGTCGCCGGTTCCCTGGCCCCCGGCGACTCGATGCGCTTCAACCAGGTTGACTTCGGCACCGGCACCCGCGGGGTGCAGGTCCGGGCCGCCGCCGCGATACCGGCGGGCGCGAGCGGGAACGTCGAATTCCGGCTGCATCCCACCCAGGCGCCGATCGCCACCGCAAAGATCGTCGGCACCGGGAGCTGGGACACATACACCACGGTGACCGCGCCCATCACCCGGCCGTTGACCGGTGTGCACACCGTGTTCGTCACGTTCACGCGCAACGTGCCGGAGGAGTTCGTCAACATCGACTGGTTCGCCTTCGATCCACCACCGCAGACGGTGCGGGGCTACTGGCCGATGAACGAATGGAGCTGGGACCGCGAGAACAGCCACATCTTCCGGGGCAGAGCCGGAACAGCCGGCGATGCCATCCCGCACGGCACTTTCACCCGCATCTCGGACGTTCGGTCCGGCGGGGGTGGAGCCGTACGCTTCGACGGCGTCAACAGCTACGCGTCGACCGCCGGACCGGCGGTGCGCACCGATCAGAGCTTTACCGTGTCAGCATGGGTACGGCTGCCCAAGGGCAACGGCTTCCACACCGCCGTGGCCCAGGATGGGCAGCAGGCGAGCGGCTTCTACCTGCAGCATGCGCCGGGCGGCCTGTGCACGTTCGCGGTCCCCAAAGCGGACACTGCTGACCCGGAGTTCAGCGTCGCGGTGGGAAAACCCGCCAATCTCGAAAAGTGGACGCTGCTCGTCGGTGTCTACGACGCCGCAGCCGGGGAGATAACCCTGTACGTCAACGGCGTCGCTGGCACATCCGTACCCGCGAGCCCCTTCAACGCCACCGGCCCGCTCACCATCGGCCGCTCGATGTTCAACGGCTACGCGGGCAACTACTGGCCAGGCGACATCGACGACGTCCGCGTGGTAGCCGGAGCCCTCACTCCGGCGCAGATCGTGGCTCTCACCGCCAACACACCCGCCTGACGCGACCCCACCGGGCACCTCGGCGCGGTGGATGATCAACAAAAGCGCCCGATCATCCACCGCGCCGAGCAGGCCGCGGCACGGGCCGGCAAACCGCTCCCCTGTGCGTCAGGCGACGCGTCACTCCGGGCAGGTGGCGGTGGTCGCGAGCCGCGGGGCCAGCACGGTGAACGAGACGATCGTGACGGTGGCCAGCCGCAGCGCCGCCGATCCTTTTCCGCCCTCAAGCCCAGCGATGTCTCCCGCGGGCGGCGCGTTATGCGTCTTCGTCCGGTTCGCCACCAGAGGTTGCCGCCGTTCGCCAGATTGGCTGACGTGCCGGAAGATTCGCGACCGTACGCTCCGCTGATGCCTCAGCCGACCGAATCACCATCCTTCCATCTGGGGTCCTCGATGTCGTCGCACAACCCGCTCAGTGGGCAGCACGGAAGCTGCCCCGGCGCGTGATCCTCCGGCCAACCCGAACATGGGCGCCGGCCAGCGCCGCGCTCTCGTCGGCGCTTCTGCTGGCGTTGGCGTACTGGAATGTGGCGGATCTCGTTGTCCTGCAGGACCATCCGCTGCCGACGTTGATCTTCCTGCCCGCGATGTGGGTGATGCTCGCCGTGGCCGTAACGCTGCGGATCCCGTCCGACCGCCGCAGCCGCAGGACCACTACCCGCGTTTTCGGTGCCACCGGACTCGTCATGCTCTGCTCCGGCTGCCTCGGCTCGGCGGTCGCCTTCTTTGACGTCGGACCCTCGGGGCGGCATGCCGATCAGATCGATCACATGTCCTCGGCTGACGGCCGATACCAGGTCAAGGTGTTCCACTGGCAGGCAATGCTCGGCGAGGACGGCTGGGACGTCGTCATCCAGCGCCGAGACGGCCTCCGCGGCGTGGAAGCGTACGCGGGATGCCTCTACTCGGAGGCGTCCGGAAACTACAGCGGGGTCCAGTCGGTCGAAGCCGGCGCCGTGCGGATCGCCACCGACGAGGGCCCCATCTCCATCGTCTTCGACCCGAAGACCATGCACGTCACCCAACGTATCCCCGTGGACCTCTGCCCAGGGTACGACTGATCGTCAGCCGAACTGGCAAGGGCCGCCGGCCCAGCCACCGCGACGGAGCCGACGTTCTGCGAGCGGCAAGTGCGGTGCCTCCGCCGGGAGCGCTCAGGCATCTGGGGGCGACGGACGAGTCGGCCTGTACGCCGGATTTTGTCCGCGGCGATCGCTCGCCGCTGGGCGGTCATCCATCTCGGCCTGCCGTTGCCGACAGGCTCTTGCGGCCTACCCGCAGGCTTGGGCGAGCAGCCCTCGAACGCCTGCGCCGGCCCTTGCCTTGCGGCGCGGGCCTTTCTTGGCCTTGCTCCGGGTGGGGTTTACCGAGCCACCCCGGTCACCCGGGGTGCTGGTGGGCTCTTACCCCACCGTTTCACCCTTACCGGCTTGTCGCCGGCGGTCTGTTTTCTGTGGCACTTTCCCGCGGGTCACCCCGGGTTGCCGTTAGCAACCACCCTGCTCTGCGGAGTCCGGACGTTCCTCGGCGGCACCCGAAGGG
Source organism: Actinoplanes sp. NPDC051346 (assembly GCF_040682215.1). Lineage (NCBI taxonomy): Bacteria > Bacillati > Actinomycetota > Actinomycetes > Micromonosporales > Micromonosporaceae > Actinoplanes > Actinoplanes sp. NPDC051346. The sequence goes on along the minus strand of NZ_JBFBAJ010000008.1, from coordinate 85,850 downwards.
GTGCCGACGCGACCGCCCAGCCGACTCGTCCGTCGCCGCCTCATCGTACCCGGGGTGGCGCGCCGTAGATTCTTTGCATCATGGATGTTGGTCAGGTTCTTCTGTTGGTCGCTGCCGGGGTGGCCGCCGGGGTGGTCAATGCTGTCGCCGGGGGCGGGTCGCTCATCACGTTTCCGAGTCTGCTCGGTATCGGTTTGCCGTCGGTTGACGCGAATGTCACGAACTCGGTGTCGGTTTTTCCCGGGTACGTGTCGAGCGTGGCCGGGAGTCGGGCGGATCTGGCCGGCCAGGGGCGGCGGGTGGCGGCGATCCTGCCGACGGCTGTGGTCGGCGGCGTCGGGGGGTGTGCGCTGCTGTTGGGGACGCCGGCTCGGGCTTTCGAGGTCGTTGTTCCTTTCCTCGTGCTGCTGGCGACGGCGACGCTGGCCTTTCAGGATCGGCTGCGGGCGCTGGTGGGGCACGCGCCGGGCGGGAGGGATCGCCGGGTGGCGCTGCATGTGGTCGTCTTCGTCGGGGCGGTCTACGGCGGCTACTTCGGCGCCGCGCTCGGTGTCATGTATGTGGCCGCTCTCGCGCTGGTGTTGGACGAGTCGTTGAACCGGATCAACGCGCTGAAGAATGTGCTGTCGGCCTGCGTCGGTCTTGTCACCGTCGTCGTCTTCGCGGTCTTCGCGTCGATCCATTGGGGAGCGGTGCTGGTCGTGGCGCCGGCCACCGTGGTCGGGGGGTATGCGGGTGCGCGACTCGCTCGCCGCCTGCCGGGGCAGACATTGAAGGCTGTCATCGTCACATTCGGCGCGGTGATCGGAGTGGTGCTGCTCTGGCGGGCGTTCCGGTGACAGAATGCCGACGACGAGGGAAGGACACATGGCGGAGAATGAGGCGGCGCTGGGGGTCATCGAGACCCAGGTCGCGATGATCGTCCGGCTCGGCGAGGCCACCCGGCGCAGTTCGGTGCGGCCGCATCGGGCGCTGGACCGGGCGGCGTACGTGATTCTGCGGCTGCTGCAGGAGTCCGGCCCGCAGAATGTGTCGGCCGTCGCCCATCGGCTCAATCTGGACGGTTCGACGGTGACCCGGCAGGTCGGCGCGATGTACCGGGACGGGTTGGTGGAGCGCAGCCCGGATCCCGAGGACGGGCGGGGCACGGTGATCGCCGCGACCACGCAGGGTCTGGCCCAGGTGGATGCGGTGAGCCAGGCCCGCCGCGAGCTCTATGACACGGTGCTCAAGGACTGGACGCCCCATGAGCGTAAAGAGCTCGCGGCGGTGCTGGAACGGCTGACGCGCGACATGGACACGTACATAAAGGGTCGCGGGACGCCCTAGGTCGACGAGCCGATCGCGTCCGGTGTGGTGCGGGTCTTCTCCAGGCGCGGATCGCCTTCGTCGGCGAAGTAGTCGTCCGGCGTTGTGCCGTCCACGCCCTCCGGTGTCTTCGTCGCGCGCAGGATCAGTGTGGCGATCACGGCGACCAGGATGTTGACCGCGACCGCGATGAAACCGACGTAGATCGTCCTGCGGGTGTCGAAGCCGAATTCGGCGAGCGGGAAGGCCGAGCCGCCGAAGTGCTTGCGTCCGGTCGCCGCGTTGGGAATCTGGTAGAGCATCCACATGCCCAGGCCCATGCCCGCGACCCAGCCGGCGATCAGGCCGCCGCGGTGCAGCCACCGGGTGTAGAGGCCGAGGGCGACCGCCGGACCGGTCTGCAGGATGATGATGCCGCCGATGAGTTGCAGGTCGATGGAGAACTGCGGGTCGAGGAAGATGATGCAGGCCACGGCGCCGACCTTGACCACCAGCGACGTGATTTTGGAGACGTTGGCCTCCTGGGCGGGGGTGGCGTCCTTGCGCAGGTATTCCTTGTAGATGTTGCGGGTGAACAGGTTCGCCGCCGCGATCGACATGATGGCCGCCGGGACCAGTGCGCCGATGCCGATGGCCGCGAACGCGACGCCGGTGAACCAGGCCGGGAACTGCTGGTCGAACAGCAGCGGCACGACCGTGTTGCTGTCCACGGTGCCGGGGTTGGTGCCGGGCAGTGGCTTCACTCCCGCCGAGATCGCCATGTAACCGAGCAGGGCGATCAGGCCGAGCAGCAGGCTGTACGCCGGCAGCGCCGACATGTTCCGCTTGATGACGTTGCGGTTCTTGCTCGCGAGCACGCCCGTGATGCTGTGCGGGTACAGGAACAGGGCCAGGGCGGAACCGAGGGCGAGGGTGACGTACTGGAGCTGGTTGTTGGCGTTGAGCGTGATCCCGTCGTTCGGCGACGGGGACGCCTGGAACTTGGCGTTCGCGTCGTCGAAGATGCTGCCCCAACCGCCGAGCTTGTAGGGCAGGTAGAGCACCGCCACCAGGATCACGATGTAGATCAGCGTGTCCTTGACGAACGCGATCAGGGCCGGGGCACGCAACCCCGACTGATATGTGTACGCGGCCAGAATCGCGAACGCCACGATGATCGGCGCGTGCCGGGCCAGCGCACTGTCGCCGGTCACCCCCATCGTCTTGAGCACGGCCTCGATGCCGACGAGCTGCAGCGCGATGTACGGCATGGTCGCCACGATGCCGGTGATCGCGACGAGCAGCGCGAGCGTCGGCGAGTCGAAGCGGGTGCGGACGAAGTCGGCCGGGGTCACGAAGCCGTGCCGGTGCGACACCGACCAGAGCCGGATCAGGATCAGGAAGAACAACGGATAGATGATCACGGTGTACGGCACCGCGAAGAACCCGGCCGCACCGGCACCGAAGATCAGCGCGGGCACCGCCACGAACGTGTACGCGGTGTAGAGGTCGCCGCCCACGAGGAACCACGTGATCCAGCCGCCGAAGCTGCGCCCGCCGAGCCCCCACTCGTCGAGGTGGGCCATGTCCTTGGGGGCGCGCCACTTGGCCGCCACGAAGCCCATTCCGCTGACCAGAAGGAACAGGGCCGTGAAGACGACGATCTCGGTGATGTGGTCACTCATCGCCGGCCTCCTTCGCCCGAGGGCGACGCGTCGCCAGGTAGACGGCGGACGTGGTGGCCACTCCGAGCAGGATGAACGCGAGCTGCACCCAGTAGAACGCCGGGAAGCCGAGGAGCCGCGGATCGTCGCGGTTGTAGAGCGGGGTCAGCAACGGTATGACGATCGGAATGACGAGCAGCCAGTTCCATGGGCTGCGGTCACTGCGGCCGGAACGCGCCGGTTCCGTCATGGTGGCACCTCCTCTTCGCCGGTATGCACGGCCATCGGCCGCAGGTTACCGAGGAGTGTCGTGCCGACGTCGGGCCAGAGATCTTGATGCGCCGAACGGCAACGGTGGTGCGCCGAACGGCACACCACCGTCATCGACGCAGTTCAGTACGGCCGGGACAGGCCGGCGGAGATCGTACGGGTCAGCGAGGCGTTCTCGTCATCGCCGTCCAGCGACCACATCATCGCCCCGCCCAGCCGCTTGGCCCGGATGTACGCCGTCTTCCGCGCGACCTGCGCGGGATCGTCGTACGTCCAGAAGGTAGTGCCGTCGAAGAGCCACGAGTGCCCGGCCCGCCAGTCACGATGGACGGTGAATCCCCGCGCGGGCAGGTTCTTGAGGACCTTCCAGTCCTCGGTGCCCACCGCGAACGTGCCCGGCGCACCGCCGGCGGCCGGGGCGAACAGCCCGTCGCCGCCGCCGGTCACGCCGGTCCAGCCCTGGCCGTAGTACGGAATGCCGAGCACGAGTTTGCGTGCCGGCGCGCCCAGTTGCCGCCACGCGTCGATGGCGACCTCTGCGGAAAAGTCGAGGTCGTCGGGTGCGCCGGCCGGCACGCGCAGGGCGGACTGCTGGTTCGTCCGCGACTCCCACGAGCCGTGGAAGTCGTAACCTTGCACCGTACCGAAATCGAGGTTTTTGAAGATCTCACACTCGAAGCCGGCCTCGATCTTCGCGGGCGCGGCCGGCAGGAACGCGGTCAGGTCGTAACGCTTTCTCGTGGTGCGCGACAGCCTGTCGAGCTGCTCGCGGAACTCGGCGGTGAGCAGCGTGAAGTTGCGCCGGTCCTCGGGACGGAAGACGTTGCCCGCGTTGCCAACGGAAGCCGGCCACTCCCAGTCGAGGTCGATGCCGTCGAAGATGCCGGCGGCGATCCCGGCGGGCAGGCCGGGCAGGTTGCCTTTGATCCACAGGTCCACGCAGGAGCCGACCAGCTTCCGGCGGGAGTCGTCGGTGAGGACGGCGTCGGAGAAGTGGGCCGAGCCGGTCCACCCGCCGAGCGAGATGAGCACCCGCAGGGCGGGATGGGCCGCCTTGAGCTCGGCGAGCTGGTGCAGGTTACCGGCGAGCGGTTGGCCTGGAACGTCTGCGACACCGTCCACGCTGCGCTCGGCGGAGAACAGCGTCTGCCAGTCGGCCCACGGGTCGGCCGAGTCGCAGACGCCGGCCGCCGTGACCGGGCCGAACGCGTAGTTGAGGTGGGTGAGCCGGGCGGCCGCACCCGACCGTTCCACCTTGGCGAGGGGGAAGTCGCGGCCGTAGATCCCCCACTGGGTGAAGTATCCGACCTTGACGGGCGGCTTTCCGCCGTGTGCCGCGGCCACGCCCGGAGCGGTGGCGAGGCCGACCAGGACGGTCGCGGCGACGGCGAGCAGGCGACGGGCGGATCCGCGCATGAGCCCTCCAGGGGCGAGCATTAAAGAAAGTTTCCTGATTGAGGAAGCTAAACGCCCGCACCCGGAGGGTCAAGACATCGATCTATCTAAGGTGCGCGGTCTCGTTCACCGACCGCACGGCGATGCCGCCGTCCGGCCACATGTCCACCGTGGAGACACCCGCCGCGTCGAGGAACAACCGGTGCAGGAACAGGTCGCTCGCGGCCAGCGCGTCGCGCAGGATCAGCTTGATCGGCGAGACGTGCGAAACCACCACAACCACCGACGACGGGTACGCGGACTGCAACGTCGCCAGCGCCCCACGCACCCGCTTCGACACCGCCTGGAACGACTCCCCGCCGGGCGGCGCGACGCTCGTCGACTCGAGCCACCGATCCAGCTCGTCGGGCCAGCGCTCGCGCACCTCGGCGAAGGTCAAACCCTCCCAGTCGCCGAAGTCGCACTCGATCAGTTCGGGCATCACGGTCACCGGGATGTTGCCCTGCTCGGCGGCGATGAGCTCGGCGGTGCGCGTACACCTCTGCAGGGGCGAGGAGACGACGGCCGTGACGTCGCGGCTGATGCCGGCCACCCGCGCGGCCGCGGCCATCGCCTGGGCCTCCCCCTCGTCGCAGAGCGGGACGTTGCCGCGGCCGGAGTAGCGGCCCTGCTTGGTGAGCGAGGTCTCGCCGTGGCGCACCAGGATCAGCCGGGTGGCGGCGTCCAGCGACGGGGGCGCCCAGCTCTTCGGCGGCGGCTTCGCCTCGGGCTCGATCACGTCCCGGACCGGCTTGCCCGCCGCCTCGTCCATCGCCCGGTTGGCCAGGGCGTCGGCGAGCTTGTTGCGCTCGCGCGGGATCCAGTCGAAGGTCACCGTCGTGAAGCCGCTCACCAGGGTGGCGGCCTCGGCGGCGAGCGGGCGCAACCCCGGGTGCTTGATCTGCCAGCGGCCGGACATCTGCTCGACGACCAGCTTGGAGTCCATCCGTACGTCGACCCGGGTAGCGCCGAGCTCGGCCGCGGCCCGCAGGCCCGCGATCAGCCCGGAGTACTCCGCCACGTTGTTGGTGGTGGTGCCCAGGGCTCCGGCCCGCTCCAGCAGGACGTCGCCGCTGTCCGGGTCACGCACCACGGCGCCGTACCCGGCGGGTCCGGGATTACCCCGCGACCCGCCGTCGGCCTCGACGACGACCCTCACAGTACTGATGATTCGCTCCCTCGTGCGGCGCCGTAAAGGCGACGTCCTGCCTCCGCTGCGCTCCGACAGAACGCCGCCGCGCCAACTCCGTCGCTCATAGGCCCGACTCCGCCGTGCGGACCATGATCCGTCGGCAGTCCTCGCAGCGCACCACCTCGTCGGCCGGAGCGGATTTCACCCGGCCGAGGTCCGCGCCGTACAGCTCGATGCGGCAGCCGCCGCAGCGACCGGAGCGGAACAGCGCGGCGCCGAGCCCGGTGTCCTCCCGGATCTTGTCGTAGAGCTTGATCAGATCCGCCGGCAGGTCCGCGGCGAGCGGCGCCCGGGCCTGGGTCTTGAACTCCTGCTCCTTGCCGATCTCCGCGTACGCCTCGTCGCGCCGCGACTCGGCCGCCGCCCGGCGCTCGGCCGCCGCGGCGATCCGCTTCTTGACCTCGTTGAGGGTCTGCTCCGCGGTCTCCCGGCGCTCCATGAGCTCGAGCTCGGCGTCCTCGAGCTCGGACTGGCGGCGGTTCAGCGTCGCCAGCTCGTGCTGCAGGCCCTCGATCTCGCGCAGTGCGCCGCCGGCCGCGAGCCGGACCTGATCGCGGTCCTTACGGGTGCGTACCTGCTCGATGTCCTTCTCGAAGCGGGCGATGTCGCGGTCCAGATCGTCCACGGCGACCTGGGCCCGGACCCGCTCGTCCTCGAGGGCGGACAGCTCGCGCGAGATCGTCTCGATCTCGGCGAGCTCGGGCAGCGAGCGGCGGCGGTGCGCCAGCTGGTTGAGCGCGGTGTCGATGCCCTGCAGGTCGAGCAGGCGACGCTGGGCTTCGGGGGCGGCCTTCACAGATGGTTCTCCTTGTCTGAGCTGACCGCGTGCACGGTCCAGGGGTCGGTGTCGAGGTCGGACACGAGCGCGGTGACGCCGAACTGCGCGCGCAGCCATCCGGCCACCTCGTCGAGCCAGGGCCGTTCGCTCGCCCAGTGGGCGACGTCGAGCAGGGCGGGCCCGCCGGCGGCGAGGTGCTCGCTCGCGGGATGGTGGCGCAGATCGGCACACAGGTACGCGTCGGCGCCGGCGGCCGTGGCGTCACGCAGGAACGAGTCGCCCGCTCCCCCGGACACGGCGAGCGTACGCACGACGCGGTTGGGGTCGCCGGCGGCTCGCACGCCCGCGGCGGTGGCCGGCAGCCGGCGAGCGACGAAGTCGGCGAGCTCCGCCAGCCGCATCGGGGTGGCCAGCTCCCCCACCCGGCCGACGCCGCGGCCCCCACCCGCGGCCGGACTGCCAGGCGCGGCCGGCACCAGCGGGCGCGGCAGCACGAGGTCCAGCCGGGCGGCGAGAGCGTCACTGACCCCGGGATTGGCGACATCGGCATTGGTGTGAGCGACATAAAGGGCGATGTCGGCCTTGATCAGCCGGTGCACGATCCGACCCTTGTAAGTATCCGGCGCGACCGACGAAACACCCTTGAGCAGCAACGGATGATGCGCCACGATCATGCCGGCGCCGGCCTCCACCGCCTCCTCGACCGTCTCCGGCACGCAGTCGACGACGCAGAGGATCGTCTCGACCGGGCAGTCGAAGTCGCCGAGAACCGGGCCCACCCGGTCCCACTGCTCGGCCCAGGCGCGCGGATATCGGGCGTCGAGGGCGGCCACGACCTCACGGACGGTGGGTGGGGCGAGGACGGAGTCGGTCACGGCCGCCAACTCTACCCAGCCTCGGGAGCGGGCCCAGCCCTCAGAGGGGTGTCGCTCCGGGTCACGGCCGCCCCTGAGCTCAACGCAGCCTCGGGAGCGGGCCCAGCCCTCAGAGGGGTGTCGCTCCGGGTCACGGCCGCCCCTGAGCTCAACGCAGCCTCGGGAGCGGGCCCGGCCCTCAGAGGGGTGTCGCCCCGGGTCACGGCCGCCCCTGAGCTCGTCGCGGCGCTAGGAGCGGGCTCCGGGTTCGACTCGGGTTTCGGTGTCGAACCGGGTGTGCAGCGCCTGCAGTGCCCGGCGCCAGGGAAACTGGCTGCGGAAACGGTCGTTCTGGCCGGGGCCGCCGAGCCGGACGACATCGTCGCCGTGCAGGACCTGCACGCCCCAATTGCGAAGCTTCGCGATGCTGTCGTGCAGGGCGGGGTGCATCGCCATGACCTTGTTCGTGTACGGCACCACGACCGTCGGGATGCCGAAGCCGTACCCCTCGACCAGCAGGCCGAGCACGAGCGTGTCGGTGATGCCGGCCGCCCACTTGTTGACCGTGTTCACCGTCGCGGGAGCCACGATCATCGCGTCGGCCGGCGGGAGCAGATCGTCGTCACCGGGGTTCTTGTAGTAGCTGCGTACGGGATGCCCGGTCTGGGCGTGCAGAGCGGCCGCGTCGATGAACTTGCGTCCGTCGGGGGTGGTGATCACGCAGACCTCCCAGCCGTCCCGCTGGGCCAGGTCCACGAGAACGCCCACGTCCCGGGCGATCGGCGAGCCGCACACCAGGACGTAAAGTACACCCGGTGCGGTATTGGCGCTTATCACCGCAGAATCCACCTCATACGCCGACTCCCATCTGTTCGGCCAGCTCCGCGATGGGTGCCGGCGGGGTGCCCCGGGTGCGTCGCAGCACGTCGGAGATGACCTCGTGGGCCAGCGGCCGGCAGCGGATCTCGGAGGGGGCGAGCCGATCACCCTCCAACAGCATCTCACTCGCCTTCTCCACGTCGCCAAGCTGCGTGTATCCGCGCGCGATGTCCAGGTAGTGGTGCGCACGCCGCTCGGGCAGCATCGCGGCGAACGCCGCCAGATCGATCTTCAGATGTGTCTCGATCGCCTTGCCGCCATCCCCCAGCTCGACCGCCGCCGCGGCGCGGTGCAGCTCCACATTGGTGGGCCCGAAGGACGTCCAGTAATAGTTGAAGTCGCCGCCGAGCGCACCAGCCGCCTGCTCCGCGCCGTTCACGAGGTCACGCACAGTAGCGCTGTCGCCGATACGCGCCGCCGCCATCGCGCCGGTGAGCAACAGCAGCCCGTACACGGAAAGTCGTTCCGGGGTGGCCGCCTCCGGTGTCATCGGCGCGAGCCGGTTGGCGATGTTGACGTTGACCTCCAGCGCCGAGCGCACGCGGCCCAGCGAGAGCAGCGCCATGCCGACCCGGTGACTCGCCATCCCGGCGAGCAGCTGGTCGCCGGCCCGCTGCGACACCGCGATGGAACGGTCCGCGGCCAGCCAGGACAGCTCGTGCTCGCCAACCTTGCGCAGCGCCGACGAGGCGATCTGGTAGACCTGCCCGAGCAGGTGCGCGGCGTCGCGGGCCTCGTCACCGCTGGCGTGCGCACTGTCCGCCGCTTGTGCGTCCCGCAGCAGCTGGGGAAGCTTGCGCGCCAGCACGCCGTACTTCGCGTGCTGGTAGGTCAGCCAGGCGTGGCTGACCGCTTTGCGCATCTCCGTCAGCGGCGGCGCCTGCGGAACGGGATGGAAGAACGCGCTCATCTGGTCATATCGCTCGAGCGCGGCGCGAATTTCCTCGACCTCGACCTGGTCGATGCAGTTCTGCGTCTCCGGCCGCCGCTCGACGTCCTTGCCCAGCAGCAGCTGGACGTCGATGGCGAGCACGTCGGCGATCTCGTAGACGACGGAGAACTTGTCGAGCCGGCGGACTCCCCGCTCCACCTTGTCGACCCAGCTCTTGGACTTGCCCAACCGGTCAGCGAAGACCTGCTGGGACATCTTGCGCCGGCCGCGCCAGTAGGCGACTCGACGGCCGATCGGCAGCTCGTCCACGGTGCCTCCCCAAACTCACCCGGCGACCCCCGCCGGTGAGCACCCGGTGTTTCACTGCGCAGTGTGGACCTCACTCGTCTGTGCAGGTCGCACAGCCTGTGTGATCGTCTGCCCACCGTTGCTCGTAGTTTCTCATGCAACTTGCAATGCGTGATCTGACCGAACCAACGAAGCGTGTCGTGCTTGGTGACGGCAACTCTGGCTGATATAGCGGCGGGAGTCGGCGAATCGGGGGTATTCCGACCATGCAGTGGAGCATCCAACAGCCGATCGGCCCATGGGCCACGATCGATCGGCTGCGCCTGCGCCGGGCGGCTTTGCGCTACGCCGCCCGCGGCTGGGCGGTGACGCCCGGCGCCTACCTGTCCGGCGACCGCTTCACCTGCGGCCGTGCCGGCTGCCCGGTCACGGGGTGCCACCCCGCGATCGAGTACTGGGAGGACGACGCCGCCACGGATCCCGAGCGGATCGCCCGGTGGTGGCGGCACCGCCCGTACACAGTGCTGCTGGCCACGGGGTGGAGCTTCGACGCCCTCGAGGTCCCCGCGCCCGTCGGCCTGCGGGTCCTCGGCGCGGTCCGGCTGCACACGGACGTCATCGGCCCGGAACGCGGCGACGCCCGAGGCCCGGTCATGATCACCCCGACCGGCCAGTGGCTGTTCCTGGTGCGCCCCGGCGAGCAACTGCGCCCCGAACTGGCGTCCTGTCTGGACATCCTGTGCCACGGTCGAGGCTCCTGGATCCCGGCCGCGCCGAGCCGCACGCCACAGGGGCCGGTGCGCTGGGCCGTCGCCCCGGAGCACACCGGCTGGCACCTGCCCGCCTCCGCCACCGTCCAGGCCATGCTGATGGAAGCGCTCGACGCACTCGGCCGCCGACCACAACGGAGAGTCACCGCCACCGTGCCACGCCAGGTGTCCACGGCCCGCCGAGCGGCATGATTTCTCTGTTGCGGACGCCGTCCTGCGATCCGCTGCCGCCGGGCCCCTGAGCCTGGCAGCGGATGGTAGCTGGGCATTGCCGGGGGCACGCATGTCAGCAGCCAACGTATGTGTCTACTTGGCAGTAGACCAGTCACCCATACGGGTGAAGGCGTAATTACGCTGAGTTTTGGGGCGTGCTGGGCCGGGCACGGACGTGCATCCGCTCGCCTTGCGGTCCGAAAATTGTCAGGATCTCGACAGGGGCGCCGGCCTTTCCCGCCCGGGCGTTCCCTGTCGCGATCTCTTCCGCTGCATCTTCTCGCGCTTCTGCCGCTTCCGCCTCGCCAACTTGTCTCTCGGCTGCGGAAGCATGTCTCGCGGCCCCGGCTGCGGGAGCTTGCCTCGCGGCCCCGGCTGCGCTGCCGAACCAGTGCGGGATGCGCGTGTCGAACTCGGCGGCCTCCCCCGCCGGCAGGATCAGGTCGTGGTCTCCGAGGACGATGCGCAGGCGGCCCGAGAGCACGTAGAGCCACTCGTACCCCTCATGGGTCTGCGGGTCCGGCTCCTGCGGCGGACCCGCGGGAATGAGGATCTTGAACGCCTGCAGCCCGGTCGCCTGCCGGCTGAGCGGGATGATCGTCTGACCGTTGCGGTGTTTGATCGGCCGCGCGTAGATCCGCGGATCACCGGTCGCCGGGGCGCCGACAAGCTCGTCGAGTGGCACCCGGTAGGCCTGAGCGAGCGGCAGCAGCAACTCCAACGTCGCCCGGCGCTGCCCGGACTCCAGCCGCGAAAGGGTGCTGACCGAGATGCCGGTGATGTCAGACAGAGCGGCAAGGGTGGTTTCGTGTTCCCGGCGCAATGCCCGCAACCGGGGCCCGACCGCGGCGAGCACATCATCATTTGCCGTCACGGCAAATCACCTTGCCATTTAGACCGGTGCAAACGCCAGCTATTCCCCCTGCGCGACGATCCGTCCGGACAATCCGTCCGGGACAATCCGTCGCGGCGATCCGTCCGGGAGGATCCGTCCGGCGATCAACCCGAGTGGGCGGCGTTGCGGGCCTGCAGCACGACTGGGGGTGTCCCGTCGCGGGGTGTCCCGTCGCGGGGTGTCCCGTCGCGGGGTGTCCCGTCGCGGGGTGTCCCGTCGCGGGGTGTCCCGTCGCGGGTGTCCGCCGCAGGTGTCCGCCGGCGGTCAGCGCTCGTGGTCGGCGGCGAGTTCGCGATAGGCGGAGATCACCGCGGCGGTCCGCTCGGCCAGTTCCGGGCCGGAGTCGGCGGGCGCCGAGCCGGCAAGGGTCAGCCGCGAAATCGCCAGCTCCGCCTCCCGGGCCGTCTGGCCGACCCGTTGCTCACGGATGAGGTCCTCCCCCGCGAGCGCGGCGGCGTTGATGCTGGCCAGGATGCGGTTGGCCGCGGAGGCCGTCGAACGCCACAGACCCTCGACCCGCAGCCGCTGCTCGGCCAAGGCCTGCACGGCCGGGCTGTCAGCGGGCAGATTGTGCAGGGCGGCGGCGCCGAGCTCCTCGCGCAGCCGGCGGATCTGCTGCCGCCGGTTCATGATCGCGGCAAGCTCGCGAAGGGCGGCGGTGAGGCTGCGGTCGGCCTCATCCGGATCAATCATGCGCCGCAGCTCGGGCCAGGTCCCCCGCACCCGCCGCGCAACCTCCAGCGCCCGCCCGTAGGCGGCCCGCTCCTCGGCGGCATGCAGCACGAACGAATCGTCGCCCCGCGGAAGAGCAAGCGTGCCCTTCCGCGCCGCCCGCCCCTGCTGGACGCTGACGAACGACACCAGAGCGAGCGACCCGGCGGCCGCGATCCACCACGGGATACCCAGCGCGCTGAGGACGGCGCAGAGCACGAGCAACGCCAGCGAAAGCTGCGAGGAAAACCGCACCCGCACCTCCCGGCTACGCCCGCTCGGCGGCACCGGCACGACCTCGGTGAGCGAACCCCGCCGCTCCCGCCGAGCGCGCCCGGTCCGCATCCGGATCGGGTACGGCGAAACGACGATCTTCTCGTGGTCGGCCCCGACGAACAGGCCCTGGAGTCCGGTCACGTCGCACCCCTTCCGGCCCGCTGCCCTGGTAGCCGAACGGACCCGGCCGCCGAGGGGGTACGGCCGGGCCCGCTCACCCGCGGAGCCGTCCGCAGGTGCCAGAAGGATCGGGTGTGGGCAACCCGACTTGAGCCGGGCCAGGGTGCAGCGCGGGTGCACCCTGAACTGCGAACTTCAGGCCCCACTCGATCCCCGAGGCAAGGCGAAGGCCTGGCCCTCAACATGAGGCACGCGGCTCGCTGCGCCACGTGGGCGGCGACCCAGCACTGAGCCCAGTGAGGCACGGCTGCCGCGCCAGCTCGGGCGGCAACCCAGCAATAGACCTCAAGGTGAGGCACGCGAGTGCCGCGCCACCGCGGCGACCCAGCGCTGACCCTCAGCTGAGGCACGCGAGTGCCGCGCCACCTCGGGCGCCGACCCAGCGCTGACCCTCAAGCTGAGGCACGTGGCTGCCGCGCCACCTCGGGCGGCGGCCCAGCGCTGACCCTCAAGGTGGGGCACACGCTGGCTCCCAGGATGTCGAGAAAAGGCCCTCTGTTCCGTCCCACGACGACCGCCCCGAACCACCGGCGCGGCGCGTGAACGGAGGAAGCCCGTGAAATACCTGCTCACGGTCGACTATCGCGGCGGCACCACCGATCTCCCGATGCCCGAGTGGAAGCCGGAGGAGATCAAAGCACACCTGGACTACCACGCCGCGCTCCACCGGGAGCTCGCGGCGAACGGCGAACACGTCGATGGGCACATGCTCACCGATCCCGAGCTCGCCAAGGTGGTCACCTCGGACGGGACGGTGCCGGTGGCCACCGACGGCCCGTTCGCGGGGGCCAAGGAGATGTTGGCCGGCTTCCAGCTCATCGACGTCGACTCGGAGGCCCGGGCGATCGAAATCGCCGGCCGCGTCTCCCAGGCCCCAGGTCCGGGTGGCACACCCCTGCGGCAACCGATCGGAGTCCGCCGAGTAATGAGCACCACCGACGCCGAACCCCTGTAACAACCCCTGCCTATTCGAAGACGCGGAAGATGAATCGCTCGTTCCAGCCTCGTCCCGCGTCGGTCGCCTCGATGTCTTCGAGCGTCCGTAGGTAACGGTCGTAGAGGTTGATGCCGAGAGCCATCCGCAGGCTGCCCGCGTAGATCCACACCAGCTGGAGTGGACGGGGGTCTCCGGTCGCGAGTCGCTGGCCCAGGTCCTCCAGGTCGTGACGGTAGTAGGGCCCATAGCCGAGCGCACCGGCCAGCCGCCGGTGCAGGTCCGCCTCGTCGAGAATGAACCGGCCGTCGATGACCACGTTCATCGTGCCAGCCTCCCGTCGCCGGTCGACACCTAACGCCTGATCAACGACCCAGACCGCGCGTTCTTGGGAAGTGGCGGGCGTCTCGCGGACTGTGCCCTCACCGGGGTGCGGGAAAACACCGCCAGGCGACACCGACACGTCCGGGCGGCGGCGAGCGGGAACCTGCACGCCCACCATGCCCCGGAACCGAACCGACACTCGATCCAGTGCGCGTCCGGGCCGACCGCCCGGCCAGCCGGTCAAGCGGCCAGCCGGTCAAGCGGCCAGCCGGTCAAGCGGCCAGCCGGGCGGTCGGGCATCATTCAGCCGGGTCAGGCAGCCGGCCGTTCGCAGCCAGCCGGTCCGCCTGGCAGGCGGGTGAAGAGGCAACCAGCCGATCCGCCGCCAGCCAGGTGAAGAGGCAACCAGCCGGCCCGCCCCCGGCCAAGTGAAGAGGCAACCAGCCGGTCGGTCTGGCGGACAACTGGGAACCAGGCGGACAGACAGCCAGCCCGATCGGTCAGGCAGCCAGGCGGACGGCGGAGCGAGCGGCCAGGCGTCACAAGGCCGCCGTCGGCACCTCCTCCTTCGCCGGGGTGTCGCTGGAGCGATATCGCAATTCGGTGTCCGATGCCGCCTCGCCGAGGATTTCCAGCCGAGCCCGGATACCGCCTCGGCTGCGGCCGAACTCGTCCATCAGGTCGCGCTCGGATGCCCCCTCGCGGTAGCGGGCCACCAGGCGTTCGTCGTCCTCGGTGGACCAGCGGACGCCGCGGTTGGGATGGCGCCTGGGTTTCCGCCCGGCCGTTCGCAGGGTGCCGCGCCTAGCGCGTAGGGCTGCCAGGCCCGTCAGGGTCGAGGTGAGAGCGTCGGTCACGGCGGGGAGGTCGGCCGGCGAGATCCCTCCGCTGAGCTCGCTCACCACCTCTCCGGCGGGGCCCCAGCCCGTGACCGCCAGTCTGACGCGGTCGTCACCCGTACCCGACGCGGTTAGGTGGTAGGTGTTGTCGCCCGACAGGAAGTGCCGGTCGAGCTGCGTGTGGGGGCGCCGGTCAAGGTCCGGTGGGTATTCGTTGGTATCCATGGGACGACCGTAGGGCGAGGGTCCGACACTTTTCGGCGGGGCCTGGTGCTCCTGTCGCCTCCGCGACACCCTTACGCGATAGCTCGGCGCTGGAGCCGCTGATCGAGAACCCGCAATCCCGGCCCGCCCAGGTCGCTGAATGCCGCCGTGCGCCCGCACATCGCCATCATCAGTGCCTCCGCTGGGCCGGCGATCAGCGGTCCCACGCCGGAGAACCAGTCGAGGTCGGAGGCTTCGAAACGCAGTCCGGCCAGGCGTCGTTTCGGGGCGAAGCCGTACGCCCGCCCGCTGGTCAGGAACTCCAGCGACGCCAGCAGCCGGTCGGGCCGCAGGCCGTGGTCCAGGCCCAGCGGACGGCGCATGTCCTGGCCGTGCACCTGTAGGTCGGTGAGCTGACCCGCGTACCCGACGACAGGGGGTTTGAAGGGGTTGTCCGCGTTGTCGCGCAGGGTTTGGGCGAGCTCCGCGGCCGGGCGCTCGGCCGTCAGCACCGCCAGCTGCGCGTTCGCACGGTGCAGGCGGAAGCGGTTGCGGGCCAGCAACGGCAGCAACGGCAGCAAGGGTACGGGCGGCTTGGCAAGCACGGCGACGAGGTGTCCGGCCACCTCCTTGACCGTCCATTCGCCGCAGAGGCTCGGCTTGTCGAGCTGCCCCGGTTCCAGCGAGTCGAGCAGGTCGGCGACGCGTCGGCGCTCGTCGGCGATGGCGGCACGAATATCCACGGCGCAAGGCTAGCGGTTGGTCGGCGCCGGTTTGCCTAGGTAGCCGTGGATCCCTCCGCCGTGCGGGCCCTCATGCCCCGCCATGCGGGCCCTCATGCCCCGCCATGCGGGCCCTCACGCCCCGGCGGTGCGGCCCTCATGGCCCGATGCAACGGCGGTGATCGAGCCGACTGACGGGGCGTCGCAACGCCGACAGGGCGCATCGCAGCCCAGCGCACCTATCGTCATCCCACGTGGCCGCGCTCATCCTCGCCGTCGCGGGCCTGACACTCTCGGGCGCCGACAGCCGACCGCCTTCAGCTCGTCGTCATTGATCCGCTGTTGTGATCTCATCCGGTGATTCATCGTTGCTGTCAACCGGCCTGGCCACGGCGGCGGCGGTGCCCTTCGCCCACTTGCGGAGCGCGGGGGCGTGCCGTCTTCGCCGGCATGTTGGCGCTGTTCACCCTCGCGGTTGGCGGCGTGAGCATCTACATCCTTCTCTAGACATCAACATTTCCTGCCGAGCAGCGCCAGAATCGCCTCGAGGGTGTCGGCGCCGGCGGGCACCGGCAGGCCAGGCGCGAAGGCCGCGTCCGGTGCTCGACGAGCCGGCCCGTCCGGCACGGCGCGAGCGATGAGCAGCGCCGCGTCGAGCACGGCGGGTGAGGCCTGGTAGGCCGTGCCGATGGTGGCCGCGACGTCCCACCCGTGCACCACGTAATCCACGAGGTGGAATCCGATGGCGCGTCTGCCGGAAACGGCGCGTCCCAGATCGGGCAGGAAGAAGTCGCGCTCCAGCACACCTTCGGCGGCGAAGGCTTCCAGGACGTCCTCGGCGGCTGCCGCGTACGCCCGTACCGGATCGTCCTGGTCGATCGGCTGCCACGCCGCCGGGTCGTCGCCGCGGCCCTGTGCGGCGGCCGAGAACCCGCGGTGCTGCACGGTCATGTGCGTCAGCAGGGCCCGTAGATCCCAGTCGGCGCACGGCGTGGACCGGGACAGATCGGAGACGGTGACCTTGCCGACCACGTCCACGCTGCCGCGGACGGCGGCCGCGTCGAGCTCTCGCACGTCATCGATCATATGCATTCGCTTACTATATGCATGCGCTTACAATAGGGGTCATGGAGAACAGGGCCGATCTCGGCGCCATGGTGATGCGACTGGGAAGGCGGATCCTGGCGATGGAGCGGCCGATCCTCGCGGCCCACGCCATCTCCATGTGGGGCTACATCGTGCTGACCGCGCTGCATGACCGCCCGATGCGCACGCAGGCCGCGCTGGCCGCCGGCATCGGCGCGGACAAGACCCGTCTCATCGCCGTGCTCGACGACCTGCAGCGGCGCGAGCTCATCGAGCGCGAGCCCGACCCCGCCGACCGCCGGGTGCGCCTGCTCCGCCTCACCGAGGCCGGCCGCCTACTGCAGCAGAGGATCCAGGCCGACATCCGGACCGCGGAGGATCAACTGCTCGGCACGCTTCAGGAATCGGACCGTACGGCTTTGCTTACGGCACTCGCGGCCCTCCACACCGAAGGGCCCGGGATCTAGGCGGTTTCCGATCCTGAGGGAATTCGCTCCAGTGTGGCGGGATCGTGCTCACCGTTGTAGTACTTGTCGAGAACGGCCTGGAAAACCGTGGCATCATCCGCGGCCCGGGCGAACAGCGTCATCGACGACCGCAGCTTCATATCGTCGGGATACCCCAGGATCTGCCGGGCATCGCGGCTTTCCACCGCCAGCAGCGCGCGTGCGCATTCCACCAAACGCGGCCCGAGTACGGGGTGCGCCAGATAGGCGCGCGCCTCGGCGAGATCGCGGATCGCGTACGTCCGCGCGGTCTGGCTGAAACCGAGCCCGGCGATCTGCGGGAACACGAACCACATCCAATGGCTGCGCTTGTCCCCCGCCCGCAGTTCGGCGAGCGCCCGATCGTAAATCGCGTCCTGTGCCGACACGAACCGTCCCAGATCGTCGTCCCGCCCCATGATCTCCCCCTCTTCACGAATCCGTGGTGACCAATTGGGCGCCGAAGGCAAACCCGGCCTCCGCGAGCGCGACGAGCCGCAGTTCCCGCCAGATCTTCCAATCGTCCTGGCGCAACACCCGCGTCTCGATCATCCCGTGAGGCTGCCGCAGTTACCGGCATGGGACAACCCAATAGTTGGCCCTCAATCCATGAGGGAATCTCGGACGGGAATGCGAAGACGGCGGGCGCCGATGACCTCGGTGCCCGCCGTTCGTGCTGGCCAGAGACGTGGGCGCGGCAGGTTTCGAACCTGCGACCCCTCGCTTGTAAGGCGAGTGCTCTCCCACTGAGCTACGCGCCCGGCCCCGCAACTGCCGGAGTGGTCATCCTACCCGGTCAGCCGACCACCTCAGCCAGCGCCTTCCGCCACGCTTCCTGGTCGCGCCGGTCGCCCGGGCCGTACTGCTCGGCGAAGCGGACGACCCCCGCTTTGTCGATGACGAAGGTCCCCCGGTTGGCGAAACCGGCCTCCTCGTTAAAGATTCCGTACGCCTGGGCCACGCCGCCGTGGGGCCAGAAGTCGGCCAGGAGGGGGAAGTCGTAGCCTTCCTTCTCCGCCCAGATCTTGTGGCTGTAGGCGGAGTCGACGCTGACGGTCAGGACCTGGACGTCGTCGTTGGCGTACGCCGGGAGGTTTTCCTTGATCTCGGCTAGTTCGCCCTGGCAGGTGCCGGTGAAGGCCAGGGGGTAGAAGACCAGCAGCACCGCCTTGCGGCCGCGGAAGTCCGCGAGGGTGACTTCCTGGTTGTTCTGGTCCTTGAGGGTGAAGTTCGGAGCCTCGGCGCCCGCATCGATCAACATCCGGTAACCATAAACGGACGTGCTTCTAGGCCGCGCGGCGGCGGGTCCGCGCGGCGGGCGGCCGCGATGGGTCAGCGGCGAGTACTGGCTTCGTTACTTCTTCTTGGCTCCGCGTGGGGACACCAGCCTGGCCGCGGTCCAGTCCTTGCCGGCGTTCACCGTGGAGGTCTGCTGAAGGCCTGCCGTCGGTGCGCTCTCGCTGACCTCGCTCGGTTCGACGTGGCCGTCGCGGCCCGCCTTCGGGGTCAGGAGCCACACCACGCCAGTGTCTGCGAGCGGGCCCAGTGCATCCGTGAGCAGTTCGAACAGGTCACCGTCGCCGTCGCGATACCAGAGTAGTACCGCGTCGACCACCTCGTCGGTGTCCTCGTCGACCAAATCGCCCACGCGTTCGGTCAGGGCGTCACGGAGATCCTCGTCGACATCGTCGTCGTAGCCCATCTCCATGACCACCATGTTCGGCTCGAGGCCGAACCGGTCCGCCAGGCTGCGTACGCCGTCGGCCTGACCAGCGGTCGCGCTCACTGTCTAATTCCTCCTTGCTGTTGAGGACATTCTGTGGGGGTAGTCCACACACTCGGGGGCCTACGCGCAAGTGGCGCACCGGGTGTGTGGCAATTTACCGCGCCAGCAGGGCGTGGGCACCCTGTGTGATGGCATCTTCCCCGATCAGGACGTGGCGCGCTGCCGGACCGGGTGGAACGAGCGAGTCGGCGGCGGCGATTCGGCGGGCCGCGCCGACGAAACCGCCGTCCACCAGGGCCGCGAGGATTCCCTCGCCGACCCCTCCCGACCTCCTTGTTTCGTCGGCGATGAGGACCCGGCCGGTCGCCGACGCCTCGCGGAGCAGGTCGGCCGCCGGCAGCGGGTTCAGCCAGCGCAGGTCCACTACGCGGGATCCGTACCCGTCGGCGGCGAGGCGGGCCGCGACCCGCAGGGACATCCGGACACCGTTGCCGAAGGTGAGAATGGTCAGGTCCTCGGCGGACCCGAACGGATACGTCCGGGCGCGGCCGATCGGGAGGTGCGCGGCGGCCCACTGCGTTGGCGGAGCGTACGGCGCCAGCCACTCCTCGTCGCCCTGCTGGAACAGGTCGCGGCAGTGGTAGAGCGCGAGCGGCTCCAGAAACACGCTGACCGTGCCGTCGACGGCCGCCGCGGCCAGGCAGGAGCGCAGCATCGGCGCCGCGTCGGCCGCGCGGGCGGGCACGGCCAGGACCAGTCCGGGTACGTCGCGCAGCACGGCGACCGAGTTGTCGTTGGGGAAGTGGCCGCCGAAGCCCTCCGGCCGGGCGAGCCCGGCGACCCGCACGACCATGGGGTTTCGGAATGCCCCCTGCGAGAAGAACGACATCGTGGCGGCCTCGGCGCGCAGCTGGTCCTCGGCGCTGTGCAGGTGGGCGAGGTACGGGATCTCCGGGATCGGGAGCATCCCCGCCACCGCGGCGCCGAGGCCCAGGCCCAGGATGGACGTCTCGTCGGGGACGGTGTCGAAGACGCGGTCGGCGCCGAAGCGGTCGCGGAGGTGCCGGGTGATGCCGTGTGCGCCGCCCTTGGACGCGACGTCCTCGCCGTACACGAAGGCGCCCGGGAGGGCGAGCAGCGCGTCGGTGAGGGTGGCGTTGAGCGTCTCGCCGAGGGTGAGCGGACCGCCCTGTTCGGGCAGTTTGCCGTCGAAGGCCCGGGCGCGCGCCGCGGAGCCGGCACCGCTCGCCCGGGTCGCGGTGTCGGCGACGTGCCGGGCGACGCGCAGCGGGCGCCGGGGTGCGAGCGGCGCGACGATCTGGGCCGTGCCGGCGAGCTTGGGTTCGCCGATGACCTCCTCGGCGATCTTGCGCACCTGCCAGCCCAGCTCGTCGTAGCGGGCGAGCAGTTCCTCGCCCGTGGCGAAGCCGCCGGTGACCAGCAGGCGGGCGGTGCCGATCAGCGGGTCCCGGTCCAGGTCGGGGGTGGCGTCCTCGGGGCGGCCGTCCGCGCCGGCGTGTCCCAGGAGGCGGACCATGCTCAGGTGCAGCACGGCGGGCCGGCGGTGTTCGCGCACCCAGTCCACGGCCGCCCGCGCGGTGTCGTACGCGGCCGCCGTGTCGCATCCGTCGGCGGCGAGGTAGCGCAGGCCGGGGCGGGCGCGCAGGGTTTCGGCGACCCAGCCGGGCGGCGACGCGACGCTGCCGCCGTTGTCCTCGCAGACGAGCAGCAGCGGCAGGCGCCGGCCGGTGTGCGTATGCCAGCCGATCGTGTTGAGGGCGGCGGTCGCCGCGGCGTGGTTGACGGACACGTCGCCGAAGGAGGCGACCGCGATGGCGTCGGCGGGCCAGGGCGTCTCGATGCCGCGCCATTCGGGGACCGTGCTGATGGCGTACGCGATCCCAACGGCGCGCGGCAGGTGCGCGGCCGACGGCGACGTGCTGGGGATGATCCGCAGGTCGGCGCGGCCGAAGAGCTGATGCCGGCCGCCGGCGAGCGGTTCGGCGGCCGACGCCACGACGCCGCGCAGCACGTCCCGGGCCGCTTCCGTCAGCGGGTCCGGGGAGTCCTCGGGCGGGGAGACCCGGGCGGCGCGGACACAGTAGAACGCTCCGGAACGCCTGTGGAGCAGCGCCGGATCGTCCGGGCGCAGGGCCGCGGCGAGGGCCGCGTTTCCCTCGTGGCCTGACGAGCCGATCGCCGAGAAGCCCTCGTTGAAGCCACGCAGCCAGCGCGCGGCGAGGTCGAGGTGGCGGCTGGTCGATTGGGCGTCGAACAATTCGCGGGCGCGGGCACCGGTGAGCGTGGAACCGTCGCGCACCGGGTCGTCGCCGGGCCGGGCGAGGCCCGGGGTCCCGCTCGGCCGCAGCGCCGAGACGGCGTCGCGGAAACGCTCGTCGAGGTTCTGCGGGGTGGTCACGCGACCCAGCATCGCCGACCCCGGCCGGCCCCGCCACCGCACGCCGCGGCGGGTGATGCCGCGCGAATCGGCTGCGGGCGCCGGGGCGGGCGTGATCGGCTGGTGCGATGACGGTGTGGGCCGGGGTGGGCCGGATCGTGCTCTGCGGACTGTGGTTCCTGACGGTGGGGACGTCCTTCCTGGTCATGGACCTCTACATGTAAGACTTTCCGGTCATGGACACCACCGTGATCACCGTCCGGACCGGCGGCAGCCCGGTCGTGCGTGACATCACGCGGGAGGCCGAGCGATTCGTCCACGGGCGGGGTGACGGCCTGCTGCACGTGTTCGTCCCGCACGCCACCGCCGGGTTGGCGATCATCGAGACCGGCGCGGGCTCCGACGACGACCTGCTCACGGCGATCGACGACCTGCTGCCCGCCGAGGACAAATGGCGGCACAGGCACGGGTCGCGCGGGCACGGTCGCGACCACGTTCTGCCCGCCTGGATTCCGCCGTACGCGACGCTGCCGGTGTTCGACGGCCGCATCGCCCTGGGCACCTGGCAGTCGATCTGCCTCGTCGATCCGAACGGCGACAACCCCGAGCGCCAGGTGCGGTTCAGCTTTCTGCCCGGATGAACCGAAGTTACTGGTCAGTACCTGTGTCGAGCGTCGCGTAGCCGGACGGTAGGCGTGACGCCGGCCGGCGCAAGGGGGCAGGATGGAAGCATTCACGTGCGGTTCACACAATGGGCGCACGGTCCGACACCCGACCAAGAGGAATGCCTGTGGCCACGGAACGCAAGCGCCCGGTGATCAGCGACGGCCTGCCGAGCCAGCTTCCGGACATCGACCCCGAGGAAACCGGTGAGTGGGTCGAGTCGCTCGACGGAGTCATCGACGCCGCGGGCACCAAACGCGCCCGCTACGTGATGTTGCGCCTGCTCGAGCGGGCCCGGGAGCGACAGGTCGGCGTGCCGCCCCTGACCTCCACCGACTTCATCAACACGATCCCGCCGGAGCGGGAGCCGTGGTTCCCCGGCGACGAGTTCGTGGAGCGGCGCATCCGGGCGTACATCCGGTGGAACGCGGCGATGCTGGTGCACCGGGCGCAGCGCCCGGAGATCGGCGTCGGCGGGCACATCTCGACCTACGCGTCGAGCGCCAGCCTCTACGAGGTCGGCATGAACCACTTCTTCCGCGGCAAGGACCACCCCGGCGGTGGCGACCACATCTTCTTCCAGGGGCACGCCTCCCCGGGCATGTACGCCCGCGCGTACCTCGAGGGCCGGTTGACCACCCACGACCTCGACGGTTTCCGGCAGGAGCTGTCGCACCCCGGCGGCGGTCTCCCGTCCTATCCGCACCCGCGGCTGATGCCGGACTTCTGGGAGTTCCCGACCGTCAGCATGGGCCTCGGCCCGCTGAACGCGATCTACCAGGCCCGGTTCAACCGCTACCTGCACAACCGCGGGATCAAGGACACCAGCCAGCAGCACGTCTGGGCCTACCTCGGCGACGGCGAGATGGACGAGGTCGAGTCGCTCGGCGCGATCGGCCTCGCGGCCCGCGAGGAGCTCGACAACCTGACCTTCGTCGTCAACTGCAACCTGCAGCGCCTCGACGGCCCGGTGCGCGGCAACGGCAAGGTCATCCAGGAGCTCGAGGCGTTCTTCCGCGGCGCCGGCTGGAACGTCATCAAGGTCGTCTGGGGCCGCGAGTGGGACCCGCTGCTCGCCGCCGACACCGACGGCGCACTGGTCAACCTCATGAACGTGACCCCGGACGGCGACTACCAGACCTACAAGGGCGAGTCCGGCGCGTACGTCCGGGAGAACTTCTTCGGCCGCGACCCGCGCACCCGCAAGATGGTCGAGCACATGAGCGACGACGAGGTGTGGAACCTCAAGCGGGGCGGCCACGACTACCGCAAGCTGTACGCGGCGTACAAGGCGGCCACCGAGCACACCGGCCAGCCGACGGTCATCCTGGCGCACACCATCAAGGGCTGGACCCTGGGCTCGCACTTCGAGGCCCGCAACGCCACGCACCAGATGAAGAAGCTGACCCTGGAAGACCTCAAGGGCTTCCGGGACCGCCTCTACCTCGAGATCTCCGACAAGCAGCTCGAGGAGAACCCCTACCTCCCGCCGTACTACCACCCCGGTGAGAAGTCGGACGAGATCGAATACCTGCGCGAGCGGCGCCGGGAGCTGGGCGGTTCCATCCCCACCCGGCGCACCAACACGACCCCGCTGGCCATTCCGGAGTCGGCGCGGTTCGGCGACGTCAAGCGCGGCTCGGGCAAGCAGAAGGTCGCCACCACGATGGCGTTCGTCCGCCTGCTCAAGGACATCATGAAGGACAAGGAGTTCGGCGCCCGCTGGGTGCCGATCA
This sequence comes from Actinoplanes sp. NPDC051346, assembly GCF_040682215.1. NCBI lineage: Bacteria > Bacillati > Actinomycetota > Actinomycetes > Micromonosporales > Micromonosporaceae > Actinoplanes > Actinoplanes sp. NPDC051346. The sequence goes on along the minus strand of NZ_JBFBAJ010000008.1, from coordinate 62,150 downwards.
TCCCGGACGAGGCGCGTACGTTCGGAATGGACTCGCTCTTCCCGACCAAGAAGATCTACTCGCCGCACGGGCAGACCTACACCTCGGTCGACCGGGAGCTGTTCCTGTCCTACAAGGAGTCGACCAGCGGGCAGATCCTGCACGAGGGCATCAACGAGGCCGGGTCCACGGCCAGCTTCATCGCCGCGGGCACGTCGTACGCGACCCACGGCGTGCCGATGATCCCGCTGTACATCTTCTACTCGATGTTCGGCTTCCAGCGCACCGCGGACGAGCTGTGGGCGGCGGCGGACCAGATGACCCGCGGCTTCCTGCTCGGCGCGACCGCCGGGCGGACCACGCTCAACGGCGAGGGCCTGCAGCACGAGGACGGTCACTCGCTGCTGATCGCGGCGACGAACCCGGCGGTGATCGCGTACGACCCGGCGTTCGCGTACGAGATCTCGCACATCGTCGAGAACGGCCTGCACCGCATGTACGGCGAGAAGCAGGAGAACGTCTTCTACTACCTGACCATCTACAACGAGCCGATCATTCAGCCGGCCGAGCCCGCCGGGGTCGACGTGGAGGGTCTGCTCAAGGGCATCTACCGCTATGCGGCGGCGCCGGAGACCACTGGTCCCCGGGCGCAGTTGCTCGCTTCCGGCACCGGCATGCAGTGGGCGCTCAAGGCCCAGCAGCTGCTCGCCCAGGACTGGGGTGTCGGCGCGGACGTGTGGTCGGTGACCTCGTGGACGGAGCTGCGGCGCGACGCGGTCGAGGTCGAGGAGCACAACCTGCTCCACCCGGGCGACCAGCCGCGCAAGCCGTACATCCAGACCAAGCTGGAGGGTACGGAGGGCCCGGTGGTCGCGGTCAGCGACTGGATGCGGGCGGTGCCGGACCTGATCAGCCGCTGGGTGCCGAACGACTACACGTCGCTGGGCACCGACGGCTTCGGCATGAGCGACACCCGGCACGCGCTGCGCCGCCACTTCCACGTGGACGCGGAGTCGGTGACGGTGGCGACGCTGCGCCAGCTCGCGCTGCGCGGCAAGGTGCCGACGCACGTGCCCGCCGAGGCCGCCAAGAAGTACGCGATCGACGACGTGAACGCCGCCCCGGTGGGCGAGACCGGCGGCGACAGCTAGTCGTCAGCAAAGAGGGGATGTGCCACGTGGCACATCCCCTCTTTTCATGCCGGGACGTAGGTGACGACCTCGACGCCGGTCTTGGTGGTCCACGAGCCGGTGTGCCGCAGCGCCACCTTGGTGCCCTCGTGCCAGAGCGTGCGGCCCTCGCCCACCACCACCGGATAGATCATGAGCCGGTACTCGTCGACGAGGTTGTGCCGGGTCAGGTAGTTGAGCAGGTCGGCGCTGCCGTTGAGCAGCAGGTTGCCGGGCTCGGTCTTCAGCTTGGCCACCGCGTCGGCGACCTCGCCGTGCAGAAACGTCGCGTTCCACTCCGGCTCGGTGAGGGTCGTGGTGGCGACGTGCTTGGGCATCGAGTTCATCCGCTTGCCGAAGTCGCCCGTGCTGGCCTCCATCTGCGGCCACGCGGCCTTGAAACCCTCGTAGGTCTTGCGGCCGAGCAGCAGCGCGTCGGCCTCGCTGAGGTTGGCGTCCTGCCAGTTGCCCAGCTCCTCGTTGAAGTAGGGACCGCTCCAGGCCGGCTCCTCGAAGACGCCGTCGAGGGTCACGTACGAGACAGCCACCAGCTTGCCCATGTCCTGAAGAGTAGTCCTTCCGGAGGGGACCGCCGCCCTCTAGAGTCCGAGGGAATTTCGTGTTTCGCCTGGGAGGACCATGAGCGTCACGCAGGGCACGGCGGCCGCGCTGGCCGAGCCGGTCGCACCCGTCCGGCACTCCTGGATCGGCCTGCTCTTCGCCGCCAACCTGGGCCTCTGGATGGTCTTCTTCACGCCCGTCCAGGTCCTGCTGCCCGAGCAGATCTCCGAGCTGGGCGTGAGCGGCAAGGAGGCCACCCTCGGCTGGGTCACCGGCGTCGGCGCCCTCGTCGCCATCATCGTCAACCCCGCGGCCGGGTCGCTGTCGGACCGCTCGCGCCCGCGCGTCGGAGGCCGGGCGTACGGGCGCCGCCACGTCTGGACCCTCGGCGGCGCCGCACTCGCCGCCATGTCCCTGCTCTTCCTCGGCGCGCAGCACTCCGTGGCCGGGGTGGTGCTGGGCTGGGCGGGCACCATGGCCGGCCTGAACGTCATGCTGGCCACGCTGAGCGCGGCGGTCCCCGACCGGGTGCCGGTGAGCCAGCGCGGCAGCGTGTCCGGCTGGATCGGCATGCCGCAGGCGCTCGGCCTGGTGCTCGGCGCCGTGCTGGTCACGGCCGTCGTCACCGGCACGCTGAGCGGATATGTGGCGATGGCCGTGGGGCTGGTCGTGCTGGCCGTACCGTTCGCGCTGCTCACGCCCGACGACCCGCTGCCCGCCGCGTCCGGCGCCCGACCGCCGGGCGAACCGTTGTGGCGGACGCTGCGCGAGCACCCGGACTTCGTCTGGGCCTGGGGAACGCGGTTCCTGGTCCAACTGGGCAACGCCCTCGGCACCCTCTACCTGCTGTATTTCCTCACCGACGAGGTGCGGCTCGCCGACCCGGACACCGGCCTGCTGATCATGATCCTGCTCTACACGCTGGGCATGGTCGCCACGGCGGTCATCGGCGGCCGGCTGTCCGACGCCTCCGGACGTCGCAAGATCTTCGTGGTCTGGTCCGGGGTCGTCATCGCGGTCGCCGCGCTGCTGCTGGCGATCTGGCCGACCTGGCCCGTCGCGCTGGTGGGATCGGTCCTGCTCGGCGCCGGCTACGGCGTCTATCTGGCCGTGGACACCGCGCTCATCACGCAGGTGCTGCCCACCGCCGTGGACCGGGCCAAGGACCTGGGAGTGATCAATATCGCGACCGCGGCGCCGCAGGTGCTCGGGCCCGCGCTGGCGGCGCCGATCGTCACCCACCTCGGCGGCTATCCGACCCTGTACGCGGCCACCGCCGCCGTCACTCTGCTCGGCGCCGTGCTGGTGACGCGGATCCGCTCCGTGCCCTGACGGATAAGCGGGTGACGGGCGCCGTACGCTTGTCCCGTGACTGTACGAGTACGCTTCGCCCCCTCTCCAACCGGAATGTTCCACGTCGGCGGCGCCCGCTCGGCGCTGCAGAACTGGATCTTCGCCCAGCAGAGCGGCGGCGCCTTCGTCCTGCGGATCGAGGACACCGACGCGGCCCGCAACCGTCCCGAGTGGACCGAGGGCATCATCCAGGCGCTCGACTGGATCGGCATCGAACGCGGCACCTACGAGGGCCCGCACTTCCAGTCGTCGTACGCGGCCGAGCACACCGCCGCCGCCACCCGGCTCTACGGCGAGGGCCGCGCTTACTACTGCGACTGCAGCCGCGACGACGTCGTGCAGCGCTCCGGCAACACCCACACCGGCTACGACGGTTTCTGCCGGGACCGCGCGCTCGGCCCGGGCGAGGGCCGGGCCCTGCGCTTCCGTACGCCCGACGAGGGCGCGACCGTCGTCGTCGACCTGGTCCGCGGCGAGCCGACCTTCGAGAACAAGCTCCTCGAGGACTTCGTGATCGCCCGCAGCGACGGCTCCGCGGTCTTCCTCCTCGCCAACGTCGTCGACGACATGACCATGGGCATCACCCACGTCATCCGCGCCGAGGAGCACCTGCCCAACACCCCCAAGCAGCAGCTGCTCTGGGAGGCGCTGGGCGTGAAGCCGCCGGTCTGGGCGCACGTGCCGGTCATCGTCAACGAGAAGCGGCAGAAGCTGTCCAAGCGCCGCGACAAGGTCGCCCTCGAGTCGTACCGGGACGAGGGCTACCTCGCCGCCGCCATGCGCAACTATCTGTTGCTGCTCGGTTGGGCGCCCAGCGGCGACCGGGAGATCGTGCCCTGGGAGACGGTCCTGAGCGAGTTCCGGCTCTCCGACGTCAACCACTCCCCCGCCTTCTTCGACGTCAAGAAGCTGCGGGCGTTCAACGGCGAGTACATCCGCGCCCTGTCCGCGGAGGAGTTCGCGGCGGTCTGCGCGCCGTGGCTGTCCGGCACCGCGACGATCCCGGCACCGCCGTGGAGCCCGGCCGCGTTCGACACCCAGGTGTTCGCGGCCGTCGCGCCGCTGGCACAGACCCGCATCGCGGTGCTCAGCGAGATCGTCGACTATGTCGACTTCCTCTTCCTCGACGAGCCGGCCACCGACGAGCAGTCCTGGAACAAGGCGATGAAGGAGGGTGCCGGCGACATCCTCGACGCCGCGGCGGCCGCCTTCGGCGCCCTGGACGAGTGGACGGCCGAGCCGCTGAAGGCCGCGCTCGAGCGGGTCGGCGAGGAGCGCGGGCTCAAGCTCGGCAAGACCCAGGCTCCGGTACGGGTCGCGACGACCGGCCGCACGATCGGACTGCCGCTCTTCGAGTCGCTCGAGATCCTGGGCCGCGAGCGGAGCCTCGCCCGCCTCGCGGCCGCCCGCGCGAAGCTGGGCTGACCGCCTCCACCACCGCTTCAAGATGCGCGCGCCGGGGTTCCCGGCGCGCGCATTACCTTATGGCCCCCGGTTCCGCCATTGCTGAAAGTCGTACCGGTATGACTGTCAGCAGCACGGGTGACGTGGTGATCCACGACTTGCCACCGGTCGGTACTATTCGCGCGCTGATCAGCACTCGTTACACCTCCCACACCGATTCCGGATAGCTCCAAAGGCCACGGCCGAGGGATGCGCCCGGACGGCACTGCGGGGAGGCTGTGAGAACGTGCGCAGCGCCAGCAGTGTCCATCACGTAGGCGGGGGAGGCCGGACGGTGGCTCGAGGAATGTTCGGAAGGTTGGTCGCGGCGGCCGGAGCACTGGCCGCGGCCGCGGTGCTCGGTGCCGGAATGGCAACGGCGGCACACGCCGCGCCACCGCCGCCGGTGCGAGAGGAGTCTCCGGCCGCGGCGCCGAAGGCACCGGCGAAACCGACCGCCGTCCAGATCGCCGGTGAAAGCACCGCCGACATCACCATCCAGCAGGCGGAACACCCCGAACTGTTCCGGCGCCTGCTCGGTGAGGTCAACTGGCTCTCCGGCGCCGAGCCGACCACGACCAAGCCCAAGGCGGACAAGCTCGGTCCGAAATACACCGTCACCGTCCTGGTCAAGGACAGGGCCACCCAGTCCTACGACCTCTACCCGCTCGCCTCCGGCGGCCCGCGGGCGTACCGGCCGGCGAAGCAGCCGACCGGCGGCAAGAGCGCCGGCTGGTTCTACGGCCGGCTCACCATGTCCGAGTCGCTGCGCCTGAGCGGCCTCCCGCTCAAGGAAAAGCCGGATGTGGTCACCGGCGGCATCGGCGGCGGCATCGGCGAGAAGGTCGACTCGGGAGAACTCGACCCGCTCGCCGTTGGAAGCAGCGTGTTCGGCGAGATGCGGCGCCTGTTCATGATCAACATCGCCGTGCTGCTGGTCGTCCTGGCCGGACTGGGCGGCGTCGCCTTCCTGATCCGCCGCCGGGTCTAGCCGCCTCCGCCGCTCGGCCGGGGCTGGGGTCGCTCAGGTGGACGGGCGGATCGGGATCTTGAAGATCGGGCAGGCCGGAGCGGGTGCGTTGCAGCGCTCCCCCAGGCCGAACGCGTCCGGCAGGCGCGGGTCGGTGGCCGCGTCCGCCAACTCGCGGGTGGTCAGGGGCGGCTCGCCGCGTTCACCGTCGCCGGTGCCACGCTCGCCCGTCGCCTGGACCGCCACCGTGCGGCCGTCCACCACCCGCCGGGCGATCACCTGGCGCACCTGCCAGTCCTGGTCGGCGGTGTCGGCGTAACGGGCATACTCGATGCCCGCCCGGGTCCGTTCCGGGCGGGCGCAGGCGGTCTCGTCGGCGAGCACCGGCAGGCAGATCCCGGCCCGGGCGTCGAAGACGGCCACCTCGATCATGCCGTGCGGCCTGCCGTCCGCGTCCATCACCGCGTACTGCCGCCAGCCCGAACCCGACGCCGGCGGGCGCGGAACGATCCGGTGCTCCTTCGCGTCGACGGGCGGCGCCAGCACGTTCAGCACCGGGTCGAGCTCCGCCGACGGGCGGGGCTGGGCGACCGGGACCGCGGCGGCGGAGCGGGGCTTCGGGCCGGGCAGGAAGACGGTGGTGAGCGCGTACCCGAGCAGCACCACCAGCACAACGGCGACCAGGCCGGCCAGGACCACCGAGCTGGCGCGGCGGCGGCGCAGCCGGTCCGCGCGCCGGAAGACGTCCTCGACCGCGTCGCCGATGGGCGGCTCACCCGCGCACGCCCGCTCGAGCACGGCGGTCATCGCGGCGCTCATCACGCCACCGCCGGCTGGGTCGCCCGGAGCAGGGCGCCGAAGGCCGCCAGGCCCTCCGCCTCGTACTCCGTGACCTTGTTGCCGTCGATGCCGAGCACGTCCGCGGTCTCCCCGACGGCGAGATGGCAGAAGTGGTGCAGCACCAGCACCGCCCGGCACTTCGGGGAGAGCCGACGCAGCGCGTCGAGCACCAACACGGTGTAGACGTCGCTCAGCGCGGCGTCCGCGTCGGCGGCTCCCTGGGCGGCGGCCTCCGGTGGGGCGACGAAGACGTGCTCGCGGCGCCCGTGGGACGGCTTGAACGCGGCCATCAGGTCGCCGTAGGCCCAGAGGTCCAGGTCAGCGATGTCGGGATCGGTCAACGCCCGGGCGAGGGTGGCGCGGGCGAGGTCGCCGGCCCGCTCCCAGTCGCCGCACATCAGGAACGCGGCGCGGCGCAGGTGGACGTATCGCTGTGCCACGTAGTCGTCGGTCATCGCGCCTCCGTACCTTTTGCACCTTTATAGGGCACGAGGAAGGGGGTGCGGCGCGGAACGGCGGTCACGCGACCCGGACGGTGACCTCCACGAGGCGGATCAGGTCGTCGAGGTCGGCGTCGAATTCGGCGTCGGCCGTCGGACCGGGCTCAAACCCGGCAGGGCTGAACGGGCGGCCGCCGCCCCGCACGTCGGCCGACTCGGTCTCGACCGACCCCGGCTCGACCGACTCGACCGAATCCACCAGCTCAACCGCCGACGCCGGCTCGGCCGGGGACGGCTCAGCCGGGGACGGCTGGTCGGCTGGGGACGGCTGTGGCGAAGCGGATGGCTCGGCTGGGGACGGCTGTGGCGAAGCGGATGGCTCGGCCGGGGACGGGTCGGGGTCGGTCTGGGCCGGGCGGCCGGGTCCGCCCGACGGAAGGCCCCCGGTCACCTCGCCGGTCGTGTAGCCGAGCAGGAAGGCGCAGATCATCCGGGTCAGCCGCGGCACCTCGCCGGCGGGCACCCCGGCGTCGTGCAGCGTGCCGCGCAGGGCCGCCGTCAGCCAGGATCCCGCGGGCGACGGGCGGTTGAGCAGCAGCGGGTAGGCCGCCGGATGCCGCCGGGACACCCCGCGGACCGCCCGGCCCAGGGCCCGCAGGCGCTGCCGCCAGTCGATGTCGGCCGGGTCGTCGCCGTATGCCGAGCCGAGTTCCAGGTGCAGCAGGTCGACCAGGCCGTCGAGGAGCGCGTCCTTGCCACCCACATAGGGGTAGAGCGCCATCGAGGTGAGCCCGACGCGTTCGGCCACGGCTCGCATGGACATGGCGGCCAGCCCGCGCTCGTCGACGAGCGCCAGGGCCTGGTCGAGAATCAGCCGTCTCTTGTCGTCCACCCGCACACCGTGTCGGCAGCCGACCGGACGGGACGCCGGACGCGCCGGAGCACGGCCGTCAGTCACTCCCCAGGGTGAGGACTCAGCACCAGCGGCCGGGTGGGCGGCCTCGGCCCGCCGCGCGCCGCCGGGGTCGCACGGCGCCGTGCAGGTGGGCTCCCGCCCAGCCGCGCAGCTCCGATCGGCAGCCCACGCGGTGCGGGACGTCGTCCGTCGGCTCCTCGGCCGGCACCGCGGCGAGCACGGCGGTGTCGGGCGCGGAGGACTGCCTGTCCTCGCCGTCATGCTCCGTGTCGGGGCGTACGCCCTCGTGGTCCGTCACTTCCGCCTCCTTCCGCCGGTCGCCGGTCTGATCGGCACCGCGGGGCCCGGGTTGACCCTCCGCGGGGCACCGGTCCGCGCAACGCTAGGACGACACCATGCCAGGTCACCGACCGAGAGCGGGGGGAAGGCGCACCGCTATTAAGGACAAAATGCTCAAAAGGTTGCGCAATGTGGTCCGCGACACTCCCGCTCCGTCGGGCCCCTGACATGCTGGGCGGGTGGCAGAGCGCGACAGATCCGGGGGTACGGCGAAGCGCCCGCCCCTGGCCGCCACCCTGCGCCGGGTCGAACGCAGCGCCGGCGACCTGGCGTCGGCGAGCGTGGCCCGGATGGACGAGACCCTGCCGTGGTTCCGGGAGCTCCCGGCCGACCAGCGCTCCTCGATCATGCTCGTCGCCCAGGCGGGCGTGCGTTCCCTGGTCGAGTGGCTGCGCTCGGGCGGCACGGCGGCCGGCACCCAGGAGATCTCCGACGAGGTCTTCGCCGCCGCGCCGCGCGCGCTGGCCCGCTCGATCACGCTGACCCAGACCGTCCAGCTCGTCAAGGTCACCATCGACGTCGCCGAGTCCCAGGTCGCGCACCTGGCCGCCGCCGGCGAGGAGGGCGCCCTCACCGAGGCCATCCTCAAGTTCTCCCGCGAGATCGCCTTCTCCGCCGCCCGGGTGTACGCCCGGGCCGCCGAGTCGCGCGGCGCCTGGGATGCCCGGCTGCAGGCCCTGCTCGTCGACGCGCTGCTGCGAGGCGACTCCTCCGACGTGCTCGCCAGCCGGGCGGCGGCGCTGGGCTGGGCCGACGCCCCTCCGGTCGCCGTCGTGGTCGGGCGCTCCCCGGGCGGCGACCACACCGCCGTGCTGCACACCGTCTACCGGGCCGCCCGGCGAGCCCGGGTCGAGGTCATCGGCGGCGTGCACGGCGACCGGCTGGTGGTGGTGATGGGCGGCGCCGCGGATCCGCTCGCCATCGCGGGGCAGCTCGCCCCCGCTTTCGGGGAGGGGCCGGTCGTCGTCGGGCCCGCCGTACCGTCGCTGGACCATGCCACCGAATCGGCCCGCGCGGCCCTCGCGGGTTTCCGGGCCGCGCCCGCGTGGCCCGGGGCGCCCACCCCGGTGGCCGCGGACGCCCTGCTGCCCGAGCGGGCCCTGGCCGGCGACGCCGAGGCGCGGCGGGCGCTGCGGCACGACGCGTACGGCGCCCTCGCGCGCGCCGGCGGGGGCCTGCTCGAAACCCTCGACGCGTTCTTCGCCGCGGGCGGCGTCCTGGAGAGCGCCGCCCGAGAGTTGTACGTGCATCCGAACACTGTCCGATACCGCCTCAAGCGGGTGGCCGAAGTGACCGGTTTGTCCCCGCTGGACGGTCGGGACGCGTTCGCGCTGCGGATGGCGCTGACCATCGGCCGGCTCGACCCTGCGAGCTAAATCACCCCAACGATCGAACGATCGTTCCGTGATGCCAGACGGCGGAAAACCCCACGCATCGGGGCAAAGCCGGGGGCGCTTTGTAGGAAACCCACAACGCGGATCGTAGGGTTTGGTCTCCCGCGGCAACCGCGGATCGCACTCGCATCCGGAAGAGTCGAGGACGTGCTCGCCGTACTCTCGCCCGGCCAGGGCTCCCAGAAGCCCGGCTTCCTCTCTCCGTGGCTCGAACTCTCCGGTGCCGAGGCCCGCCTCAAGTGGTGGTCCGCCCTCGCCGGCGTCGACCTGATCCACCTCGGCACCCAGGCCGACGCCGACGAGATCAAGGACACCGCACGCACCCAGCCGCTGCTCGTCGCCGCCGCCCTGCTCGCCGCCGAACAACTCCCGATGTACGACGTCGGCCTGGTCGCCGGCCACAGCGTCGGCGAGATCGGCGCCGCCGCGCTCGCCGGGGTGCTGCCCGCCGAGGCGGCGATCACCCTCGCCGGTGTCCGCGGCCGCGAGATGGCCGCCGCCTGCGCGCTCGAGCCGACCGGCATGAGCGCGGTTCTCGGCGGCGACGCGGAGACCGTGGTCGCCGCGATCGAGCAGCACGGCCTCTACCCGGCCAACCGCAACGGCGCCGGCCAGATCGTCGCCGCCGGGGCCCTCGACGCGCTCGGCAAGTTCGCCGCCGAGCCGCCCGAAGGTGCCCGGGTCCGGGCGCTGGCCGTCGCGGGCGCGTTCCACACGCCGTTCATGGCCCCCGCCGAGCAGGCGCTGGCCGCCGTCGCGGGCGGTATCACCGCGGCCGACCCGGCCCGCATCCTGCTGTCGAATCTGGACGGCTCCGCGGTCGTCCACGGCCGCGAGATGGTGCAGCGCCTCGTCCGGCAGGTCACCGCGCCGGTTCGCTGGGATCTGGTCATGCGCACCCTGCGTGACCTCGGAGTGACCGGCATCATCGAGCTGCCGCCGGCCGGCACCCTGGCCGGCCTGGTCAAGCGGGAGCTCAAGGGCGAGCAGGCGCCGGAGATCGTCACCCTCAACACGCCGGACGACCTGGCCGCCGCCCGCGACCTCATCGCCCGCCACGGCATGGTGCCCAGCCTCGAGCCGACGCCGGTGTTCCGCGTGGTCGTGGCCAGCAGCGCCGGCACGTTCGCGCCGGCCGAGGGCCTCGACGAGGGCGCCACCGTCCGCAGCGGTCAGGTCATCGGCAGCGTGGTGACCCGGCAGGGACCGGTCGAGATCACCGCACACGCCGCCGGCGTTCTCACCGAGTGGCTCGCCCACCACGACGACCCGGTGGCCCCCGGCCAGCCCGTTGCCCGCATCGGCGGGCAGCAGGTGTGACCCCGCCAATCGCGACCGAAGGAGCAGCACCATGACAGCGGGTTCCCGCATCGTCGCGATGGGCCACTACCAGCCCTCGCGAGTCGTCACCAACGACGACCTCGCCGCGGTCGTCGACACCAACGACGCGTGGATCCGCGACCGGGTCGGCATCGCCGAGCGCCGGATCGCGGACTCGGAGTCGGTCGCCGACATGGCCACCTTCGCCGCGGAGAAGGCACTCGCGAGCTCGGGGCTGACCGCCGCCGACATCGACATGGTCATCGTCGCCACCTGCTCCTCGGTCGACCGCTGCCCCAACGTCGCGACCCGGGTCGCCGCCCGGCTCGGGGTCGCCGCGCCCGCCGCGTTCGACCTCAACACGGCATGCTCGGGGTTCTCCTACGGACTCGCCACCGCCGACCACGCGATGCGTGCCGGCGCCGCCCGCAACGCCATCGTGATCGGCGCCGAGAAGCTGTCCGACCTGGTCGACTGGACCGACCGCAGCACCGCCGTGCTCTTCGGTGACGGCGCCGGCGCCGCCGTGGTCACCGCGGTCGCCGACGGCGAGGAAGTCGGCGTCGGCCCGGTGCTCTGGGGTTCCGCACCGGAAAAGGGCGACGTGCTGCGCATCGAGGGCTGGCGGCCCTACATCCAGCAGGAGGGCCAGAGCGTCTTCCGCTGGGCCACCACCGCGCTCGCCCCGTTCGCCCTGCAGGCCTGCGAGCGGGCCGGGGTCAAGCCGGAGGAACTCGCCGCGTTCGTGCCGCACCAGGCCAATACCCGCATCATCGACGGCATCGTTAAGCGATTGGGCCTGAGCCCGGACGTGGTCGTCGCCAAGGACCTCGTCGAATCCGGCAACACCTCCGCGGCGAGCATGCCGCTGGCCCTGTCCAAGCTGATCGAGCGTCGCGAGGTGCCCTCGGGCGCCCCGGTGCTGCTCTTCGGCTTCGGCGGCGGCCTCACGTACGCCGGGCAGGTCATCCGCTGCCCCTGAGCAGCGGACCGACAACCCGTCGAGTTTTCACCCACCATCGAGAGGAACCACCGAACAATGGCTACCCGCGCTGAGATCACCTCCGGCCTCGCCGAGATCCTGGAGGAGGTCGCCGGGGTGAACCCGGACGACGTCGCCGAGGGAAAGTCCTTCACCGACGACCTGGACGTCGACTCGCTCTCCATGGTTGAGGTCGTCGTGGCCGCCGAGGAGAAGTTCGGCGTCAAGATCCCCGACAACGAGGTGCAGAACCTCAAGACCGTCGGCGACGCCGTGTCCTTCATCGAGGCGAACCACTGACATGAGTTCCACAGACGTCGTCGTCACCGGGCTCGGCGCGACGACCCCGCTCGGCGGGGACGTCGCGTCCACCTGGGACGCCATGCTCGCCGGCCGCTCCGGGGTGGGTCCGCTCACCCAGGAGTGGGCCGGGCAGCTGCCCGTCCGCATCGCCGCCTCGCTCGCCGTCGACCCCTCCGAGGTGCTGGAGCGGGTACGCCTGCGCAAACTCGACCGGTCCGAGGCGATCGCCCTGATCGCCGCGCACCAGGCCTGGGCCGACGCCGGCCTGGCCGACTCCGGGCTCGACCCCGAGCGCCTCGCCGTCAGCTTCGGCAGCGGCATCGGCGGTGCGATCACCCTGCTCAACCAGGACGACATCCTGGAGGCCTCCGGGCCCCGCCGGGTCAGCCCGCACACCGTGCCGATGCTCATGCCCAACGGCCCCGCGGCCTGGGTCGGCATCGACCTCGGCGCGCAGGCCGGCGTGCACTCGATGGCCAGCGCCTGCGCCACCGGCGCCGAAGCGCTGTCGCTGGGCCTCGACCTCATCCGCTCGGGTCGCGCCGACGTGGTCGTCGCCGGCGGCACCGAGGCGGTCATCCACCCGCTGCCGATCGCCGGTTTCGCCTCCATGCGCGCCATGTCGACGCGCAACGACGATCCGGAACGCGCGTCACGCCCCTGGGACAAGGGCCGCGACGGCTTCGTCCTGGGCGAGGGCGGCGGTGCGCTCGTGCTCGAGCGCGCCGACCACGCCGCCGCCCGCGGCGCCACCGTCTACGCCCGCCTCGCCGGTGCCGGCATCACCTCGGACGGATTCGACATCGTCCAGCCGGACCCGGAGTGCCGCGGTGGCATCCGCGCGATGACCAAGGCGATCCGCGACGCCGGGCTGACCGGCGCCGACATCGCGCACGTCAACGCCCATGCCACCTCGACCCCGGTCGGCGACATGGGCGAGATCCGAGGCATCCGGGCCGCCCTCGGCGACCACCCGGTGCTCACCTCCACCAAGTCGATGTCCGGTCACCTGCTCGGTGCCGCGGGCGCGCTCGAGTCGATCGCCACCATCCTGGCGATCCGCGACGGCGTCGTGCCGCCCACGATCAACCTGGATGACCCGGACGAGCGGCTCGACCTCGACGTGGCCGCCCACAAGGCGCGTCCGCTCGAGATCAACGCCGCGATGAACAACTCGTTCGGCTTCGGCGGCCACAACGTGGCGCTCGTCTTCACCCGCGCGTGACCCCTCATCCCACCTTGGAGAACGCCGTGACCACGACCTCAACCTCGGCCGACGCGGCCGCCGTCGACCACCGCGACCCGGAGGCACGCCTGCGCGCGCTCTTCGACAGCGGCTCCCTGCGCCTGCTCGCACCCAAGGACGACTCGGGCGTGCTGTACGCCCGCGGCGAGGTCGACGGCACGCCGGCGATCGCCTTCGCCACCGACGCCACCCGCCAGGGCGGCGCGATGGGCATGGAGGGCTGCCAGCACGTCATCGACGCCATCGACACGGCGGTCCGCGAGCGCGTGCCGGTCCTCGGCCTCTGGCACTCCGGCGGCGCCCGCCTCGCCGAGGGTGTGGTCGCCCTCGACGGCGTCGGCCAGGTGTTCGCGGCGATGGTGCGGGCCTCCGGGCGCGTACCGCAGATCTCCGTGGTGCTCGGCCCGGCGGCCGGCGGTGCCGCGTACGGGCCGGCGCTGACCGACATCGTGATCATGAGCAAGGGCGGCCGGATCTTCGTGACCGGCCCCGAGGTCGTCCGCAGCGTCACCGGCGAGCAGGTCGACATGGAACGCCTCGGCGGCCCCGAGCCGCACGGCCGCCGCTCCGGCGTCGTGCACATCACCACCAAGGACGACGCGGCCGCCTTCGACCAGGCGCGCAAGCTCACCGTGCTGCTCGGCCACCAGGGCCGGCTCACCCCCGCGGACGTCGCCGAGGGCGCCGAAGAGGGCCACGACCTGGGTGCCACGATGCCGGCCGAGGCCAACCGGGCGTACGACGTGAAGCCCGTGGTCAAGGCCCTGCTCGACGAGCCCGGCGTGGAGCTGCACGGCAAGTGGGCGCCGAACGTCGTCACGACGCTGGGCCGGTTCGCCGGACGCACCGTCGGCGTCATCGCCAACAACCCGCTGCGCCTCGGCGGCTGCCTCGACGCCTCCAGCGCCGAGAAGGCGGCCCGGTTCGTGCGGATGTGCGACTCGCTCGGCGTGCCGCTGATCGTGCTGGTCGACGTGCCCGGCTACCTGCCCGGCCTGGGCCAGGAGTGGGACGGCGTCGTGCGCCGCGGCGCCAAGCTGCTGCACGCGTTCGCCGAGGCCGTCGTCCCGCGGGTCACGCTGGTGACCCGCAAGGCGTACGGCGGCGCGTACATCGCGATGAACTCCCGCTCGCTCGGCGCGACCGCGGTCTTCGCCTGGCCCAACGCGGAGGTGGCGGTCATGGGCGCGAGCGCGGCCGTCAACATCCTGCACCGCAAGAAGCTGGCCGCGGCACCGCACGAGGAGCGCGACGCGCTGCGCGAGCAGCTGATCCAGGAGCAGATCACCACGGCGGGCGGCGTCAACCGCGCGCTGGAGATCGGCGTTGTCGACGACGTCATCAAGCCGGAGGAGACCCGCCGCCGGCTGGCGGAGGCGCTGGCCGCGGCCCCGGCGGCCCGCGGCGCGCACGGCAACATCCCGCTCTGACGAACTACCGGTCGGAGAAGGGGCGTCCCACCTGGGGCGCCCCTTCTCCGCGTCACGGCCAGAGCCCGCGCCGGACGAGGCGATCCAGACACTCACGGATCTTCCGGGAGTTCTGGCCGATCCTTTCCCGCTCACTCGCCGGCAGGTCGGCGAGCGCGTCCGCGAGCGTCGTGTCGCGACTGACGAATACGAGATTCTCGGAAGCCTCGCGACACACCGAACACCAGGACATGCCGACGCAGCGCTCATAACGGCTGTCCTCCGGCGCATAGAGCCGGTAGGTGTACTGGTAGATCCGCCCGGTGCACGATGACAGGGCACCCTCGGAACGGCGGTGAACCGCGAAGACGCCCTTCCACGCCCACCGCCCCGGCTTGCCGTGCACTTGTCAGGGGCAGGCGCTGCGGGGCAGGCCCGTGACCGCGACCGGAGACCGTCCTGGCGCCTTCGCCTTGCCGGCGATCACCGCCGCCAGGGCGGTCATCGACGCCGGGCCCGACGAGTACGTGGCCACGAGCGCCGGGGATCGCGCCGCGGCCAGCAGGTAGGGCGTATCCATCACCACCGTGACCGCCGCGCCGGCGGCCAGGTCCGTGGTGCGGTCGCCGTACCCGACGAGGTGCACGACCTTGCCACCCGCGGCCTGGACCGGGACGCCCGCCTGGCGCAACGCCTCGACCAGCGCGATCCGCGCGGCCTCCCGGCCGCCGGAGGTGGTGACGGTGACCGGGCCGCTGACCAGCGGCCCGGAGCAGCGGCCCTTGAGGACGGTGACCGCCGCGGCGCTCGCCCGCGCGACCGCCTCGAGATGCGCGGGCGACTCCAGAACGGACAACGCGGGCTGCGGCGGGCCGCTCCGGAACTTGAGCGTCAAGACGCGGGTGACCGCCTCGACCAGGCGCTGACGCTTGAGACTGCCATCCCGCAGCCCGGCCAGGATCCCGTCGCGCGCGGCGGCGATGTCGGGCGGCATCAGCAAGATGTCGTTGCCCGCGTTCAGGGCGAGGACCGCGGCCTTGCCGGGCGGCCACTTCAGCGCCGGCGCCATGTTCATCGCGTCGGTGATCACCACCCCGGTGAACCCGAGCCGGCCACGCAACACATCCGTCATGATCTTGCGCGAGAACGTGGCCGCGACGCCCTTGTCGAGCCCCTCCACGTCCAGATGGCCGGACATGACCACATGCGCCCCCGCGGCGATGCCCGCGTCGAACGGCGGACGATCTTGCTTCTCCCACGCCGCCGAGCTCTGCCGCACGATCGGAAGATCGTCGTGACTGTCGCCCGTGGTGTGACCATGCCCCGGAAAATGCTTGAGAGTGGCGGACACCCCGGCGCCCTGCATGCCCCGCACCGCGGCCCCCACCTGCGCGGCGTTGGCCACCGGATCGGCACCGTAGGACCGGGAGCCGATGACCGAGCTCCCCGCCGGCCCCAGGGTGTCGGCGATCGGGGCGAAATCGAGGTTCACGCCCATCGCGGCAAGCTCCGTGCCGCCGACCCGCCAGGCGGCCTCCGTCAGATCGGGACGCCCGGCCGCACCGAACGCCATCGCGGACGGCAGCTGCGTGGCGCGGGTCCTGATCCGGGTGACAACCCCGAACTCCTGGTCCGTGCCGATCAACAGCGGCACGCCCCCCGGCAGCTTCCGCGCGGCCGCCTGGAGACCGTCAGTGAGCGCCCGCACCTGCTGCGGCGAATCGACATTGGTCGCCGGATTGGTGGCGGCGGTCGGATCGTCGGGCACGAAACCGACGAGAATGAGCCCACCGAGATGGAACTTCGCAACCATCTCCGCCGGAGTGTCAACCCCAGCCAGCCGCTGATTCCCGGCGGCGCCCGCGGCATCCACCCGGTCGGCCTTGTCACCGTACGCATAGGGCATGAGCACTTGGCCCGCGAGCTGGACGTCACTCAGGGTCTTGACGGTCTCACGCGCGCGCACGGCGGGATCGGCCACCGCCGGAACACTCGCCGGCGCCGAGGAGGGCACAAGGCTCGGCGCGGGAGCGGACGCGACGTTGGCGCCGGCTTGCGGCAAGGAAGGCGCGTCACTGCTGCAGGCGGCTAAAACAAGCCCGAGGGGTACGGCCAGAGCCACACGAAGCGCCCTATTCACGCCCGCCATTGGACCAGCTCCGCCCAGCCTCCGACAAACCGACCGCGGTGGCGGCCGTCGCCCACACTACGTCGCGGGTGGCGGGGCTTGTCGGGCGGCAGCACCTCCCCCGGGGTTCGTCGGGCGGCAGCACACCGCGGATCGACATCGTCGCCGCAGAGTGGAACGGCAACACCTCCCAGCGCTCGTCGGGCGGCAGCGCCTCCCTGCAGCGGCTGTCTCGCGGAGAGCGCGGCGGGCTGCACAAGCCACAACGACCACGAGGGAGCGCGGCTAGGACCCCAACCCGCCGGCAGCGCGGCTCAGGCCCCGCCTGGACCGTGCGGGAGGCGACCCGCGCCGTGCGGGATACGACTCCCGGGCCGTGCGGGATACGACTCCGTGCCGGCGGGATACGACCCGCGCCGTGCGGGATACGACCCGGGCCGGCGGGAGCCGCCGGGCAGGGGTCCCGATCAGCCGACGCGGGTGAGGAGGGTGACCGGTGCGCCGTCGCCCGCGTAGCGGTAGGGCTCCAGCTCGGCGTCCCAGGCCGTGCCCAGCGCCTTGTCCAGGGCGTGCGACAGCGCCTCCGGAGCTCGTGCCGAGGCCATGATCGCGCGGAGGCGGTCTTCACCGATCTGGATGTCGCCCGAGGCGCCGGTGGTGCCTCGGAACAGGCCCCGGCCCGGTACGTGCATGAAGCGTTCCCCGTCCATGCCGGGGCTCGGCTCCTCGGTGACCTCGAAACGGATCATGGGCCACTGTCGGAGGGCAGCAGCCAGCTCGGCGCCAGTGCCAGGCCTTCCGGTCCAGCCGCACTCGGACCGCCGCATGCCGGGATCGACCGGCTGCGCAGTCCAGTGCAAGGTGACCGGCGCGGTCAGGACGCGCGCGATCGCCCACTCGACGTGCTGGCACACGGCGAGTGGGGTCGAGTGGACGTATACGACGCCACACGTTGGCACGGTGACCTCCCGGAGACCGAGGTGCGTCTTCCCCTACGACCTCGACCGCGGTTGATCGTGCTCCATGATGCCGGGTGGTACGGATGGTGCGCCAGAGAAACCGCAATATCGACATGTGAATGGCCGTAGTGGCACACCTGACCTAACGGACCAGCCCGCTCCCGCGGTGCGGCCCGGCCATGGTCGTGTAGGATTGCTCCGGCGTTTTATGCCGACACCCGTTCTTTCCCAAGGAGTACACGCCGTGGCGAGCAACACCTCAAAGACCGCCCGCGCATCCGTCCGCGCCGGCCAGGCAGGCCAGGGTGGCGCCCTCAGCGTGCTCGGTGAGTTCAAGTACCTCATCCCGCTGGCCAACGGCCGTTTCGCATACGTGCGCAACCTGACCAACGGCAAGACCGCGCACCTCAAGACCGACTCGGACGCCTTCGTCGAGGAGATCCGCGTCCTCGCCGCGGCGGGCCATGGCGCCAAGATCCGCGCCGAGCTGCAGGGCTACGACCAGACCTTCCCGCAGCACGGCTGGGCCGCCACCGAGAAGCGCCTCGTCGACGCGGGCGTCTTCGAGGGCTGAGCCTCTCCCGGCTTCCAGCCCGAGGCCTGAACTTTCAGGTCGAGGACTGATCGCCAGGTCGAGGCCGAGTCTCTGAGTCAAGGACCGCGTTCCTGGGCCAGGGGCAACACCTCGCCGGCTTAGGCGCTCCCGGGCATCATGCTCCGGGGGCGCCTTTTGGCGTCCAAAACCGAAGCACCGAGGGGCCAAACCGCCGCATACATCGCGGGCGGACTCTCCCGTCCGGGTCACGGGCGGACTCTCCCGTCCGGGTCACGGGCGGACTCTCCCGTCCGGGTCACGGGCGGACTCTCCCGTCCGGGTCACGGGCGGACTCTCCCGTCCG
>NZ_JBFBAJ010000008.1:40838-43400 GCF_040682215.1 Actinoplanes sp. NPDC051346 | reverse complement strand
GGTCGCGGGCGGACTCTCCGTCGGGCCGGATCGGCACACGCTCTCCCGTCGGGCCGGATCGGCCTGATCCGTACCGGCTCCCGGCCGGTCCGACGGCCTGGTCCGCTGCGAGGCGGACCAGGCCCGACCGGATCTCAGGTCAGGAGGTCGACCCAGCCGGTGTCCAGGTCGTAGACCGCTCCGGCGATGCTCACCGAGCCCGCTGCCACCAATTCCGGCACTCCGGTCACGTCGCGGAGGCGGCGGACCGTCCGGGCGACGTGCGCGCGCATGGCCTTCGCCGTGACGTCGGGGTCGTCGAGGCCGACGCCGCGTACCGCGGGGGCGATCTCGTCCACTAGGTAGCCCACGTCGCCGTCCGGCCGGGATCCTGTGCGGAGGGCGCTGACGGTCGCGTCCACGGCGCCGCAGCGGACGTGGCCCAGGACCATGATCAGTGGGACTTTCAGGGCGGATACCGCGAAGCCGACCGAGCCCAGCACCGCGCGGTCGACGACATGGCCGCCGGAGCGGATCACGCAGATCGAGCCGAAGGTCTGGTCGAAGATCGCCTCGAGCGGGACCCGGGAGTCGATGCAGCCCACCACGACCGCGTGCGGGAGCTGCCCACCGGAGGCGGTCGCGGCCGCGGACACGTCATGCCCGTGCTCCGGGCGGCCGCTTACGAAGCGGCGGTTGCCGGCGATCAGCTCGGCCAGGGCGTCGGCGGGGCGCGTGATCCGGGTAGGCGCCGGGCCGGAGGAACTGGCCCGGACTTGAGGCAGGCGTGCCCCGGCGACACCGGCTCCGTCGCGGCCCGCCGCCGGTGACACCGGCGCGGCCGGCGTGGAGGTCACCGCGGGCGACACCGGCACGGCCGGCGCGGCGGTCACCGCGGGCGACACCGGCACGGCCGGCGTGGCGGTCACCGCCGGGGAGATGGGCGCGACCGAGGAGGCATCCGGGGTCGACGAGTCGTTCAGTGGGGTCGGGGCGTCGACCGGCACGGCGGGAGCCACCGCCGGGGAGTCGGTCGGCGCCGAGGGGGCGGCCGGCGGCAGTGGGCTGGCGGCGGGGGCGGAGGCAGGGGTAGGACCCGACATGACACCGATTCTCTACGAGCGACGGCCGCCGGGCGGGCGGTGGGAGGCACATCACGTTTCCGGCGACACCCTCTTGTCGACATCCCGAAACATTTTCGTTCTCTGGTGGCAAATTCGCGCGAACCGCGTGATGATTGTTACCCGTGGGTACAACGGGGCCGTGCGATACACGGAGGTGCCCATGCTCGAGCGTTCGGAGTTCGCTCTCGCCGACGGCGTGCGGCTGCATGTCGAGACGTCCGGTCCCGTCGACGCGCCGGTGACCGTCGTCTTCCTGCACGGCTGGTGCCTGGACCGACGCACGTGGCACTACCAGATGCGTGCCCTGGAGGGCACGGACACCCGGGTGATCGCGTACGACGCGCGTGGTCACGGCCGTTCCAGCACCACGCGCCTGCGCTCGGCCACGCTGCGGCAGCTCGGCGACGATCTGGCGGAGGTGATCGACGCGTATGCACCAGCCGGCCCGGTCGTTCTGGCCGGGCACTCACTGGGCGGCATGACGATCATGGAGTACGCCGACTCGTACCCGGAGGAGTTCGCCGAGCGGATCGCCGGGTTGTTGTTCGTCTCCACTACCGCTGAGGGCGCCACTCACACTTGTTACGGCCTGCCGACCTCGCTCACCCCGTTCCTGCGGGCGGCAGAGCAGACCGGCGCCGGCGTTCTCGCCCGCCTCGGCGCGTGGCGCCCGCACCGGGCCGTGCTGCCGGCCCTGCGGCCGGGGGTGCGCTGGCTGCTCTTCGGCGACGAGCACGAGCCGGGGGACCTGGAGATGACGATGACCGCGATCGGCCGGGCCTCACTGCGGTCGATCGGCGGCTTCCGGGCCTCCGTCGGCGCGCAGCAGCGCCTGCACACGCTCGCCGCGCTGGGGGACGTACCCGCGGCGGTGCTGGTCGGCGACAAGGACCGGCTGACTCCGCCGGCGTGCGCGGAGTCGATCGCCGAGTTCCTGCCCGGCACGGCGCTGACCGTCTGCGACGGGGCGGGGCACATGCTCATGATGGAACGGCCCGGCGAGGTGTCGGCGGCGCTGACCGCCGTCGTGGCCAAGGCGGCCGAGAGCACCCGCGCCCAGCGTCATCGTCGCGGCCTGCGGCTCCACCGGGACGGCTACGACCAGGCAGCCTGATCACAGGCCCGGTCCGACCGGCCACGCCGAAGACCAGGAGCGACCGGTAGCGCCGGGCCGAGACGGGAAGGCAGGCCCGGCGCGGACAGATTGAAGGCACGGCGGACGCACAAGGAGCCGACGGGACGGCACGGCCGAACCGAACAAAACGGCAAAAAGGACTACACGACTAAGCCGCAACAAAAGGTCGAGGCGCATAACGCCAGGCTTGACGGGCAAAGGCAGAAGACGCAAGGGCGCAAGGCGCAAGCGCAAGGCGCAAGCGCAAGGCGCAAGCGCAAGGCGCAAGCGCAAGGCGCAAGCGCAAGGCGCAAGCGCAAGGCGCAAGCGCAAGGCGCAAGCGCA
>NZ_JBFBAJ010000008.1:0-40740 GCF_040682215.1 Actinoplanes sp. NPDC051346 | reverse complement strand
CAAGGCGCAGGCGCAAGGCGGGAAACGGGAGGCGGAAAGGCCGGCCGGAGGACCCGGAACGCGGGCGGAAAGCCGGCCCGGAGAACCGCTCGGAAGCGACGATGAACCGACATCGGCCGCCGGACCCGCGGGATCGGGCGTGCCGCCGTCGACTCGGCAACCGGGCAGGAGTAAGTTCGATTGCCCCCTTCGCCCGGCTGGACGTAGGGCCGCAGCCAGCTGATCCACAAGCGGGGAGCATGACCGACTTGAGCGACGTCCACATCCTGCAGCAGGAAATCGCCCTCGAGCAGGAGCACGTCGACCGCGTGTACGCCCGCCTCGGCGAGCTTCGTCGGGAGGCTTCCCGCGCCGAGAAGGAGGGCTATCAGCTCGCCGGGGTCGGCACGTTCGGCGCCCTGGTCGAGCGCGACGCGATGGTCTTTCACGCGGCGCGGCGCCGGCACGCGCTCGACACCGAGTACGAGGGTCTGGTTTTCGGGCGCCTCGACATGAACACCGGCGCGCTGCACTACGTGGGCCGGATGGGCATCCGCGACGAGGAGTCGCAGTCGCTGGTGGTCGACTGGCGGGCGCCCGCCGCGGCCGCGTTCTACCGGGCCACGCCCGCCGATCCGCAGGGGGTGGTCCGGCGCCGGATGATCCAGTCGGCGCGGGAGCGGGTCACCGGCATCGAGGACGACCTGCTCGACCCGGACGCGGCGCCGGAGGATCTGCGGGTGGTCGGTGACGGCGCGCTGCTGGCGAGCCTCTCCAAGGCGACCGGGCGTGGCATGCGCGACATCGTCGCCACCATTCAGCGCGAGCAGGACGAGGCGATCCGCTCCCCCGCGTCCGGCGTGACGATCGTGACGGGCGGGCCGGGTACGGGCAAGACGGCCGTCGCGCTGCACCGCGCCGCGTACCTGTTGTATTCCGACCGTGGGCGCTTCGCCGGCGGTGGAATTCTCGTGGTCGGGCCGTCCGGGGTCTTCGTCGACTACATCGCCACGGTGTTGCCGTCGCTGGGCGAGGAGACCGCGACGCTGCGTTCGCTCGGGTCCCTGGTTCCGGGCTACGACACGGGCCGGGTCGATCCGACGGCGGTCGCGGCGGTCAAGGGCTCGCTGCGGATGCGTCGGGTGCTCGAGCGGGCGTCGCACGACGCGGTTCCGGGCGGGCCGACCGAGTTGCGCCTGCTCTATCGCGGCGCGCTGCTGCGCCTGGACGCGGCCGACCTCGACCGGGTACGGCGCAAGGCGCTGCCGCGGGGTGCCCGCCGCAACGAGGTGCGCGGCCACGGCTTCGACCGGATCTTCGACGCGTTGTGGGCGCAGGCCCGGCAGGCGATCCGCAATCTGCCCGAGAAGCGGGAGTTCGAGTCGGAGCTTGCCGACCGCGCCGACTTCCGGGACTTCCTGCGCGCTTGGTGGCCGCGGTTCACCCCGATGCGGGTGCTGCGGTGGTTGGCCGATCCGACCCGGCTGCGGGCGTACACGAACGGGCTGTTGTCGAAGGAAGAGATCAGGTTGTTGCAGGGGTCGTTCGACGGGCTCGCCGAGCACGGCCCGACGATCGCCGACGTGGCGCTGCTCGACGAGCTCGACGAGCTGATGGGTCGCCCGCGCAAGCCGCAGCAGAAGAGCAAGAACCCGTTCCACGTCCGCGACGGTGTGCAGGAGGTCAGCACGTTCTCCGACCGCCAGGCCGCCGCCCGCGCGCAGGCCGTGCGACGCGACGAGGATTACCGCGACTACGCGCATGTGGTGGTCGACGAGGCGCAGGACGTGTCCCCGTTGCAGTGGCGGATGATCGGCCGGCGCGGGTCGTACGCGTCCTGGACGATCGTCGGCGACCCGGCGCAGACGGCGTGGCCGGGCGATGTCGCGGAGCTGGACCAGGCTCGGGATCGGGCCCTGGGCTCTCGCAAGCGGGCCACCTATGCGCTGACGACCAACTATCGGAACTCGTCGGAGATCTTCGCGGTCGCGGCCGGGGTGATCCGCACGATCATGCCGGACCTGCCGTTGCCCCGGGCGGTGCGCAGCACGGGCGTGGAGCCGGTCGACCAGCTCGTCGCGGCGGCGGATCTGCCGGCCGTGGCGCGGCACGCTGCGGAGAAGCACCTGGCCGACGTCGACGGCACCATCGGCGTCATCACGCCGGTGCCGCGCCGCGACGAGATGGCGGCGTGGCTGGGCGGCCTGCCGGAGCGGGTGCGGGTGGTGACCGCGCTCGAGGCCAAGGGCATGGAGTATGACGCGGTGGTGCTGGTGGAGCCCGCCGAGATCGCGACGGACGCCAGCGGGGTCCGCACGCTCTATGTCGCGCTCTCCCGCGCCACGCAGCGGCTCACCACGATTGGCACAAGATCGTGGAAGACCTCGACGTCGTAGGCGCTCAGGGGCGGCGGACCGCGACGGCCGTGTAGGGGGTGTCGGGGGTCGGCGTCGTGGTGAAGCGAGCGTTCGGCAGGTAGAAGCGCTTGCCGTACTCCGCGATCGTCGTCGGCACGTCGAACTTCGCGCTGGTCGTGCGGCTGACGACCGTACCCCTGGTGGCTCGCTTGTTGAGTTTGATCTTGGCGATCACGTTGAGGCGGTTCTGCACGACATACAGGGTGGTGCCGCGCAGCCACATGCCGTCGCCATAGGGCACCGACTCGCCGCCGAGGTCGATCTCGTCGGTCACGCCCGCGTACGTGGTCCGGAAGAGCTTGCCGGTGTTGGACTGGACGACGATCAGGCCTCGCCCGTCCGGGGTGGCCGTGATGCCGTTGGCGTTGATGCCGGCGGCATACACCAGGTCGCCACTGATCGGCACACGGACCGACTCCGCGGGCAGCGCACCATGGCGACCCAGGGGCAGTGTGAACAGCACCGGGTTGGCGGAGTCGGTGTACCACGCGGCGCGCCCGGTCAGCACGACGTCGTTGATGAAGGCCGGGCCGGTCTGCAGGGAATACGACCTCAGCACCCGCCCACCGGCGGTCAGCACGCGGGCGTTTCCGCCGCTGCCCCCGGCGACGAAGAGCCGGCCCCGGCCGTCGAGTTTGAGGCCGAGCGACGGGGTGCCGGGACCCTGGCTGATCACCCTGCCGCGGCCGGTGATCAGGCTCGCGCGGTAGATGTCGCCGTCCACCCGGGAGCCGAAGTAGGCGTAGGGGAGCCCGCCGATCGCGATGCCCTCGGGCTGGAAGCCGTCAGGCAGCCGGATCACCGCCGGAACGGAGCCGCCCCGCACGGCGGGCGCCGCGACGGCGGGCGCGGTCGGCGCGGCGGCTGTCACCGCGAGCGCGGTCAGGGCAACAATCGCGAGGGTACGTCTGGACACGAGCGGAGTCCCTCCACGCGGGGTCAGTTGTCATCGATTGGATACCCCGGGTATGACAATCGGGTTCAAGTTGCATACATAGCGATGTGAACATATATTGGCGAGGGCTGGACGCCGCGACGGAAGGTGGGCTCATGGGAGCCGGGCACGACCACGGAGGTCAGGCACTGCGCGCCGGCGAGAAGCACCGGTCCCGGCTCTGGTGGGCCGCCGGCCTGCTGGCCGGTTTCATGGCCGTGGAGACGGTCGCCGCCCTGCTCACCGGTTCGCTCGCACTGCTCTCCGACGCCGGCCACATGTTCACCGACGTGCTCGGCATCGCCATGGCCCTCGCCGCGATCCACGCCGCCGGGCGGGCGGGCAGCGACTCCCGGCGTACGTTCGGGCTCTATCGCCTCGAAGTGCTCGCCGCGCTGGCGAACGCCCTGCTGCTGACCGGCGTCGCGATCTTCGTGCTGGTCGAGGCCGCCCAGCGCTTCACCGATCCCCCGGACGTGCCGGCCGGCACGATGCTTGTCGTCGCGATCGGTGGCCTGGTGGCCAACCTCGTCGCCTTCGCGCTGCTACGTTCGGGCGCGCAGGAGAGCCTCAACGTGCGTGGCGCCTATCTGGAGGTGGTCGGCGATCTCCTCGGCTCGGCCGGGGTGATCATCGCGGCCGTCGTCATCGCGGTCACCGGCTGGTCCTACGCGGACCCGATCATCGCCGTCGGCGTCGCCGTGATGATCCTGCCGCGCACGTTCGCGCTCGGCCGCTCGGCCGTGCGCATTCTGGTCCAGGCGGCGCCGAAGCATCTGGACATGACCCGGGTCCGCGACCGGCTCGCCGCCGTGCCCGGCGTCAGCGACGTTCACGACCTGCACGTCTGGACGCTGACCTCGGGCATGGAGGTCGCGTCGGCACACCTGAGTCTTGAGCCGGCCGCCGAGCTCGGTGCGGTGCTCGCCACCGCCCGCGAGGTGCTGCACGACGACTTCGACATCGACCACGCGACCCTGCAGGTGGAGCCGGTCGGGGCCGGCGGCAGCTCCTGCACACCCAGTTGGTGACCGGGGGGACCATGGGCCGGCCGGTCATCCATCATCCGCAGGTCGCCTGGGACGCCGCCCGCGCCTTCGTCCGGGCGGCCGGCGCACCGGGCTACGAGGCCTTCGCCGACCGGATCCTCAGCCGCCTCGGCGCCGACCTGTACGGCGAACTGGCCAACACGCGGCAGCGCCTCCTGGCCTGCTCGGTGGAGAACAGCGACGTCGAGGCCGGCAAGTGGCGCGTCCGCCTCGAGGACCTGCTGCGCGGGCGCCCCGACCTGACCACCGCGCTCCGCGAGCTCACCGAGGCCGCGCCGCGCTGACCGCCGCGCTCGCACCCCGCCCGTGACCTCGGCGGGCAGGCCGTAAATCGCGGATCACGCCCACACTCCTGGCCAATGGCGTAAGACTGTGCGCATGGGTAACAAAGGGGTCATGGTGTTCGTCCCTGCGCCCCAGCTCACCGTGACCATCGAGCAGCAGCACGACAAACCCGAGCTGCACGTGCACCCGGGCGGCCAGGGCGTCTGGCAGGCCCGGATGATCACCCTGCTGGGCGCGCAGGTCACCCTCTGCGCGGCCGCCGGAGGTGAGGTCGGCCGGGTGCTGGAGCCGCTGCTCAAGTTCCACGGCGTCACACTCAAGACCATAAAGCGCGAGTCGGGTACGGGCTGGTATGTCCACGACCGCCGCAGCGGCAAGCGCCAGGAACTCGCCGAGGATCCGGGCCAGCCCCTGTCGCGTCACGAAATGGACGAGCTCTACAGCCTGGCGCTGGCCGAGGGCCTGCGCGCCGGCATCGCCGTGCTCAGCGGGCCGGCCCACCCGTCCGTGGTGCCCGCCGAGGTCTACCGGCGGCTCGCCACCGACCTCGGCGCCAACGGCTGCAAGGTGATCATCGACCTCTCCGACGCGCACCTGGCCGCCGCCCTGGAGGCCCGCCCGCACGTGGTCAAGGTCAGCCACGAGGAGCTCCTGCGCGACGGGCTGATCGCCGACGACTCGACCGAGGCCATCATCAAGGCCCTGCACAAACTGCACGACGACGGCGCCGAGGTGGCCCTGGTGTCCCGCGCCGACGAGGGGGCACTGGCGCTGATCGAGGACACGGTCTACGAGGTCGACATGCCCAGGATGGTGGCCGCCGAGTCGCGCGGCGCGGGTGACTCGATGACCGCGGGAGTCGCCGCTGTGCTGGCACAGGGCGGGACGCTGTGTGACGCTGTGCGTACGGGCGCCGCCGCCGGCGCCCTCAACGTCACCCGCCACGGACTGGGGACGGGCCGCATCGACGCCGTCCAGGTGCTCACCGAGCGGGTACGGCTGACACCCGTCGAGGCGAAGGTGCCCGCATGACCGACCGCACCACACCCCACCCAGGGGGCACAGCATGACGCCACGCATCCTGATCACGAACGACGACGGCATCGACGCCCCCGGGATCCGGTGGTTGGCGCGGGCCACGGCCCGCCAGGGCTTCGACGTGGTGGTGGCCGCGCCGATGACCGAGGCGAGCGGCACCAGCGCGGCCATGACCGCGGTGGAGAAGAACGGCCAGATCTGCGTCGAACCCCGTGAGCTGCCCGGGGTCAAGAACGTTCCCGCGTACGCGGTGGCGGCGTCACCCGCCTTCATCGTCCTGCTGGCCATGCGCGGCGCCTTCGGCCCGCACCCCGACATCGTGCTCTCGGGCATCAACCGCGGCGCCAACGCGGGCGCGGCGGTGGTCCACTCGGGCACGGTCGGCGCGACCCTGACCGCCTCGCACGCGGGGCTGCACGGGCTGGCGGTCTCCCTGGACGTCCTCTCCCCCGCCAACGGCACGGCGGCCAGCGGCGGCCAGGCGATCGCCGACCTCGACAAGGCGGACGACGAGAAGCGCCACTGGTGCAGCGCGGCCGAGCTCGCGGTCAAGCTCCTGCCGACGCTGACTCACACGCCGGCGGGCACCGTGCTCAACGTGAACGTGCCGGACCTGCACGTCGACGGCATCCGCGGGCTGCTCCGGGCCCGGCTGGCCCGCTTCGGCCAGGTGCAGATGAGCATCGCGGAAGCGGGCGAGGGCTTCGTCCGCACGGCGGTCCAGGCGGCGGACGAACCGCTCGAACCGGGCACCGACCTGGCGGCGCTCGCCGAAGGGTATGCGGTCGTGACGCCGATCCGAGCGCCCGGGGAAGCCACCGACGTGAAGATCAACCTGGAGAACATCGTCGTGCAGACGCCGGCCATCTGAGGATTCGCACCTCGCCCGCGCGTCAGGCCCCGGAGACCACCGACCGGTGAGCGGGATCCCCACAGTTCGTGCAGGGCTCCGGCGCGCCGAAGAGTCCCAGCAACCCCGTCACCCACAACTGTCGGTGAGCGAACCGACTCGGACGGGTGACGACCAGCTTCACGCCGCTCACGCTGGCGAGCTGGAATGCGGCCACGAGGGCCGAAATGCCCACAGAATCAATGAAGGTGACGCCATGCATGTCTAGCTCGATGCGTTGCGGTGCGCCGGCGGCGAGCTGCGCGGCCACGGCGTCCTTGATCTCGTACGCGTTCTCGACGTCGATCTCACCCTGGGGTGAAACCTCCACCACAGAGGTGGACCTCATCGACGTCGTTATCGACAACGTCACGCCTTTACCTCCACCCACCCGGGATGCCCCAGGCGTCATTTCCTCGAACGAGAGCCTCGCTGAACTGCGAAAACCCTCGCCGGGGGCGGCGTTTACTACCCCCGTCGGGTTCGGTGAAACCGCACCGAACAGTAGTGCTCGAACCTGACAGGCGGCTGTGTGCCACCCGCAGACCCGCGACCAAGCGTACCCAGGGAGGTCCACCGATTATCGGTCCCGGGGCCGTCCACACCCGACTGACCACTGCTGTTCACGGCACGTTTGCGCGCGTACGGGGGTGGGCACCTCCCAAGCAATGACCGAGCGCCGAATTCGGCGATCGCAGGAGGTAGAGACGATGTTCTCCCGCAAGAGCACGGCCGAGCGCACCGCCGCCGAGGCCTGGGACTACCTGTCGTCGGCCATGGCGTCGGCCGGCGAGAGCGCCAGGGACGCCGGGAAGATCACCGCGGGCTACGCGGGCGCGAAGGCCACCGAACTGGCCGACAAGGCATCGAAGCAGGCCGGCAGGGCGTCGAAGCGCGGCAACAAGCTCGCGGGCAAGGCGGCCAAGCGAAGCCACAAGCTAGCCGGAAAAGCCTCGGAGCGCAGCCACAAACTGGCGGGCCGGGCCGGGGCGCGAATGAACGCGGCGACCGACGAGGCCTGGACGCGGGCGCACCGGGCCGCTGACGCCCTCGCGGGCCGCAAGCCGGGCCTGCCCTGGGGCGTGATCATCGGTGCCAGCCTGATCGGCGCGGCACTGGGTTGGACGGCGGCGGCCACCGCCCGGGCCGCGGCCGAGCGCCGCGCCGAGAACGAGCAGCTCGAGATGGCCGAGACGGCGATCGTCGTCACTCCCACGTACGGCCCCTGAGGCCCGGCGGTGATCGCCGGGCGGAGCCCTTTGCCGCCCGGCGACCAACCGCCGTTCTGTCGTACCCCGGGGCTAGGTTCTGCGCATGGAACCCTTGTTCTTCGCGTCCGAGGCAGAGCTGCGGGCCTGGTTCACCCGACACCACGAGGATGAACCAGAGCTTCTCGTCGGCTATTACAAGAAGCACACCGGCAAGGCCACCGTGACGCACACCGAGGCCATCGCCCAGGCGCTGTGCTTCGGATGGATCGACAGCATCGGTCGGCGCATCGACG
The DNA here is from genome assembly GCF_040682215.1 of Actinoplanes sp. NPDC051346. Classification (NCBI taxonomy): domain Bacteria; kingdom Bacillati; phylum Actinomycetota; class Actinomycetes; order Micromonosporales; family Micromonosporaceae; genus Actinoplanes; species Actinoplanes sp. NPDC051346. The sequence goes on along the minus strand of NZ_JBFBAJ010000008.1, from coordinate 32,645 downwards.
AGGACCGCTACCAGGTCCGCTTCACCCCCCGCCGCGGGGGCAGCGTCTGGAGCGCGGTCAATGTCGCCACCGTCGCGAGGCTGACCGAGGCCGGGTTGATGCACCCGGCCGGGCTGCGGGCCTTCGAGGGCCGAAGACCCGACAAGGTCGCCACCTATTCGTACGAGCAACCGGCCGACGCCGTGCTCGACGACCCGCAGGAAGAGCGTTTTCGCAGCGAGGAGGCGGCGTGGCGATGGTTCTGCTCCCGACCGGAGTCCTACCGACGGGCTGCGATCCATTGGGTGGTCAGCGCGAAGCGCGAGGACACCAGAGAGCGCAGGCTGTCCCAGCTCATCACGGACTCCGCCGCCGCCCGCACGGTTCCTCCCCTGACCCGGCGCTGACCCTTCTCGCCACGCAGGGTCACCCGCCCAATCCGGTGCGTCGCGGACACGCCTGTTCGGACTGGATTCTGGCTTTCCGCCTCATTGACGGCGCCGTTTGGCGTGCTTTCCGCCACCCTCCGACCTCGCCGCGGATGGCAAGGAATCTGTATCGTTGTGCCCGGCCCGAGCCTCGTCGAGCCGTCCTGATCCGATCGTGGCGACACCCGAGTAGATAGGTCCGCTGGTGCTCAGTTCGGGAAGTCTCCTGGACAACCGCTACCGGTTGGACGAACGCATCGCCACCGGTGGAATGGGTGACGTGTGGCGCGGCACCGATGTGGTGCTGGGCCGGACGATCGCCGTCAAGGTCCTGCGCACCGCGATGCTCGCCGACCCCGAGTTCGCCGCACGGTTCTACGGCGAGGCGCGGATGATGGCCGCCTTCCGTCACCCCGGCGTCGTCGAGGTCTACGACTACAGCGCGGGAGAAGCCGGCGACGAGGATCAGTGCGCCTATCTCGTCATGGCGTTCGTCGATGGGGAGCCGCTCTCCGCACGACTCAAGCAGCAGGGCCGCCTCACGGCCGCCGAGACCATGTCGATCGTGTCGCAGGCCGCCGACGCCCTGCACGCCGCCCACCAGAACGGCACGGTCCACCGTGACGTGAAGCCCGGCAACCTCATCGTCAAGCCGAGCGGCGCGGTGATCCTCGTCGACTTCGGAGTGGCCCGCTCCGCCGCGGTGACCAGCGTGACCGGCCTCAACGCCATCGTCGGCACCGCGCTCTACATGGCGCCCGAGCAGGTGGCTAAGGGCAACGTCACCCCGGCGACGGACATCTACGCCCTCGGCGCCGTGGCGTACCACTGCATCGCCGGCCATCCGCCGTTCGACGGGGACAACGCCTTGCAGGTGGCGCTGCGTCACCTGGAGGACGAACCCGAGCCGCTGCCCGACAGCCTGGCGCCGCAGGCCGTCCGCGACCTGGTCGCCCGGGCGATGACGAAAGATCCGGCACAGCGGTTCGCCAGTGCCGACGAGTTCGCCGAGGCCGCGCTGGCCGCCGCGAGCACCCTGGACTGGCGAGGACAGCACGACGAGACCGTCGCTGGCCCGACGTTCATCCGCCCCGCCGCCACCAGCACCGCGCTGATGGGTCCCGCCGCGTCCGGCTCCCGCATGAACGGGCAGTCCATGACCGGCACCGCGCTGACCCGCCCGCTGAGCCCGGCCGCCGCCGGCCGCGTCCTGCCGGCGCAGCGCAATCTCCTGGAGGCGGTGCCCGCCCCCGCGCCGGAGCGGCCGCGGCAGTCGAAGGCCCAGCTCGCCGTGATCTTCACGGTCATCACCCTGTTCCTGCTGGCCGGCGGCCTCGGCGTGGCCATCTGGGTGAACAGCGGCAACGGCGCCAAACAGAAGCCCGGCAACTCTTCGGTGGTCCCCGGTGCGACGCTGCCGGAGGAGGAGTCCGAAGGCCCGCTCGAGCCGACGAAGCAGGAGCCGACGCGCATTACGACCCGGCCGAACCAGACCGCGCCGCAGCAACCCGTGACGACTCGGCCGTCTCGGACGACCACCTCCAGCCCGACAGCGACCGCCACGGCCACGGCCACCGCCACGAAGACGCCGACCACCGCGCCGACGAAGACCTCGGCGTCACCGCCCCCGGATCCGACACCGACCGACGATGACGGCGGCGACGGCACCGGCACCGGCGCGGGCGGCGACAGCGGCACCGGCGCGGGCGGAAACGCGATCGGCGCCGCCGACGACGCGGGGAACTGACTCTCCTCGACCTAGAGCGCGTCTAACGAATTCAGGGGTCGGCTCGAGCCGACTCGGCGCGCGGGCGTCCGGCAATTTCTCAGGTCGGGGTCGGGAACGCCGATGGAGGGGTCTCTGGCACGGCGCTGCACCCGAGCCGCTACCGGAAAGGCCCCCCTGGTATGACCACGCAGACCCCGTACGGCCCCCCGAACGCGGAACACCCGCGGTTCGGCGGGGAGCCCGCGCAGTATCCGCCCGCCGGATACCCGCACCACGCGCCCGCTCAGCACGGCACGCCCGGCATGCCGCACTACCCGCAGGAGGGCGCGGCGGGCTACCCGCAGGCCGTCGCCTACCAGGCGCCACCGATCGCCCCGGGGCAGCCGGAGCACACCTACCCCGCGCACGCGCCGGCGGTGGAGGAGCAGGCCTGGTATCAGCACGCGGCCGCCGGCCAGGCGTACCCGGAGGTCACCCCGGACGCGGCCACGACCAGCTACCCGGGCTTCCAGCATTCCGGCGGCGCGCACCAGGCGAACCACGCCGCGCAGACCACCGCCTACCCGCCGAGCGCGTATCCGACCGCTCCCCCGTGGGCCGCTGGCCAGCCCGCCGCGCCGGCCGCGAACGAGCGGGCGGACGCGGCCGTCGTCCACCCGTACGGTGTGGTGCCCCAGGTCGGCGGCCTGATGGTCCCGTACCCGGAGGAAATGCGTAACGCGCCGCGGGCGCAGGCGCCGGCCCTCTGGCCGGTGGCCGCCTTCACCTTCTTCTTCGGGGTGTGGGGTGCCATCTCGGCGAGCCGCCGGGCGGGTCAGGCTCGGCGAGGACGCAACAGCGTGGCGCCGTACTGGGTTACCTTCGGGGTCATGCTGGCCGTCAGCTCGTTCTTCTGGCTCGTGGCGGCCGTGAGCATCGGCGTGCCGCTGTACGCGAGCGTGCGGGAGGGCGCGACGGTCGCGGCGCTCGAGGAGAACGTGCTGCACGACGGGCAGCTCGAGAAGGCGAACGTCAGCGCGAGCTCGGCCGACTGCCGGGCCGCCGGTGAGTGGATCGCCGGCCAGCGCGACTTCATGTGCGAGCTGGAGCTCAGCGACGGTCGTACCGGCCGGGTGCTGGTCACCTCCGACGATCAAGGCAACTGGAGGCCGCTCGAGGACCGGTGACGCAGGCTTGTCGTGGCGCACCCTGGGGGGCCGGGGTGCGCCACGACAGACATCTGTGCGTCAGCTCGCCGGGAAGACCGGCACCCCCTCGCGGACCAGCCGCCAGTTCGCCACGAAGAAGTCCGCCGGGTTGATCTCACCCTTGGCCTGGGCCCAGTCGATGAGCAGCTGGCGGATCTCCTGCTGGGCGTTGTAGACCTGCTCCTTCACGATGCCCGGGAAGTTGCCGCCGCCGCTGCGCCGGTAGTTGTTGACCGCCACCACGAAGCGGGCGTCCGCCGCCACCGGGGCGCCGGCGATCTCCAGGCGGGTGATGCGGGATCCCGCCGGCTTGCTGATGTCGATGTCGTAGTCGACGCCCGAGAACACGTCGTAGTTGTAGTCCGGCACCGCCGGGTCGCTGATCGTCGCCGGGTCCGGCGTGGCGCCGACCGGGAGCGTCACGAAGTACTTGGCCGAGAATTCCAGGTACGTCCGCAGCTCCGCGCCCGTGAGCACGACCGCCTCGAGCGTGTTGTCGTAGATGTAGAGCCCGGCCACGTCCTTGATCTTGACGTCGCCCTTCGGGAAGACCGCGGTGCGGCTGAACGGCGCCGCGATGGACAGCACCGGCAGATCGGCATGTGGCCCGCCGGCCAGCGCCGCCGTCACGGTGTCGGTCTGCACCTTGTTGATGTAGTCCAGGATCGGCGTGTCCCTGTACCGCGATTCGGCGGCGGACAGCTCCTCGGTGGACCTGGCGACGACCCGGTTGACGTACGCGACGGTCTTGTTGTGCTGTGACCTCACCGCGGCGAGCACCTTCGGGTCCTCGGCGACGGTGTTGGTGTTCAGCGAGGCCGCCTTCTTCTCCGTGATGGTCCACCGGCCGCGGTCCCGGACCAGCGTGAAGTCCATCCGGGTGAGCCGCTGGCCCCACTTCGACGGTTCGGCGAGCAGCACCTGCGTGCCCGTCTCGGTGTTGGTCACGAAGCGCTGCGCCACCTCCCGGTGGGCGTGGCCGAACAGGATCGCGTCGATGCCCGGAACCTGCTCGGCGATCAGCGCGCTCGGGTTCTCGTTCGGCAGCTCGGGCCCGTAGCTGCTGGTGCCGCTGTCGCCGCCGTGCGCGGAGATCAGCACCAGGTCGGCGCCGCGAGCGCGCATGATCGGCACCCACTTCGCCGCCGTCGCGATCATGTCCTCGAAGACCAGCTTGCCCTCGACGTTGGCCTTGTCCCAGATCGCCACGCCCGGGTTGGTGAGACCCAGGATGCCCACCCGCAGGGTCGGCGCGCCCCGACCCAGGCAAACCTTCTTGATCACGTACGGGGTGAAGGCCGGTCGCCCGCTCTTCGCGTCGACGGCGTTGGCCGCGAGCGCGGGGAATCCCAGCTGGCGGATCCACAGGTGGAGCAGGGGCAGCCCGTAGTTGAACTCGTGGTTGCCCAGCGTCACGGCGTCGTAGTGCAGCACGTTCATCGCCCGCGCCATCGGGTGCCGCTCACCGGTCTCGGTGATCGGCTCCTGCTTGGCGTAATAGGTGGCCAGCGGCGTGCCCTGGATCGTGTCGCCGGCATCGAGCACCAGCGTCGCCTTGCCCCGCCGCTCGGCGCGGATCTGGTTGACCAAGGCGGCCAGTTTCGCGACGCCGACGTCGTTGTGCGCGCTGTCGTCGTACTCGAGATCCCGGTAGTAGTCCCAGTTATAGACGTTGCCGTGGGTGTCGGACGTGCCGAGCACGGTCAGGTCGTACGTCTGGGGTCCGGAACCGCCGGGGTGCGCCTCGGCGGCACCGGAGACGACGACGGGTGCGGCGGCGCCGGCCGCGGCAGCGGCGAGCACGCTGCGCCGCGAAACGCCTGCGTGAAGGGTCATTCCGAGCCTTTCGACGAAAATGTCCGGACGCCTCGTAGGCACCCGTCGAAGCACCATAACCGTCGATGCAGCCGCCGACCCACCGGGCGTCGCCGCGTGCGGGTGCCCGGGGAGTCGGTCCGATCGCCTAAGATCGCCGCCATGCCCGCGCAGCCCGACGTGCCGCTGCGTCCGATGACGCTCGGTGAGCTGCTCGACGCTGCCATGACCCTGTTGCGGGCCCGGGCTCTGCCCCTGCTGCTCACCGCCGGCGTGCTGGCGGCGCTCGAGCAGGCCCTTCTCGTGCCGCTGAGGCGGGCCGCCTCCGTGACTCCGCCGTTCTATGGGCCGTCGCGGTATGACTTCGGGGGCTGGTGGACGCTCGTCTCCGCCGGGTTCGCCGCCGAGGGTTTCATCATCTGCGTGCTCGCGGCGGTGGCGGCGGCCGCCGCCGGGCCCGCGCTGGTCGGGCAACCGTTACGCCACCGACAGCTGTGGGCCCGGACCCGCCCGGTGCCCACGCTGCTCGCGGCGCTCGCGCTGGGTCTCGCCTGCGGGGTCGCCGCGGCCGCGGGATTCCTCGGCTGGTTCTTCGTATACGGGCTCTTCGGCCTGGTCAGCGCCGTCCTCGTGATCGACCGATCGGGATCGTTCGGGCGCTCGGCGCGGCTCGCCGCCCGCGGCGGGATGCGGGGCGTGTGGACCCGGCTCGCGGCGTACGTGACCTGGTTCGCCGTCCGGATCGCGCTCGGCTCCGGGTGGGTCGCCGTCTTCACGTCGGTCACCGGGGACCAGCCGGACTGGCTCGACTGGCTCACGCCGGTCGCGTTGGCCGCCGCCAACACGGTCGCCTACGCCGCGCTGGGCTGCGTCGACGCCGTACTGCTGCTGGAGACGCGGATTCGCACGGAGGGCCTCGACATCGCCATCAGTCGGGCCCGCGGCCGGGGCGAGGACCCGGCCGTGGCGCTGGTGCACCCGCGATGACCCGGTGGTGGGACGAGTTCGCGGCGGCGGTCTTCGATGTGATCTCGCCGCCGTTGCTGCTGCTGCTCCTGCTCGCCGTGGCCGGGGTGACCGCCGCGCTCTGGTACTCGTTTCCGGCCTGGGTGCCGCGTCGGATGCCCCGGTGGCGCAGGCCCCGGTGGCGGAAGCCGCGCTGGCGCCTGCCGCGGTTCCGGCGCGGGAGGAAGATCACCACAGCCCCTGAACAGGCCACGGCCGAGCCCGTGTTCGAGCCCAGCGTCGTGCTGGGCGACGGCACGCTGCTCGCCGACCGCCTCGCCGCCGAGGGCCGCTACGCGGAGGCGGTCCGGCAGCGGCTGCGCGACGTCGTCGGTGACCTGGCCGCGGCCGGCGTCATCTCGCCGCTGCCCGGCACGACCGCCGCGGAGGTCGCCGCGACGGCCGCCGTCCAGCGTCCGGCGGTGGCGGCCCCGCTCGGCGGCGCGACCGAGCTCTTCTCCGAGATCTGGTACGGCGACCTCCCGGCGGAACGCGCCCACGACGAGCACATGCGCGCCCTGACCGGCGAGGTCCGGGCCCGGATGAGGGGCGGTACGCCGTGAAGAACCCCCGCCGCCTGCGCCTGATCCTGCCCTTCGCCGTGGTGCTCGCGCTCGCCACGATCACCGGCGTCGCCCACGCCGTCCAGCAGAGCGACCCCACCGACGCCTCGTTCCTCTCCCCCACCAGCGAGGAGGACGACGGCGCGAAGCTGCTCGCCGACAAGTTGGCCGAGCTGCGGGTCACCGTCGACGTCCGTACCCGCAGTGAGGGTGCCCTGGACGCGGTCGCCACCGGCGGCGCGACGACCCTCTTCGTGACCACGCCGGAGCTGGTGCACCCCGTCTATCTGCGCAGGTTCGCCGCGCTGCCGTCGCAGGTCCGGGTCGTCATGGTGGCCCCCGATCGCAGCGTGCTGAACAACGCCCGGCTCGACGTCGTCGTCCGCGGTCCGCGCTGGACGGCCGCCGCGCCGCGGCCCGGGTGCGCGGCGGAGCCCGCCACCACGGCCGGCCCGGCGGCGGCGTTGCGCTGGCAATACGAGCCCGTCCACCAGTCGCAGTTCAGCTGCTACGGCGGCGGGCTCGTCGAGCTGAAACCCCCAGGGTTCGGCCCGACGACTCTGGTCGGCGCGGCGGATCCGTTCCGCAACGACCGCGCCGACGAGCACGGCAACCGGCGGCTCGCCTTCAACCTGCTTGCGCGGACTCCCCGGGTCGTCTGGCTCGACCTGCATGAACGCGAGCCGACCCCGACAACAAGCCGGTCGCCGTTGCCCGGCGCTCCGGACCGAGGCGGCGAAGACGGCCGGTCCGGCGAGGACGGGTCGGGCGACGGCACACCCGGCGATGAGCCGCCCGGAGCACCCGGCGATACGCAGGGCCGAGACGGGGATGGGGACGGCGGGCGGGACGGTGAGTCGCTGGCCGACAGCCCGCTGGCCCGCGCCTTCCCGCCCGGGATGTGGGCGGCGCTGGCGCTGCTCGCGCTGGCGATGATCGCGCTGGCCCTGGCGTCCGCCCGGCGGCTGGGCACGCCGGTCGCCGAGCCCCTGCCGGCGCGGGTGCGCGCCGCGGAGACGGTACGCGGCCTCGGCGGCCTGTACCGCAGGGCGGGTGCCCGCGACGCGTCGCTGAAGACCGTACAGTCGGCGGCGCGGAACCGGTTGATCGAGCACTTCGACCTTCCGGGCGACACCCCGATCGACGAACTGGCCGCACGGGTGGCGGCGTACACGGCGTGGCCGGAGGACGACATCCGGCACCTGCTCGGCGGCGGGGTCGAGGACAGCGACGAGGAGCTGGTCCGCGCCGCGACCGCCGCGCAGGAGCTGGTCCGGATCGTGACCGAGCTGCACAACAGGCAACACAGGGACGAGGGGAATCCGACGTGACGTCGTTAGAGGCATCCGGCGAGGCGCTCGCGGCCCGCGACGCGCTGCAGCGCCTGCGGTCCGAGGTCGCCAAGGCGGTCATCGGCCAGGACGCGGTGGTCGGCGGCGTGCTGATCGCGCTGCTCTGCGGCGGACATGTGCTCCTGGAGGGCGTGCCCGGCGTCGCCAAGACGCTGCTGGTCCGGGCGCTGGCGACGGCGCTGGACGTCGACACCAAGCGGGTCCAGTTCACGCCGGACCTGATGCCCGGCGACGTGACCGGATCGTTGATCTACGACGCGCGATCCGCGGCGTTCAACTTCCGGCCCGGCCCGATCTTCACGAGCCTGCTGCTCGCCGACGAGATCAACCGGACCCCGCCGAAGACCCAGGCGGCGCTGCTCGAGGCGATGGAGGAGCGCACGGTCTCCACCGACGGCGAGTCGCGCCGGCTGCCCGAGCCGTTCATCGTGGTGGCGACCCAGAACCCGATCGAGTACGAGGGCACGTACCCGCTGCCGGAAGCGCAGCTCGACCGGTTCCTGCTCAAGCTGTCGGTGCCGCTGCCCGAGCGCGCGGAGGAACTCGGCGTGCTGCGGGCCCACCACAACGGTTTCGATCCGCGTGACCTCAAGGCCGCCGGGGTGGGACCGGTGGCCTCCGCCGCCGATCTGGCCGCCGGCCGCGAGGCGGTACGCCGCGTCGCCGTCGCCGAACCGGTCCTCGAATACATCGTCGACCTCTGCCGCGCCACCCGGGTCTCCCCCGCGCTGGAACTGGGCGCGTCGCCGCGCGGCACCACCGCCCTGCTGGCCGTCGCGAAGGCGCGGGCCTGGCTCAGCGGCCGCGACTATGTGATCCCGGACGACGTGAAGGCGTTCGCCATCCCCGTCCTGCGCCACCGGGTGCGGCTGCGCGCCGAGGCCGAGCTGGACGGCGTCACCACCGACTCGGTGCTGCGGTCCGTGCTCGGCGCCGTGCCCGCGCCCCGCTGAGCCGGCCGTGGTCACCAGGCGCTTCGCGCTGCTGATGGCGTTGGGAGTGCCGCTGCCGGCGCTGCTGCCCTCGCCGTGGCTGTCGACCCTCGCGGTGCTCGGCGTCATGACCGGCGCGGCGCTGCTGGACGTGCTCGTCGCGGGCCCGCTGAGCGCGGTGTCGCTGCGGCGTGACGGCGACGCGACGGTGTGGCTCGGTAACACGGCGACGACGACCCTGACCGTCGCGAACACCTCCGAACGGTCGATGTGGCTGCGGCTGCGCGACCGCTGGGTGCCATCGGCGGGCGCGGACCGCACCCCGCACCTGCTCCACCTGTCCGCCGGCGAGGAGAGTCAGGTCACCACCACGCTGACCCCGACGCGGCACGGCGACCGGGCCGCGGTGCGGGTGACGCTGCGCTCGTACGGGCCGCTGGGACTCGCGTACCGGCAGCGGTCGCAGCGGTGGAACGAGGCCGTGACGCCGAAATGGACACTGCGGGTGCTGCCGCGCTTCCCGGCCCGGCGGCTGCTGCCGGAGAAGTTGGCGAAGCTGCGCGTCTTCGACGGCTCCGTGGTCACCCGCGGGCGGGGGCAGGGCACCGAGTTCGACGTGCTGCGCGAGTATGTCGTCGGCGACGATGTGCGCTCGATCGACTGGCGGGCCTCCGCCCGTACGCATGACGTGGTGGTCCGGACCTGGCGCCCGGAGCGCGACCGGCGCGTGGTCTGCGTGCTGGACACCGGCCGCACGTCGGCGGCGCGGATCGGCGACGAACCCCGCCTGGACGCCGCGATCGACGCCGCCCTGCTGCTGGCCGTGCTGGCGTCCAAGGCCGACGACCGCGTCGACCTGCTCGCGATGGACAGCGTCGTCCGCACGAGGGTCGAGGGCGGCGGCCACCGCACCAAGCTGCCCCGGCTGATCAGCTCGCTGGCCGCGCTGGAGCCGGCCCTGGTGGAGACCGACTTCGGCCTGGCCGCCGGCGAGCTGCTGCGCCGCGACCACAAGCGCGCCCTCGTGGTGATCTTCTCGGCGCTGGACGCGGCCCCGATCGTGGAGGGCCTGCTGCCGCTGCTGCCGCGCCTGACGACCCGGCACCGGCTGGTGCTGGCCAGCGTGCGCGACCCGGAGACGGCCCGCCTGGCCCACCTACCGGCCGAAGCGACCGCGGAGGACGTCCATCTGGCCGCGGCCGCCGAGCTGGCGCTGGCGGAACGCACCCGGGTCCGGGCGCTGCTGGAGCAGCAGGGCGTGATCGTGGTCGACGAGCCCCGGGAGACGTTCGCCTCCAAGGTCTCCGATGTCTACCTCATGCTGAAGGCGGCCGGCCGGCTCTGACCGCGTCAGGCGGTGGGCAGCTCGGCGGGCAGGTGATCCGGCTCCGAGCTCTCTCCCCGCCGGTCCGCGGCGCCGCCGAGCACCAGGGCGTAGCCCAGGAAGGCGAGCCAGACCACGAACCCGATGCCGATCCGGATCGCGTCCGGCCAACCCGACGGTGTCACGTACGCCTCGAGAATGCCCGAGACCAGCAGCATCGCCACCAGCCCGAGCGCCACGAGCATGCCGGCGCGGGCCCGTTCGGCGAGCGCCCGGCCGCGGGTGCGGTGCGGGCCCGGGGAGATCCAGGCCCAGCCGATGCGCAGGCCAACCCCGGCCGCGACGAAGATGGCGGTCAGCTCCAGGAAGCCGTGCGGCAGGATGTAGACGAAGAACGTCTCGCCGTGACCGGCGCCGATCATCAGGCCACCGACCAGGCCGATGTTGAACAGGTTGTAGGCGAGGACCCACAGCACCGGCAGGATCAGTACGCCGGAGGCGAGGCACTGACCGGCGATCATGGCGTTGTGCGTCCACACGTTCGCGGCGAAGTTCTGAGCCTGGAACTCGCTGTAGTAGGACACGAAGTCCTCGTTGACCAACCGCTCGGCGGTCGCGGCGGGCACGAAGGTCTCCACGATCTCCGGGTGGGCCGCGAAGTACGCCATCAGCGCCCCGCCGACCAGCAGGTTGAGCGCCGTCACCGCCAGCCACCAGCGCCGCGCCCGGTAGAGCTCCAGCGGTAGCGTCGTGGTGAAGAAGCGGCCCACCGGGCGCCAGGAGAAGCGGCGGCCGCCGGTGACCGCCGAACGGCCGGCGATCACGAGCTGGGACAGCGAGGCCAGCAGGATCGGGTCCGGCGAGTGGCTGCGCACCACGGACAGGTGGGTGGCCGCTCGCTGGTAGAGCAGCACCAGCTCATCGGCCTCGGCGGCGGACAGACCGCGGCGCCGGGTCAGGGCATCGAGCCGGTTCCACTCTCCGCGGCGCTCGGCGACATAGGCGTCCAGGTCCACCGGCGCAGCGTAGCGGGCGGCGATCAGGTTAACTAACCGCATGACGGTAGCGGTGGCGGCGAGTGGCGCGCATGGTGAGCAGCTCGTCAACGGCGAGGCCGTCGAGGTCGACGTCCGGCACGCCCGGATCGGCTCCCGCGGGCTGGCGCTGCTGCTCGACATGGTCGCGCAGGGGTTGCTGGTGATCGTCCTGGCCATCCTCGCCGGGACCGTCCTCGCGTTCGGCGGCGCCGACGACGCCCTGACGGAGGCGATCTTCACCGTCATCGTGATCGTGGTGTTCATCGTCTATCCCACGGTGGTGGAGACCCTCACCAACGGCCGCAGCCTGGGCAAACGGGCTATGGGACTGCGCGTCGTCCGCGAGGACGGCGGCCCGATCCGGGTACGCCACGCCCTCGTGCGCAGCCTCGTCGGCGTCTCCGTGGAGTGGCCCGGCCTGCTCTTCCCGCCGCTGACCTGGGCCGTGGCGCTGACCACGATGTTGTTCTCGCCACAGGGCCGGCGCCTGGGCGACCTCGCCGCCGGCACGTACGTGATCCACGAGCGCTCCCCGGCGCCGTGGGGCTGGGTGCCGGCGATGCCGCCGCCGCTCGCCGCCTGGGCCGCCGGGCTCGACCTGACCAACCTCGACGACGACCTCGCCCTGGCCGTGCGGCATTACCTGGCCCGGGCCGCCGACATCCGGCAGCCGATGAACGGCCGGTTCGCGCACTCCCTCGCCGCCGAGGTGAGCGAGAAGATCGCCCAGCCGGTCCCGCCCGGCGTGCCGCCGTGGGCGTTCCTCAGCGCGGTCCTCGCCGAACGCCGCCGCCGCGCCGCCGGCCGGGCGCACGCGACCCGGGCGCTGACCCAGCGCATCTGGCCCGGCTTCGGCCGGCTCGAGTGGGCCCGCGCCACCGAACCCACCTGGGACCCGGCGGGCACGAACCCACCCCTGCTCGGCGTGATGAAGGAGGAGGGCCGGCCCTCCTGAGCGTCAGACGGTGAATCCGGCGACCAGCCGCTCCAGCTCACTGCTCGTGCGGGCCAGGTCCTCGGCCGAGGCCTGAGCCTGCCGCACCACCGTCGTGGTCTCGCCGACGGCGGCCGACACCCCGGCGATGTTCTGCGCGATGTCCCGGCTGCTCTGCGCCGCCTCGGCCACGTTGCGGCCCATCTCGCCGGTGGTCGCGGTCTGCTCCTCCACCGCCGCGGCGATCAGCGTCTGGAAGTCGCTGATCCGGCTCACCACGTTGCCGATCTCGGCGATCGCGGTGGTCGCGTCGCCGGTGTCGGACTGGATCGTCTGCACCAGGCGGGCGATGTCCTCCGTGGCCTTCGCCGTCTCCTGGGCCAGGTCCTTGACCTCGCCGGCCACCACCGCGAAGCCCTTGCCCATCTCGCCGGCCCGGGCGGCCTCGATCGTGGCGTTGAGCGCGAGTAGGTTGGTCTGCTCGGCGATCGACGTGATCATCCGTACCGCCGCGCTGATCTCGGCGGAGGACTCCCCCAGCTTGCCGACGCTGACGTTGGTCCGGTTGACCACGGTGACGGCCTCGGCCGCGACCCGCGCCGCCTCGCCGGCGTTGCGGCTGATCTCGTCGATGGCCGAGCCCATCTCGCGACTGCCCGCCTCGAGCGTGCGCACGTTGCCGGAGACGTCCCCGGCGGCCTCGGCGACCGCGGACGCCTGCTTGTCGACGTGGTTGCTGGACTCGGTAACCCGGCCGGAGATCTCGGACAGGTCGACGGACGCGGTGGAGATCGTCCCCGCGTGCCCGGCGATCGCCGAGACGGTCTCCCGGAGCGACTCCGCGGTCGTGTTCAACGCCTTGCCGAGGCGGCCGAGTTCGTCGTCGCGCTTCAGATCGGTGCGGACCGTGAGATCCCGCCCGGCCAGCCGGCCGAGCGCGGCGACGACGACCGATAACGGACCCACCACCGAACGGGTCGCCCAGACGGCCAGCAGGATCGCCAGGATCAGGGCGACCAGCAGCGTGACGCCGAGCACCTGCACACTCCGGGCCTGGACGGCCTTCGACTCGGCGGTCACCTTGTCGACGCGGTCCACGACCGATTTGTAGAGCTCACTGGTGGTGTCGAGCACGAGACCCCACGAGTCGGACGCCTCGCCGTCGTTGATGCTGCCCATGACCTTCTGCAGGGTGGCCTTGCTGTCATCCGCCTCGAGCCACGACAAGAGCTTGTCGTCCCAGGCGAAGAAGTCGTCCCAGGCCGGCTTGAGCTTGGCGAACGTGGCCTTCTCCGCGTCGGTGAGGACCTCTTCGTCGATGCTCTCCAAGAGCTTGTACACCGAGTCCTTGGTGTCCAGCAGCCCCTGGCGGTTGAACTCGTCCTCCCCGGCGAGGTATTCGAACCCGAAGGCGGCGACGTCGTTCACCCAGAGGGACTGCCACCCGGAGGCGTCGGCGGCGTAGTACTCGACGTCCTGAATTTTGCTCCGGACCCGTTCCAATTCCGCCACCCGGTGCTGGGCCGCGCTCTGTTGCCGCATGCCCCACCAGCCCGCACCGGCGGCGACGACGATCAGACTGGCGAGCACGAGGAAGGACGCGCCGAGCCGCTTGCCGACGCTGACGTCTGAGATACGCACGGGTTGCTCTCCGGTGGGTTTTAGGTTTCACCCGCCTCTTCGACCGTTTCGGCCCGGTCCTGAGAAAGTGTCATCCGCGTCGCTGTCGGGCCGCCTCGTAGAGCGCGACGGTGCCGGCCGACGCCGCGTTGAGCGAGCTCGCCGCCCCGACCATCGGAATCCGGACCATCCGGTGGCATCCCTCGCGCCAGGCCGCGCTGAGGCCGTGGGTCTCGTTGCCGACCGCCAGCACGGTCGGCCCGGTGAGGTCGTGCTCGGCGATGTCGACCGACCCGCCCTCGTCGGTGCCGACGACCTGCGCTCCCACGCCGAGCGTCCGCACCCAGTCGAGCACCTCCCGGTGGCTCGGCACCCGCACCACGGGCAGGGCGAACAGCGATCCGGTGGACGCACGCACCGCCCGCGGGTCGTACGGATCGGCGGCGTGCCCGGTGACGATCACGCCGGCCGCCCCGAACGCGTCCGCCGAACGCACCAGCGTGCCGATGTTGCCCGGGGTCGTGGGCCGGTCGAAGGCCACCACCAGCAGGTCCGGGCCCACCGGGATCCGCGCCAGGTCGTCGGCGGGCAGCCCCACGGCGGCCAGCAGCTCGGGCGTCTCGTCGTCCTTGCCGCCCAGTTCCCGCATGAGCTCGGCGGAGAGCAGCGCCCGCGGCGCCGCCGTTTTCTCGATCACGTCCCGCGCCCACCGGGACAGGCCGGGTTCCTCGGCGGAGAGCAGTGCCCGGATCTGATGGCCGCGCTCCACGGCCAGCGAGATCGGGCGTACGCCCTGCACCAGGAATTCCCCGGCCCGCTGCCGCTTGGCGCGGTTGGTCAGCAGTGCCTGCCATTGCTGGAAGGTGGCGTTACGGGTGGTGATCCTCAAGGTCCTCGGCACGCCGTCCGAGGTTACGGCGTCGGCGGGAAGCTCGTGTAGTCGGGGAAGTTGCCGTAGAGCCGCTCCTCGGGCGCACCGACCGTGACAGCGTGCACGAGCAGGTCGCCGCCGACGAAGGCGCCCTTCCAGGAGGCGCCACGACCGCCGAAGGTCTCCTCCCGGTCACCGCGCGAGCGAGGCTTGTTGATCCCCACCTTGTACGCCTGCACGTCCTGCGCCAGCTTGGCCGCCAGCTCCTCGTCGTCGACCGCCAGGCTGGCCACCAGCGCGCCGTTGCTGGCGTTCATCGCCGACAGCAGCTCCTCCACGGTGTCCACCACGATGATCGTGTCCACCGGCCCGAACGGCTCGGCGTGCATCAGCCGCGAACGCCCCGGCGGGGCCAGCAGCGCGGTGGGGCCCACGTACGCCTCGATGTCCTGCCCGTCGAGGAACCGGCCGGCCTCGGGCCTGCCCCGGTGCAGCGGCACAGCACCGCCACGGATCGCCTCGTCGACCTTGCGACGCAGCTCAGCGGCCTTCGCGGCGCTGATCAGCGGGCCGAAGTCGAGCTCCGGCAGCGGGTCGCCGGGCCGCTCCACGGCGAGCGGGTGCCCGAACCGCACCGACTTGACGACGGGCAGGTAGACATCCAGGAAGGCGTCGACCAGCTCCCGCTGCACGACGAAGCGCGGGTACGCGGTGCAGCGCTGCTTGCCGTACTCGAAACCCTTGCGCAGGTGCCCGGCGAGCAGCTCCCACTGGGAGAACTCCCAGACGCCCCACGCGTTGAGCCCCTCCTGCTCGATGAAGTGCCGCTTGTCGGAGTCGAGCAGCGCGGCGGCGACCTTGCCGCCGTTCGACCGGCCGCCGACGAAGGCCACCGCCCCGATCGCCGGATCGCGCACCAGCACCTCGGACAACTCCTCGCCGCTGCCGGACAGCAGCGTCACGGGCAGCCCGGCCCGGGCCATGAGCGCGTGCGCGAGGGTGAGGCAGACCGCACCACCCTGCGACGGCGTCTTGGCGATGACCGCGTTGCCCGCGAGCAGCTGCACGAGCTCGGCGTGGACCAGCACGCTCATCGGATAGTTCCACGAGGCTATGTTGCTGACCGGGCCGGGCAGCGGCTCCCGGCCGGCGACCTGCCGGTCGATCTGCTCCGCGTACCAGCGCACGCCGTCGAGGGCGCGGTCGACGTCGGCGCGGGCCAGCCGCCACGGCTTGCCGATCTCCCACATCAGGGTGAGGGCGAGCAGGTCCCGGTGCACGGCGAGTGCCTCCACGGCGGCGCGGACCCGGGCCCGCCGCTCCGCGAGCGGGACGACGGCCCAGTCGTGGTGCGCCCGCATGGCGGCGCTCACCGCGCCGGCCGCGGTGCCGGCATCGACCCGGCAGACCTGGGCGATCACCGACCCGTCGACGGGGGTACGCAGCTCAGCCGGCGTCCCGCTGTCCCGCCAGCCGCCGGCGTAGAGATTGCGCAGCCGGCCGGCCACGAACGCCTCGGGAGCGGCGGCCGTGACCCGGGCGAGAACGTCGTTCCAGGCGGTTCCGGGGGCGAGGATCAGGCTCATGCCCCACTGTGCGGACGGTTTCCACCCGGGCACCACGGGTCACGGCGTACCCGAGCACGGATTCTTTTGATGTGAGGAAGAATCGACGAACTTCATTTCGCTCACCTGTCGCTCGGGCACCGCCGCACGCTTTCCAGCAGATCCAGCCCCTCGAACCCATCGGCGGCGAACCACACGCCCTCCGCCCGCAGCGACCGCACCGCCCGCCGGTACGGCGCCCGCGACGCGAGCGCCGAGTTCACGGCGGGCACCACCACGGTCGGCACGCCCCGCCCGATGACCTCGGCCACCGAACTCAACGGGTACGTGTCGGCGATGCCGAGGGCCAGCTTGTTGATGGTGTTGAAGGTCGCCGGCACCACGAGCAGGGCATCCGCCACCGGCGACACCCGCGTGCCGTCGGGCGTGTACCCGTAGGTCGTCCGCACCGGCCGGCCACTGATCCGCGCGAGCGCCTCCACGTCGGCGATGTCCAGCGCGCTGGCCGTCGCGGTGATATCGACTGTCCACCCCCGCGCGATCGCCTCCTCGGCGACCTCTCCCACCGCGACCGCGCTTCCCGCACCGCACACGAGAATCCGCAGGTCGTTACCGCTCCCGGTCTTGCTTTCGGCACTGCTCACGGCGAAAGGGTACGCACGTGCTGGGATAGCCCCATGGCGAAGCCGCTCTACTCGGCCACCATGTCCCTGGACGGCTACATCACCGGGCCGGACGGCGACATGTCGTGGATGACGCCGCACCTCGGACCCGACCCGCTCGTCGACGACCTCGTGGCCGACGTCGGAGCCATCCTCGCCGGCGGCCGCACCTTCCGCGGCGACGACCCGTACCGCGACACTCCCGCGCGGGGGCAAGCCTTCGGCGGGGCCTGATCGGGTCGCAGGTGGTGCTGACCCACCACCGTCCGTCCGTACCCTGGCCCGGGGTGACCTTCGCCACCGACCTGCCGACAGCGCCCGCCTCTACGACGACGGCACCCCCGTGAAGCTGGAACGCGTCCGCTCCGCGGAGGTGCCCCACTCGTCAGACCACTGGTTCCGCGTCCTGCGGTAGATCGCTGAGCCCCGTACGCAGATGACGGTTATGCCGCGGCTCCTGCTTCGTCTTGGAATCATCGAGCCGCCGACGCAGATCATCGCGAACGTCGTTGAGGGCGGCGTGCAGATCCTCCTCGCCGGACGTCGTCACGATCTTCTGACGACCCGCGATCCAGCACTCCAGGGTGACCTTCTGCCCGCGCGCCTCCCGATCCTTGACCGAAACCTCCAACTCGGTGGTCCCGGCGGGGAAGGCCGCCAACCGGGCGTCCAACGTGGCAAACTGCTCGGCGATCCAATTCCGATCGCCCTGCGAGAAGCCGGCCCCGGCGCGCAGGCACTGGTCAATGGTCGCCGGATCTGCCGCGACACTCATGCGCGTCTCCCTTCGGTGCGAACTAGGTGATCGACTCCGTACCCGCTCGTACCGAAAATCCACCTGATGTCCGCCACGGGTATTCCCCACCGGCCCCCTAACGCCGCCGGATCATGAGCACCACGACCACGCCCCCGAGCAGCAGCACGACGGCAGCGAGGCCGCTCGCCAGCACGATCGGACTGACCCGCTTCGACTCCGCCCCTGCCCCGGGCACCCGCTCCGGCACCGCCGAGGTGGCGACGGTCTTGGGCAGGGCGGGAACATCGGCGGTCAGAGCCTTGACCAGATCGAGCCGCCCGTACCCGTAGACGTCGTCCCGCCCGCGCGCCCCCGAGTCCACAGCGGTCGCGGTCAACCGATGAACCACCTCGGCCGCACTGAGCTCGGGATACTCCGCCCGCACCAACGCAGCAGCCCCACTGACCACGGCCGTTGCGTGGCTCGTGCCGTCTGCCACAACGTAACCGGAATCGTTGATGCCCGTCGTGCAGATGTCGACGCCCGGAGCAACGAGATCGACGTGCGGACCTGTGACCGAGAAGTCGCCGATCTTTCCCGAGCGATCAACCGCGCCGACACTCAACACCTCCGGGTATCTACCGGGATAGTGGTCACCACCGTCATCACGGTTTCCGGCACCGGCGATGACGACGATGTCCTTGGCCTGCGCCGCGCGGATCGCTTCCCGGATCACCGGATCGTCACTCTTGCTGAAAGACATGTTGATCACTTGAGCGCCGTGGTCAGCGGCGAATTCGATGGCGTCGACCACTTGCGTGCCGCTCACGAAGGAATCGAATGCCACGCGAATCGGAATGATCTTCGCTGCCGGCGCGACGCCGAGGACCCCGCTGCCCTCCCCGTGCCCCCTACCGGCAATGATCCCGGCCAGGTTCGTTCCATGGCCGATAAGATCCTCACGTCCGTCTCCATCGGAGCTCTCGAAGTCTTTGCCCGGCAATATCGCGCCAGTCAGATCCCGATGCTGGGTATCCACCCCGCTGTCGATCAGGGCAACCGTGATTCCCGCGCCCCGCGTCGCCTGGTGAGCCTCACTGATCTTCAGCGCAGACAGGTGCCATTGCCGCTCCCGGACAGAATCCGCAGCGGCTGGAGCGGCCGTCCATCCCACCAATGACAGCGACGCGACGACAGCGACGACATGCCCCACACGGGCCGGAAGCCTCATCGATCCAACCCGATCACGCCGGGACCCGGGTCGTGACGAACCGGACGGACATCCGGTTCGATGACGGGCTCTACGCCGTGGAGCACGTCCCATACCTGTGCTGCCTTGCCTTCGATCGAGACGTTGTCATTCTCGTCCCTGCGATGACGATTGGCAGGCATCGTCTGAGCGACATGGCTTCTACCGGAGGCGGAGCTCCGCCCAGCTTGACCGGTCCTGGCTCCCGCGCTGTTGGCCCCGATGACCGTGCCGGAGGGCAGCGCGCTTGGCACGGATACTGCTTGACGGCCTCCCGAGGCGCCTCGGCCGACGATCGGAGTAAGCGGGCCGCCGACCGGGATCGTTCCGCCACCCGTGCCGACTGCGGGCGCCAGGCCGAACAGACCGGTCCCCCCGATCACGGCGCCGACTCCGGCCGTTGGAGGCGGCGACACACCGACACCAGGGGTAACGACCGGTGCCGGCGCCACGGGCAGAACACCCGCGAGGGCCGGCCCTGCTGTCTGCGACACAGATGTTCCTGGGCCTGATCCGTCCACTCCGGAACCCGTGTTCGCACCCGGTATCGGCGGCGGATTGTGCGGAACCTGCACAGGCACGGGCGTGGCCCCGAAGCCGCCGAGATCGACTGTGCCTGAGCTCGCAACCGACGAGCCCGCGCTCGTTCCGCGCGTTGCCCCGCCGCCGACAGCAAGATCTTCATGCTTGTCACCGACCATCCGGCTCGGATCGAAGAGCGCAGGGGATCGTATCTGCGTGCTGTGGTCGGCGATCGCCGCCTCGGCGTTGCGCATCGCCTGGCGGGCCTTCTCGTCGTAATCATCCTCGGCGTGGTCGGCCCACCTCGGGATGAAGTCGTCGCTGGCGATCTGACGTACTTCGACCCAGGGGCGAACCGCCGCTTGGGCCTCGGACAACGCTTCCAGGATGCCGTTGAGACCGGCGCGGGTGTCCTCCGCACGTCTGAGGGTTTCCTGCATCGAGGTCGCGAGTTGGCCCATGTACTTCAGGAAGATCCTGGCGGAGGCGTTCTTCTCCGGCGGCCAGACCGCTGCCAGGGCTTGCGTTGCTTCTTCCAGGCGGCGGTGTTGGGTGCGGACGTCGTGGGCCAGCCCGTCCCAGGACAGGACGCGGTCGGCGCCTCGGCACGCGTTCTCCTTCTGGAGCATCGTCCAGATCGATGGCAGGTTGTAGGCCTCCCAGTTCGCTCCCGCCATCACCCGTGCCCTCCTTTCTGGACCTTGCTCGCCTGCGCGATCGCCCCGCTGAGGAGGGCGTCGATCTGGCGTTGGGTGGCGGCCGACGACATGTCCACGTTGGCGAAGTCGCGGGCGATGCGGTCCGCCACGTCGGCGAAGATGATCGCCATCTGGTGGTAGGCGCGCAGGTTCGCCTCGGTGTTCTCCAGGGCTCGGGCATATCGCCGCTTGGCGTCGAGGATCGTTTCGCCGGGTAGCTCGGCGCCGAAGATCACGCCGTGGCGGTGGAGGTCGGCGCCTCTTTCGGCGGCGGAGGCGAAGCCCTTGTCCGCTTCCGTGCGCATTCCTCGGGCGAACTCGCCCACCTGCTCGGTGTCTAGGTGAATACCGTCCGGCATTCCGTCCTCCCCGTCGCCGCAACACCACAGCATATCGATCGATCTTTATGCCTGCGTGCCGATTTCGGTCGCCGTGGTCCTCACACGGCCCGGGGCGCCGGGAGGTTCACCTGCTTCGCGACGGCGAACCAGCGTACGCCTGGTTCGTGTGGGATGCGGCTTTGATGGGGTCTAGACAGCTACCAGACTGAAACACCCTATTGGCCCAGGTCAGCGATAGTTTCTTCCTCGACAACCGCGCGCACGTCGTCAGCCTCAATCCTCAGACCACAGCTCGGCAGAACGGGGAGAACCATGTTTTCGGCTACGCGTCTTGCGATCCTTCCGGCGATCGCCGCCGTCACTCTGATCGTTCAGGTACCCGCCACCTCCGCCCTCGCGGCACCGCCCGCCGGAGGCGGGTTCAGCGGTGTCGCCGGCGACTTCAACGGTGACGGAAAGGACGACATCGTCACCTTCACCCGCGGCGCGGCCGCCGACGTCTACGTCGCGTTGTCGAACGGATCTTCCTTCCTCGGCACCGGATGGAAGTGGCACGACTACTTCGCTGTCGGCACGGAGACACCGCTGGTGGGCGACTTCAACGGTGACGGAAAGGACGACATCGCCACGTTCACCAAGGGTGCCGCCGCCGACGTCTACGTCGCCCTGTCCAACGGATCTTCCTTCGTCGGCACCGGCGTCAAATGGCACAACTTCTTCGCCGTCGGCACCGAGACACCCGCGGTCGGCGACTTCAACGGCGACGGAAAAGACGACATCGCCACCTTCACCCGCGGCGCCGCAGCCGACGTCTACGTCGCCCTCTCCAACGGGTCCTCCTTCATCGGCACCGGATGGAAGTGGCACAACTTCTTCGCGGTGGGCAGTGAGATTCCGGCAGTCGGCGACTTCAACGGCGACGGAAAAGACGACATCGCCACCTTCACCCGCGGCGCCGCAGCCGACGTCTACGTCGCCCTCTCCAATGGATCTTCCTTCCTCGGCACCGGATGGAAGTGGCACAACTACTTCGCCGTCGGCACCGAACTCCCGTCGGTCGGAGACTTCAACAATGACGGCCGCGACGACATCGTGACGTTCACCCGCGGCGCGGCAGCCGACGTCTACGTCGCCACGTCCAACGGATCCTCCTTCCTCGGCACCGGATGGAAGTGGCACAACTACTTCGCCGTCGGCGCGGAGATCCCCGGCACAGGCGACTTCACCGGCGACGGCCGGGTCGACATCGCCACCTTCACCCGCGGCCCCGCCGCCGACGTCTACGTGGCGCGTTCAACCGGAAACACCTTCTGGGGTACGGGTTGGAAGTGGCACAACTTCTTCGCTGTCGGCGCCGAAATCCCCCAGCCCGGAATCCTCTGGTAATCCGGCCCTGGTCGGCGCACAGTGGCCGGCAGCGACGTCCCCGGACGCCCGCTGCCGGCCACCGGCACGCCGACCGCCCACGAACCCACGCCACCGCAGAACACGGGCACGCAGGGCGGGCGCGGCACGCGACAGACAACGGGCGTAAAGCGGCCGCGCACGCAGGGCGGGCGCGGCACGCGACAGACAATGGCCGTGAAGCGGCCCGGCACGCAGGAGCGGCGCCGCCGCACGCATCAGGCAACGGGCGGAACGCGGCCGGGCACGGATAACCGGGCCGGAATGCGGATGTGCCGCTCCGCATCCCGACCCGGGGTCATTGCCGGAAGACCGAGGACGGCGGACTTGCCGCTCCGCCCAAGGATCAACCGTTGCCCATCCCCGCTCGGCTCACCCGATCCCACCGCTCCATCAAGCGAACCGTTCGCTCACGATCAGCCTCCTGACCGAAATCCGGCCAACCAAGCTCAGCCACCCTGCCAATGCCTGGCGACCCGCTCGAGCCCAGCCACCGCTCGAAGCCCAGCCACCCGACCAAATCCGGCCATCGACGCCCGACCAAAGCCCAGCCGGCCGCGGTCCGGCCGCCCGCCCACGCCGGGGCCGCCGGACCGCCCGTCCCGCGGATCGCCGCGACAGGCCTCGCGACGATCGCGTTCCGTTTCGCCCCCCCCGCCCCCGCCGGCGGAGGCGTCACCGATACGGCGCCGGAGAGGCTTTGTTCGAGGAGTTCGCCGTGGACGTCGGAGATCACCCCTTTGGAAGGGTTTGGTGACGGCGCATTTTCAGTATGCCGAGCCTTTCAAGAACGATTAAAGGGGCGCGACACAGATCCATCGTGAACTTTCGATTTCAAAAGTGACGGGCATGGGATCAACTCTCGGCGCTCTTGGTCCCGCGTTGCATCGTGCTGATCTCGTTGACGATCCGGGCCAGCGAACGACGTGTCGCATCGTCCATGTAGAGCGCTCGCAATGCGATGTCGCGGACGTCAGCGTCTCGCAGGGCGGCGGCGAGGGCCAGCTGCGAGTTGACGTCGTCGACGACCTGGTCGTCGAAGAAGTACGACACCGGCACGCCGAAGAACGCGGCCAGGGCTTCGAGGTGGCGCTTGGTGGGGTTGTCGCGCTGGCCGGTTCTCAGCTGCCAGACGTACGTCTTGGAGAACGTGCCGACGGTGAGTGCCTCGCAGCCTCGGGCGACCTCCTCGTAGCTGTACTCGCGTCCTTTCGGCTGCACCGCCTTGAAAAGGTGGTCGATGCGCCGCGCCAGCGATCCGTCCCCTGGCCCGGTCACGGCTGTCGCCCGCGTTCGCTGTTGTGGACGGGTGCCATGCTGGTCACCGTACCATCACATTGACAGGCATCAGTCGCTGACTATCGTGGAGGCTGTCCGTCAACTGAGATGGACGGGAGCCGGTCGGCATCGGCAGCACGGGGGTGCCCGATGCCGGCCGGACACCACCCAACACCGGCCGCACATCGCCTATCGCCCACCGCCGACCGCGCAACGCCCGAATCCAGCCGCGCAACACCCGAGGCCAGCCGCAGAACGCCCGAGCCGGCCCGCGCAACGGGCAACGGGGGGGCGACGGGCGGGCGACCGGCAGCAGGCAACGGACAACGGGCGACGGCCGACAGGCAGCAGGCGACGGCGACCGGCGACCGGCGACCGGCAACGCCGACGGCGAAGGCGCACTACCCACGCCAGGCGCCGAGCCGGCAGCGGCCGTGGAACGCCCAACGGCGGCGCCCAGCGCGCATGCCGGGCGCGCACCACCCCAACGCCGAACACGCAGCGCAGTGCCCAATATCGAGCATGCACTACCCCCGGCACCGGACCCGCGGCACCCAATATCGAAAGCGCATCTTCCGACCAAGCGCGCAACGCCTAATGCTGGGCGCGCATTCGGCACCTCCGGTGCTGGCCTTCGCGGCGCACACGTCGTATAGTTCCGTATCGATGTAGCCGACTCCTTCCCCCGTGGGAGCCGGCTACATCCCCAAACGGCTACACCCCTGAAAACCCGCACACTCGACAGCGCGCGAGACCCTGGGGATGAGGCTCGGTCGGATGGTCCTCCCGCCTTGGCGCCTGAAGGCCTTCTGGGAGTTCAGGGCGCTCCGGCGACGGTGTCGACGCCGGCTGATCGCGCTCGCGCTTCCCGCCGCACCGAGTATGGCGGCGCTCTGTGAGCATCTGGGACAGCGGCGCAACCGGCCGATCTATCTGATGGCGATGCCGGCTCAGGACGCGCAACCGTGCGGGGTCTGGCTGTCGTTGCCCGACGCCGACGTGATCGCTTACGAGGCCGGGACGAATTCCCGGCATCAGGAGCACATCATCGCGCATGAGCTGGCTCATCTGATCTGCGGTCATTCCATTCTGGACGGTACGCGGCCCTTCGACACGCGCCGGCTCTTTCCCGACCTGGATCCCGCCCTGGTCCGCGACCTGCTGCAACGCGGCCACTACTCCGATGACCAGGAGCAGGAGGCGGAGGTCATGGCTTCGCTGTTGCTGAGTCGGGCCAGCCGGGCCCCGGCCGAGTCCCGGGGCGGGACGACTGAGCCGGATGGCACCGGGCTCACCGACCGATTGGCGCAGGCGCTCCTGCCGCCGCAGAGACGAGGACACGGCACCGATGCATGACCTGCTCTATGGGATCGGCGCACTGGCCGGCTGGATCGCCTTCGCCTACAAGATGAATCACCTGCGGCAGGACTGGAGAAATCCGGGGTTGCGCACGATCACGGCGGCGTTCGGATTCTCCGCGTTGGCGTTCACCCTGACGGTCGGATTCGTCTACCAGCCGATCGACTCCGCTGTGGGCGTACCCAATCTGACGAAGTTGTTCATTCATTCGAGCATGGTGCTCTTCAGCATGCTGGTTCTGCAGATGCTCGGCTACTGGCGGTATCCCGCACAGCGGGCCCGGCGGCGCGCCCGTGTCTATCTGGTGCTCGGGCTCACTGTCGTCGCGGCGATGTCAGCGCTCATTCTCGTGGCGCCCATCCATGAGAGATACACCATTCACTTCTGGAAGACCCATGCGGGCGCGACGGCGATGCTGGCGTACCTGACGATCTTTCTGAGCGCGCTGAGCGTGGCGCTCGTCGCGATCGCGTACCGTGCCTGGCGTTTCGCGGCCTTGACCCGGCAGTTGCCCTGGCTGCACCGCGGGCTGCGGATCACGGCGCTCGGTGCCGTGCTGAGTTTTGGCTATTGCGCCTGCCGCGGCGGCTTTCTCCTGCTGCTCGCCGTCGACATTCGCGTCGATCCGTTGGTCGACATCGCGATGCCGTTCGCCACCGCCGGCCAGATCGTCTTTTTCACCGGGTTGACCATGCCGAGCTGGGGACCGCGTACGGGAATCGATCAGCTCGCCGCCTACCGGGCGCTCGAACCGCTGTGGTCGGCGCTGCACCGGGCGTTTCCGGAGATCGCCCTGCACTCGCCGGCCGACGGCGAGTCCACCCTGGGCGGCGTCGACTATCGGCTCTACCGGCGTATGGTCGAGATCTGGGACGGGCAGCTGGCGTTGCGGCCGTATCGCACCGGCGAACCGTCGTCCGCGCAAGAGGAGGCCGAGGCGATCCTGGACGCGTTGCGCAGACGGCGCGAGGGCCATCCCGCGACGGCCCCGGCCGGTAGTCACGGGCCCGCTCCCCACGGGCACGAGCTCGAGTGGCTGGTGGCCGTGAGCCGCTCGTTCGCCGGTCTGACCCCGGCCCGGGAATTGGACCGTGCCTGAGCCCACACCCGAACGTCCGCGCGTTTCCTCCGGCGCGGTCTTCGTCGATGACGACGGCCGGATCCTGCTGGTGGACCCGACGTACAAAGAATTCTGGAATCTGCCGGGTGGCGCGGTCGACGCCGGCGAGACCCCCCGGCAGGCCTGCGTTCGAGAGGTACGCGAGGAGCTGGGGCTGGACCCGCCGATCGGCGCGCTGCTCGTGGTGGCGTGGACGCCGGGGAAGCTCTTCTTCGTCTTCGACGGTGGCACGCTGGCGGCGTCGCAGCGGGACGCGATCGTGCTGAGCCCGGGCGAGCTCGCCGCCCACGCGTTCGTCGACGCGGAGCGGGCGCGGGCGCTGCTGGCGCCGGCGTTGTGGCCCCTGATGTTCGAGGTGCTCCAGGCCCGCGCCGGGGGTACGACCCGCTACCTCGAGCTTTCCTGACCCCCGGCCGAACGGCACGCCGCACCTGCCGTAATGGTCAACGCACCTCATACGAAAGGCCGATTAGCACCGGCGAGGTTCGCATTCGGCAAACCGTCGCGGGCAACCGGCCTACGCTCCGTGGTAGCCCGCCGCACGTGGAGTGAACTCACCGCGACGGACGCTCTTCCAGACGCTCGCCGCGCCGACTCACCGGCCCCGAGCGTCCCACATCGGACCGCCGGGAATTTTCGCGCGCACTACCGCCGCGCCGGTGGTCGGACCGTGTCTGGCATCGCTATTTGCAAGGAGAAACGTCATGACCACAGCACGCACGTCGCTGTGCCGCAGAGTCCTCGTCGCGGCAGCCGCAGCGGTAATCGGCTCTCCCCTGTTCATCGCTCCGGCCAACGCCGCACCGGCACCTCGGGCGGAAGCCGGCGCCACCGCCCAGGCCATGCTGGCGCCCACCGGCGCAGCGGCGATCTCGGTGGCACGCAACAGCAACGGCCGTCTGGAAGCCTTCGTCCGAGGCACCGACAACGGCCTATGGCGACAACGTCAGACGAGCGCGGGCAGCGCCACCTGGACCGGCTGGACCAGTCTTAGCGGCGGCCTCGCCGGGGCGCCGCGGTCCGCCGTCAACGCCAACGGCCGGGTCCAGGTCTTCGCCCGTGGCACCGACAACGCCCTGTGGTACCGGCGTCAGGTGGTGGCCGGCAGCGCCTCGTACACGCCCTGGACCAGCCTGAGCGGCGTGCTCACCAGCGACCCGACCGTGATCCGTGACGCTCTCGGCCGGCTGGTGGTCTTCGTCGAGGGAACCGACCAGGCCCTGTGGATGCGCCGCCAGCAGACGGCCGGCAGCGCGACCTTCACCGCCTGGAGCAGCCTCAGCGGCGTGCTCAACGGTGAGACGAGCGCCGCGATGGACGTCCTCGGCCGGCTGCAGGTCTTCGTCCGCGGCACCGACAACGGCCTGTGGACCCGCCGGCAGGTCTTCGCCGGCAGCGGGGCCTGGACCCCCTGGACCAGCCTCAGCGGCGTCCTCACCAGTGACGCGGCGGTCTCCCCCGACGCTTCCAGCCGCATGCAGGTCTTCGTCCGCGGCACCGACAACGCGCTCTGGACCCGCCGGCAGGCCTTCGCGGGCAGCGGCACCTGGACCGCCTGGACCAGCCTTGGCGGCGGCCTCAGCAGCAACCCCACGGTCCTGCGTAACACCAGCGGCCGGCTGCAGGTCTTCGTCCGCGGCACCGACAACGCCCTGTGGTACCGCCGCCAGACCGGCGGTGGCATCTGGGGCGTCTGGACCAGCCTCGGCGGTGGACTGACCAATGAGGTGGCCGGTGCGCGCAACAGCAACGGCCGGCTGCAGGTCTTCGTCCGGGGCACGGACAATGCGCTCTGGACGCGCCGGCAGGCGGCTGCGGGCAGCAACATCTGGACGCCGTGGGCAAGCCTCGGAGGCATCCTCACCTGACCCGACTCGTCAGTAGTGTGCGCATCCCGGCTGCTCGCAGCCGGGATGCGCTGACGCGTCCCGACGGTGCATCAGGGCCTGGAGACCGTCGAGGATGCGCTCCAGGCCGAAGTCGAACGCCTGCTCGCGATCGTCGTCGGCGGATTCGGTGACGGCCGCGACCACGGCCGGGAACCGCTCCGCGTGGTCGCGCACCACGGTGGCGATGACGGTGGCGAGCTGGCCCTCGGGGTCCGCGCCGCCGCGCAGTTGGTCGGCGGCCGAGCGCGCCTGGGCGGCGAGCGTGGCGAGGGTGTCGAATCGTTCGGCGCCGCGAAGGCCGGTGCCCTCGAGCAGGCGCAGGCCGGTCTCCATCCAGGTCAGTTCCGCGGGGCCGAGCGGACGCGGGCCGACCGTGACCTCGAGCACCCAGGGGTGGCGCAGGTAGGCCTCCAGCAGCGCCCGCGCCCACTGGGTCAGGCCGGCGCGCCAGTCGCCCGGGTCCGGCTCGGGCGGTGCGCCGATCGCGCGTTCCAGCATCAGGGCGAGGAGTTCGGCCTTGCCGGGGACGTAGCGGTAGAGCGCCATCTTGGTGACCCCGAGCGCGGCGGCCACCCGCTGCATCGAGACCGCCGCCAGGCCCTCGGCATCCGCGATGGCGATGCCCGCGTCGGCGAGGCCGGTCAGGTCCAGGGTCGGCCTGGGTCCGCGGCTGGGCTGTGAGCGGCCGCCCCAGAGCAGCTCCATCGACATCGCGTACTCCGGGGGTTGCGCTTGGCCAGAACTGCTTCTACCGTACACAAATATTAATTGCGTCCGGCAGACACAGTTTGGAGGAAGGCACATGCGGAACACGACGGTGCTCGTTTCGGGTGCGAGCGTGGCGGGTCCCACGCTGGCCTACTGGCTCGGCAGGTATGGATTTCGGCCCACCGTGGTCGAAATCGCGCCGAGCCTGCGCGACGGAGGCAACGCGGTGGACTTCCGCGGCGAAAGCCACCTGACGGTGCTGGAGCGAATGGGGCTGCTGGACGACCTGCGAGCCTTGCAAACCGGCGGAACCGCGATGCGCTTCGTCGACGCGCACGGCCGACGGCTGATGGAGTTGCCGCCCGACTTCGCCGGCGGCGATCTCGAGGTCTTGCGCGGCGAGCTCTCCCTACTTCTGTACGAGCACAGCCGCGAGCGCGCCGAGTACGTCTTCGGTGACAGCGTGACCGCGCTCGAGAACACCGCCGAGGGCGTCAGGGCCACCTTCGCCAGCGGCGCCACCCGTACATTCGATCTCGTCGTGGGGGCGGACGGGGTGCACTCGCAGATCCGGCGGCTGACCTTCGGGCCGGAGGCCGATTTCGTGCGCCACCTCGGCTACTACCTCGCCACCTGGAGCGTGCCCGGCGACTTCGATCTCGGACGGAACACGTTGCTGCACAACGCGCCCGGCCTGATGGCGAGCCTCGGCGGCAACCACCGCGACCCGCACCGGGCGCTCGCCTTCGTCATGTTCGCCTCGCCGCCGCTGGATTACGACCGGCACGATCTCGACCAGCAGCGGACGATCCTTCGCGAGCGCTTCGCCGGGCTCCGCTGGGAGGTGCCGCGACTGCTGGCGGCGCTGCCCGACGCGACCGATCTGTACTTCGACGCGATCTGCCGGGTCGATGCGACGACCTGGTCCCGGGGAAGAGTCACGCTGCTGGGAGACGCCGCTGCCGGCGCCACGCTCGGAGGCATGGGCACGGGAACCGCGGTGCTCGGCGCGTATGTGCTCGCCGGTGAGCTCGCTGTCGCCGGGGGCGATCATACGGTCGCTTATCCACGGTACGAGGCCTTGTTGGGTGGCCTTGCCCGCCGGTGCCAGAAGGGCGGGAACGGCGCTGGAAAGTTCCATGCTCCGCGCCGGAACTGGACGGCATGGGCACGTAATGCGCTGCTCAACCAGAAGTGGGCGATGGACATGACGCTGCGGGTCGCCAGGGAACGGACCGAAAGCATCGCGTTGCCGGACTATCCCGCGCTGCTCGCCGGCGCGGGCACGGACTCCATCGAGCGGCCGCGGTGACATGATCGGGTTGTGGCGTCGGGATGGGAGTCTGTCGCTGCCTGGTCTGGCATCGAGGTGGTGGAGCGCCTGACCGGAGGAGCCCGCAACGAGGTTTTCCTGGCTCGCCGAGGCGGACTACGATTGGTCATCCGGCGGTCGGCTCGCTCCTTGGCGGCGTCAACCACGGCGACGTGGGCGCGGGCAACATCCTGATCGACGATGCCGACGTGCAATGGGTCGACTTCGCCTCCATCCCCGAGGACATAGACGTCCCCCCGCCGGTGGACAGGCAGACCTTGGTCACTGCCGGAGTGGCCTGGGAGGCCGCAACCTGCTTGGTGCCGGAACCGGACTACGGCTGGAAGAGCTCTACAGCCGATCAAGCTGAACGTTAGCCAGCGGTCAGCGCAGGGGGCGGAGCAGCACGGCGTACAGGTCGCGGGGGCCGGGCTCGTGGACGTTGCCGTCGACGTCACGACCGAGCGGGGCGGACTCGCCGGCAGCCGGGAAGTACCAGCCCTCCTCCACATCGGCCAGTGGTGAACAGTCGTCGTCACCCGCCCCGTCCCTCGCGACGACTACGACGGCATCGTCGGGAAGGTCGGCAAGGATGTCCCGCAGGCCCGCGACGGTGATCGTCCCAAGGGTGAACATAGGGTCGACCCGAGCATTCTGATCCCGTACGTAGGTGTTCTCATCGGGACTCAATTCCGTTCTCCGTTCGCAGCGGCGCCGGCCTCTTCGCGCATCCTCATGGTGACCGACCCCGGCGGAAACCGCATTGTGTTCGCGGGGACGCTTCACGACTGACACGATGCCTTCATGACCGAGCCCCGAACCGCACCGGCTGCCGTCGACGCCTCGGCCGCCGCGTCGTTCTGGGCGGAATACGCGGCCGCCCGGCCGAACGAAGCGCGGGCATGCCCGGACTACGCCGTCGAACGGTTCGGTGACTCAGCGGAACTCGCCGACGAGCTCCTTCGCCTGGTCGTGCAGGGCACGAAACGGGCAACCTCGTCGCTCTTCTCCGCATACGTCGAGGACGGTGAGCCGCTGCCGCGGATCGGCTCGCACTGGATCGTCTGCGACAGCGCCGGCATTCCGCGGATCATTTTGCGTACCGTTGAATTGCGGATCGGGGCTTTCCACAGCGTTGACGAACAGTTCGCCTACGACGAGGGCGAGGACGACCGCAGCCGGGCCAGCTGGCTGACCGAACACCGCAAGTTCTGGCAACGCGGTTGCGAGGCGCGCGGCACGGCATGGAGCGAAGACAGCGAGGTCGTCTTCGAACGGTTCCGCGTGGTCTTCCCTTTGAATCTCGCCCATTGAGGACGTGGTCTTCCCTTTGAATCTCGCCCATTGAGGACGTGGTCTTCCCTTTGAATCTCGCCGATTGAGGACACGCTGACGCGTTCCACCCGGACGACGGCAGCCCCCCGTCGGAACTGCCGTCGCCGGGCGTCGAGCGGTCAGATCCGGGCGCGTCGCCGCGCCAACTGGGCGCTCAGCCCCAAGCAGAGGCCGGGTACCGCGACGACCGCCGCCAAGGTAAAGATCGTCATGGCTGGCGCCATGGAGGACCACATGTCGACGCTGCGCCGCCAATGCAGCAGCTCGAGAACAATAGGACCCAACTGGATCAGCCCGTAGGCGAGGGTGAGGCGCTCATCCACAATCGACCACATCATCGCGATCAACGGCACAAGAGCCGTGACGACGATCGAGGCAATCGCGTACGCCAGAGACGACGTGAACCACGAATTGAAGAAGACCAGGCTGATCGTCGGGATCAGCATCAGGGCAAGCAACGGCTGTAGTGACCGTGGCGCCACGACCGGCCCCCGGCCGATCAGCGGAACCAGAAGCACGAGGGCTGTCAACAGTGACGGTGCGTGGAACATCGTCTCGAAGGGCCGGTTAGGGACGAGGTCGAGAACCAACGCGGCAACCACCGTTGTCGTGGCGAGGAGGAACCGGTCGCGCAAAATCAGGATGATGGCGGCTGCCATGAGCGCGATCAACGCGCCGCTGAGCAGGTGACTATCGACGTTGAACTGGCCCTCCACCGCGCGCGGTAGAGCGCACAGCAGCAGGACTACCGTGGCGTTTCGCAGGGCGGCCCGCCAGGACTGCCACGTCGTCCGGCGGGCGGCCGCGCCGGCCCGGACCCGAAGTGCGCCGACGGCCAGCGCCCACCGCTCCCGCCACGGCGGCCGGCGTTGGCCTGGCTCAGCGGACGACAAGAGAACTTCCAGCATCTCGGCCCCACGCGCGCGTCGATACTCGGCCGGGTAGAGACGTAGCAGCCGTCCGTACGCTTGCTCCAGTTCGGTCATGCCAGGCCCACCGCGGGCCTCGGAGCGGCACGGCGCACGGCCCGGTCGGTCACGACCCGCGCCGCCTGGGTGAGCGCCTCGGCCTCGGCCCGCAGGGCGGCGTCGCCGGCCGGGGTGAGAGCGTAATACCGCCGGGCCCGGCCGTTGACGATCTCCTCCCGGACAGACTCGATCATTCCTTCCCCGGCAAGACGGTCCAACGCCGCGTAGAGCGTTCCGGTGGCGAGGCGGACCCGTCCCTGGGACAGGTCGGCAGCCTGCGTGATGATCGCGTAGCCGTGCAACGGTTCGTCCTGCAACGACGCCAGGATGAAGTAACTCGGCTCGCGCATGCGCGATGTCATGCCGTCACCATATGACGATCAACTACTTATGTAAACAGGGAGAGTCACTCAAGCTTCTCGGGGAGAGCTTGGGGTGACGACCGCTGCTGCACGTGTCCGCCGGGCTCGCTTGTATCGACGGAGTTGGCGCCGACTTCGCTCGGACCACTCCTCTCCCCCGCTTAGCAGCACATGGCGAATATCGATACTCGCTCGCCGATCAGGCTCGCTCGCTGGCACAGCCACTAGCCTCCGTCTTTCATTAAGCGCGGCGGCTTGGTCCGGGTGGGGACTGTCTCGCTAACGGTGTTTCCGGCGTCTTTGGTTAGTAGGTTTCGGCGGCCGGGAACCGGTCGCCGAAGGTGATCGAGAAGGCGTTCAG
>NZ_JBFBAJ010000007.1:384694-430672 GCF_040682215.1 Actinoplanes sp. NPDC051346 | reverse complement strand
AAACAACCACCAAAATGATCGCCTGGCCGGGTATAACTAATTGGCACTGGCTTATCAAGCACCCTGTTGAGTTCTCAAAGAACAACCACACACCGAAGACTTGCCGCCTTGCTTGGCGACCCGCCCTCGGGGCACTCGTTCAACTTTACTAGGTCCTTCAGGCCCTGTCAACCGGTATCTCCCGGTTCGTGCCGTTCGTACCTAGCGCACCCTTCGTTCCGGGCCCGGGGCGACCCTGCACAAGGCAGCACCGCTACGATCCCGAAGTTCGAAGGATTTGGCAGGACGGCCGGTAGCTGATCTTCCTGGTCTCCCAGTTCGTTCTGCTTGCCTCGCCCGTTTCCCTGCCGGCTCGCAAAACATTACCCGGTCGTCTCCTCAGCGCCAAATCGGCCCCCCGTGTCACCGGACACAGGGCTCTGACCTGGGCTGATGAAGATCAGGGAGCAACGACCGACAGCACGCCGTCGCGGATCCGCGTACGGAGCGTGGGCTGATCGCCCGCCGCCGGCCCGTGCCGGACCACTCCGTCCGTGAGCCGGAAGGTGCTTCCATGCCAGGGACAGACCACGCAGGCGTCGGCGCCGGAGCCCTCGACCTTGCCCTCGCCCAGGGGCCCGCCCTGATGCCCGCACTGCTCGACCATCGCTGTCACCTGGTCGCCAAGGCGGAACAGGAGAACCGGCACGCCGTCGATGGGGCGTACCGTCGGACGGCCCTCGGGAAGCGAGGCGACCTCCCCCACCTCGGCCCAATCCGCGGGGAGCCGCAGCTTCTCCGGTGAGGCCACATTCATGCCGGCGCCCTGCTCGAAGGAGAGATGGCCGCCCAGGTAGGCGCCGCCTCCAGCCATGGTCAACCCGGCGTAGGCGAGGAGGCGCCCCCAGCCCGGCCGGCCGGAGAAGCGGGCGGCGAGCGACCCGGCGTACAGGCCGAGCGCGACGGCGTTTGCCGCCGCATGGACCATGCCGACCCGGCGCTGGTCGCGGGAGAGCGACGACCAGTCGACCCAGCCGGCCGCGATGGCCGGCGCCGCGGCGGCGGTTCCCACGGCGATCAAGGTGGTCGCGGCCTTCCGTTGACCGGGTAGCGCGTCGAGCACTGCGGCACTCATGAATGCCCCGACCGGGACCTGCACGAGAACGGGGTGCAGAGGATGTCCGAGCCAGGTGCCATGCAGGACGTCGCGGAGCCGCTTGGGCCTGGCCACGGTCAGCACGGCGTTCTGGAGGCGATCGCTGACCGCGTCGAGGGCGGTGGCCTTCTCGAGCCGGGAGATCATCTGCCGCAACATGCGAAGGGATTACCCCGTCCCGGCGCGGCCATTCCCCGCATGGGGCCCGAACCTTTCGGGTACGTAGGTGCCTCCCGAGATCGGAGGACACATGGCCCCCACGACGGCGGTGGACCGGCTCCAGCCAGGCGATCATGCGTGCCTGACCTTCTCCGACCCGGACGAGCGGCTGGACATCCTGGCCGCGTTCGTCGCCGCGGGCCGGGAGCGGGGCGATCGCGTCATCTGTTTCACCTCCGCGGTAAACGTCGACGACCTCCGCACCGACCTGCTGCTCCGCGGCCTCGACGCGGGTCCGGAGGTGAGCGTGCTCCCCAGTGACAGGCTCTGGGGCGACAACGTCGCACCGGCCGCGGCGACCATGGTCGAGCTGCTCACCCGTGAACTGCGGCAGGCGCTGTCCGACGGTTACCGCGGGCTGCGGATCACGGCGGACATGTGCTGGGCGGCACGCCCGCAGGCCAATGCGGAACAGCTGCTCGTGTTCGAGTCGGAGGTGGCACGGCTGTTCGAGGACGGCCGATTCACCGCCATCTGCGAGTACGACCGCGAGAGCTTCGACCCGGTCACGCTGGGATATGCCTCCCGCGTGCATCCCCGTACGGTCGCGGCCACGGTCTACCACGAAGACCCACTGCTGCGGATCTGCCGCCAGCACGTGCCGCCCGGCGTACGGGTGGCAGGCGAGCTCGACCACACCCGCGCGAACGCCCTCAGCGACGCCCTGGCCGAAGCCGTACGGCTGGATCAGGACGTCCATCTGAACCTGAACCAGCTGCGCTTCATCGACGCCGGAGCGGCCGCTGTCATTCTGCGTACGGCGGCAAACCTGCCTGACCAGCGCCGGATGGTAGTGGTGTGCGCCGAAGCGGTCGAGACAGCGTTGATAGCGGCGGGAGCTGCGGACATTCCCGCCCTGCGCATGCTTGTGCGCCACGGTGAACGCTGAGCTGACCCGCACGGCATCAGGCCACAGCAACCTCCACCGGCCCCATCGCTTCCTAGAGCTGTCGCATCGCGTCTCCGATCGCCCGATGGAACGTCGGATAGGCCCAGATGGTGGCTCGCAGGCTGGCGATCGGCACCGCTGCCGTGACTGCCACGGACAGCGCGCCAAGGACCTCGCCGCCGCACGGCCCGGCGCTGGTCGCACCGACGAGCACACCGCGGGAACGATCGGCGATCAGCTTGATGAAACCCGCGTTGCCCGGGCCATGGATGAAGCCGCGCGATGACGACGACAGGCTGGAGTAGCCGACGGCCACCTCGATGCCGGACTCTCGTGCCTGTTTCTCGGTCAGCCCCACCGCCCCGACCTCCGGATCGGTGAAGGTCACCCGCGGCCGGGCGCGGTAGTCCGCCGGGAGTCCGCCCTGGCCGAGGATGTCGCGGACGGCGACGTCGGCCTCGTACATCGCCATGTGGGTGAACGCGCCGTTGCCGGTCACATCGCCGACGCCCCAGATCTTGTCGCCGGCGCGCATCCACTCGTCGGTGGTGAGGAAGCGGGCCGCATCGATGCCTACGGTGTCCAGGCCCAGGCCGTCGAGGCGGGCGGTCCGCCCGGTGGCGACGAGCAGACGCTCCCCGGTGACCGTGGACCCGTCCGAAAGGGTGACGGAGAACAGGTCGCCGGAATGGTCGACGCGGTGGGCGCGTACTCCCGTGCGGGTTTTGATGCCATCCTCGGCGAGAGCGGTGGTCACCGTCTCGGAGCTCTCCGGCTCTTCCATCGCGAGAAGACGGTCGCTGCCCTCGATGATCGTGACGTCCACCCCGAACCGGGCCATGGCCTGTGACAGCTCAAGGCCGATCGCACCGCCGCCGAGGACGACCAGGGTGGCGGGCAGCGTCTCGGCCTCGACGGCCTCACGGTTGGTCCAGTAGGGCGTGCCGGACAGCCCGTCGATCGGGGGGATGACCGCGGCGGTGCCGGTCGCGACGACGATCCCCCGGCGGGCGAGGAACTCCTGCTCCCCGACCGTGACCCGTCCGGGCCCCGCGATCGCGGCACGCCCACGCACGAACCGCCCGCCCTTGCCGACCAAACGGTCGACGGCCACCTTGTCGTCCCACGTGTCGGTGGCTTCCTCACGGATCCTGCGGGCGACCGGCGTCCAATCAGGCTGGACCTGGGAGGTGCCGGCGAGAGCGGGGACCCGCCGGGCCTCAGCAAGCGCGTTGCCGGCGCGGATCATCATCTTGGTCGGGATGCACCCCCAGTAAGGGCATTCACCACCCACCAGCGTGTGCTCGATTCCCACCACGGACAGCCCAGCCTCGGCGAGCCGGCCGGCGGCTTCCTCACCGCCGACGCCGAGCCCGATAACGACCACGTCGACCTGCTCTGCATCACCCATGGAAACCAGCTTCCACCAATCGCGGGTACGGTGCGCGACGTGTCTGAGAAGCTGTGGACAACGGGATGGGTTGCCGCCGGCTACGAGCCCGTGCGAGAGGCGTTCACCCAGCATGCGAGCGGCGGCTCGGCATTGTGCGTGCTGCGCCACGGCACACCGGTGGTGGACCTGCGGGAGGGATGGCGCGATCCCCGGCGCACCCGGCAATGGGATGCGCGGACGCTGGTCAACGCCTACTCGGTCGGTAAGCCCGTCATTGCGCTGGCGGTTCTCCTGCTGGCCGAGCGCGGGCTGCTCGACATCGACGATCCGGTCGCGCGGCACTGGCCGGAATTCCGGACCGACACTTCCGTCCGGCAGGTGCTGACGCACACGTCCGGTCTGGCGACGTTTCCGGTGCCGCGAGGGCCGGCGGCGTGGACCGACTGGGATCTGCTCTGCGGTGATCTGGCGAATGCGAGCCCCGAGTGGCCTCCCGGCAGCGTCGCGGCGGAGCACGCGCTCACCTACGGGCACCTGCTGGGTGAGGTCGTGCGGCGGATCACCGGCCGGGCGCCGGGAGCTTTTGTCGCCGAGGAGATCGCCGGGCCGTGGCGGCTCGACCTCGCATTCGGCCTGGCCACCGCCGATCTTGAGCGGTGTGCGGACCTTGAGTACGACGGGCGCGACTGGGCGGAGCAGCTGCTGAGTGAGCCCGGATCGGTGCGTGCCCGGGCGCTGGCGAACCCCGAGGGCGCGCGTGACCTCGGGGTGGTCAACGGCGAAGCGTGGCGCCGCGCGGTCGTGCCGGCCGTGAATCTGCACTCGACCGCCGAGGCGATGGCGCGCTTCTACGCCGGGCTGCTGGCCGGCGGGGAGCTCGACGGACACCGCCTGCTCAGCCGCTCGTTGGTGGACCAGATGACCACGGCCCAGTTCACCGGCTTCGACCGCTTCATCGGTGCGGAGACCACCTGGGGTCTGGGCGTCCAGCTGGAGGGCGACGGCACCTGGGGCATGGGTGGCCTCGGCGGCAACGCCGGTTGGGCGGACCCGAGTCGGGGACACGCGATCGCCTACGTCACGCGGCGGCTCGGTGACTTCGATCGCGTGACGGCGATCGACGCCGCGATCTCGTCGGTGGATTAGCTCAGCTGGCCCGGGTTGCGTCCGATTCTGAACCCCCGCGGAAGAGGAAATACCGAGTAGGGGGCGGCCATGAAGGGGCGATGGCAGGCAGGGCTGGTGTCTGTCACTCTCATGGCCGCCGCTTTGGCGCTGCCCGCGGCATCGTCCGCGGGCAGCGCCGGGCTCACCCCCGCGCCGGCCGGCACCCGGGCCATGTGGCTCTGGGGCGACCCTCCGGCCGCCGAGGTGGTGGACTGGGCCACCCGGAGGAACGTCTCGGAGATCTTCGTCCACGTCTCGCCGGATGTGTTCACCAACGGTGACCTCGCCCGTATCCAGGAGATGAAGGCGCGGGCCACCCCGCTGAAGATCAAACTGCGGGCCCTCGGCGGCGACCCCGCCTGGGTCACCGATCACGCCGCCGCGCTCCGGTGGCAGCGAACGGTCGTCTCCACGGGACTCTTCTCCGGGATTCACCTCGACGTCGAGCCCTATCTGACCCCGGCCTGGACGACGAACCTGGCCGGAACGCAGACCGCCTTCCTGAAGCTGTTGGACAAGCTCCGCCTCGGCAGCACGCTTCCCCTCGAGGCGGACGTGCCGTTCTGGTACGGCGAGTACAAGATCGGAGGCAAGAACTTCGCCGACGAGGTGCTGCGCCGGGTCAACGCCGTGACGGTCATGAGTTACCGCGACACCGCCACCGGGCCGAACTCCATCGTCGCGATCAGCCAGGACTGGCTCACGCGCGGCAGGGCGGCGGGCAAGCGGGTGCGGCTGGGCGCTGAAACGGTGCCGCTGCCGGACTGCGCGCACTGCACCTTCGCCGAAGAGGGTGCGACCCGTCTTCAGGAAGAACTGGCCAAGGTGGACGCGGCGACGCGGACGGCGTCGGCCTTTGGCGGCATCGCGATTCACCGTTACGGCACCTGGCGGGCACTGCCGAGCTGAGGTTTCCGGCTCCGACCTCGTGGGCAGGTTGTCGCGGGTCCTGCCGGCCTTCAACGGACGAACGCAACGGGTCGGCAGGACCCGCTTTCCGCCCGGCACGCCAGGCGGAAACCTCATGGCCGCAACCAGACCGCTTCGTCGCGATGCGACTCCAGCGGCCCGGGATAGTTCAGGCCTGCCCGCACCGTATCCGGCAGGCGCCAGGGTTGGTGCACGGCCTTACCGGCGATCGACTTCAACTCCGGTACGTAACGCCGAACGTACACGCCGTCAGGGTCGAAGCGCTCAGCCTGCCGGATCGGATTGAATCTCCGGTAGGGCTTCGTGTCGTTGCCGGTGCCCGCGACCCACTGCCAGTTGCCGGAGTTGTTGGCGACGTCGCCGTCGTTGAGCCAGCGGAAGAACCACGTCACGCCGTCGCGCCAGTCGAGGCCCAGGTGCTTGGTCAGGAAGGAAGCGGTGATCAACCGGGCTCGGTTGTGCATCCATCCCTCGGCCCGCAGTTGCCGCATGCCGGCGTCCACCACCGGAACTCCGGTGAGCCCGTTCCGCCAGTGCTCGAGCGCGTCTTGATCGCCGCGCCAATCGCCATCGCCGGCCTTGCGATACGCCTCCGTCGAGATCTTCGGAAATGCGTGAGTGACCTGGTAGTAAAAGTCGCGCCAGCCGAGCTGGCGGACGAACGCCGCGGGTCCGGCGCCGTCCCTACCTCGCGCCAAATTCGCCACCGACAACGGCGAGAGACAACCAAAGCGAAGGTACGCACTCAGCCGCGAGGTGCCGTCTGCCGCCATGTCGTCATGCAGATCGTCGTAGGGCCCGATGTGGCGTAGCCAGGTCTTCAGCCGCCGTAGCCCCTCGGTCTCGCCGCCCTCCAGAGCGTGGGGCGACTCTCCGTCGGGCAAAGCGGGTAATCCACCGACCACGAGGTTGTCCGGCAGGGTGATCCTGGCCGGCGTAGCCACCTCGTCGCGCCACTTCGCCGACTCCCACGCGCGGTAGTAGGGCGAGAAGACTTTGTAGTGGCCGTCGCCGCCGGCGGGGCGGACCTCGCCGGGCGGGACGACCGTGGTGCCGGGGAAGAGTCGCAGGGAGATGCGGTGCCGCTCACATTCGCGCGTCAACTGGCGTTCGCGGCGCTGGGTATAGCCGCTGACGTCCTGCGCGAGAGCGATGCCGTCCGCTTCCACCTGGTGGGCGAGCTTGAGGGTCTCGGCGACCGGGTCGCCCTCTCGGACCACAAGGTCGGCGCCGCGCGACCGCAGGCTCGAGCCGAGGTCGGCGAGGCACTGGTGCAGGAAGCGGGAGCGATTGGGCGAGACCGTTCGAAGGTGCGGGTCGAGCACGAAGAGCGGCACGACTCGTTCGGCGTTGGCACAGGCCGCGGCGAGCGCCGGGTTGTCGTGCACCCGGAGATCTCGGGTGAAGAGCACGATCACCGTACGCATGTCAGCCGCGCACCAGAGCCGGGACCGGGCTGCCGGACCGGGTCAACAGGGACCGCAACGCCACCCGCGCCCGGCGCCGGCCGGCCACCGTGGCCCGCCGGGCGAAGACGTCGAAGTCGGCGGCGACGACCTCGTCGAGGATGCCCGCATAGAGCTGGTAGGCCGTCCTCATGCAAGCCTGCGATCCAGGAAGCAGCAGCGGAATGCCCGGCGCGGCGGCGGCGTAGTGCAGATCGGCGCGGGCCACCTCCGCCCTGATCAACGCCTTGATGGCCGGGGTCGAACGGCCGGCGACCCGCGCGGCCCGCAGATCTTCTCGGGTGACCCCGAACTCGGCCAGGTGAGTGTCGGGAAGATAGGTGCGACCTCGATCGAGGTCCTCGCCCACGTCGCGGATGAAGTTGGTCAGTTGAAAGGCCAGCCCGAGCTGGCGGGCCGGCTCGCGGGCGGCCGCCGGATCGCTCGACCCGAGGATCGGCAGCATCATCGTGCCGATCACCGCGGCCGACCCCTCCATATACGCCAGGAGATCGTGGTAGGTGGCATAGCAGGTGACGGTCAGGTCCATGGCCATGCTGCGGAGGAAGGCTTCGAAATCGTCGACGCTCAGATCGAAGACCGCGATCGTGTGCAGCACCGCCGGCAACAGCGGATCGTCGACGGGCTCGCCCCGCAGGCCGGCGACGAAGGCGTCCGACCACCCCCGCAGACGGGTGGCACGCTCGGCGGGCGACAGGTCCTCGGTGCGGTCGACGATCTCGTCGGCGTATCGGGTGAATCCATAGAGAGCGTGCACATGCCGCCTCTTCCACGCGGGTAACAGCCGGGTGGCGAGGTAGTAGGTACGACCGTGGCTCCGATGCAGCTCACGGCAGCGTTCGTAGGCCACCGCCAGATCGGTCTCCACCGGACCTCCCAAAAGAATCGACTCAGGAATCGACGCAACACGCAGCCTACGGTAATCTCCTCCCCGTGGCCAACGACATCCTCGAGGGAAGCCGCCGATGCGCGATCCCCTGTCAACCGATCCCCTCGGACGGGCTGGTGAACGCCGTCGAGGGGACGCTGGCCGAGTTCCTGAGCAGCCAGATCGCCACCTTCGATGCCCTCGACCCGGCGCTCGGCCGTTTCGCCCGCACCAGCCGCGACCTGGTGCTCGCGGGCGGCAAGCGGCTCAGGCCGACGTTCGCCTACTGGGGCTGGCGTGGTGCCATCGGGACGCGAGAGCCGATCGACCCGGTGCTTCCGGCCCTGGCCGCACTCGAGCTCATGCACACGTTCGCGCTGGTGCACGACGATATGATGGACGGTTCCGCCACCCGACGCGGCCGCCCGACGGCACACCGCCTCTTCGCCGCTCAGCATCACCGTGGCGAGGGGCTCGGCGACCCCGATCACTTCGGCTCGACCGCGGCGATCCTCGTCGGTGACCTGTGTCTCGTCTGGGCCGATCAGTTGCTCGCTCAAGCGGCGCTCACCACGGCCACCCTCTTCGCCGTGCGCGCCTGTTACGACCGCATGCGGGTGGAGGCGGTCGCGGGTCAATACCTCGACGTGCTGGGCGAGACCCAACCCGGCGAGTGGTCGCTCGACCGGGCGCTGGTCGTCGCCCGGCACAAGACCGCCAGCTATACGGTGCAGCGTCCGCTGCAGTTCGGACTCGCGCTCGCCGGCCCGATGCGGTCGCCAAAAACCGCGATCAACGACGCATATCACGAGTACGGCCTCGCTATCGGCGAGGCGTTCCAGCTCTGCGACGACCTGCTCGGGGTCTACGGCGACCCCGACGTGACCGGCAAGCCGGCCGGGGACGACCTGCGCACCGGCAAGCCGACCGCCCTCCTGATGCTGGCCCACCAGCTCGCCACCCCGGCCCAGCGTGCCGAGCTGACCCGAGGTCCCGAGCGCACTCCCAGCCGAACTCGCGCCCGAACTCCCGCCCGAACTCCCGCCGGAGCCGTCAACCCCGCCGACGGCTCCGGCGGGCCCAAACCGCCCGCCTCGTCCTCGCCACTGCTCGACGGTGGCAGGGCGCCGGCATCGTGCCACCTCACCGAGCAGCAGATCGCCCGACAAAAGGAGCTCATCGCGGAGACCGGAGCGGTCGCCCGGGTCGAGGCGATGATCCGGCGGCGGGTCGACCATGCCGTCGCGGCCATCCGCGACGCCCCTATTCATGACGACGCACGTGCCGCCCTCACCGAGCTGGCCATAACCGCCACCCACCGGCCAGCATGATGGGATCAATCCGCGAGAGAGACGCGCGCGACTTCGGCCCGTCGACCGCCCCGAGCCGGTGCGGTCCAGTCCCCATGCCGTCCGAAGCTGGCACGGCCCAGTCCCCTCGAGCGCCCGGATCCGGCGCGGTCGCTTCCCGCCTACCGTTTTGGAGCTGGTGACGTGCGACGAGTGACAGGACCGACCGACCACGTGGTCATCGTCGGGGCCGGGCTCGGCGGCCTAGCGTGCGCGCTGCACCTCGCCGCCGCCGGGCGGCAGGTCACTGTCGTCGAGCGGGAGTCGGTGCCGGGCGGGCGGGCCGGCCGGCTCTCCGTCGATGGGTACGAGTTCGACACCGGGCCGACCGTGCTGACCATGCCGGAGCTGATCGCCGAGCCCCTCAACGCGGTTGGGGAGCAGCTTTCCGACTGGCTGGAGCTGACTCCTCTCGATCCGGCCTACCGGGCGTATTACCCGGATGGGTCCACGTTGGACGTGCTGACCGACACCGTCCGCATGGCGGCCGAGATCTCACGGGTGTGTGGGCCCAGGGAAGCAGACGGCTACCTACGGTTCGTGGACTTCGCTCGCAAGCTCTGGGGCCTGGAGCGCGACAACTTCATCGACCGCAATCTCGATACCCCGCTCGACCTGGTCAACCTCAGCCTCGTCAAGCTGCTGGGAATGGGTGGCTTCCGCCGGCTGCAGCCGAAGATCAACCAGTACTTCCGCGATCCCCGTACCCAACGGATCTTCTCTTTCCAGGCGATGTATGCGGGCCTGGCGCCGCATGACGCTCTCGCGATCTACGCGGTGATCGCGTATCTCGACTCGGTGGCCGGGGTCTTCTTCCCACGCGGCGGCATGCATGCCGTGCCGAAGGCACTTGCTGGCGCCGCGGAGAAGCACGGCGTCGAGTTCCGCTACGAGACGACAGCCGTCAGGGTCGAGACGTCCGGCGGACGCGCGACGGGGATCATCACCGACTCGGGTGAACGCATCCCCGCCGACGTCGTCGTCCTCAATCCCGACCTGCCGGTGGCCTATCGGGACCTGCTGCCGCCGTCCGCGCGACCGCGAAAGCTGCGGTATTCCCCCTCCTGCGTCGTGCTTCACCTCGGATCCGACCGGACGTATTCCAAGATCGCGCACCACAACATCCACTTCGGTGCGGCGTGGAAGGGCACGTTCGACGAGGTCATCCGGCAGGGTTTGCTGATGAGCGATCCCTCGCTGCTCGTCACCAACCCGAGCCGCACAGATCCGAGCGTCGCCCCGGCCGGACGCCAGACCTATTACGTACTCGCTCCGGCGCCCCACCTCGAGCTGGCGCCGCTAGCCTGGCGGCAGGGCCTCGGTCGGCGCTACGCGGACGAGTTGCTCCGCGTGCTGGAGCAGCGGGGCTACCTCGGATTTCGGGACGGTGTGGAGGTCGAGCGGATCATCACGCCGGAGGACTGGGCGGAGCAGGGCATGGCCGCCGGCACGCCGTTCGCGTCGTCGCACACGTTCGCGCAGACCGGTCCCTTCCGGCCCGGAAATCTGCATCCCTCGCTACCCAATGTGGTGTTCGCGGGTTCGGGCACACAGCCGGGAGTCGGCGTACCCATGGTGTTGATCTCCGGGAAGTTGGCAGCCTCGCGGATAACGGGCTCCGCACGGAGGCCCGAGAAGTTGGTGGGAGGCCGGCATGAGTGAGTTGCGGCGCGAGGAGGTCGGCAGGACGCGGTCCCGCGAGACCCACCTGGTCGAACTGGTGGACCAGGACGGGGTGGCCGTCGGCGAGGTCACCGTCGACGAGGCCCACCGCGCTCCCGGGCTGCTGCACCGGGCGTTCTCCGTGTTCCTGCGGGACGCCGCCGGCCGGGTGCTTCTGCAGCAGCGGGCGGCCACCAAGACACGGTTTCCCCTGCGCTGGGCAAACACCTGCTGCGGGCACCCGACGCCCGGCGAATCGCTCGACGTGGCCGCCAAGCGTCGCCTCGTCGAGGAGGTCGGCGCCGAGGGCGTCGACCTGATCGAGGTCGGGGTGTATTCGTACTACGCGGAGGATCCCGACACCGGACGAGTGGAATACGAATACGACCACGTCCTGCTCGGCCGGCTGGACGCCGACGCGCGCCTGCTGAT
Organism: Actinoplanes sp. NPDC051346; assembly: GCF_040682215.1. Classification (NCBI taxonomy): domain Bacteria; kingdom Bacillati; phylum Actinomycetota; class Actinomycetes; order Micromonosporales; family Micromonosporaceae; genus Actinoplanes; species Actinoplanes sp. NPDC051346. The sequence goes on along the minus strand of NZ_JBFBAJ010000007.1, from coordinate 419,162 downwards.
CGACCCCGAGGAAGTCGCCGAGGTGCGATGGGTGTCGCTCGACGAGCTGAGGCTCGCCCTCGAGCGTGAGCCACGGAGGTACGCCCCCTGGCTGCCCGGCGTCACCGACCGACTCCGACAGCACCTCCATCCCGACGACAAGGCGGAGCGGTCAGGTGGCCGATGAGGCCCTGACGGCCGGGGCGGTGGCACGCCGTCTGGGGGTCGCCGTCACCACATTGCGCACCTGGCACCAGCGCTACGGGCTGGGGCCCAGCCAGCACGTGCCCGGCCAGCACCGGCGGTATACCCGCGAGGACCTGGACCGCCTGCAGGTGATGCGCCGGCTGACCGCCCAGGGCGTGACACCGGCGGAGGCGGCAGCGTGGGCCCGGCGCGTGCCCATGCCGATCGACGTCTCGGCACCCCCGGCGGCCACCCACGGCACCTCGACCAGCTCAGGCGACACATCACCCGACCTTGACGGCCCGTCATCCAGTCCCGGCGGCACATCGCCCGGCCCCGGCGACGAATCCCTCAGCCCCAGCGGCACATCACTCAGGCCCAGCGGCACATCACTCAGGCCCAGCGGCACATCACTCAGCACTGACGGCACGTCAGCTCAGTCCGGCAGCGCACCAACCGGCGCCGGCGACTCGCTCGCGGCCGGGAGCAGATCGCCCAATCCAGGCGACACGTCCGCCGAAGCCGGCAACACACCGGCCGACCCCGACGGCTCACTCACGCCCAGCGACACACTGCCCAGCCCCGGAAGCACAGCGCCTGTTCCCGACGGATCGCTCACGCCCGGCATACTGCCGAGCCCGAGCGGCGCATCGACCGACCCGGGCGGCGGCTCGCCTAGGCCCAGCACACCGCCCAGCCCTGGCGGCACATCGACCGATCCCGGTGGCTCGACTACGCACAGCAGCACATCAGCCGACCTCGGCGATACCTCGACCAGCTCTGGCGATGCGACCGTCACTCCCGGCGACACTTCCACGAGCCCTGGCGATGCGACCGTCACTCCCGGCGACACTTCCACGAGCCCTGGCGATGCGACCGTCACTCCCGCGGACGCTTCGACCCGCCCCGGTAACTCCTCGGCCGGCCCCGGCGACGCATCGGCTGACTCTGGCGGCACGTCAAGCAAGCCCGGCGACGCGCCGACCCCTGCCGGCGACGGTGCCTCGGCTGGTTCCGGAGCGGAGCAGCACGCGCGGAGCGGGACGGCTTCCACCCCTGGGCCCGGCCCGCGTGGCATGACCGTCGACGTGGTCTGGCCTGAGGTAGCCGGCCTGCTCAGCGTCTCGACTCGCGACGGCGGCGGGCACACCATCCGTACGGGAAGGGCCGGCCCGGCCGCCCGCGGCCTGGCCCGCGCCGCCATGCGTCTCGACGCGCCCGCACTGCGCGACATCCTTGAGATGGCCGTGACCGACCGCGGCGTCGTCGGCGCGTGGAACGGCGTGATCATGCCCGTGTTGATCGGCATCGGGGACCGTTACGCGGCCACCAGCCGCTTCATCGAGGTCGAACATCTGATCTCGCGCAGCGTCACCGAGGTCCTCGGCGCGGTGGCCCGGCCACCCAGCAGCCAGGTCCCCCGGGTCATGCTTGCCGCAGCCGACGAGGAGCAGCACACCCTCCCGCTGGAGGCACTCGCCGCGGCGCTGGCCGAGGCAGGAGTACCGAGCCGCCTGCTGGGCGCCCGCGTTCCACCCCGGGCCCTGGCCGACGCGGTCGCGCGCACAGGGCCTGCGGCAGTCGTGCTCTGGTCTCAGACAGCCGAGACGGGCGACCCGGAGCAGTGGACGCGCTTGTTGTCGTCCGGACACAGCCCGCTGTTGGCCGCCGCAGCCGGGCCGGGTTGGCCGGTCGAGCATCTTCCGGAGGGGGTGATGCAGGTCAGCAGCCTCGCCGAAGCGGTCCGGCTGGTCGCGGAGGCGGCCGCCCTACCGGAGTTCAAGCGTGCGTCGACCAAGCGCTAAGCGGCAGCGCACGGAAGCACCACGGCGGCCCCGCCGACGACGGACGTAAGTCGATCATGGCCATGCACGAGAGCCACGGTTGGCGCGGGCTGGCGCCGTCGCTACGGCAGCCGGCCGGCACGCAACCGCGCGCGCATACCGGGCCGGCGCAGGCCTGGTCACGCAACCGCGCCCTGCATCCCGGTCTGCGCAGGGAGTCGCGCAACCACGCCCGCATCCCCCCGGACCAGCGCAGGGAGTCGCGCAACCACGCCCGCATCCCCGGACCAGCGCAACCACGCCCGCATCCCCCGGACCAGCGCAACCACGCCCGCATCCCCGGGGCCAACGCAGGAAATGTCGCGCAACCACGCCTGCATCCCCGGACCAGCACAGAGCCTCGCGTAACCATGCCCGCATCCCCGGACCAGCACAGAGCCTCGCGTAACCATGCCCGCATCCCCGGACCAGCGCAGGAATGTCGCGCGGCCGCGCGTTCATCCGACGGCCTGCGACCTCTGCCGTGCAGCCGCGCGTTCATCCGTGGGCGGCGCAGGGGGTGGCGCAGACACTCGCGGGAGCCTGTTCGGCACCTCGGCACCTCGGCACCTCGGCACCTCGGCACCTCGGCCCGTCGGCACGTCGGCACGGCAACCCGGCGCTGCGCCGACGTCTCTCAGGCCACCTGGGCTCGGCACCCGCCCTCGATCCGACCTCCCCGCCGCCGGCGGGCAACGCCTCCGGCTCCGCAGATCGTCGAGTGACCACAGAGCGAAAAGTGGCGCTCGGCACACCCGTCGCCACACCTCTGATCCAGGCTCCTGTTTGCCCTGGTCAGAGAGGCGACGCGGCGATAGGGATACCGGTTTGGTTGTGGGGCGGGGCATCACGTATGCTTTCCAAGCCTCAAGCGGGGCCGGTTGGGGCCCACACCGCAGGAATTGTGAATGTGCAATGATGGCGGAGTTGCCCTCATCGTCTAGTGGCCTAGGACGCCGCCCTTTCAAGGCGGTAGCACGGGTTCGAATCCCGTTGGGGGTACGAACCTGACTTCGGTCAGTGCAAGTGGTAAGAATGAGCAACATCAGCAAGGTCCTGTGGAGCAGTTGGAGTGCTCGCCGCCCTGTCAAGGCGGAGGTCGCGGGTTCAAGTCCCGTCAGGACCGCAAGTGCCCAGCCGCGCAGATGCATTGTGCGGCACGGCCAGGTAGCTCAGTTGGTACGAGCGTCCGACTGAAAATCGGAAGGTCGGCGGTTCGACCCCGCCCCTGGCCACCAAGCCTCTCGCCGGGCTTTGAGCGTCGCCCACCTGCGGAAACGCACGGTGGGCGTTCTGCTGTCCGGGGCCCTTCAGACACCTCCGCGGCCGCCGTGGATGACCGCCGTCGACCGCTGTTGTCCGGCGCTTGTTGCACGTAGGCAGCACGCCAGATCACCGCTGGACCCCGGCGAGAGATCAACCCTGACGCCCGAGCGGTCACATGCGCTGCGGCGACACGTCGTCGTGCTCAACCTGACCCCTGCATGTCGATCGGAGAAGACCTGACCCGCGGCATGTCGATCGGAGAAGACCTGACCCGCGGCGTGCCGATCGGAGAAGACCTGACCCGCGGCGTGCCGATCGGAGAAGACCTGACCCGCGGCGTGCCGATCAGACGAGGTCGTGACCCGCCCGGTCACCATCTCGGACAGCGACCGTAGAAGAGCACAGCGTCAAACACGCTGCGGAACGCCAAGCACTATTGATCGGCCGGTCCGAAGAACCTGCATGCCCTGGCCGAGCTCATTCCTCGGCGAGGGCGGCCAGTTCGTCCGCGACAACAAAGAGAGCCCCTGACATGAACGACGCCGGGCCCGTACCCTGCCGGGGTGATCACACGGTTCCTCGCAGCGGCAGGGCGTCGCCGCCGGGTCATTCTGGTCGTCGCTCTGGTCGTGTCTGCCGGCTATCTCGTGGCTCACGTCTGGGTGCCGACCCTGGGACAACGTACGTTTCCGGTGACGGCGGCCGTCCCCGCGGTGTTTCTGATGCTGGCGATCGTGGCGCTGGCCGGCGCCCGGCCGAAGGCGTTTCGGGTCGACCCACGCGTGCCGGCCTTCAGCGCCTCGGCACAGCCGACGCTTCTTTTCCTGGCACTGGCATTTTTCCCGACGGCCATCGGCATCGCCGGCAACGTCATCCGCGACTGGAGCTCAGAGCCGTTCCTAGCGGAGCACCTACTGGAGTTGGGCTATCCGGCGGTTCTCTCCATGTGGATCGTCCTCGCGTGGCGGGACACGAACGTGCGGCTTCGGCCCGATGGCGTCTGGCAGCGCGGCATCACAGGCTGGCTCGTCATCCCGTGGGATGCCGTACCGATCGTCCCGACGCTGCCGCCATCCCCAACGGCTCGCACCGTACGCCTGGCGTTCGGACGGCCCGAGCTCGTGCATCGACGTGGCCTTCACGTGTACCGGAATTGTTTGCGCACCGATGACATCGACCCACGCTTCCTCTGTGCCGCCATCCGGTACTACCTTGCCCATCCTCAGCATCGCACCGCGATCGGCACGCAAGCGGAGCACGACCGCGTCCTGCCACTCCTCCTCAACTCTCTCCACTGGTCACCGCCCGATCAAGGAAAGCCCGATCAAGGAACGCCCGGCCAAGGAACGCTCAATCAAGGAAAGATGTCGGTTTGACAGCGGTGGAGACAATCGCCCCCGATGATCGATATTCGGGAGCTGACGAAGGTCTATGGCGGCGTGGACGCCGTGCGGGACGTGACGTTCACCGCCGTACCGGGTCGGGTCACCGGGCTGCTCGGGCTGAACGGGTCGGGTAAGAGCACGACCCTGCGGATCCTGCTCGGGTTGAGCCGAGCCACCCGCGGCGCGGCGCTGGTCAACGGCCGCCGGTACCGGGAGCTGAAGCATCCGCTGCGCGAGGTCGGCGCGGTGCTGGAGCAGGGTCTGAGTCATCCTGGCCAGACAGGGCACGCCCACCTGGTCACTCAGGCGCTGCTCAGTGGGGCCTCCCGCAGGCGGGTGAACGACCTTCTGGCGTACGTGGGCCTTGCCGCGGACGCCCACAAACGCACCGGTGACTATTCGCTCGGCATGCGCCAGCGGTTGGCGGTGGCGACCGCGTTGCTCGGTGAGCCGTCGGTGCTGGTTCTGGACGAGCCGGCCAACGGTCTCGACCCGTCCGGCATGGCCTGGCTTCGGGGCCTGTTGCGGGAGCACGCCGCGGCCGGCGGCACGGTGCTGATCTCCAGCCATCTGCTGGGTGAGCTGGAGCTGATGGTCGACGACGTGGTGATCATCGCCGGCGGTCGGGTCCGGGTGGCGGCGCCGCTGGCGCAGCTGTCCGGTGCGGCTCGGCTGCGGGTGCGTGGCGGCGATCATCGGCTGCTGTCGGAGGCGTACGGGCGGTACGGCGCGACGGTCACCGCCGACGGCGGGGTCCTGCTCGTCTCCGGGCTCACGCCGGAACAGGCCGGTGACATCGCGCTGTACGTCCAGGTGCCGGTGTACGAGCTGGTCGCCGAGATGCAGCACCTGGAGGACATCTTCCTGAACGTGGCGGAGGCACAGTGATCGCGGTCCTGCGCAGCGAGCTCTACCGGAGCCTGACGGTGCGGTCGTCCTGGGTGTCACTGACCGGGTTCGCCCTGGTCGCGGCCCTGACTGGCTGGTTCAGCGAGGACTTCTGGTCGCTGTTCGCCGGCCTGGGTGCCTTCGGCCTGGCGGTGATGCTCACCGCTCAGCACTACCAGCACCGGACCGCTGTGTTGGTGTTCCTCGGCCAGCCGCACCGCCTCCGGGCGCTGGCCGCCCAGTGCGTGGTGGCGATCGTGCTCGGTCTGCTGCTCGCCGCGGTCAGCGGCATCCCCATCGTGCTTATGGGTTCCGCTGCCCAGTACAGCTCCACGCTGACGGTGGTCCCTCTGATCGCGGTGTTCGGCGTCGCCAACGCGACGATCGTTCGCCGCCCGCTCTGGCTGCTCGCCGGCTACCTGGGCTGGGTGCTGTTCGTGGAGGGCCTGTTCGGAAGGCTGCAGGAGCCGCTGCCGTTCACGAGCTTCCTCTTCGCGTCCGCGGGCCGGACCGAATTCGTGCTGGCCCTGCTGGCCTGGACGGCGGCAGCTCTCCCGCCCGCCGCCTGGTGCATCCGACGCGACCTAACCAGCGCCTGACCGCACCCAACGCGACCCAACCAGCGCCTGACCGCACCCAACGCGACCCAACCAGCGCCTGACCGCACCCAACGCGACCCAACCAGCGCCTGACCGTCGACTCACCGCGCGGAACGCGAGCGAGCGCCTGACCGCGCCCAACCCCGAGACCGCCGCGCCATCAGTCTTCTTCCGCGCTGGCGCGACGCCGCTCGGCCAGCTGCCACTCGAGCAGGTAGCGGCGCACCTGCTGGGCCTGAGACTCCGAGAGCGTGTAGAGGATGACCACCTCGGCGTCGATGCCGGCGTCCTTGTCCGCCTCCCGGGTGAGCAATACCGTTCCGGTCACGTCGAACGTCCCGGCGTTCAGCGTGACCCGCGCGCAGACCGGGTCTCCCTCCACGAATTGCAGTTCATCGACGTGGCAGCGGAGTGCGGCCTCGCTGATGTCCTCGACGGTCGCGACCTCCCACGCCGTCTCCTCCTCATGGCGAAGAAGCGCCGCCTCGCCCCCGCCGCCGCGGAAGAAGGTCCGGCGGGTGACCGGCTCCGGTTCGCTCGTGATGCGCACGCGCCAGCGTTCGCCGACGAGGCCGGCCACGGATGCGTTCACGCGGTACCGGTGCGGGGGTTGGTTCCAGGCGATGTGCAGCTCGGTGCCGACCGCCGGCACGCCGATCTCCAGCTCCGGCGGTGGCGGCGGCATCAGCAGATGGTCTTCCTCCATCATGTCGACGCGGGATTCCCACTCGAGGCCCTGAAACTCAGGGTTGATCACGGTCCCCAGGGTGAGGTGTTTCCTGTTTCGTGGCACTCGTTGATTATCGTCCGTGTAGCGCCGCCTTTCAGGCGATATGAGGACCCGGCGGAAGAACCGGACATTGAGGCATCCTCGTACATGAGGAGCACCGCCGGTGGGCATAAGACCGCCATGGTCTTCATCAGCGCACAGTCCCCGCCCCGCATGACGGAATTGCAGCGGTGGGTGCTGGACAGCCCTTCGCAGTTGACGACACTGCGAGCTTCGCTGCACAAAGCGCTCACCGGCCGGGCTCTCGCCGACGGCGCCGTCCTGGACGAGGTGCCCGAGAAGGTCGTCCTGGTCGCTACCGAGCTCGCCACCAACGCCCTGCGGCACGGGTTGCCGCCGACGATCGTGCGGTTGGGGCGGGCCGAAGACCGGTTCGTGCTCGATGTCGCCGATCATTCGCCGGATGCGCCTCCTGAGTACAGCGAGGGCCGGCCTCTCGGGGAGGGTGGGCTCGGGTTGCAGCTGGCCAAGCAGTTCTCGCTCGAGATCGGCTGGTATGTGGAGGACGGGACCAAGCACGTCTGGGCCGAGTTTCCCGTACCGGCCTGAGATCACGGACGATGGATCGCGACCTCAGCTATCAGATCGTCCGGGAGGCGGGTGCTGTCCGGCGAATTCGATATCAACGCACGGGACGAGCTGCGGTCCACGCTCATGCGCGTCATCGAGGACGGCGGCGCGGGAATCTCGATCGACTTCGATGGGGTCACCTTTCTCGACAGCGAGGTCGCCGGGCGCTCCGCCGGATGACGTTGTCGATCATCAACGCCCACGGCCTGGTGCGCCGCGTGCTCGAGGTGTCCGGAGTGCTCGAGCTGTTCACCAACGGATAGCCGGCCCCGCACCTTGATCACAACCCACGGCTACCGGACGGAAATCGTGTGGGCGTCGTCACGACCGATCTGTTCAGGTGACAGAGCCTGACGATCGGGAGGGGCACACGTGGGGGTCTCGAGGCAGGGATGGTCCGGCGCTTTTCGCCTGGGCGCCAAGGCCATGACCGGTGTGCTCGCCGCGGGAGTCGTCCTGGGCGTCGGATCGCCGCAGGTCGCCTCCGCCGAGCCAGCCCCTCCCGCACCCGTACGCGTCGACGCGCCTCGCGTTGCGGCTTCCGAGCCCCTCCGGGTCATGCCGCTCGGTGACTCGATCACCAGGGGCACCGGCGCGCCGTCCGGCTCCTCGTATCGCAAGACGCTGGCGGAGCGGCTGCGCAAGGGCGGTCTTCGGATCAACTACGTGGGCTCGCAGCGCAACGGGGTCAGCTCGGACAACAACCACGAGGGCCACGGCGGCTGGAACATCGGCGAGCTGGCGGCTCACCTCGACGGCTGGCTGGCCGCGTCCCGCCCGGACGTGGTGCTGCTGCACGTCGGCACGAACAACATCAAAGAGGGCCACAGCCCGGCCTCGATCGCCCGCAAGCTTTCCGCGATGATCGACCAGATCCGCGCGGCGCGACCGGAGGCCCACATCTTCGTCGCGCAGATCGTCACGTCGCGTCTGCCCCGCGAGGCCGCCGACGCCCGGGTCTACAACCGCATGATCCCCACGCTCGTGGCGGACAAGAACGACGCCCGGATCACCGTCGTGGACCAGTCCTCGGTCGGCGGCATCGACCTGCACGACCTGCGCCACCCGAACGAGTTCGGCTACTCGAAGATGGCCTGGAACTGGTACCAGGCCATGGCGCCCGTCCTCGGCACCTCGGGATACACCGGAGCCAACCCTTACAAGATGCGGCGCGCGGTCCGCTGCCTTCTCCGGACGGTGACCGTCGGCGGCGAGTCGCAGCAGCGCACCGAGTGCCTCACCTGGACGCTGCGCACCACCACGATCCAGGTCAACGGCGTCAACCGCCGGGTCCGTGCCTGGCTGACGCTGCGAGAGACCCCGCAGACCTATCGCGTACGGGTGAACGGCAAGCTCAAGACCCGTACCCGCACGGTCCAGCGCTGGACCGGACCCGGTGACCTGCTGAACCTCTGAGGGGGCGGTTTGACCGTTCTTGCAGAGATCTAGCGCAATCGGCATGCGTTACGTAGTGCTAACCGGGAACCGAGTTCGCGGGAGGAAGCACGTGCCGAAATTCAGCAACGCGGAAGAGCAGGCCGCCTGGACGCTCGCCGAGGCTCTCAGCGAGAAGGCCATGGGGTGCATGCGGGAGGCCGAGCAGGCCGCGGAGAACTTCCGCGTCGGCAAGGTGCAGATGAGGCGCAACTTCAAGGCGCGCGGTCTCTCCGAAGTGGATGCCGACATTCGCTGGTCGGGGACGACGCGGGCGAAGAAGGCGCTCGCCGACAACGGCTGGTACATGTCCCAGGCCTCGATGTACAACGAGGCGGCCGCCACCCAGTACGCCAAGGCGCTCTACCTCAAGAATTGCGAAGGCCCCTAGCGCCGCCCAGGTCCGCGGAGTGACCGGCGGCGTATCCCTGGCGCCGGCCGGTCCCGGCCAAGCGGCGGGGGCCGAGCCGGGCCAGTTTCGGGTAGGTCTCGTCCCGGCGACGTTCGACGAGCTCGGTGCGGTCGACCAGGACGAGTTCGGCGCCCGGCGCCGCGGCGGCCGCCGCCTGCTCCGCGGCCGTCAGCCGGGCTCGGATCGCCTCGGTGAAGCCGACCAGCCAGGAACGCCGGAACGCCGCCGGATGGTCGTGCTCGGGCACCTGGGCCGCGGCCAGGCCGTGCGCCGCCTGCACCAGCAACGAGGTGAAGAGCAGCTCGACCCGTTCCAGGTCGGCGCCGTGCCCGAACAGGTGCACCCGGGCGGTGCCACGCCGCTCGAGGTGGACGGCTTTGCAGCGCAGCGCGAGGGCGACGGCGCCGAGCAGCCCGGCCTTGTCCCGGGAGTACGGCGGCTCCACCGCGATCACCCGATCACCGACCGGGTCCAGGGTCGGATCGGCGCCGGCGAGCAGCGCCTGGTCGATGCCGTACTTGGCGATGAGCTCGGCGGCCTTCGCCGTGAAAGCCTCCGCCTCGGGCGGCGTACAGGCCGGATCTTCGGCCTTCGCGAGCAGCTTGCGGACGCGGGAGAGAAGGGGATCCTCGGTCATGCTGAACCGGCCGGGGCATGCCCTCCTGGCCCTTGCTTCGCTGCGGTGCAGTCGGTCATGCCGCGCGATGGCGGAGGGTCGCCACGGTGGAACCCGCCAAGGCGAGCAGGCAGTCCGGGAGCTGGCCGTCGGCGATGGCCGCGCCGAAGAGCGCCTCGCCGGTCGGGATGTCGCCGTTGACGTACGCGCTGACGAACCGCGCCACCCACCGCTTGTCGTAACGCGCGTCGTCGATTCCGGGGAAATCGAGGGTCCAGGCGCCGCCCGTGGGCACGTTGCGTCCCACCATCGTCGCAGCGAGACACCACGCCACGTCGTACGCCCCGACCACGCCCGACCGGTCCACGACCTCGTCGAACGTGCAGACCACAGCATCGCTGTCGCCGCTGAGCGCGCAGTGGAGCACCTGCGTAGCGTCGTCCAATGCGTGCTGTGGTACGTCGGTCACGTCAAGAAAGGTACGCGGATTCGTCAACCAACGCCCCTCAAGCTCCCCGCAAAAGGCAGGTGAGCCGGGCGGTGCAGGCCCGATCGCCGTCGTCGTCGGTGATGACGATCTCGTAGGTGACCATCGTGCGGCCGCGGTGCACCGGGGTGGCGACGCCGGTCACGACGCCGGAGCGGACCGCCTTGTGATGGGTGGCGTTGATGTCCACCCCGACCGCGAACGGACGGTCGACGGTCGCCCCGTGCAGGACCGCTCCGACCGATCCGAGCGTCTCCGCCAGCACGCAGGAGGCGCCGCCGTGCAGCAGTCCGTACGGCTGGGTGTTGCCGTCGACCGGCATGGTGGCGACGATCCGTTCGGGGGTCGCTTCGGTGATCTGGATGCCCATCCGCTCCGCCAGGGCGCCGTGCAGGCCATTCATGGTTGAAGTCACGTTGGGCAACGCTACCGGCGAGTTCGGCTCTCGGGTCGCGAGGGTGGGAGGCGGGTCCTACGTTGGTACGAAGCAAGCGGAGATCCGAGCGAGGAGACAGCCATGAGCGAGCCCCAGGAGATCATCGAGACCCGCGGGAACGACCGCGTCGACCTGCTCGCCTCCGACACCAACGGCGACGGCAGGCCCGACGTGTGGGTCGCGGACACCGACGGTGACGGCAAGGCCGACCTGTTCCAGTTCGACACCAACAACGACGGCAAGGTCGACATCACGATGGTGGACCTGGACCAGGACGGCACCCCGGACGCGATCGTCGACGGCGACGGCGGCATCCCGCCGACCAGCTGACCTCACTCAGCCGCCGCCGAAACTCAGCCGCCGGGACTCAGCCGCCGCCGAGGGTGCTGACGGCCGCCCAGAGCACCGCGATGGCGAGGGCGGTGGAGAAGGCCGCCGAGGCCGTGCGCCTCCACGGCCCCTTGCCCGCGGGGACGACCGCCTCCGGGTGGCCCAGCTTCACGAGCATGCGGCGGTGCCGGCGCACCTCCTGACAGCGGCGGCTCAGGTCCGGCGTACCGCGGCTGATCTCGACCGCCAGCCGGGCCTGCGCGCGCTGCAGGCGCCGCACGGCGGCCCGGGCCCGGAGTCCGGCTCGGACCCGAGCGTGCCATCGCGCGCTGGCCCGCCGCGACCCCGACCGCAGCGCTTCGAGCTCGGCGGCCGTGACGAGTTCGGGATCGTCGAGCGTCGCCAGTTGGGCGGTGTAGTAATCGGCCTCCCGGTCGTGCGCGGACCGCACGAGCAGCCAGATCAACAGCAACGGCGGCAGGCCCTTGAGCATGAGTACGGCCAGCAGCGCCACGGCGCCGTTGCCGAGTCCGTCGCGCAGCAGCGGCGAGTTCCAGAGCACGTGCGACGCCCAGGCGCCCAGCACCCCGAGCATGGCCACGCCGAGTCGGTTCCGCGGCGTACGGTCGGCGCGCACGACGAGGTAGCCGATGCCCGCCCCGGCCAGCGCGCCGAAGAGGGTGTGGCTCCACACCCCGGACAGCAGCCCGCGCAGCAGGAACGTGGTGACGACCGGTTCGACCTGGTCGCCGCGGCCGGCGAGGGCGACCGCGCCCATCGCGTACACGATGTCCTCGATGATCTGGAAGCCGAGCCCGACCATCGCGCCGTAGACGACGCCGTCCAGCACGCTGTTCACCTGCGCGCGGGCGACGAGCACGATGGCGACCACGCCGAGCGCCTTGGCGATCTCCTCGACCGTCGGTGCGGCCAGCGCGGCACCCCAGTCGGCGGCGAGGTGGGGCGAGCCGAGCTTGGCCATCAGGTCGTCGAGCGCGGCGCTGCCCGGAATCGAGACGGCCGTCGCCACCAGCGCACCCCACGTGAACGCGAGGACGAGCAGCGGGGGCGGCTCCCGTTCGAGGAAGTCGAGCTCCGAGACGATGAACCAGAACGGCACGGCGAGCAGGGCGAAGAGTGCCGTCGCGGTGATCAGAGCGATGGGGTACGCCTTCGCGAACCGCACCGCGATCAGGGACATCTGCACGGCGCCGGTCAGGACCACCGCGATCACGATCCAGAACGCGGGACGGCGCCAGATGCCGCGATCCGGCTCGGCACCGGGCTGCACGGGCGCGGACCGGGCGCTGCGCAACCGGGGTTCCGCGGTCATCCGGCCCGCTCCGGCGCGTACCGGAGGGTGCCGGTGCTGGCGTCGATGGCCGGCAGGGTCCGGCCGAGGTCGAGGTCGTCGCCGCAGACCGTGACCTCGATGGTGCGCCCGTCGGCGACGAAGACCGCGTATCGGCCGCCGCGTCCGGGGCCGCTGTAGCCGCCCTGGATTCCGGCCAGGCCGCTCGCGGTCGCGACGGTGAGTTCGGTGCCGGTGACCTGGTAGCCGGAGGTGCCGGTGATGCGCTGCCGCAGCCGGGCGACCGCGGCCGGCAGCGTGCCGTCATAGGGCTGGACGCTGACCAGGTAGCGGACCGGGCCGAGGCGGAACAGGACGGTGCCGGAGTCGTCGGCGGGCCGGGTCTCGGTGACATCGATGCGCGATCCGGGTGGCGGCACGACGGTCACCCCACCCCCGATCTTGTACGGGCGATCGGTCGGCACCGGGCGATCGGAAGGCAAGGCGTGATTGAGAGCGGGAAGTCCGAAGGCAAGTCCGGCGAGGGCCGCGACGAGGCTGACAGCACCGAGGAGGTTCGACCGCTGACGGCGCGTAACCCCTCCCATCCCCATACGCTAACCGTCCATGCGTACGGGCTCCCGATGGAGAGTGTTTTGTCCGTTTACGCGAATCATTCGTGGACGAACCCCGCGGGGACTACCGCGGTGAGCCAGACGCCGTTCGCACTCCGGTGGAAGACATGCCCGGCCGTCGCCATCCCGCCGGCGTCCACCCGCAGGATCGCCACGTCGACCGACCGCCGCCGGCCGACGACGAGCGCGGTCGGCACGTCCGGGGAGAGATGGACGTGGTGGCGGCTCCGCGGCCGCAGCCCGTCCTTCATGATCGACGGCAGGTTGGCTCTCGGCGTGCCGTGAAACAGCACCGCGGGCGGCTCCGCCGGCGCAAGGCCGAGGTCGACGTTCACCCGTCGGGAATGCCCCTGGTTGGCGCGGATCCGCTCGATCCCGTCGGCGTCCGCGGCGATCGCGAACCGGGCCTTGTCGTTGTTGGCGACGACCACGTCGAGGTCGGCACGGGTGATCGACAGGGCGGCGAGCAGGTCGGCGACCGGCACCCAGCCGTTCGCGTCGAGGGTGAGGCCGGCCGCCTCGGGCCGGTGGCGCAGCACAAGTGACAGGCGTTTGCTGAGGCGTACCTGCTCCCTGGTCAGGATGGTCATGTGGGTAACTCCATGACCGCAAGGTAGTAAGGCCGGTCCTGGGTGTCGACGGATTTGAGCCGCCAGGCGGTGCCTCGGAGCAGTCCCTCGAGCTCGTCGACGGAGCAATTCAGATAGTCGAACCACGCGGTGGCCAACAGGCGGTAGCGCAGCCGGAGCCGGAGCTGGCCGCCGATCCGGCCGCGCTCGATGTTGCGCCGGTGGTAGTCCGCGTGCACCGGATCGGTCGTCCCGTACGGGTCGGTCCCCTGCGCGACGATCCGCGCACCCGGCCGGGCCAACGAAGCCAGAGCGCCGAGGAAGGCCGGCGCGCGGTCGGGCCCCTCGAGCAGGCCGAGGTTGTTGCCCAGCAGCAGGAAGGTGTCGTAGCGGGTTCGCGAACGGGCGTAGGCGTCGACCGTGGCGATGACGGTGTCACGCAAGCCTCGCCGGCGGGCGACCTCGATGGCGCCGGGCGACGTGTCCAGCCCGGTCACGGCCATGCCGCGGCGCTGGAGTTCGAGCGCCGTCCGCCCGGCACCGCACCCGATGTCGAGCACCGCCCCACGGCACAGGCGCAGGGCGCGGACGTCGTGCGGCTGCCACTCGGCGGGCTCGGCGAGGTAGTGGTCGGCGGGCGCGCCGTTGATCAGCCCGTCGTCCCGCTCGATGATCTCGATGACCGGCCGCGGCACGCGTCCGCCGGCCAGCGGTCGGGGCCCGATGCCCGTGCGCACCGCGTACGCGTCCCGGATCATCTCTCCGAACACGTCTCCGAGCGCTGGCTGATCCATTGTCACTACTCTTGGCTCATGCCGACGCTGGAGCAACTCGGTTCCGAGAAGTACGTCCTCCTGACCACCTTCCGGCGCGATGGCCGGGCGGTGGCGACACCGCTCTGGGTGGTCCCCGACGGCACCGGTCTGGCCTTCTGGACGCCGAAGGGCACCGGGAAGCTCAAACGGATCCGCAACAGCGGCCGTGTCACTCTCGCCGCCTGCGACCTGCGCGGCAATCCGCGGGGCGAGGCGGTTGAGGCGACCGCGCGCATCGGCGACGAGGCCGACCGGGTGCGGGTCGGCGACGCGCTCAAGCGCAAGTACGGCCTGATGGGCCACCTGACGCTGCTGGGCAGCCGAGTGCGCCGCGGCCTGCACGGCACCACGACGATCCTCGTGTCCTGAGTTTCCGCGACCCCTGAGTTAATCAGGAAACGCAGAAGGGGCGATCGCCTTCCCCGGCGCTCGCCCCTTGTATCGATCCTTCGCCTCGACCGCGTTCGTTCAGTCGCCCTGGCGCTGCGTGGGGATCTGCCCCTGCAGCAAGGCACGAACTTCCGACTCCCGGTAACGACGGTGTCCGCCCAGCGTGCGAATCGCACTGAGCTTGCCCGCCTTGGCCCACCGGGTGACGGTCTTCGGGTCGACACGGAACATCGACGCGACCTCGGCCGGTGTCAGTAGCGGCTCTGGATCATGGGTACGCGATGCCATCGGTCACTCCTCCACAGGTACCTAAAGACATCGGCCGGGGTCCCGCCGGCCGGTGCGTCTCTCATGGTCCGGCTAGTCCCCGATGTCCGACATGGGCCGAACGGCCGAACGTCCCTAGATAGACGGATGAAGCATGCCCGATTTATACCAGTTTTCTACGCCAGAAAGTGTCTTGTTTGGACCGAAAATCACGCTTCGCGGGACGGCGATTACGAAGAGTATTCGCCTAGAGAGCGCTCTCTCGGCCGCCCATCCGTACGTGTTCGTCCTCGTTTCGGCTGGTCATGGCGCTACCCCCGGTGACTCAGTTGCAGCGCTCGAGCAACTGCACGGCCCGCCAGCGGGCGACCAGCTTCTCGTACGCCTCCGTGGCGGCGTCCGCGTCACCCCTGGAGAGTGCCGACAGGCCGGCGGCCACCAGTCCGGGTGAATCGTCGTCGCGCAGATCGGCATCCGGCAGCAGGCCGGTCAGGCCGCCGTAGTCCAATTCGACGATCGAGCGCGGATGGAACTCCTCCAGCCAGCGCGTCCCCTCCTCGACCGCCTCGGTGATCGGCGCGTCGCCCAGCGACTTCCGCAGCACCGACACGCCCCGATGCGCGCGCCGCCGGGCCTTGGAGATCTCGGTGCGATAGCGCAGCGAACGCCGGCCACCGGAAAGGTTGATCTCCCGCTCGTCCAGATCGACAAAAACGAACCACCGCAGCGGCACACCCCACGTGGCGACCTGCTCGTGCACCCGTGGGACGCCGTGCTCGAGCACCTTGGCCCCGCTGCGCCAGTCCTCGACGATGGCCTTCGCCTGCCCGGCCAGCACCGGAGGCACGAAGGCGTCGGCGAGGACGCTCGGCACGCCGTCACGGGCGTTCAGGGCGGCTTCCGCCACCCGCAGCCGCAGGTTCCAGGGGCAGACCAGCAGCGTGTCGCCCCACTCCAGCACGTACGCCTCGTCGGGAAGGTCGGGCAGCCGCGTCCAGCCGGCGCCGAGCGCCTCGAGCACGGCGGTGCGCTGCTTGACCGGACCCTCGACCGGGCCCAGCGCCCGCCCCTCGCGCGCGTACCGCCGCCAGAAAACCTGGCGGTCCCGGTCGAAGGCGGTCAGCGGCTCGTAAACGCGCAGGTACGACGCGAACAGTGACGGCACGGCGCGATCCTTTCACGAAATCGCTCCCGATTGACTTCTCGCGCACAGCCAATCGGGTGGCACGATGCACGGCTAGGCTCGTCTGATGTCCGGCAACACCCCGCCGGAGCAGGCAGGGTCGTCCCACAAGGGCACTCAACCCAACACACTCAGGAGAGAGCAGTCATGGGCGTGTTCGTAAGCAGCGATGGCACCGACGCCGTCGGGCACGAGCAGGTCGTCTTCTGCCAGGACCGGCACACCGGCCTGAAGGCGATCATCGGTATCTACTCCACGGCCCTCGGGCCCGCGCTGGGCGGCACCCGGTTCTACCCGTACGGGAGCGAGGAGGCGGCCGTCACCGACGTGCTCAACCTCTCGCGCGGCATGGCGTACAAGAACGCCCTGGCCGGCCTCGATCTCGGCGGCGGCAAGGCGGTCATCTGGGGCGACCCGGCGCTGGACAAGTCGGAGGCGCTGCTGCGCGCCTACGGTCGCTTCGTCGAGACCCTCAAGGGCCGCTACTACACCGCCTGCGACGTCGGCACCTACGTGCCGGACATGGATGTCATCGCCCGTGAGACCCGCTACGTGACCGGTCGCAGCGTGGAGCACGGCGGCGCCGGCGACTCGTCCGTCCTGACCGCCTGGGGCGTCTTCCAGGGCATGCGGGCGGCCGCCGAGCACACCTGGGGCCGTCCCACCCTCGCCGGCCGCCGGGTCGGCATCTCCGGCCTCGGCAAGGTCGGCAAGTACCTGGCGGGTCACCTGATCGAGGACGGCGCCACCGTGGTCGCCACCGACGTCAGCCCGGCCGCGCTCGAGTGGGCCCGGGCCACGTACCCCCAGATCGATCTCGTTCCGGACACCCAGACGCTGGTCACCAGCGACATCGACGTGTACGCCCCCTGCGCGCTGGGCGGCGCCCTCGACGACGACACGGTGTCCGTGCTGCGCGCCAAGATCGTGACCGGCGGTGCGAACAACCAGCTCGCCCACCCTGGCATCGAGAAGCTCCTCGAGGAGCGCGGCATCCTCTACACACCGGACTACGTGGTCAACGCCGGCGGCGTGATCCAGGTGGCCGACGAGATCGAGGGCTTCAACTTCGAGCGGGCGAAGCTGCGCGCCACGAAGATCTTCGACACCACGGGCCAGATCCTGCGCCTCGCGGACGACGAGGGTGTGCCGCCCGCCGTCGCTGCGGACCGCCTCGCCGAGCGTCGGATGGCCGAAGTCGGACGGCTCCGCAGCATCTACCTGGGTTGACGGATTTGTACGCCGTCGCGCGCCGCGTCCAGGACAGGCCGCGACGCGCGACGGTGGTACACGTAACCCGAGGTGCCGAAGGCGGCATCGTCCATGTACCGTAAGACCCACGAGAGATGCCTGACGTCATCGGGGCCCGCCTTCGGGCTGCCCCGAATTCTGTGCGAGGGGGTCGAGCCATGGGGCGCGGCCGTGCTAAGGCCAAGCAGACAAAGGTGGCCCGGGAGTTGAAGTACCACTCCCCGAACACCGACCTCACCGCCTTGCAGCGCGAACTGGCGGGTGCTGGTAAGTCCGACCATCACTTCGTCGACGACGACGACAATGTCGTCGACGACGATGACGATGACGATGCGGACGACGAGCACGACAGCTGGTCGCCTTCGAGGCGCTGACCCGTATTGCACAGAGCACGCGGCTTCCCGCGTGCTCCCGTGTGTCGCGGTCGTTCCGGCAGAGCATGATGCCCACGCGGTCTGACCGCGCGGGCATCATGGCCTGTACCTAGTGCACCCCTCCGCCGTCCTCAGCGTGGCGTTCCGGATGCCCTGAGCATCCGGCGGCGTCGCACGGGGTCCGGCAGCGGTCCGCAGGTGGCTCCGATCCGCCCATGACATGGGCGGAATCGGTCTACGCCGATGCCTGCTCCAGCGTGCCCCACCACCGGGGCCCGGCGGCGGCGCGACCGGGCCGGGACGGCAGCGGCCGGGCGGTGTGCCACGGGGCCTTGCTGTGCCCGTACCCAATCAGCGGGGTCGGTTGTTCCAGTTGTAGAACGTCGGGATGTTCTCGAAGTGGTTCCAGGCGCACACCGCCGAGCCGTCCTTCGTCGCCGACTCCGCGCGCTGCTGCCGGGCTTCCTCAGCCTCCTCGAGCAGGGCCGCCAGGCCGGTCCGGGTGTCCCGCACCCGCGCCGTCACGGGATCCGTCTCCACGCGGTCAGACGGCCGTGGGCTCGTGATCTCGGGCATGGTCCAGCACTCCCTCCAGTAGGCGAATCTTGCTGTTCCGACAGTGGTCCGTCGTTGTCACGTCGAACCGGCCCAGCTCGAAGTAGCGGTTGGCGGCATGCGCGCCGCCGCAGAAGCCGAAGTAGGGGCATTGCTCGCGGCAGGCCTCCACCCCGTCGAGGAACTCGCGGATCCACGGCGTCGTGGACGCGTTAGCGAGGATTTCCGCGAGCGGGGTGGTCAGCACGTTACCGCTGCTGAAGTCGCCGTAGCGGGGGTCCGAGAAGCCGGCCAACTCGGGCGAGAGCAGGACCACGCTGCCGTCGTGGGCCACGGTCGGGATCGGATCCAGGCGCCGGGGCAGCACGTCGTCGGCGGTGCCGTCGAGGACCGCCGCCGCATAGCGCAGCGACCACTCGACCTCCCGCAGGTGAATGCGGGGATCGCGGCGCCAGGCGCCGACCAGCTCGGCCCAGAAGGCGGTCACGTCCCGCTCGGGATGCCGATTGGCGCGGACGTTGACACCCTCGAGCTCCTCGACGTTGATGCCGAGCACGTCGCAGCCGAGGCCGAGGAAGTAGTCGTACAGCTCGGTCGCCAGCCCGGGCGCGGGCCGACCGACCACGCACAGCGCGGAGAACGGAATCCCGTGCCGTTTCAGCGCGTCGATCCCGCGAACGATCCGGTCGTAGGCCGGCTTGCCACCCAGGGTGACGCGATCACTGTTACGCGACTCGGGGCCATCGACACTCACGCTGACCCGCATGCCGTGCTCGGCGAAGAATTCACACCACGCGTCGTCGATCAGGGTCGCATTGGTCTGGATGTGGTGCTCGACGCCCGCGGCGAACGGCCGCATCAGCGCGGCCAGGTGGGTCCGGCCCGCCGCGAGCGGCTCGCCGCCGTGCCACACCACCGAGAATCTTCGGGTACGGGCCCAGTCGTCCACACCAGCAGCAACGGCGCTGGCGACCTCGACGGACATCTTCTGGTCCACCCGCCGCAACGGCAGGTAGCAGTAGGAACAGTCGAGATTGCAGAGCGTAGTGGGTTGCATGACGACGTAGGTGGGAACCGTAGCGATCCCGCGCATGCCACTCCAGGGAACTCCCACAGCCACCTCCGTCCACGCCGTCGTCGACTCAGGCCAGGCTAGGTGCCGACGTCCACCCGAGTCTGCCCCGCCCCCCATTCACGGCCAAAAGATCACACAGGTCTCGTGACATCGACACACGTGGATCATTGCACACGAAGGGCGGGAAACTGCCTTCGCCGCCGCGGGATGACGGGACGGGTGACTTTCGGCGATACGCGCCGTAATCGGCGCCCGCATCCGCCGGCGGCGGGGCTTCTGCCCGCCGGCGGCGAGGCTTCTGCCCGCCGGCGGCGAGGCTTCTTCCACCCGCCGCACGTCGACGCCGGCGCGCCGCTTCTTCCCACCCGCCGGTGCCCGCCGGCGGGTGCCGGCGGGACACGTGCGTTCGCGAGGTTGGCGCCGGCATGAGCCGGCGGCCGGCGGCTCAGCCGCGGGTGTACTGGCCCATCATCTGCACCTGGCCGCTGCCCTCGATGACCTCGCCGACCTGCCACGCCTCGACGCCCCGGCCGGTCAGGTAGGCCATGGCCCGGTCCGCGTCGTCGGAGGAGACGATGGCGAACATGCCCACGCCCATGTTGAAGGTGGCTTCCATCTCGGTGTCCTCGATGCGGCCCTTCGCCTGGATCAGGTCGAAGATCGACTGCGGGCGCCACGACGAGCGGTCCACCACCGCGTCGACGTGCTCCGGGAGGATGCGGACCAGGTTGCCCGGGATGCCGCCGCCGGTGACGTGGGAGAACGCGCGCACGTCGGTCTCCTCGATGAGGCCGAGGCAGTCCTTGGCGTAGATCTTGGTCGGGGTGAGCAGCTCCTCGCCGAGGGTGCGCTGCCTGCCGAAGTCCTCCACCACCGTGTCGAGGCGCATGCGACCCGCGCCGAGCAACACGTGGCGCACCAGCGAGTAGCCGTTGGAGTGCAGGCCGGACGAGCGCATGGCGATGACCGCGTCACCGATCTCGACCCGGTGGGCGCCGAGGATCTCGCTCTCCTCGACGACGCCGACGCCGGTCGCGGAGACGTCGTACTCGTCGGGGCGCAGCACGCCCGGGTGCTCGGCGGTCTCGCCGCCGAGCAGGGCGCAACCGGCGTACCGGCAGCCGTCCGCGATGCCGGCGCCGATCTCGGCGACCTTGTCCGGCACGACCTCGCCGCAGGCGATGTAGTCGAGCAGGAACAGCGGCTCGGCGCCGCAGGCGACCAGGTCGTCGACGACCATGGCGACAAGGTCGATGCCGATGGTGTCGTGGATGTCGAGCTGCTGGGCGATGACCAGCTTGGTGCCGACGCCGTCGGTCGACGACGCGAGGATCGGGCTCTTGTACTTCTGGGTGTTGAGCTTGAACAGCCCGGCGAAGCCGCCGAGGTCACCCATCACCTCGGGACGGGTGGTCTTCTTGACCTTCGACTTGAGCAGCTCGACCGCGCGCTCGCCGGCGTGGATCGAGACGCCGGCGTCCGCGTACGTCACCGTGCGCTTGCGGCCGGGGCGGCCGGCCCCGGCCGACCACGGCTGACGGTCGCCGCCCTCGGCGCCGTTCGATCCGGCACTGCTGCGCTCGGACACGTGCGTCACGGTTCTCCCCTTTGGTGGTGGTGCTGCTCGGCTGGGCCGCTGGTTACGACGTCTGCGGTGGTGCGCTGGTTCCGGTCGGGCCCGAAAGCTTACGGGCGGTGCAGGGCGTCGACCCCGCCCGGGCTGCCGACGAGCGGTTGCGCCTGGTCGCGCTCGCCCTCGGCGTACTGCTCATCCTCGTACTCCTGCTCGAGTCCGGCCACCGCCGCGGTGGCCGCCTCCGGCGAGGCGTCGGGCATCGACGCCCGCTTGCCGACGCTCTCGAGCAGGTGCTTGCCAATCAGGTGTCCGGCCGGGAGCTCGATCGGATACTGCCCATCGAAGCAGGCCATACAGAGTCGTGTCTTCGGCTGCTCGGTCGACTGGACCAGACCGTCCAGCGAAACGTAGCCCAGGCTGTCGGCACCGATCGAGCGGCGGATGCCGTCGATTTCGAGGCCGTTCGCGATCAGCTCGGCGCGGGTGGCGAAGTCGATGCCGTAGAAGCAGGGCCACTTGACCGGCGGGGAGGAGATGCGGACGTGCACCTCGAGCGCGCCGGCCTCCCGCAGCATCCGGATCTGAGCGCGCTGGGTGTTGCCGCGCACGATCGAGTCGTCGATGACGACGATGCGCTTGCCGCGGACGACCTCGCGCAGCGGGTTCAGCTTCAGCCGGATGCCGAGCTGACGGATCGTCTGCGAGGGCTGGATGAAGGTACGGCCCACGTACGCGTTCTTCATGAAGCCCGCGCTGTACGGAATGCCGGATTCCTCCGCATATCCGATCGCAGCCGGGATACCGGACTCCGGGACACCGACGACCAGGTCGGCCTCGACGGGGTGCTCCTTCGCCAGGCGACGACCGACCTCGACGCGGGCCGCGTAGATGTTGCGGCCGGCGATCGTGGTGTCGGGACGGGCAAGGTATACGTACTCGAAGAGGCAGCCCTTGGGCTCGGGCACCGCGAACCGGGTCGACCGCAGACCGTGCTCGTCGATCGCGAGGATCTCGCCGGGCTCCACCTCGCGCACGAAGCTGGCGCCGACGATGTCGAGGGCGGCGGTCTCGCTGGCCACCGCCCAGCCGCGCTCCATGCGGCCCAGCACGAGCGGGCGCACGCCCTGGGGGTCGCGCGCCGCGTACAGCGTGCTCTCGTCCATGAAAACGAAGCTGAACGCGCCGCGCAGCCGCGGAAGCACCTCCATGGCCGCGGCCTCGACCGACAGGTCGGGGCGACTGGCCAGCAGCGTCGTCACCAGGGCGGTGTCCGAGGTCGCGGCGTCGGCCTCGAGGCCACGCTCGGCGACCTCACGGGCCAGATCCGCCGTGTTGACCAGATTGCCGTTGTGCGCCAGCGCGATCGTCGTGCCGGCCGTGGTGGCGCGGATCGTCGGCTGGGCGTTCTCCCAGTTGGAGCCGCCGGTCGTGGAGTAGCGGGTGTGCCCGATGGCGAGGTGGCCGCGCAGGCTGGCCAGCGTCGGCTCGTCGAAGACCTGGGAGACCAGGCCAAGATCCTTGTAGACCACGACACCCGAGCCGTCACTGACAGCGATGCCGGCGGCCTCCTGGCCCCGGTGCTGCAGTGCGAAAAGGCCGAAATAGGTAAGTTTTGCGACCTCTTCCTCGGGAGCCCAGACGCCGAAGACGCCGCAGGCATCCTGGGGTCCGCGGTCCTGGGGGTCGAGATCGTCGGTCAACCGGCCGTCGCCTCGGGGCACGCGCTTGCTCCCTCATGCTGATCTGCTCGGACTTGCTGGTCTGTTCCGACCGCCCAGTGTACGCGAGGTGACGGGCATTCAGCTCGGGTGCACAGGGAGGTACGGAGCCAGATCGGTGCGTGTTCCACTCGCCCGTACCCGGCCCGAATCCACCGCATCGGACCAGCCCAAACGGCCCGTTGCGACGAGAAGCCAGGTCATCGGATCGGTCTCGACCACATTGGGCGGTGTGCCGCGGGTGTGCCTCGGACCGGCGACACACTGAATAGCACCGAAAGGTGGAATACGGACCTCCACCGAACGGCCCGGAGCGGTTCGCGCAAGGTCGGACAGCAGTGCTCGCACAGCGTCACGGAGCACGGATCGGTCGGGTTCGCCGCCGCCGTCCAGCGCGTCCAACGCCGCGCCGACCGACTCGGATTTATTGTGCGCAGGAGACACGTCGGGACAATACGACCCGGCGAATAGACACAACCCGGCGGCCCTGGGTCGCGCAGATGTCCCCCGACAGGGCATAGTGGCCGACGGTGTGTACTCGTCGCGGAATCCAGTGGGCAACTCTAAGCCAGCCCGAGGACCGCGCGACCGGAAGGCGGTGGACGTGACAACGCACCTACGAGCCCGGGCTATCCAGGCCGGTGCGTTCCTGGCTGTGGTCGGTGGCGTCCTCGTCGCCGCACCCCCGGCGGCATTGGCGTTGGAACCACAGGTTTCCATCACCAGTCTGTCGTCCGGGGACATCCCATCCGGGGGCAGGACCACCCTGACCTACACCATCTTCAACCGGAACCCGCCCGCCCTTGGTGCCCAAGAGACCGTCACGGTGGTGCTCGCCGCCGACGGCATGACGTGCAGCGGGAAGTGCAACTTCGACGACACGGTGGCGGCCGGCAAGAGCAAGGACTTCACGGCCACGCTGACCGCGGGCGCCGTCAGTCCAGGAGAGACGAAGAAGGTTCAGGTCCAGATCACCGCGACGATCGGCACCGAGGACAACGGCGCGAGCCGGACGATCCTCGTGCGGGGCCCGGACAAGCCCCAGACGGTCCGCCAGGTCAGCGGCAAGGTCAAGGACCAGGACGGCAAGGCCGTCCCCGGCGCGGTGGTGCTGCTGCGCGACAGCCAGCAGCACAGCTACAACGCCACGACCAACGGCGATGGCGGCTACTTCTTCACGTCTTCCGACGGCGCACCCATCACGGCAGGTCAGCTGATCCTCGGTGCGGCGAAGCAGGGCTACACGCCCGCGACCGCCACCGCCCAGGGCGGCGCCGGCAATTCGGTCACCGTGCCGTTGACGATCAAGCTGACGGCGGCGCCGACCTCGCCCACCCCGACGACCTCGACGAGCCCCACCGCCAAGCCCAGCGCGGCGACGGAGGACGAAGCGACGGTGGCCGCCGACGATGGCAGCGCGGCCGCACAGCCACTGACGCAGAAGACGTCGGGCGACGACGAGGACTCGGGCTCCCTGCTCTTCATCATCGTCGGCGGCCTGCTGGTCGCCGCGGGTATCGGCGCCATCATCCTCGTGGTGATGCGCCGGAAGAACAATCCGGAGGATCCGGACGACCCGGGCACCAAGGGCGTGGGTGCCCTGCCGCCGAGCCCGAACCGATACGGCGGTGCCGACGACACCCGCATGGCGCCGTCGGCCGGCATGCGCGGCGACGCGACCATGATCGCCCCGCGTTCCGGCGCACCGTCCATGGCGGACGCTCCGACGATGATCCACCGGAGCGCACCGATCGAGCCGGTCGACGAGTTCCCGGATCCCTACGGTGCTCCGCTGCCGCAGAACGGCGCGTACAACGCCCCCGGCGGGTGGGGTTCCGCCCCGGCTGCCGGTGCGGCCGGCGCTGCGGGAGCGGCCGCATACGGCACGGCCACCCAGTACGGGGGCGCGCCGGTGCCGGCCCAGAGCGGCGGCTACGACGAGCCCGCGGCCAACGGCTACGGCGGATACGACGCCCAGGCCGGGTATGACGATCAGCCCGGCTATGGCCAGGCCGCCCCCGGCCAGCAGCGCTACGACGAGCCCACCGGCATGTACCGCCCCGGGAACGGCTTCGACGAGCGCGACGGCTACGGCGACCAGGGCGGTTACGGCGCGGCCCAGGGCTACGACAACGGCTACGGCGGCGACTACGCGGGCCAGGACCCGCAGGGCGGCGCGGCGTACCAGGCCGGCGGATACCAGGCCGGCGCCTACGGTCAGCAGCCCGGCGACCAGGCCTACGGTCACCAGCCCGGCGACCAGGCCTACGGTCAGCAGCCCGGCGACCAGGGCGGCTATGGCGCCTGGGACGGTGCGGGCGCTGGCGCCGGGATCGACAGCGGCAACGCCTACGGCCCTCCGGCCGGCGGCGGCAACGCCTACGGTCCCCGTGCTGGCGGCGGCACCTACGGCGGTCCCCAGAGCGGCGGCTACGGCGGCGATGGCGGCTACGGCGGCGGCCCACAAGCCGGCAGCTACGGCGGCGGCGCACCCCAGGGCGGCGGCTACGGCGGAGGAACCTACGGAGGCGCACCGCAGGCCGGCGGCTACGGCGGCGCACCGCAAGGCGACAACGCCTACGGCGGCGCACCGCAGGCCGGCAACGCCTACAGTGGCGCACCGCAGGCCGGCAATGCTTACGGAGGTGCACCGCAGGGCGGCGCCTACGGCGGTGGCGACCAGGGTGGCTACGGTGATCAGCACGGCTACGACCAGCGCGGTGGCGCCTACGGCGCCTATGGCGGCGAGCAGGGGCGGGGCGGCGCGCCGCGGGCCCCAGAGGGTTCACACCCCGCGCAGCGCCGGCCGTCCGACTGGATAGAGGACTGACGAACCCCGCGCCACGGTTCGGCTGAAAACGCTGAGGCCGGTCCTGTCTTGATGACAGGGCCGGCCTTCGTCATGGACGACTTGCCTGAAGTCCTTTGACGACAGACGGCCTTGCCAGCCGATAGGAAAGCGAAACGCCACGGCGAATATCGCCGTGGCGTTCCGAGGTTGTCGCCGCTGTCAGGCCTTGGCCTCCAGGTCACCGGGCTCTGCGGTGCCGAGCGCGGCATCGGCCGGTTTGGTGCTCGGCGCCGGCTCGGCCGGGCTGTCCGACTCTGCCGGATCGGTCTCGCCACCCGACGCCGTGGGCTCGGCCGTGCGCTCCGACGTTGCCGCCTCGGCCGTGTGATCCGGGTCGGCCGTGCGATCCGACGGGGTGGCGGGCTCGGTGGGCGAGTCGTTCGCCGCAGCCGGCTCGGCGTCGGGGGTCGCCGGGAGCTCCGCGACCTCGGTCGCCGGGCCGGCCGGGGACTCGTCGGCCCGAGAACCAAAGGCCGACGGTGTCTCCGGGGCGAGGTCGACCATCGAGGTCGACACCGGCTCGCTGATCTCCAGGGTCACCGAACGGAACTCCTCGGCGTCACCACCGAGCGCCGGCACCGCCGCCGCGGGGCGTGGGCCGAGCTCGGCCGGGCCGCCGAAGAGGTTGCGCATCGTGGACGAGAACGCCTCGCGCAGCTCGTCCAGGCCGATGGTGAACTGGTGCTGGATCTCGAGCGCCGGCTCGTTGGTGGTCACGCCGATCGGGACGCAGGGCACGCCGTGCTCCGCCGCGAGGGCCACGAAAGCCATGTCGTGGCCTCGGGGCACCGCGACCAGCACCCGGCCCGCCGACTCGCTGAAGAGCCAGACGAACGGGGTCGTCGCCGCGTCGTGCTCCGGCAGCGCGACGCGGGCGCCGACGTTGCGACGCAGGCAGGACTCGACCAGGACCTGCGAGAGGCCACCGTCCGAGAGATCGTGCGCCGCCACCACGTGCTCGCGCTCCGACGCCTGGGCCAGGAGCCGGCCGACCCGCTGCTCGTGGGCCAGGTCGACCTTTGGCGGGCGGCCGCCGAGGTGGCCGTGGGTGACCCACGCCCACTCGGAGCCGGACAGTTCGCATTCCGTGGAGCCGAGCAGGAACAGCAGGTCGCCGTCAGTGGACGGCGGCGGCGGGAAGCCCATGGGCACGCGCCGAGCCACGTCCTGCAGGACGCCGAGCACGCCCACCACCGGGGTTGGGTGGATCGCGGCGGCGCCGGTCTGGTTGTAGAAGCTGACGTTGCCGCCGGTCACCGGAATGCCGAGCTGCTG
Source organism: Actinoplanes sp. NPDC051346 (assembly GCF_040682215.1). Classification (NCBI taxonomy): domain Bacteria; kingdom Bacillati; phylum Actinomycetota; class Actinomycetes; order Micromonosporales; family Micromonosporaceae; genus Actinoplanes; species Actinoplanes sp. NPDC051346. The sequence continues at coordinate 392,136 of NZ_JBFBAJ010000007.1, read as the reverse complement.
GCAGCCGTCGGCGAGACCACGTACGGCCTCGGCGAACTGCCACATCACCGACGGGTCCTCGGGGGATCCGAAGTTGAGGCAGTCGGTGACGGCGATGGGCTCGGCGCCCGTCACCGCCACGTTCCGGTAGGCCTCGGCGAGAGCCAGCTTGGCGCCCTCGTACGGGTCGAGGCGCGCGAACCGGCCGTTGCCGTCGACGGAGAGCGCGACACCGAGGCCGGTGCGCTCGTCGATGCGCAGGACGCCGGCGTCCTCGGGCTGGGCCAGCACCGTGTTGCCGAGCACGTACCGGTCGTACTGCTCGGTGACCCACGACTTGTCGCACAGGTTCGGCGAGGCGATCATGCGCAGCACGGTCTCGCGCAGTTCCTCCGGCGTCGTGGGACGCGGAAGCGTCTCGGCGCGGTCGGCCTGCAGCAGGATGAGGTCGGCCGGCTCCCTTATCGGGCGCGCGTAGACCGGGCCGTCGTCGGCGAGCGAGCCGGGCGGCACGTCGACGACGATGTGGTCGTTCCAGCTGATCACCAGGCGGCCGGGCTGGCCCGGAGCCTCGCTCGGGGTCACCTCGCCGATGGCGGTGGCCCAGACGCCCCACTTGTCAGCGACGGCGAGCACCTGATCGAGCTTCTCCGGCGCGACGATGAGGAGCATGCGCTCCTGCGACTCGCTGGCCAGGATCTCGGTGGGCGACATCGAGGCCTCGCGCAGCTGCACGCGCTCCAGCCAGACCCGCATGCCGGTGCCCGCCGCGGCGGCGGTCTCGGTGAGTGCGCAGGTCAGGCCGGCGCCGCCGAGGTCCTGGATGCCGACGACCAGCCCGGCGTCGTACAGCTCGAGGCAACTCTCGATGAGCAGCTTCTCCATGAACGGGTCGCCGACCTGCACCGAGGGCCGGCGCTGCTCCGCGCCCTCGTCGAAGGTGGCGGACGCGAGCACGGAGACGCCGCCGATGCCGTCGCGGCCCGTACGCGCGCCGAGCAGGACGACGACGTTGCCGACGCCGGCCGCTTCCTTGCGCTGCAACCGCTCGACCGGGAGCACACCGATGGACAGCGCGTTGACCAGCGGGTTGCCCTGGTAACACGGGTCGAAGACGATCTCGCCGCCGATGTTGGGCAGGCCGAGGCAGTTGCCGTACCCGCCGATGCCGGCCACGACGCCGGGCAGCACGCGGGCGGTGTCGGGGTGGTCCGCGGCGCCGAAGCGCAGCGGGTCCATCACCGCGACCGGGCGGGCGCCCATCGCGAGGATGTCGCGCACGATGCCGCCGATGCCGGTCGCCGCGCCCTGGTACGGCTCGATGTAGCTGGGGTGATTGTGCGATTCGACCTTGAAGGTGACGGCGAGCTCATCGGAGATCTGCACCACGCCGGCGTTCTCGCCGATACCGGCAAGCATTCGGGTGTTCTTGGGTGCCTTCTCGCCGAACTGGCGCAGGTGCACCTTGCTCGACTTGTACGAGCAGTGCTCGCTCCACATGATCGAATACATCGCCAGCTCGGAGGCCGTCGGGCGACGCCCGAGGATCTGCCGGATGCGTTCGTACTCGTCGTCCTTGAGGCCCAGCTCGGTGTGCGGCTGGAGGTCGTCCGGAGTGTCGTACGCCTGCTGGACGGTGTCCACCGCGCCGAACTCGTTGACCAGCACGTCGGTCGCGGCGAAGCCGCTGCGTGCGGGCGGCTGGATCGGCACCCCGCTCGGCGCCGCCGCGCCGCTGGTGGCGGTGTCGGGCTGGGTGGTCATCGCTGGGCTCCCCCTGTGAGCTGCCCGCCCGCGGCCGTTCCGGCCAGATGCCGCAGGGCGGAGGTGAAGAAACCGAGGCCGTCGAGCGACGGGCCGGTCAGCGCCTCCACCGCGTGTTCCGGATGCGGCATGATGCCGACCACGTTGCCGGCCGCGTTGGTGATCGCGGCGATGTCCCGCTGTGAGCCGTTCGGGTTGCCGCGGATGTAACGGGCGACGACCCGGCCCTCACCCTCGAGCTCGTCGAGGGTCCGCTCGTCGGCCACGTAGCAACCCTCGCCGTTCTTGACCGGGATGAGAATCTCCTGGCCGTCGGCGAAGCTGTTCGTCCAGGCTGTCGCGGTGCCGCCGATGCGCAGGTACTGGTCGCGGTTGCGGAAGTGCAGGTGCTGGTTGCGCGTGAGTGCGCCGGGCAGCAGGTGGGCCTCGCAGAGAATCTGGAAGCCGTTGCAGATGCCAAGCACGGGCAGGCCACCGCGGGCGGCGTCGGCGATGGTCTCCATGACCGGCGCGAACCGGGCGATGGCACCGCAGCGCAGGGCGTCGCCATACGAGAAACCGCCCGGCAGGACCACGGCGTCGACGCCGTGGAGGTCCGGGTCGCCGTGCCAGAGGCGAACGGCCTCTCCGCCGGCGATGCGGACCGCGCGGGCGGCATCGCCGTCGTCGAGCGAACCCGGGAAGGTGACGACTCCGATCCGCATGGTCACGCGCTCATCTGCGCGACGTCGCCGCTCGACTCCTCGACCCGGATCGAGAAGTCCTCGATGACCGGGTTGGCGAGCAGCTTGTCGGCGATCTCGCGGGCCGTGTCGAGATCGGGTTCGCCGGCGAACTCAATCTCGATGCGGCGTCCGATGCGTACGGAGGAGACCTCGCTGACGCCGAGGCGCGGCAGCGCGTTGGCGACCGCCTGGCCCTGCGGATCGAGGATCTCCGGCTTGAGCATGACGTCGACGACGACGCGAGCCACGGGCACTCCTGACTGTATAGGCGCGCAGTTGGGTGGCCCTCTAAGGGGCGAGCGGCCAAAGCCTACCTTGTACGGCCGCCGATCGACCCATCGGCCGGTGTCGGCAGCCTGACGCGAACGGGGCTGAGCTGGGGATCTGGGACGTGATCTCCACCACCGGCCGAATACGTAATGGAGTTGTTAGGCAACGGCACGTAATACCCGCCCCATCACACCGTGATAGGTCTCAATTGACATGTTGTTGCAAAACCGGGGCCACCCTACGTTCATTCGATCAAGATCGATGTCACTCCACATCGACGGAATCGGAAGGAGCCCGGCGTGCGCATCCGCATCGCTGTCGCCTCTCTGGCCACCGCCATCACCGGCGTCCTCGCCCTCCCCACCGGTGCCACTGCCGCCGTGGACGACGGCCCACAGCACATCATCGGCGGCAGCACGGTCTCCGCAGCGCCGTGGGCCGCCGCGGTCTTCAGCGAGGGCGAGTTCTTCTGCTCCGGCACGATCATCTCGCCGAACTACGTGCTCACCGCCGCCCACTGCATCGAAGGCTCGATGTCGGTGCGCATCGGCAGCACGAACCGGACCTCGGGCGGCGTGACCCGCACGGTCACCTCCATCAAGACCCGCCACGACCTGGCGCTCATGAAGCTGAGCAGCTCGGTGTCGACGAGCTACATGCCCCTGTCCAGCTCCTACCCGCCGGTGGGATCGACGAACTCCGTCTACGGCTGGGGCAGGACCTGTTACAGCGGCTGCGACGCGTCGACGATCCTGAAGACCGCGACCGTCCGGGTCACCACGACCCGCGAGACCGACGCGTTCGACGGCCGCGCGATCGCCAGCACCGGCATCAGCGGCGCCGCGTGGCGCGGCGACTCGGGCGGCCCGCAGATCTACAACGGCGCCCAGGTGGGCGTGGCGTCGCTCGCGGACGGCGTGAGCGAGCAGTACTACGGCAGCGTGGCCTACAACAGGTCGTGGATCCGCTCGGTCTCCGGCGTCTGACGGTTTCCCCGGGGACGGCGAACTGCCGTCCCCGGGAGCCAGCTAGAGAATCGGCGCGGGCCGGTAGCTCGCGGCCTCCGGGTACGCCGCGACGATCTGCGCGACCCGGTCGGCAACTGCCCGCACCTGCGCGGGCGCGGCACCCACGAACGCCGCGCGGTCCGCGACCAGGGCGTCGATCTCGCCCCGGGACAGGCCCAGCCGGCCGTCCGCGGCCAGGCGGTCGAAGAGATCGTTCTCGGCGACGCCCTTCTCCCGCATCGCGAGCGCCATCCCGACCGCGTGTTCCTTGATGACCTCGTGCGCGACCTCGCGACCCACGCCCTTGCGCACCGCGGCGACCAGGATCTTCGTGGTCGCCAGGAACGGCAGGAACCGGTCCAGCTCGCGGGCGATCACCGCCGGGTACGCCCCGAACTCGTCCAGAACGGTCAGGAACGTCTGGAACAGGCCGTCCGTGGCGAAGAAGGCGTCCGGCAGCGCCACCCTGCGGACCACCGAGCAGGAGACGTCACCCTCGTTCCACTGGTCACCGGCCAGCTCGCCGACCATCGACAGGTAGCCGCGGACGATGACGGCGAGCCCGTTGACCCGCTCCGACGAGCGCGTGTTCATCTTGTGCGGCATCGCCGACGAACCCACCTGGCCCGGCTTGAAGCCCTCGGTGACCAGCTCCTGACCGACCATGAGCCGAATCGTGGTGGCCAGCGACGACGGCCCGGCGACGACCTGGGCCAGCGCGGACACCACGTCGAAGTCCAGCGACCGCGGATAGACCTGGCCGACGCTGGTGAGCACCCGCTCGAAGCCCAGATGCCGGGCGACCTTGCCCTCCAGCTCCGCCAGCTTCTCGGCGTCGCCGTCGAGCAGGTCGAGCTGATCGGCGGCCGTACCGACCGGACCCTTGATGCCGCGCAGCGGGTAGCGCGCGATGAGATCGTCGAGGCGCTCGTACGCGATCAGCAGCTCCTCCGCCGCGCTCGCGAACCGCTTGCCGAGCGTGGTCGCCTGCGCCGCGACATTGTGCGACCGACCGGTCATGACCAGGTCGCTGTGCTCGAGCGCACGCTCGGTGAGCCGCGCGAGGGCGGCGACGACGCGGCCCCGGACGAGCTCCAGCGACGCCCGAATCTGCAACTGCTCGACGTTCTCGGTGAGGTCGCGCGACGTCATGCCCTTGTGGACATGCTCATGGCCGGCTAGCGCGCTGAACTCCTCGATGCGGGCCTTCACGTCGTGGCGGGTGACCCGCTCGCGCTCGGCGATGCTGCGCAGATCGACCTCGTCGACCACCCGCTCGTACGCCTCGACGACCCCGTCGGGCACCGCGATGCCGAGGTCACGCTGGGCACGCAGGACGGCGAGCCACAGCCGGCGCTCCATCCGGATCTTCTCCTCGGGCGACCAGAGGTCGGCAAGGTCGGCGGAGGCATAGCGGCTGGCGAGGACGTTGGGGATGCTCACGCGGCCAATTCTTCCACGGGCTTCCCGGCGCCCTGATCGCCCTGTGGACGCACATGTCGCAGGTTGCGAACCTCGCGGCTGCACAGCATCGCGACCACGGCGAGCACGACGAGGCCGGCAGCGCCCACCAGCGTCGGCCTGAGGCCGACGGCCTCCGCGATGGGTCCGGCAGCGACCTGACCGACCGGAATCGCGACAAAAGACCCGACCATGTCGTACGAATACACGCGCGCGAGCTTTTCGGCGGGCACGTGTTCCTGCACGCTCGTCTCCCACGCGACAATGAACTGCTCAATCATGAACCCGGCCAGGAACGCGGCGGCGAGCAGAAGACCGAGGCGCGGGGCGACGCCGAGGGTGAGCAGGGGAAGCGCCTCGAACCCGGTGCACAGCATGCCGACCAGCAGAGGTCGCCGGGCCTTGACCCGCATCGCGACCACCGCGCCGAGCACCATGCCGACGGTTTGCGCGGCGAGCACGAAGCCCCAGGTATGACGCCCGATGGTCTTGTCGGCCACCACCGGACCGAGCACGTTGAAGCCGCCGCTGAGGGCGGCGTTCATCACGCAGAAGCCGGCCACGACGACCCACAGCCAGGTCCGGGAGCGGAACTCGGTCCAGCCTTCCCGCAGATCCCGCACCATGCTGGTCTTCCGCTCGGCGGGCTCGGCGGTTTTCCGGCCGTCGAGCTCGGCGGTCTTCGATCCGGCTGGCGCGGCGCTCTTCGGCCCGGCTGGCGCGGAGACGGAACGAAGGCCTGCGAAGCATGCGGCGGAGAGGAGAAAGGTCAGCGCGTCGGCGGCTATGCCCCAGCCTGGGCCGGTGGTGGCCACGAGGATGCCACCGACCGGCGCACCGACGATGTAGGCGGCGTTGAACACCACTCGGTTGAGCCCGTTCGCCTGCTGGCGGTGCTCGGTCGGAACGAGCTGAGGCAGGATCGCCGAGGAGGCCGGCAGTGCCAGGGCCGCGACTACGCCGTTGACCGCGGAGAGGGCCATCAGCAGCGGCACGGTCGCCGTACCCGTCAGCACCAGAGCCGCCACCGCACCCTGGGTGACCGCCGCGGCGAGCCCCGAACCGATCATGAGCAGGCTTTTAGGCAGGCGGTCGGCGAGAGCGCCGGCGACGAGCAGAACGAGCACGTGCGCGACCATCCGGGCACCCACGACAAGGCCCAGATCGCCCGCCGAACCGGTCAGGTCCAGCACGGCGAAGGCGAGCGCGATCGGGGCCATCGCATTCCCGAGGGCGGTGACCGTACGGCCGGCGAGCAGAAAGCGGAAAGGAACGTGACGCAGAGGTGCGAGAGTGCTCACGACGCGTTCATGGCAAGGGCAGGGCCGAACTCGCGGGTCACATCGACGGCGCTGAGCGGCGGCAGCGACATGGCGCGAAGCCGCACTGGGTGGGCACCGGCCCGCTCGGCTGGAAATGACACGGCGGAGGAGCCTAAGAAAGACGGGGACGCAGGGTCCACCAATTATTCAGAGGTTGAGACACTGCACTTCGACGCGGTTATCGCTAAGGTTACTCGTGAGTAGGTCTGGCGCTCATCCCGAAAGGTCCACCCATGACTGAATTCAACCCCGAGACGCTCGCCTCCATCGGTCCGAAGGAGTTCGCCGCCCTGGTGAAGTCCACCCCGGATTCGAAGATCACGGAGGTCATGGGCTCGGACAGCCGCACCAAGGTCCTCGACGAGGTCTTCAACCGGATGCCCACCCTGTTCCGCGCGGACCGCGCCGGCGCGACCCAGGCGGTCATCCACTGGAACATCACCGGCGCGGCGGGCGGCGGCACCGACACCTACGAGACGGTGATCGAGAACGGCGCCTGCACCGTCACCAACCAGCCCGTCCGCGAGCCCAAGCTCGCCATGACGATGGACCCGGTGACCTTCCTGAAGGTCGTCTCGGGCGACGGCAACCCGATGATGATGTTCATGACCGGCAAGATCAAGGCAAAGGGCGACCTGGCCCTGGCGGCGCAGGTGGCGAAGCTCTTCGACATCCCGAAGGGCTGAACCGACCCCTCCTCGACGCCGGCCCGGATCTCGCATCGGGGCCGGCGTCAGGCTTTCCGCCGCGCTCGCCCCTCGAAGAGGCGACTACTTTCTTGAAGGCGACTCCTCCTCCGGGGCGACGCGCCCTCCGAGGCGACGCGCCCTCCGAGGCGACGCGCCCTCCGAGGCGACGCGCCCTCCGAGGCGACGCGCCCTCCGAGGCGACGCGCCCTCCGAGGCGACGCGCCC
>NZ_JBFBAJ010000007.1:265685-384599 GCF_040682215.1 Actinoplanes sp. NPDC051346 | reverse complement strand
CGTGGCGACGCGCCCTCCGAGGCGACGCGCCCTCCGAGGCGACGCGCCCTCCGAGGCGACGCGCCCTCCGAGGCGACGCGCCCTCCGAGGCGACGCGCTCTGCGGGTCGGCGCGCTCTGCGGGTCGGCGCGCCCTGCGCGGCGGCGCGCCCTCCGGGGCAGCCCCTTCTCCGGGGCGGCTCACTCTCCGGGGCAGCCCCTTCTCCGGGGCGGCTCACTCTCCGGGGAAGCCCCTTCTCCGGGGCGGTTCGCTCTTGGAGGCGGCGGTGATCACATCGTGATGCGCCCCTCCACCGCGGCGAGGGCGATGTCCGTGCGGTGGTGGGAGCCGTCCAGCGTGATGCCGTCCACCAGCTCGTAGGCCGCCTCGCGGGCGTTGGCGAGGTCGGCGCCCGTCGCCGTCACGCTGAGGACGCGACCGCCGGACGACACCAGAGCGCCGTCCTGCCGGCGTGCCGTCCCCGCGTGGATGACACCGGAGAGCTCGCCGCCCTCGATCACATCTCCGACGCGCGGAGTTCCCGGGTAGTTGTGGCTGGCCACCACGACCGTCACCGCGGCGCCCTCGTGCCAGCTCAGCGGCGGGAAGTCGGCCAGCGTGCCGGTCGCCGCGGCGTGCAGCAGCCCACCGAGTGGGGACGCCAGGAGTGCGAGCACGACCTGGGTCTCCGGGTCGCCGAAGCGCGCGTTGAACTCGATGACCTTCGGGCCCTTGCCCGTCAGCGCCAGCCCCACATAGAGCAGGCCCGCGAACGGCGTGCCTCGCTTGCGCATCTCGGCGAGCGTCGGCGTCACCGTCTCGACCATCACCCGCTCGACCAGGTCGGCCGGGGCCCAGGTCAGCGGGGCATAGGCCCCCATGCCGCCCGTGTTCGGCCCGGTGTCGCCGTCGCCGACCCGCTTGAAGTCCTGCGCGGGCATCAGCGGCACCGCCGCCGTCCCGTCGGTGACCACGAACAACGAGACCTCGGGACCGTCCAGGAACTCCTCTATGACCACCCGGCCACAGTCGGTGGCGTGCTGTTGCGCCGCGGCGAGAGAGTCGGTGACCACGACGCCCTTGCCGGCGGCCAGTCCGTCGTTCTTCACCACATAGGGCGGACCGAACTCCGCCAGGGCCGCGGCGGCCTCCTCGGCCGAGACACAGGTGTGGGAAAGGCCGGTCGGGACCCCGGCCGCGGCCATGACGTCCTTGGCGAACGCCTTGGAGCCCTCCAGCTGAGCCGCGGCCGCGCTCGGGCCGAAGCACGCGATGCCCTTGGCCCGCACGGCGTCGGCAACGCCCGCCACCAGCGGCGCTTCGGGGCCGATCACGACCAGGTCGGCGGCGACCTCGACGGCCAACTCCGCGACCGCCCCAGGGTCGGTAGCCATGACGTCACGCACTGTTGCCATCGAGGCGATGCCCGGGTTGCCCGGGGCCGCGATGAGCTCCTCCACCGAGGGGTCAGCAGCGAGGCCGAGGGCTAGGGCATGCTCACGCCCGCCAGATCCGATCAGAAGTACTCGCACGCCGCAGATCCTACGGGCCGCTGAGGATCTCGCTCGCGGTCGTCCACAGCTCCACAGTGCACGCGCAGCGACAGTGGGCTAACCCCCTGTGGATAACTTCCACAGGCTGTGGATAACCGGCCCGGCCTGTGGACAACCCGGCGGCGACCGAGGGCCGGGTCGCGTAAACTTCGGCAGTACCCGGGCCTCTCCGTGTACGACGTGTTTCAACGGAAGGCGTCAGTCAAGTGCCGGTGATCGTGTTGGTCGGCGCCCAGTGGGGCGACGAGGGCAAGGGCAAGGCGACGGACCTGCTGGGCGACCGGCTGGACTACGTGGTCAAGTTCAACGGCGGCAACAACGCCGGTCACACCGTGGTGATCAAGGGCGAGAAGTACGCCCTGCATCTGCTCCCCAGCGGCATCCTCACCCCGGACGTGATCCCGGTGATCGGCAACGGCGTGGTGGTCGACCTCGCCGTGCTGTTCCAGGAGATCGACGGGCTCGAGGCGCGCGGCATCGACACGTCACGGCTGCGGATCAGCGCCAACGCCCACGTCATCGCGTCGTACAACCGCTCCCTCGACAAGGTCAGCGAACGCTTCCTCGGAGCGCGGCGGATCGGCACCACCGGCCGAGGCATCGGACCCACCTACGCGGACAAGATGAACCGCCTTGGCGTCCGCATCCAGGACCTCTTCGACGAGTCGATCCTGCGGCAGAAGGTCGAGGCGGCCCTGTCGTTCAAGAACCAGGTGCTGTCGAAGATCTACAACCGCAGCGCCATCAAGCCGGAGGAGGTCATCGCCGAGCTCCTGTCGTACACGGAACGGCTTCGGCCGATGGTCGGCGACACCGCGCTGGAGCTGTCCCAGGCTCTTGACGCCGGCAAGGTCGTGCTCTGCGAGGCGGGCCAGGCGACGCTGCTCGACGTCGACCACGGCACCTATCCGTTCGTGACCAGCTCCAACGCCACCGCCGGAGGCGCCTGCACCGGCTCCGGCATCCCGCCCACCCGGGTCGACCGGGTCGTCGCGGTGCTCAAGGCCTTCACCAGCCGCGTCGGCGAGGGCCCGTTCCCCACCGAGCTCCACGACGCGACCGGCGACTATCTGCGCGACGTCGGCCACGAGTACGGCACCACCACCGGCCGCCCGCGCCGAATCGGCTGGCTCGACCTGGTGATGGGTCGGTATGCCCAGCGCATCAACGGGGTCACCGACTTCGTGCTGACCAAGTTGGACAATTACGACGGACTGGACGAGATCCCGGTCTGCGTCGCCTACGAGGTCAACGGCGTGCGCCACGACGAGATGCCGGTGAGCCAGTCCGACTTCCACCACGCCGTACCCATCTACGAGACGCTGCCGGGCTGGAAGAAGGACATCAGCGGCGCCCGCCACTTCGACGACCTGCCGGAAAACGCCCAGCGCTTCGTGGAATTCGTGGAGGCTCGGATCGGCGCTCGCGTCTCCGTCGTGGGCGTCGGCCCGGGTCGCGAAGAGGTCATCGAGCGCCACTCGGTGCTGAGCGGGGCCTGACCCGTGTACGACGTGATTCTGCTCAGCCTCTCCGAGGGCGGCGGCTCCACCGCCGGCGCCTGCGGTGCGGCCTGCGGCGGCTGCGGCCCGGCCGAGTCGAAAAACGGCCCGGCCGGAAGCGAAAGCGGCCTGGCCGGGAGCGAAAGCGGCCTGGCCGGGAGCGAAAGCGGCCTGGCCGGGAGCGAAAGCGGCCTGGCCGGGAGCGAAAGCGGCCCGGCCGGGAGCGAAAGCGGCCTGACCGGGGGTGGAAACGGATCGACCGGTGCGGGGGCGTGCGAGACCCCTCGGGTGCCGGTGCTCAAGTGCGCGGATGCGCTCGTCGAGGCCGGCGCGCGGGTCGAGACGGTCGTCGCCACCTCTGACGCGGACATCGACGCCGTGATCGCACGCTTCGATGCCGCGCCCCGGCCCGACGGGCTTGCCTGGCCCGACCCGGACACCAAGGTCCGGCTCGTCGTCGCGACGGCCACCGACGGTCAGCTCCGGGCCGTCGTGCGCCGGCTGGTTCGGCGGTACGCCCCACCGCCCAGCAAGCGCCCCGCCGACCTGGCGGACAACCGTACGGTGCCGGACCTGCCGCCCGTGGCGATCCTGCCGCTTGACGCGAATCACACCGGTGACCTGGCCGCCCAGCTGGGCCTTCCCCGCGAGCCCGCCGAGGTGGCGGCGGCGGTGCTCGGCGGCCGCGTGCGCCGCCTCGACCTGCTGCGCAACGACGGCGGATCGGTCACTGTGGACGGCGCCCTCGTCGGCGGCGTCGACGATGCCGGGCGGGCGATCCCGTGGCGCGGGCGCGTGGAGGTCGACGACACGGTGTTGACCGACGGCGGCGAAGGCGTCCTTGCATGTGCAATCGGTAACGGTGCCGGATACGCAGAGTTCGACGGGCTCCAGTTGCTCGCCGAGGGCGACCCGACCGACGGCCGGGTCGAGGTCGCAGTGGCCGTCCCAATTGTGGTCAAGCAGCGCTTCAAACGGCCGAAAGTACGGGTGGAAGTGCGTCGCGCGCGCGGCCGGGCGGTCGCCGTCCTGCCCCGCGACGGCGAACTCCAGTTCCTCGACGACGGTGTGGCCGGAAGCATGAACCGGAAACGCTCGTGGTGGACCGAACCCGGAGCTTGGGCGGTGTACGCGGCCTGAGCCTCTGTGCGAGTCTGGGATAGCACGCAGGTACTAAACCGCACTACTGGAGGTCGCATCCGTGGAGGACGAGAACGCCGAACGCGTCTACGTCCCGGGCACGAACGGCTCGCCGCCCGACCGGGATGTCGAACCCTTCTGGCCGGCGGAAGAGCTGAGCGCCCCCGTGCACGGCGGCAGGCCGGTGCCGCACGACGCGCCCCCGGCTTTCCCGCTCCCCCAGGCCCCGACGCCGCCTCTCGTGTCGCAGCCGCCGCTGACCTCGGGCCCACCTCCTGCGTCGGTGCCGCCGCCTCTGGCCGCATCAGCGCCTCGGGCCTCCGAGCCACCTCTGAGCTCAACCGCGCCTCGGGCCTCCGAGCCACCTCCGAGCTCGACCGCGCCTCGGGCCTCCGAGCCACCTCTGACTTCTTCAGCGCCACCTGCTGCCTCGGTGCCACCTTTGGCGCGGACACACGCCGTGAACTCCCCCTGGGCTCAACCGCCACAGCGAACCTTTCCCCAGGCCACGGGAGACGACCCAGTTCCCACGCGGACGCCCTACCAGGCAACCTTTGGCACCGGACAGAGCGCACCCGCGACCGGGCTAAGCACACCCGCATCCGCACCGAGCACGCCCGTAACCGGACCAAGCACGCCCGTGTCCGCACCGAACGCATCCGCGACCGGGCCGACAACACCCGCGACCGGGCCGACCACACCCGCGACCGCGCCAGGCACACCTACGGCCGGGCCAAGCTCACCCATGGCCGGGCCGAGCACACCCCTATCCGCACCGAGCACACCCGCTGCCGGCCCGAGCACGCCCGTGTCCGGACCGAGCGCACCCGTGTCCGGACCGAGCGCACCCGTGTCCGCGGCGGGCACACCCGTGCCTGAGGCACGCATCTTCTATCCGACAGCCGCGCCACGGCAGAACGCCGAGGACGACGACGGCGCTGAGCCGAAGAGCATCGGAGTGGTCTACCGCCCTGGACCGGTGACCGCGGAACCCGGACGAAGCGACGCAGACCGACCGCGGGTCCCTCATCAGCCAGTTCCGCACGCTCCCGGCCCCCTGGCATCCCACCCAACCCAGGTGAGTCCGGCATTTCCGACTTCGCCTGGTCTTGCCTCGTCGGGCCCGGCGCCCGTGACCCCGCCTAGCCTCCCGTCGCCGGACTCCGGATCACACTTGGCCACCCCGCCGGCCTTCGGACCGCATCAGGGACCCCCGCCCGCGCCTTACCCAGGCACCCCGTCGCCCCACGCCCACCCCGGTCAGCCCCACACGCACCCGGCTCAGGCAAGCACGAACCCAGGTCAAGCCGGCGCGCACCCAGGTCCAGCGAGCACGCACCCCGGTCAACCCAACGCGCGCCCGGGTCAACCCAGCGCGCACCCAGGTCCAGCAAGCGCGCGCCCGGGTCAAGCAAGTACCCACCCTGGTCAAGCGAGCACGCACCCGGGTGAAGCCAGCACGCAACCCAGCAACCAGCCCGGCGCCCTCCACGGCCAGCCCACCGCACACCCAGGCCAGCCCACGGCACACCCCGGACAGCCCGGACACCCCGCACAGCCCGGACAGCCCGGACAGCCCGGACAGCCCGGACAGCCCGGACACCATCCCAACACCCCGACCTCATCGCACCCCGGATCACCCGCGCCCTGGCCCGCCGACGGCCAGCCGCCGATGGGTCCGTACCCGCCTGCCCTCGTACCCCCGCAGCGAAGCGCGCCGCCCCCACAAAGCCCGCCCCCGGTCGACCCGTACCAGCAGCTGCCGTGGGTTTCCGACGGCACACCGACCGCCGAGGAGTTCGCGCGGCGACGGTTGGCGAAGCCGGCCGAGCCGGTGGCGACCATGGGCGCGCGGGCGATGGTGCAGAAGGGCACGATGGGCCTGGTGCGGCTTGCGCCCGGCAAGCGTGAGCAGGAGTACAAGCAGGACGTCGAGATGGTCCGGCGCAACTTCGGCGGCCTGCGGCAGGTGACCGTCGTCAATCCGAAGGGCGGTGCCGGCAAGACCGTCGCCGTGCTGCTGCTGGCCATGACCTTCGGGCAGAAGCGCGGCGGCTACGTGCTGGCCTGGGACAACAACGAGACCCAGGGCACCCTCGGCATGCGGGCACAGCAGGACTTCCACGCCCGTACGGTGCGCGACATGATGCGGGATCTGCACATGTTCCGCGGGTCGCACGGCCGGGTCGGTGACCTGTCGCAGTATGTGCGGGCGCAGGGCGAGGGCATGTTCGACGTGCTGGCGTCCGACGAGTCCGCGACGGCGGGCGAGATGCTCACCGCCAGTGCGTTCGCGGAGATCCGGGAGATCGTCAGCCGGTTCTACAAGCTGATCTTCGTGGATACCGGTAACAACGTGCGCGCGCAGAACTGGCAGGCGGCGATGGACGCCACCGACCAGCTGGTGATCACGATGTCGGCCCGTAACGACTCGGCGGAGACCGCCGCGCGGATGCTCGATCATCTGGAGCAGAGTGGGCGGCAGCGGCTGGTCCGGCAGGCGGTGAGCGTGGTGACCATGCCGCCCACCCGCAAGGACATCGACCTGCCCGCGATTCAGCGCCACTTCGCGGCCCGGACGCGGGCGGTGCTGTTGGCGCCTTACGAGAAGCTGATCGACTCGGGTGAGCCGCTGCGTTACGGCCACCTGTCCAACGGCACCCGCGACTCGTGGCTGAAGATCGCCGCCGCGGTCGCGGAAGGGCTGTAAGCCCCGACAACCTAGGCGCGGACGTTAGGCCGAAACATTCGGCCTAACGTCCACACGGGAAATCAGGAGAGGGCGTCGGCGGCGGCCGGGTCGCTGTCGCGCAGGAACTCGGCGCACCGGGCAGCCTCATCCGCCTCGCCGATCTCCGCCGCCGCCAGCGACAGGCTGTGCAGACAGCGCAGAAACCCTTGGTTGGGCCCATGCGACCACGGCACCGGACCGTGCCCCTTCCAGCCGCTGCGACGCAGCGAGTCGAGACCTCGGTGATAACCGGTACGGGCATACGCATACGCGGTCACCGGCTGCTTGTCCGCCAGGGCGTTCTGGGCCAGCGCCGCCCATCCCCCGCTATACGCCGGGAACCGCGCCGCCACCTCCTTGTATGCCTCGTCGGTGCCGGTCTTCGCCGCGTTGGCCAGCGCCGCGTCGGCGGCTTCGTCGGCGGGCAGGCGCGTGGCCGGGGGCTCGGGAAGGAGATTCTGCATGGCCCTATTCAACACTCAGTCCCAGGCGTCGCCGAGCGCGCGTAGCCGGTCCGCGTATTCGATCCGGTGTTGCCATTCGTCCGGCCATGCCGCCATCCCGAGTGCCGCGCCCGCGAAGGCTCCCGCGAGGCAGGCGATCGAGTCCGAGTCGCCGGAGGAGGCGGCGCCCCGGCCGAGCACCGACACCGGTTCCTCCGGGGAGATCAGATAGCAGTACAAAGCCGTGGCCAGCGCTTCCTCGGCCACCCAGCCCTCGCCGGTCGCGAGGCACGGGTCTCCGCCGGTGTCGTCGCGCCGCAGGGCGGATTCCACCCGTTCGAGGGCGGCGTCCGTTTCGTCCCAGCCGCGAGCGATGAATTGCACCGGGTTGTCCACGGCCGGCCGCTGCCAGAGATCGCCGAGCCAATCCTCGCGATAGATCCCGCGCTGGGCGGTGCATCGGTCTCGCAGGGCGGAGACCAGCTCTCGTGGATCAAGACCGTCGGCAAGCCACCGTACGGTGAAAGCGGTCAGCTCACTCGCCGCCAGCCCGGTCGCATGCCCATGGGTGAGCCCGGCCTGCAGCTGCGCGGCGCCGGCCCGCTGGTCCTCGGTCAGCCCCGGCGCCAGGCCCAGCGGCGTGACCCGCATGTTCGCGCCGCATCCCTTCGAGTGAAGTTGGGAGGCGCGCTGCCACGGCCGGCCGTCGGACAGGTCGGCGCAGGCACGCAGGCAGGTCATTCCGGGCGCTCGGTTGTTGTCGGGGCTCGCCGCCCAGTCGAGGAAGGCGCGGCGCAGCACGGGTTCGTAGGCCTCGGGGGTGAGCGTGCCCGCCACGACCAGCGCTTCTCCCACCGCAAGCGCCATCTGCGTGTCGTCGGTCACCAGGGCCGGATCGCCCTCGAGGTCGCGGGGGCCGCCGGGGCCGTGGCGCGCGACGATCGACTCGTACCCCTGGAATTCGGTCGGTTTTCCCAGCGCGTCCCCGTAGGCCAGGCCGAACAATGATCCTGAGGCGTTTCGCACGGTGGCTACCCTACTGAAATGTTCGGGGATCTCTCTCACCCATTTGACGCCACCGAGTTCGAGGTGGAGTCGCGCGCCGAGTTCGACGTTCATGTCGCCAAGCGATCGCTGGCGGGGTTGATCGTTCTCGGGGTGCGGCTCGATCTCGACGTTCCGGACCTGACCGACGTCGACGTGTCCGGCACGCTGTTCGTGGGCTGCAAGCTGGCGTCCGCCGAGGTGGAGGTAGATCTGATCCGGCGGGGCGCGCATCTGATCCCGCCGTTCGATGCCCGGCCGTACCCGACGCATCCGGCGCTGCTCTACACGCCCGAGGATCTCTCCTTCGGGTTCGCCGAGGACGGGTTCGCCGGGATGTTCGATACCCGCGTCTACCAACACTTTCTCGATCACGGTGGCGCGGCGCCGGACCTGCGGGAGGCGATCTCGCAGCGGCTGCACGACGCCGGTGTCGACAACGCGCTCGGTAAGGCGCTCGCCGCGTGGATCGACGCGCATGGCGCCCGGGGCGCGGTCGGCATCATGGGCGGGCATGCGGAACCGCGCGGCTCCGCGGCGTACCGGATGGCCGCGACGCTGTCCCACCGCCTGGCCGCGGCGGGCCGCCTGATCGTGACCGGTGGCGGGCCGGGTGTGATGGAGGCGGCCAACCTGGGCGCGTACTTCGCGACCCGAACCGATGCCGACCTGTCCGTGGCGATCGACCGGCTCGCGCCCACCCCGGATTTCCGGGATCACGACCCGTTCACGGCGGCCGCCCTCGCCGTCCGGGCGGAGTTTCCCGCGCCGGCCGCCGTCGCGGGCGATGTGGTCGGGCGGCTCACCCACGGCGGTCTGGCGCTGCCCACCTGGCTGTACGGTCACGAGCCGGCGAACCTCTTCGCGGGCCAGATCGGCAAGTACTTCTCCAACGCCGTCCGCGAGGACTCCATCCTGCGGCTGTCCCGGGGTGGGATCGTGTTCGCGCCGGGCTGGGCGGGCACCGTGCAGGAGGTGTTCCAGGCCGCGACGAAGACCTTCTACCGTACGGATGGCCCGTCCGGCGCCTTCGTCTTCCTGGGCGTGGCGCACTGGGCGCAGCTGCCGGTGGAAGCCCTGCTGAGGCCGCTGCTGGCGAGGTCACCGCACGGCGATCAATCGCATCTGCTCGTGGTGACGGACTCGCTGGACGAGGCGATGGCCGCCCTCGAGGCGTAGCCGCAAGGCGCGGTGGCGCCGGTAACTCACACTGCGGCCATGGAGATTGTGTTCTTGCTTCTGGTGGGGCTGCTCCTGATGGGGAGCCTGGCTCTCATCTCGTCCCGGCGCGAGCGCAGGTCGAGGCGGTCCGTGCGCTCTGACGGCTGGAGCGGCAGCAGCCATGGCGGCGTCTGGCCCTATCCACCCAATGACGTCAGCTCGTCGGGCGACAGCGGCGGTTTTTGGGGCGGCAGCGACAGCGGGAGCTCCTGGGGCGACAGCGGAGGCGGAGGCGGAGGGGACGGCGGCGGAGGCGGAGGCGGCGGGAGCTGACGGTCAGGCGACGCGGACCCGACGCCAGCTGTGGACCGGCAGTTCCATCTCGGGTACGCCGGTCAGGCCGTTCTCGTCCATCGCGTTGTAGACCGCGAGCCGCGCGCCCTCGAAGAGGAACTCGACCGCGTGCAGAACGCGGGGCCGCCACTGCGCGACGGTGGTGCGCTCCACGATGTTGACCTCGCGGAGGATCCGACCCCTGGCGTGACGCAGGGCCGCGTGCGGGTCGGCCCGCCAGTCGAGCTGGATGCCGGTCGCGTACCAGTCGATGGGTGCGCTCATGTCCACCTGGTTCCAGGTGATGGCGCACTCGTCGAACTTGCGGTGGGTGATCTCCACATTGGTGCCGCCGAAGGCCAGGATCACCGGCCCGTCGGCGAACCAGCCCCGCTCCGAGAGGTCCCACATCAGCCACCCGTGCAGCAGTTTGCGGCCGATGAGCTGCGAAAACCGTCCTCGGTGGACGGCGGCGAGGGCACCGGCGTCGTAATGCCACTCCGGTTCGTACCCCTCGATGCCGAGCAAGATCACCGCCTCCGTGAGCCGAGGACGACGATCGTACCCACGCCCGCGCGGGACCCCGCAACACGACAGTGGCCGGCCCCACGTACGGGGACCGGCCACGGTGAGTCGTTACTTCGCGAGGGTGGTGCCCGTCGAACGCAGGTGCTCGCACGCCTCGACGACGCGCTTGGCGAGGCCGTTCTCGGCCAGCTTGCCCCAGGCGCGCGGGTCGTACTGCTTCTTGTTGCCGACCTCGCCGTCGACCTTGAGGACGCCCTCGTAGTTGCGCATCATGTGGTCGGCTACCGGACGGGTGAACGCGTACTGCGTGTCGGTGTCGATGTTCATCTTCACCACGCCGTAGTCGAGGGCGCCGTGGATCTCCGAGAGCAGCGAGCCGGAGCCGCCGTGGAAGACCAGGTCGAACGGCTTCTCCTTGCCGTACTTGGCGCCGACGGCCTCCTGGATCTCCTTGAGGATCTCCGGGCGGAGCTTGACGTTGCCCGGCTTGTAGACGCCGTGCACGTTGCCGAAGGTCAGGGCCGTCATGTAGCGGCCCTTCTCGCCGAGGCCGAGGGCGGCGGCGGTGGCCAGGCCGTCCTCGACGGTCGAGTAGAGCTTGTCGTCGATCGCGGCGGAGACGCCGTCCTCCTCGCCGCCGACCACGCCGACCTCGATCTCGAGGATGATGTGCGCGGCCGCCGACAGTGCCAGCAACTCCTCGGCGATCTGCAGGTTCTCGTCGAGCGGCACGGCCGAGCCGTCCCACATGTGCGACTGGAAGAGCGGGGCCTTGCCGTTGTCGACGCGCTCCTTGCTGATGGCCAGCAGCGGGCGTACGTATTTGTCGAGCTTGTCCTTGGGGCAGTGGTCGGTGTGCAGCGCGATGTTGACCGGGTAGTGCTTGGCCACCTCGGTCGCGAACTCGGCGAGGGCGACCGCACCCGTGACCATGTTCTTCACCGTGGGGCCCGAGACGTACTCGGCGCCACCGGTGGAGATCTGGATGATGCCGTCGCTGCCCGCCTCCGCGAAGCCCTGCAGGGCGGCGTTGAGGGTCTGCGAGGAAGTCACGTTGATCGCGGGGTACGCGAATGCGCCGGTCTTGGCGCGGTCGAGCATCTCGGCGTAGACCTCAGGGGAAGCGATGGGCATCGGGTGCGCTCCTTGATCTGCTGACGGGAGTGGGCCTCCAGCAGGCAGTATCGCGCAGCGGGGCAGGCGGAGGAAATCGCGTCCGGAGTTTACGTACCGTGGTCGCGGGGGACGCGGCACCATTGACAGTGCCGGGAACGCCGAATTGGGAGGCAAGGCGATGACGTACCCGAACGACGCGAGCCTGGAGACGCCGGAGGCGGATGCGGTGGAGCAGGCCACCGAGGCGGTGCCGGGCCGCTTCGACAGCGAGGACACCGAAGTGGCCGCCGGCGGCGAGTGGAACGGCAGTGAGCAGGACCGAATCGTCGAACTGGAGGACGACTACCGCTGAACCGGGCCATTCGGTACGAGTCGGGGCTCTAGTCTCCGATCATGCGCTTGTGCCGTCTTTCGTCCCTGGTGGTGGCGATGGTCCTCATCGTGCTCTCGACGGCGGCGTCTCCCGCCTCGGCGGCGGTGGCACACCGGCTCAACACGGTCCTCGACCCGATCACCATCGCTCCCGGCACCCCGGAAGACAGCTACTTGGCGAGCCTGTCCGGCGTGCTCGCCCAGCGCGACGTGCCGGCGCGGCCGCACCGGATCGCGTACACCATCGACCTGACCGAGGTCGCGGACCTGGTGGAGCTGGGATTCGAAGGCATCCAGGACGTCATCGTCGCTGCGGCCGCCGAGGAAGATCCCTGCCAGCTGCGGGGAACGATCTTCCATTGCCTGCGCACGGGCGTGCGTCCGGCAGCGGGCTGGGTCATCATGCTGGGCTCCTTCTCCGTGACGCCGACCTCGAACGCCCGGAGCGGTGACGGGGGACAGATCACGGTGACCGCCCGGGTCGACGAGGGCCCCATCACCACCAGCACCTCGCAGGTCCGCATCGGCGAGAGCGTCGACCTCGCCACCCTGAACAAGGAGAAGGTGTCCGCGGCCCCGGGTCGGGCCGTCCGGGTCTCGCCCCGGGTGCGCAACGTCGGAACCGCCCCGGTCAGGGGCGCGGTACTCGGGATCTGGGCCGACCGCAAGCTCATCGACACCGATGCCAGCAACTGCTTCTACAGCTACCAGATCTTCTGCGTCTTCGACACCGCGTTGGCGCCGGGACGCACCTACGCCCTCGCCACCCCGCTCGTGCTCCGCACTCCTGCCGACGCGGCCGCCGGGAGCCGAGCCGACGTGGGGCTGAGTTGGCTGACTCCCGCGTTGTGGGAGGACCAGAAGAAGATTCTCCACGGCCTCCAGGGCAAGCCGGGGCGCGGGACAGCGCTCAGGCTGGTGCCCGCGGCCGGCGCCGCCGAGGTCCCCCAGGTGGACGTCGACGGCGACAACGATCAAGGCTTGGTGCAGCTGACCGTCGCGGGCTCGCGTCGACCCGCACTCGCCATCTCCGCACCCGCGGTGACCCTCGCGCCCGGCCGAACGGCGACGGTCCGGTTCGGCATCACCAACCGGGGACCGGGGACTCTTTACCCCACGCTGTTCGGCAACACCGCCTTGTCCACCTGGCTGACCCTGCCGAAGGGCGTCACCGTGGCCAAGGCCGACAAACGCTGCTACCCGGAGTTCGCCCGAAGTGAGTGGTCCTGTCATCAGGGTGACGCCGCGCTGCCCGCGGGCCACGCTACGACGTTCGTGTTCCGGCTGACAGCGGCGAAAGGCTTCACCGGTGCCTCGGCGCGGGTAGAGGTGCGGGACGCTTGGCTCGACGGAGCCCGGGTGCTCCGGATCGGCGTATCCGCCGGGGGTGCGGGCGGCGGCCTGCCGGTGAGCGGGCCGACGGCGTGGCCCGGCCTGCTGCTCGTCGTGCTCGGTGCCGTCCTCCTGCGGGTCGGTCGCCGGGCCCGCTGAACCGCAATTCGTTCGCCCGCAGCGAACCGGCGCTGCGATCATCGAGCGGTGCTGCTCACCGTGACAACCACGCACCGGCCGGCGACCGACCTCGGTTACCTGCTGGTCAAGCACCCTGACAAGGTGCATTCCTTCGACGTGCCCACCGGCACGGCCCACGTCCTGTTCCCGGACGCGGCCGAGGACCGGTGCACGGCGGCCCTGCTGCTCGATGTCGACCCGCAGCGGCTCGGTGCCGCGCGCGGCGGTCGCCGACAGCAGGCCGCTCCCGAGTCGTTCACGCTCGGTCAGTACGTCAACGACCGCCCCTACGCCGCCTCCAGCCTGCTGGCGAGCGCGCTCGCCAAGGTGTTCCGCAGCGCCCTGCGCGGCGAGTCGAGGGACCGCCCGGAACTGGCCGGCACGCCGCTCCCGCTCGAGATCCACGTCCCCGTGCTGAGGGGCACGGTCGAGCTGGCCACCTGCCTGTTCGAGCCGCTCGGCTGGGCCGTCACGGCGGAGCCGATCCCGCTGGAACCCGAGCTCGGTGGCGACAGCCGCTACGTCGACCTGCGGCTGGTCGGCGAGCTCACGGTCGCGGCCGCGCTCAACCATCTGTACGTCCTGCTGCCCGTCCTCGACGACGCCAAGCACTACTGGGTCGCGCCCGACGAGATCGACAAGCTGCTCCGCGCGGGCGAGGGCTGGCTGGCCGGGCATCCGGAGAGGGTATTGATCACCCGGCGCTATCTGGCGCACCGCCGGTCGCTGGCCGCGAGCGCGCTGGAGCAGCTCGATCGCGACGAACCGGACACCGTCGACGCCCCGGTGGACACGGCCGCCGACGAGGACGCCGAGCTGCCGGTGGCACGCCGGCAGTCGCTCGCGGAGCAGCGCCGGGAAGCCGTCCTGGCCGCGCTGGCCGAGTCCGGCGCCGCCCGCGTGCTCGACCTCGGCTGCGGTGGCGGCGCTCTGCTCGGCGCCCTGATGAAGGACAAGCGCTACACCGAGATCGTCGGTACGGACGTCTCCTCGCGCGCCCTGGATCTGGCCCACCGCCGGCTGCACCTGGATCGCGTTCCGGAACGGCAGCGCGACCGCGTCAGGCTCTGGCAGTCGGCGCTCACCTATCGCGACGACCGGCTGAAGGGGTACGACGCGGCGGTGCTGATGGAGGTGATCGAGCATCTCGACGCCTCCAGGCTGCCCGCGCTCCAGGCGTCGGTCTTCGGCCACGCGCGGCCGGCGACCGTGGTCGTGACGACGCCGAACGCCGAGTACAACGTCCTCTACGAGGGGCTGACCGGCATGCGGCACAGCGACCACCGCTTCGAGTGGACGCGAGCGGAGTTCGCCGCCTGGACCGCCGAGACGGCGGATGCGCACGGCTACGACGTGACGATCCGAGGCGTCGGAGAAGCCGACGAACGACACGGAAGCCCCACCCAAATGGCGATCCTCACCCGGAAGGAGGCGACATGACCGAGATCGACATCCCCGAACTGGCCCTCGTGGCGCTCGTCGGCATCTCCGGATCCGGCAAGTCCACCTTCGCCCGGCAGCACTTCGCGCCGACGCAGGTGCTCTCCTCCGACTACTTCCGCGGCCTGGTCGCCGACGACGAGAACGACCAGTCGGCCTCCGGCGACGCCTTCGACGTGCTGCACTACGTGGCCGGTAAGCGGCTCAAGGCGGGCCGGCTCACCGTCGTAGACGCCACGAACCTCCAGTCGCACGCGCGGGCCGGGCTGGTCAAGGTCGCCCGCGAGCACGACGTGCTGCCGGTCGCCGTGGTACTCGACGTGCCGGAAGGGCTGGCGTGGGAGCGCACGCAGGCCCGCGAGGACCGCACCTTCGGCCGTCAGGTCCTCACCCGGATGCACCGCGACCTGCGGCGTTCCCTCGGCCAGCTGGCCCGCGAGGGCTTCCGTAAGGTCCACGTGCTGCGCGGCGCCGACGAGATCGCCGGTGCGACGGTCCGCTACGAGAAGCTGTTCAACGACCGGCGTGAGCTCACCGGCCCGTTCGACATCATCGGTGACGTGCACGGCTGCCGCACCGAGCTGGACGCACTGCTGACCGAGCTCGGATACGCCGTCACCCGCGACAACGCGGTGCATCCGCAGGGGCGTACGGCGGTGTTCGTCGGCGACCTCGTGGACCGCGGCCCGGACTCGCCAGGGGTGCTGCGCCTGGTGATGGGCATGGTCAAGGCCGGCACGGCGATCTGCGTGCCGGGCAACCACGAGCAGAAGCTCGCGCGCAAGCTCAACGGCCGCAACGTCCAGCTCACCCACGGCCTCCCCGAGACGCTGGCACAGCTCGAGGCCGAAACCCCCGAGTTCGTCGCGGAGGTACGGGAATTCATCGACGGGCTGGTCAGCCACTACGTCCTCGACGGCGGCCGGCTGGTGGTCGCACACGCCGGGCTCAAGGAGGCCTACCACGGTCGCGCGTCCGGCCGCGTGCGCTCCTTCGCCCTGTACGGCGAGACGACCGGCGAGACCGACGAGTACGGCCTGCCGGTCCGCTACCCCTGGGCCCGCGACTACCGAGGCTCGGCGGCGGTCGTCTACGGCCACACCCCGACGCCCGAGGCCGAGTGGATCAACAACACGATCTGCCTCGACACCGGTTGCGTCTTCGGCGGCAAGCTCACCGCCCTGCGCTGGCCGTCCCGCGAGCTCGTCTCCGTGCCGGCGGCGCGGGAGTACTACGCCCCGGCCCGCCCCCTCGCCGGGGCCACCCGCCCGGACGAAGGCCTGGACCTCGCGGACGTGACGGGACGCCGGCACCTCGATTATGGGTACGGCCGCATCACGGTCGCCGCCGAGAACGCCGCCGCGGCGCTGGAGGTGATGAGCCGCTTCGCGCTGGCGCCCGAGACGCTGGTGTGGCTCCCGCCGACGATGGCGCCCTGCTCCACCGCGACGGTCGAGGGCTACCTCGAGCACCCGTCGACGGCGTTCGCCGATCTGCGGTCGGCCGGCGTCGGCAAGGTCGTGTGCGAGGAGAAGCACATGGGCTCGCGCGCGGTCGTACGGATCTCGAAGGACGGGGTGGGAGACGCGATCTGGACCCGCACCGGGCGGCCGTTCTTCGACCCGGAGCGCAACGAGGCGCTGCTGGCCAGGGTGCGTGCCGCGGCGATCGGCGCGGGACTGCTCGACGACGGCTGGCTGCTGCTCGACACGGAGTTGCTGCCGTGGTCGGCGAAGGCGGATGGCCTCATCCGCGAGCGTTACGCGGGCGTGGGTGCGGCGGGCCGCGCCGCGCTGCCGGCGGCGCTGACGGTGCTCGACCGCGTCGCGTCCCGAGGACTCGACGTGAGCGTCCTGCGCGGTCGGATCGAGCTGCGCGCGGCGGAGATCGCCGGCTACTCGGCCGCCTACCGGGCGTACGTGCGCCCCACGGACGGCCTGACCGGCGTGACCCTCGCGCCGTTCGCGGTCCTCGCCGGTTCCGGGGTCAGCCACAAGGACAAGGACCACGGCTGGCACCTGGCCATCGCGGACCGGCTCGTCGCGGCGGACCCGGTGCTGTTCACGCCCACCCGCCGGATGGTGGTGGACCTCGACGATCCCGAGGCGGAGAAGGCGGCCACCGACTGGTGGCTCGCGCTGACCGCGTCGGGCGGCGAGGGCATGGTCGTCAAGCCGTACGCCGGATTGGGCGCGACGGACGCCAAGGGACGCCTGGCGCAGCCTGGGGTGAAATGCCGTGGAAGGGAGTATTTGCGGATCATCTATGGCCCCGAGTACACCCGTCCCGAGCAGCTCGAGCGGCTCCGCCAGCGCCAGCTCGGCCGTAAGCGAGGCCTAGCGCTGCGTGAGCATGGCCTGGGCCTGGCCGCGCTGGACCGCC
Source organism: Actinoplanes sp. NPDC051346 (assembly GCF_040682215.1). Lineage (NCBI taxonomy): Bacteria > Bacillati > Actinomycetota > Actinomycetes > Micromonosporales > Micromonosporaceae > Actinoplanes > Actinoplanes sp. NPDC051346. Next base: position 367,366 of record NZ_JBFBAJ010000007.1, on the reverse strand, counting down.
TCGCCGAGGGTGCGCCGCTGTGGCGGGTTCACGAGTTGGTGTTCGCCATCCTGGCAGCGGAGTCGGAGCCGGTCGATCCCCGGCTGTAATCCACAGCCCGCGTACAGGTACCGGCGTGGCAGCGGCCGGTACCCTTCCTTCTCGTGACTTACAGTGTGCTCGCCGAGCAGCTTGCTCTGAACCCGATGGACCCGAAGGCCCTGCTGCAAACCTTCGGGTTGATCGGGGTATGGGCGATCCTCTTCGCGGAGACCGGCCTCCTGGTCGGCTTCTTCTTTCCGGGGGACTCGCTGCTGTTCCTGGCGGGTATCGCCGCGTCGCCGGTGGCCGATTCGATCTTCGGCAGTGGCACCCGGATGTCCATCACGGGCCTGCTCATCGGCGCGCCCCTGGCCGCGATCATCGGCGCCCAGTTGGGCCACCTGCTCGGCGCCAGGTACGGCCGTCGCATGTTCGACCGCCCGGACAGCAAGCTGTTCAAGCGGGAGTATGTGGAGAAGGCGGAGTACTACTTCGAGAAGTTCGGCCCGGCCAAGGCCGTCGTTCTGGCCCGCTTCATCCCGATCGTCCGTACGTTCCTCAACCCGGTCGCCGGCACCCTCGGCATGCCGGCGCGGCAGTTCTTCCTCTGGAACGTGGTCGGCGCGATCCTGTGGTGCGACGGCATCATCCTGATCGGCTACCTGCTGGCCGACCGCATCTGGAAGGCCATCGGCGACAAGATCGACCGCTACATCCTGCCGGTCGTGGCGCTGATCATCCTGATCTCGATCCTGCCGATCATCATCGAGGTGATCCGCGAGCGGAAGGCGAAGAAGCGCGCCGCCGCGGCGGGCGTGGCCGAGGAGGTCGGCCCGGCGACCGCGATCGGCGTGGTGGCCGCGGCCACCGTCGCCGGGATCGCCGAGGAAGTGGCCCACCACGACGACCACGGCCCGGACAACCGCTACGGCTACCGGCACGGCAGCGACGACGAGGACGATCAGCGGCACCGCCGGCCGCGGCACTCGTCTTGAGGTCCCGTCCGGGCCGGATTCAACCGGCCCGGATCGCGTTTCCTAGACGGAGACCGGCGAGGTGCCGGCGAGCCGATCTAGAAACTCCTCCGGCACCTCGCGGAGGCTGTCCAGACGACCGAGGGTGAGCGCCCGGTAGGTGAGCTGGGCGGCTTCCTCGAGATTGCGCGCCCGCTTGTGGGCGAGCTCCACGCTGTCCGCCATGACGACACAGCCGTGCTGACTCAGGACCAGGCAGTTCGTGCCGTCGGCAGCCATCGCCGCGGTCAACGCCGCCACTTCCACACTCCCCGGCAGCCGGAACGGCACCGTCGACACCCGCGCCAGGTAGTACGCGTGGTCGGTGGTCACGATCCGGATGTGCTCGCCCAGGGCGTCCAGCAGCAAAGCCGTCTGTGGATGCAGATGAATGATCGCGTTGACGTCCGGGCGCGCCCGGAAGAGCGCCAGATGCAACGACAGCTCGCTGGTCGGCGTGAGCCGCGGCGCCGGCAGGCCGCCGTTGCCCAGCGTCGCGGGAGAACCGTCGGCGATGCGCACCGGCGCGAACGACGAACGGCTCAACCGGTCGAGCCAGGAGCCGCTCGCGGTCACCCAGCAGGCGTCCTCGTCGGGAATGCGGGCGGACAGATTGCCGCCCGAACCGCAGACCAGTCCGGCTTGGACCACGTCGTAGCCCACGTGCGCGAGCTGGTCGCGCAGATCACCGGGCACGTAGTTCACCCGTCAACTCCTCGGGTCCTCGGGGGTGGATCCTGATGGAGGTGTCCCGCCTGGCGTCACGCTCGTCGATCGGTGACGCCAGGCACCTTTGACGCCGGTGTCCGGCGGCCTAGCTTTCTGACGTTGTACCAGGGCTTGCCCGCCCTCTTTCGCGGACCGGCGTGCCTTTCCACCGGCCTGAACCGGCTTGGCACTCTTCCTGCCGGTTGCCGCGTGTTTTCTGCCGGTCGGCCCGCTCCCAGTGTGGGCTGTCTGGAAGTCGGTTGGTCGCACCCCGACGGGGGTGTGCGCCACCCGCCCTCCCTGAGCGAGCCATGGCTCGTCAGGTCGGAGCGGGCCTCTCCCGCGATGGCCCGGCGTCAGTACGGTCGCTTACCTGGTCCGGCCTGAAGAAACGGACCCTCTCGCCACCCTGCCGACGTCGGTAAGAAGTCCCTTCGCGATCCGCCGAACGGGCCTATGTGGGCAGCCCGCCCGGCTCCAAGCGTTTACTACCGACCCGGTGTCAGCGGGCCTTCTTCGTGGCCCGCTTACGCGGCGGGGTGAGCAGATCCGCGATCGTGGCGATCGCGGTCGGCACCAGGCGGTAGTAGGCCCACACGCCGCGCTTCTCGCGCTCGAGCAGCCCCGCCTCGGTCAGGATCCGCAGGTGGTGGCTCACGGTCGGCTGCGACAACCCCAGCGGGGCGGTGAGGTCGCAGACGCACGCTTCGCCATCCGAAGCGGACTGAATGAGGCTGAGCAGCCGGAGCCGGGCGGGGTCCGCGAGTGCCTTGAGCACCCCGGCCAACCGCTCCGCATCGGCACGTTCAATAGGCTCGCCGGCCAGCGGCGAGATCTGAGGCATTGTCATTTCCGCCAACGCAGTTCCCACGATCTCCATCCTTCCACCAACTGCATCGATTCTCCTGCATGTGTGCAGGAACGAACCGGCTGACTTTCAGGCCGTAAGGCCGAAGTCGATCGAACGGTAGGGCGATCGGTGCGCCTGTCCGGCACCCAGCACGGCGGCACCCGCACCCCGATCCACCATTTCCGCGACACCGACTTCGGTCTCTGCCTCCTGCAACGCCTCAGCCGCCGTCTGGTCGCTGTCCATCGCCGTCGAGCTCCTCGATCCCCACCCCGGGAGTGAGGGACCCCACATTTCGATTTCGCGATCAGTACGCCGACCGACCAGCGGCCGCCCGCTCACTGAACCCACCGTGTATGGCACGGTTACACGGCGGGGTTGTGCGCCACAGTCGCCTTCACGACCCGATGAAAGCACGGCACAACGCTGCGCGACGGGCAATTCAGTGATGAATTTACGCAGGTCGTGGTGGGCTTCCATGACATCGAGGGTACTGGCTGGACGAAAACCGGAACGATCTGCCCTGCCAGGGCGGAAAGGAACGATTGACGCACGTAGTTAACTTGCCGGTAACAGGAAATAATGTTAACAGAATCCTCTCCAGCGGCACCACGGCTATCGGCATAGATGCAGCTCAAAGCCCTTTTGGACGGCTCGGCTCCCGAGGACCGAGACAACGACGGTCATCAACCGAGTACGCACTGACACCGATGTCATCCACGTACATCTGTCCGTCCTCGGCGAAAGCCCGGCCGGACAGCGTCGGCAAAGAGACCCTTGTCGCATAACGCTACCCGTTCGGGTGACGCACAACCGTCAATATCATGTCCCTCTTCAGCTGGACCGGTGCTCCGGAGAGGACTCGTCTGGGTTATGCACAGTAGATCCGGGCTCAACGGCGCCGGTGGATTGATCCGATGGCGGTGAAACCTGCCCCTGCGCGTAACCGGACGGGGCGTCCGAGGGCACGGGCGCGATGGGCGTCGTAGGCCGCGGCGGCGCCCACGGGTTCGGAGTGTCCGGATCCTCCGCCGTCCCCAGCACCACCGAGGCCGGACCCGCCGGATACGGCGCCCCGTACACCGGGGGTGCCGGGTATCCGCCCAGCATGGCCCCGTAGCCCGCCGGGGGCATACCCGCGGGTGCGGCGAACGGGTCCGGCGGCAACGGCTTCGGCGCCCGCCCGAAGAACTCACCGTTCGCGATCAGCAGCAGCACGCCCACCAGCACGTAGCCGATCATCTGCGCGATACCCAGCCCGACGTTGAGCGCGATCCAGGCGTCCGGGTAGGACTCGGTCAGCGCCTCCCCGACGGATCCCGGCGTCGAGCGGCCGGCGCGCTGGAGTCCCACCGTCATCGTCGAGCCACAGCCTGCGACCAAGCCCAGCGCGCACACCACCAGGGTGGCGATCCGCATGCCGTTGCTGCCGCGGCGCAGTCCCAGCGCGAGCACGATGTAGAGCGCGAACAGGATGACCGCCAGGGCCGCGCCCACGGCGGCACCGATCCAGATCACGGCGACGAAACCGTCGACGTCCGCACTGTCGCCGGCGGCGTGACGGAACCGGTCGACCGTGCCGGGGGCGACCGCGAGCGTGGCGACCGCGTAGCCGAGTCCCACCACCGCCATCACGATCAGCAGGACGGACGCGATGCTGATCGAGGCAGGTCTGCGCCGCGTCGCGACGGGCCCGGGGGTAGGGGCGGCCGCGGCCGGAGGTTGCACTGCGTACGTCATGAAGGTCTCCCGGGTGATCCGTTGCGGACGAACCTACCCGGACACGACACGCGCCGCCGGGCTTGACCGGCGGCGCGTGAGCGATATGTCGAACCGGGACGATAAGCCGTTCCGGCGGCGTGGTCAGTCGTTGCGAGAGGACGAGTCCGAGGAACCGGAGGAGGAGTCCGAGGAACCGGAGGACGAGTCCGAGGTTCCCGAGGACGACTCCGAGGGGCCGGACTCCGCGGGGGGCGAAGGCGCACTCCACGGATCCGTCGCCGGGACGCTGCCCGTGTGCGGCGCGGAGTCCCCCGACTCGCTCGGCGGCGGCGTCGACGGATCGGTGCTGCCGGGGTAGGCCGGGAAGGCTCCCGAGGTCGGGAACGCCGACTGCTGCGGATAGCCGGTCTGCGGGTAACCGGGCTGCGGATACGCGGCGGTCTGCGGGTAACCGGCCGGCGGATACCCGGGGGCCTGCGGATGACCCGGCTGCGGATAACCCGGCTGGGGGTAGCCCGGCGGGGCGTAGCCCTGTTGCGGATATCCCGGCTGTCCCTGGTACGGATAGGGGTAGGGCATCGAGGGGTCCCAGGTCGCCAGCGGCTTGCGGAAGTAGGCGTGCGCCGGGGGCAGCATCAGCAGGATCAACGCCGCCAGCAGCGCCAGCACCAGCACCACGGACAGCGTCGTCGAAACCGGCCCATACCAGCCGGGCAACGCCTGTTCGATCTTCTGATCGATCTCCCGCTGGCTCGGCCCGCTGGTGCCGGCCCCATCGAGGTTCATCCCGCCGCTGACGGCGTTGCCGAGCAGGCCGAAGCCGCTGCAGCAGAGGAAGATCCCGCCGATCACCCAGGTGGTGATGCGGGAGCCCCGCCGCCCGCGGTTGTTGAAGACGCCGAGGATCACCAGGCCGGCGGCGATCAAGATGTTGATCACCACCGCGCCGATCATCGCGCCGACGACGATGCCTTCCATGCCCTCTTCGGCGCTGCCCGAGTACAGCTCCTTGTAGACCTGCGAGACCGTCGAGATGGTGGCCAGTCCCACGACCGAGCCGAGGATGGCCACGGCGGCACTGAAGTAGAGCAGGTATGACGACACGGTGACGACCGTGGGGCGTGCGATCGGTGCCGGTGCTCCGGGATACATCGGCGCTCCCTCCTAGATCCACTCACGGTATCGGGTTGACGCCAGATCCGCGGACCCGAGGACGCGAGGCGGTATGTGTGGCAACATCGCCCAACGTAGGACGAAATCGGATGAAATAGGTCGCTCGTTTGAGGGGCGACAGGAGTCGATCCCGCCCCATACACTTCCATCTCGTGGCGCGCCGTAGGCAACAAAGTCCCTCGGCGCCGTCCCGTGCCCGACCGAGTCGCCGCCCCCGCTCACCCATCGCCGGGGCCGAGACAGACCGGATCAGGGCACCCTAGATCGCGCGCACCGTGTGTCCATGCCGCGGTCGCCCCAAGACACTTAAGGACCGGTGAGTCCCATGCCCCACGCAGACAGCCTGACCGTCGTGCACCATGACGACACGAGAACCCGCTACACAGACGTCCGGTATCAGCTCCACCGCGACGGCATCAGGATCTGGTCCGAGGAAGGCGAGCACGCCTTCACGGACATTCTCATGACTCACGCCTACCGCCAGCGGGAGGCAAAGGCCAGCTAGGGACACGGAAAGGGCCCCGAGAGACCTCGGGGCCCTTTCTCGTGCTCAGGCACGCGTGACGCGCAGCCCGTCCTTCTGGTCGTTCAGCTCGACCAGGACCGTGTCCCCGTCGACGATCTCCCCGGCGAGCAGCGCCTTGGCCAGGGAGTCACCGATCGCCGACTGCACCAACCGGCGCAACGGCCGGGCGCCGTAGATCGGGTCGTACCCGTGCTCGCCCAGCCACAGCACGGCCGCCTCGGTGACGTCCAGGCTGAGCCGGCGGTCGGCGAGCCGGTTGCGCAGCCGGCCGAGCTGGATGTCGACGATGGCCGCCAAATCCTGCGCGGTCAGCGCGTGGAACACCACGATGTCGTCGAGCCGGTTGAGGAACTCCGGCTTGAAGTGCCCGCGGACGGTGGCCATGACCTCCTCGCGCCGCTCCTCCTCGCCCAGGGTGAAGTCGGAGATGACCGACGAGCCCAGGTTGGAGGTGAGCACCAGGATCGCGTTGCGGAAGTCGACCGTCCGGCCCTGGCCGTCGGTGAGCCGGCCGTCGTCGAGCACCTGCAACAGCACGTCGAAGACGTCCGGATGGGCCTTCTCCACCTCGTCCAGCAACACCACGCTGTAGGGCCGCCGCCGCACCGCCTCGGTGAGCTGGCCGCCCTCCTCGTAGCCGACGTACCCGGGCGGGGCGCCGACGAGGCGGGCGACGGAGTGCTTCTCGCCGTACTCGCTCATGTCGATGCGGACCATGGCCCGCTCGTCGTCGAAGAGGAAGCCCGCCAGGGCCTTGGCCAGCTCGGTCTTGCCGACGCCGGTGGGGCCGAGGAACAGGAAGCTGCCGGTCGGGCGGTCCGGGTCGGCGACGCCCGCGCGGGCCCGGCGCACGGCGCCGGAGACGGCCGCGACCGCCTCCGCCTGCCCGACCACCTTGGCCTGCAGCGACTCCTCCATGCGCAGCAGCTTGGCGGTCTCGCCCTCCATCATCCGGCCGGCCGGGATGCCGGTCCACGAGGCGATGACCTCGGCGATGTCGTCGGCGCCGACCTCTTCCTTGACCATCGGCGGCTCGGTCTTCTCGTCCTCCGCCGCGGACGCGCTCTCGATCTCCCGCTCCAGCGCGGGGATCTCCTGGTATTGCAGGCGTGACGCCCGCTCCCAGTCGGCCTGCCGCTGGGCGCGCTCCAGCTCGGCGCGGGTCTCGTCGAGCTTCTTCTTGAGCTCGCCGACCCGGTTGAGGCCGCCGCGCTCCCGCTCCCAGCGGGCGTTGAGGGCGGTCAGCTCCTCCTCGCGGTCGGCAAGGTCGCGCTCGAGCCGCTCGAGGCGGGCGATCGACGCCGGGTCGGTCTCCTTCTCCAGCGCCAGCTTCTCGATCCGCATCCGGTCGACCTGCCGTTGGAGCTGGTCGAGCTCGACCGGGCGGGAGTCGATCTCCATGCGCAGCCGGGAGGCGGCCTCGTCGATGAGGTCGATGGCCTTGTCCGGCAGGAACCGGTCGCTGATGTACCGGTCGGAGAGCGCCGCGGCGGCGACCAGGGCGGCGTCGGTGATCTGCACCCGGTGGTGTGCCTCGTAGCGGCCCTTGAGCCCGCGCAGGATGCCGATGGTGTCCTCGACCGTGGGTTCGCCGACGACGACCGGCTGGAAGCGGCGCTCCAGGGCCGGGTCCTTCTCGATGTGCTCGCGATACTCGTCGAGCGTGGTGGCGCCGACCATCCGCAGCTCACCGCGGGCCAGCATGGGCTTGAGCATGTTGCCGGCGTCCATCGAGCCCTCGCCCTTGCCGGCGCCGACGACGGTGTGCAGCTCGTCGAGGAACGTGACGACCTGGCCGTTGGAGCCGCGGATCTCCTCCAGCACGCTCTTGAGGCGCTCCTCGAACTGGCCGCGATACTGCGCGCCGGCGACCATCGCACCGAGGTCGAGCGAGACCAGCTTCTTGTCGCGCAGCGTCTCGGGCACGTCGCCGGCCACGATGCGCTGGGCCAGGCCCTCGACGATCGCGGTCTTGCCGACGCCGGGCTCACCGATCAGGACCGGATTGTTCTTCGTACGCCGGGACAGCACCTGCACCACCCGCCGGATCTCCGCGTCCCGCCCGATGACCGGGTCGATCTTGCCCTCGCGGGCCAGCGCGGTCAGATCGACGCTGTATTTCTCCAGCGCCTTGTAGGTCTGCTCGGGGTCCTGGTTGGTGACCCGGCGCTCGCCGCCGCGCACCGACGGGAAGGCGGTGACCAGGGCCTCCTCGGTCGCGCCCACGTCGTGCAGGGCCGTGCCGACCGCGCCGCCGACCCGGGCCAGGCCGGCGAGCAGGTGCTCGGTCGAGACGTATTCGTCGCCCAGCGGCTTGGCGATCAGCTCGGCCTCGCCGATGGCGTTGACGAACTCCCGCGAGAGGCTGGGCTCGGCGGTGCTCGATCCCCGGGCGGACGGTTGCTGCTCGACCGCGCGGGCGGCGGCTCGCCGCACGTCGGCGGGATTGGCACCGACCGCGCGCAGCAGCGCCGGAGCGGTGGATCCCCCGGTGTCGAGCAGCGAGAGGAGCAGGTGCCACGGCTCGACGGTGGCGTGCCCACGCTGGTTGGCGTCGGCGACCGCACCCGTGATGACGTCGCGGCTCTTGGTGGTTAGACGTTCGGCGTTCATGAGCTCCCCTGATCGGATCTTCCAAGAGATGCAGCATCCGCGTGGTACAGCGATCTGAGACTTGAGCCTATTCCACTCAACTCTAGGTCGGCGAGCCAATGGGACGGAAGGGCCGTAACCTGCGCCACATGTCCCTTCTCCCGGCGCAGCGCGCGCCCCGGTTGATGCGCGCGCTCCTCCCGTTGGGCCTCGTGTTCCTGGCAGTCGGCGTCTCGACCGCGCTCGTCATGCCGTTCCTGTCACTCTTCCTGAGCACCGAGGTCGAGGCCGGCCCGGTCCAGGTCACCGTCTTCCTGGTCCTCGCGCCGCTCTCCGGCGTGCTCGGCTCGACCCTGATCGGACGGCTGTCGGATCTACGGCCGATCCGACGCGTGCTGCTCATCGGCGGCGCCCTCGCCGGCATGATCGGCTGCGCGCTCACCGCGGTGGTCCGCGACTACTGGATCCTGCTCGGCCTGACCGTCACCGCCCTGGCCGTCGCCAACTCCCTCTTCCCACAGTCCTTCGCGTACGCCCGGCAGGTCCTCGAACGCAAGGCGCCGGACCGGGCGGCGATGGGCATCAGCGGGCTGCGTACGGTCTTCTCCCTGGCGTGGGTGGCCGGACCGCCGCTGGCCGCGTTTTTGCTCGACGCCGGCGGATTCGCACTCGTCTACGGCGGCGCGGCCGTCATGTACGCGCTGGCCGCACTGGTCGGCATCTGCTGGCTCGACGACTCCGGAGCGACCGCGGCCTCGCCGGTCACCGACGAGGCGCTGTCGGACGGTCCCGACGTGGCGAGGTGGACGCTGCTGCTCACGGCCGGTGCCTTCACTCTCCTGCAGACCCCGCTGACCCTGGCCGTGCAAGCGCTGCCCCTATTCATCCACACCGACCTGGGCGGTGATGTCGCCGACGCCGGACTGGTGCTCGGGCTCTGCGCCGCGCTGGAGATCCCGCTCATGCTGGGCCTGGGCCTGCTCTCCACCCGGCTACCGCTGCGTGCGCTGCTCTTCGCGGGAGCATTGTGCGGGGTGGCGTATTACGGGCTGGCCGCGATCGCGACGGGCGTGTGGCTGTTGTTCGTCGCGCAGGTGCTCAACGCGCTGTTCATCGCCGCGGTGTCCGGGCTCGGCATCTCCTACATGCAGAACATGCTGCCGCGACACCCCGGGCGGGCGACGACGTTGTTCACCAACTCGTTCCCCCTCGGCGCGATGCTCGCGGGGCCGCTGTTCGGCGTGTCCCAGCAGTTCGGCTACCGGCTCGCGTACGTGATCTGCGCCGGACTCTGCGGGGCCGGCCTGGTGGTGCTGACCGTGGTCCGGGCCGACACCCGTTACCGTTGACCGTGTGCGTGTACGGGTAGAGCAGACTCCCCTTCCTGGCATCGGCGTCCGCCACGATCTGGTGACGTCGTCGGGGCGTACGGTCGGCGTGGTCTCGCACCGCAACGGCCGCCGCGACCTGGTGCTGTACGACGTGGACGATCCCGACGCGTGCCTCGCGTCGATACCGCTGACCGACGACGAGGCGGAGGCGCTGGCCGACGTCCTCGGCGCGTCGCTCATGCTGGGCCAGCTCTCCGGCCTGCGGGAGCAGGCAGCGGGCCTGCTCACCGAGCAGATCGCGCTGCCCGCCGGTTCCCCGTTCGTGAGCCGCCGGCTGGGCGACACCCGCGCCCGCACCCGCACCGGCGCGTCGATCGTGGCGGTGCTGCGCGACCGCGAGGTCATCGCCTCGCCGGGGCCGTCGTTCGTCTTCGAGGCGAACGACGTGGTGGTCGCCGTCGGCACCCGCGACGGCCTGGGTGGTCTCACCGCCATCCTCGCCGGCGACCACGGCGACTGAGGCACCGGTGCACAGCACGACGATCCTTCTGATCGAGGTCGGCGCGCTCCTCTTCGCGCTCGGCATGCTCGGCCGGCTCGGCCGCCGCATCGGGCTCTCGCCCATCCCGCTCTATCTGCTCGCCGGGCTCGCTTTCGGCCACGGCGGGCTTGTGCCGCTCTCCGCCAGCGAGCAGTTCATCGAGGTCGGCGCCGAGATCGGCGTCATCCTGCTGCTGGTGATGCTCGGTCTGGAGTATTCGGCGAGCGAGCTCGTCGGCAACCTGCGTGCGGCGGCGCCGGCCGGAATCATCGACGCGCTGCTCAACGCCCTGCCCGGTGCGGGCTTCGCGCTGCTGCTCGGCTGGGGCTGGGAGGCGGCGCTGGTGCTGGCCGGCATCACCTGGGTCTCGTCGTCCGGCGTGATCGCCAAGGTGCTCGCCGACCTCGGCCGGCTCGGTAACCGCGAGACCCCGGTCATCCTCTCGGTGCTGGTCATCGAGGACCTGGCGATGGCGTTCTACCTGCCGCTGGTCACCGCGGTCCTGGCCGGGGCGGGGCTGATGGGCGGCGCCAAGGCCCTGGCCGTCGCGGTGCTCACGGTGGTCGCGGTCCTCGTCGTGGCCATCCGCTACGGCGGCGCCATCTCGAACTTCGTGTCGGTGAAGGACCCCGAGGCCCTTCTGCTCAGCGTGTTGGGGCTGACGCTGTTCGTGGCCGGGGTGGCCGCGGAGTTGCACGTGTCCGCCGCCGTGGGTGCGTTCCTGGTCGGCATCGCGCTCTCGGGCCAGGTCGCGCACAGCGCGGTGCAGATGTTGTCGCCGCTGCGCGACCTCTTCGCCGCGGTGTTCTTTGTGTTCTTCGGCCTCTCGACCGACCCCGCCGCCATGCCGCCGGTGCTACTGCCCGCGCTGGGCCTCGCCGCGCTGACGATGCTGACCAAGGTGCTGACCGGTGTCTTCGGCGCGCGCCGCCGGGGCATCGCCCTGCCGGGTCAGGTCCGCGCCGGACTGGCCCTCATGCCCCGGGGAGAGTTCTCCATCGTCATTGCCGGCCTCGCGGTGGCGTCGGGCGTCGAACCCGAATTGGCACCGCTCGCGACGGCGTACGTATTGATCACGGTGGTGAGCGGGCCACTGCTGGCCCGATTGCCGGATTACGCCTGGTTCAAGACCCAGATTCGTCGCCGAATGACCGATCGGCGTCCGCCCGAACCGGTGCCCGCAGCCGACTGACCAGGCAAATTCCTGCCTGCGCAATGCTACTGACCGGTATCCGAAAGTGATATCTCATCACTTCCGCAGGGGCGATCTCACGCGCTACCGTGTCGCCGCGACAACAACGAGTTATCAGGGTGACCTGCGACACGCCGGACGCGCGGCGGCTCCCGGCGCAGGCGCGCGGGCCCTGACCTTTGGAGGGACGGGCGAATGATCGAACGTGAAGGGGCGGCGTCGTGACTGTGCGTGAGTCGACGTTCTTCGGTTTCGCCAATCCGGTCGACCCGCGGCCGGAGGAGTTGCAGGCGTGGGCCTACCACCCGGAGGCCGTGCCGCTCGACGCCATGCCGTCGGACTGGGACCTGCTGATCTCGGGTGACGTGCTCGCGCCGACCCTGTTCGAGCTGGCGATGGACCGGCAGTGCCCGGCCCGGCGCTTCGCCCTGCACTGCATGTACATCTACGCCGCGGACGGCGTGCGTCCCAACGCGTCCACACAGCGCAAACGGCGCCTGAAGAAGTACGTGGAGCGGGCGGAAGAGGTCGGCGACGAGCCGATGAGCATCTGGGCGCACAACTGCCGGGTGCTGATCACGCGCCCCGAGCTCTTCGACTACCAGGACTGGATCGAGGGCGGCCTGGTGCGCCACCCCCGCCGCCTGGCCCTCTTCGGCCGCCGCTGAGCTCCCTAGCGGCTCCCTAGCGCTCCCCTGAACGGCGCGGGCGCCAGACGACCAGTGCCGTCGAGGGGCGCTCCTGCCGGACCAGGTCGCGGCTCGGATACGACGCCATGGCCTCGAGCTGGGCGATCCGCTGGTACGCCGCGTCGAGCTGCGACTCCAGCTGGGCGACCCGCTCCTGCAGCTCACCGGCGAGCTGCTCGAGACCGATGATCCGCTTGATGCCCGCCAGGTTGACCCCGTCCTCCTGGCTCAGCCGCTGCACCTCGCGCAGCAGGGCGACATCGCGCTCGCTGTAGCGGCGGCCGCCGCCACCGGCCCGGCCCGGCTGCACCAGGCCGAGCCGGTCGTACTGGCGCAGGGTCTGCGGGTGCATCCCGGCCAGTCGCGCGGCGACGGAGATGATCAGGACCTTCGCGTCGGAGGCGTGCTCCATCGAGATGCTGATCTCTTCGTACATGTGCCACCTCCGCAAAGGTTTCCCCGCTGCGTCGATTATCCCCGGCGCAGTCGGGCGTCGATACGTCCGCGCTCAGCGTTCGGCGTGAGTTTGGCGAATTTCTCCAGCGCGTCCCGGGCCTCGTCCGAGACGGCGGCGGGCACCTGCACCTCGACGGTGACCAGCAGATCGCCGGCCTGGCCGTCACGGCGCTGCACACCCTTGCCCCGCGCCCGCAGCTTTCGTCCGCTCGGTGTGCCCGGGGGCACCCGAAGCGTCACCGAGCCGTCCATCGTGGGGACCCGCAGGTCGGTGCCGAGCACCGCCTCGGCGAACGTGATCGGCATGGTCAGCGTGATGTCGTCGCCGACGCGACCGAACAGGTCGTCGGGGCGCACCCGGACCTGCACGTACAGGTCGCCGGCCGGACCGCCGCGCTCGCCGGGCTCACCCCGGCCGCTGAGCCGGATCCGCTGCCCGTCGGCGACGCCGGCCGGGAAGCGAACATTGATCGTCCGGTTCTTGGTGACCCCGCCGGTGCCGCGGCATTCCGAGCACTTTTGCTCGACGATCGAGCCCGCGCCCTGACACTCACGGCACGGCTCGGAGAAGCTGAACGAGCCCTGGTTCCGGGAGAGCAGCCCCGAGCCGTGGCACTGCGGACAGGCGCGTGGCACGGTGCCCGGCTTGGCGCCGTTGCCGTGGCAGATGTCGCAGACGCCGGGCGAGCGCAGGGTGAGAGGCAGCGTCGTGCCCTGCACCGCGTGCGGGAAGTCCAGCGTCACCTCGGCCTCGACGTCCCGGCCGCGCTGCGGGCCACGCCGGGGGCCTCCGCCCGCACCGCCGCCGGAGAATATCGAGCTGAAGATGTCGGAGAAGCCCGCGCCGCCGAACCGCCGGTCGCCGGCACCGCCGCCCGCCGCGCCCGCCCCGCTGAACCCGCCGAACAGGTCGGACGGGTCGAACTGCGAACTGCCGCCGGCGCGCGCGCCCCGGCGGAACGCGCCGGAGCCGAACAGGGAGCGCATCTCGTCGTACTCTTTGCGCTTCTTGTCGTCGGACAGCACGTCGTACGCCTCGGAGGCGGCCTTGAACCGTTCCTCGGCGTCGGTGTTGCCGGGGTTGTGGTCGGGGTGGTTCTCCCGGGCCAGCTTCCGGTACGCCTTCTTGATCTCATCGGCGGAGGCGGACTTGCCCACCCCGAGAACGGCGTAGAAGTCCTTCTCCAGCCAGTCCTTCGAGCTCATCCTGCCCACCCCCTCCTGCGGATGCAACGCGTCTCAAGTCCTGTTTTGGGCGGCGGGTGGGGCGGTCGGAAGGGGGTCCCGCCCACCAGCCGGTGGGCGGGACGGGACATCGTCACGCGGGGTCGGCGACCGCGACCATCGCGGGCCGCAGCAACCGTTCGCCCAGGATGTAGCCGCGGCGCATGACCTCGACACAGGTCGGCTCGGTGACGTCGGCCGACGTCAGGTGCGCGACCGCCTCGTGGCGGGTCGGGTCGAACGGGTCGCCCTTCTCGCCGAAGGCGACCAGCCCGAGCTTGCCGACGACCGCGCCCAGCGCCTCGGCCACCGTGGCGAACGGACCGACCAGGTCGCCGTGCTCGCGGGCCCGGTCGACGTCGTCGAGCATCGGCAGCAGCGCGGTGAGCACCGTGCCGGTGGTCTGCTCTGCGGCGGCGCTGCGGTCCCGGTCGACGCGCTTGCGGTAGTTCGCGTACTCGGCGGTGACCCGCTGGAGGTCGCGGGTGCGTTCCTCCAGCTCGGTCCGCAGCGCCGCGAGCTCCGCGCCGAGGCCCGGCGTGGCGGTCACCTCGTCCGCGGGTTCCTCGGCGGCGCGGTGCGCACCACCCTTGGCCTCCGCGGACTCCTCGGCTTCCCTGGTCACCGTGGTGTCCTTACCCTTCACATCGATCTTGCGACGATCGCGGATGACGACTCGCTCGGTCGTCTGACCGTCGTTCTCGTCGTCCGCCCGGCTCACTTCTTGTCGTCCTCGACGATCTCGGCGTCCACGACGTCGTCAGCGCCACCCTGCGGACCGGCACTCGCACCCGCCGCGCCACCGGCGGCACCGCCGGGCGCGCCCGGAGCACCGTCGGGGCCGGGGGCACCCTCGGCGCCTTCCTGCTGCTGCTGGGCGTACAGCAGGGAACCGGCCTTCTGGGAGACCGTGGCCAGCTTCTCGTGCGCGGCCTTGATCTTCTCGATGTCGCTGCCGCCGAGCGCGCCGCGCAGGTCGCCCAGCGCCTCGCCGATCTCGGTCTTGGCGTCCTCGGGCAGCTTGTCGCCGCTCTCGGCCAGGAACTTCTCGGTCTGCCACTGAAGCTGCTCGGCGAGGTTGCGGGCCTCGGCGTCGTCCTTGCGCTTCTTGTCCTCATCGGCGTGGTCCTGGGCGTCGCGCATCATGCGCTCGATGTCGTCCTTCGGCAGCGCGGAGCCGCCGGTGATCGTCATCTTCTGCTCCTTGCCGGTGCCCAGGTCCTTCGCGTGGACGTTCACGATGCCGTTGGCGTCGATGTCGAAGGTGACCTCGATCTGCGGCACGTTGCGCGGCGCCGGCGGCAGGCCGGTCAGCTCGAAGGTGCCGAGCTTCTTGTTGTAGGCCGCGATCTCACGCTCGCCCTGGAAGACCTGGATCAACACGGACGGCTGGTTGTCATCGGCCGTGGTGAAGACCTCGGAACGCTTGGTCGGGATCGTGGTGTTGCGCTCGATGAGCTTGGTGAAGATGCCGCCCTTGGTCTCGATGCCCAGCGAGAGCGGGGTCACGTCGAGCAGGAGGACGTCCTTGACCTCACCCTTGAGCACGCCGGCCTGCAGGGCGGCGCCGACGGCGACGACCTCGTCCGGGTTGACGCCCTTGTTGGCCTCCCGGCCGATGAGCTGCTGCACCAGCTCGGACACGGCGGGCATGCGGGTCGAGCCGCCGACCAGGATGACGTGGTCGACGTCGGAGACCTTGACGCCGGCGTCCTTGATCGCCTGCTCGAACGGCGCCTTGCACCGGTCCAGCAGGTCCTGCGTCATGCGCTGGAACTCGGCCCGGGACAGGGTCATGTCCATGTGCAGCGGGCCCGACGGCCCGGCGGTGATGTAGGGCAGGTTGATGCTCGTGGTGGTCGCGGCCGACAGCTCGATCTTGGCCTTCTCCGCGGCCTCGCGAAGCCGCTGCAGCGCCATCTTGTCCTGCGACAGGTCGATGCCGTTCTCGCCGCGGAACGTCTTGACCAGGTGATCGATGATCCGCTGGTCCCAGTCGTCGCCGCCGAGGTGGTTGTCGCCGGAGGTCGACTTGACCTCGATGACGCCCTCGCCGAGCTCGAGCAGGGAGACGTCGAAGGTGCCGCCGCCGAGGTCGAAGACCAGGACGGTCTGCTCCTTGGAGCCCTTGTCGAGGCCGTAGGCCAGCGCGGCCGCGGTGGGCTCGTTGACGATGCGCAGGACGTTGAAGCCCGCGATCTCGCCGGCCTCCTTGGTGGCCTGCCGCTGCGCGTCGTTGAAGTAGGCCGGGACGGTGATGACCGCGTCGGTGACGGTCTCGCCGAGGTAGGCCTCGGAGTCACGCTTGAGCTTCATGAGCACCCGCGCGGAGATCTCCTGCGGGGTGTACTTCTTGCCGTCGATGTCGATGGACCAGTTGGTGCCGACCTCGCGCTTGACCGAACGGATGGTCCGGTCGGGGTTGGTCACCGCCTGACGCTTGGCGACCTCGCCCACGAGCACCTCGCCGTTGCGCGCGAAGGCGACGATGGACGGGGTCGTCCGGGCACCCTCCGCGTTGGCGACGACGGTGGGCTCGCCTCCTTCCAGAACGCTGACGCAGGAGTTCGTGGTGCCGAGGTCGATGCCGACCGCTCGTGCCATGTTCGCTTCCTCGCTTCTCACCGGGCGTCTAACTGCTGTCTTACACGATGCAGAGCCCACAAGTTGAGTGGACCGGACTCAATGATGCCACGGGATGACCAGACCGCAAGCGGAAGTTGAGTCAACCCGGCGCAACCTTGGTCATGAAGGTTCCTGTCCGGTCACGACGTGGTGTACCTGTTGTCTGCGATGCATAGATCGGGCACGCTTTACCCGTGACGACACACGGTGACGCGGTCGGTCCGTCGGCCACGCCCGCCGTAACCGACGGGCCACCGACAAAAACCCAGACCAGCGGTGGTCCGGCCAGGTCTGCCGATGCCGCGGGATCCTTCAGTACGCCCACAGCCTCCCCAACCGCACCAGCCCGCGAGCCGCATTCCATGGCGAAAACCGGCGAACCCGAGGAACGGGGCACTACCGCGCCCTCCGATCCCCCAGAAGCGGTGACAGAGCCCACCGAAACCGACAACGACGCGGAGGCCCCGGGCAAAGAGTCGCCAGCCACCCCGGAGTGGCCGCCTCCCAAGGCCTCCACCTCGGGCAACGTCGTCACCACCCAGACCCGCCAGGCCACGCCCCCGGAAGACACCGCGCAGAGCACTCCGGCCGATGCCCTGCCCGAGGAGCCGCCACCGGCCCTCGGACGGCTCGCCGACGCGTTGTCCCACCTGCGGGCGGCGATCGGCGGCGCCACGTACCCGCTGGTCATGCCCTCCGCCGAGGAAGCCCGCCGGATCGGCACCGCGCTGGTGTCGCAGCTCGACGACTACCTCCTGCCCCGCCTGGCGCGCCTCGACGCACCGCTGCTCGTGGTCGTCGGAGGTTCCACCGGCGCCGGCAAGTCCACTCTGGTCAACAGCCTGGTCCGGGCTCCGGTCAGCGCCGCCGGGGTGCTGCGCCCGACGACCCGGTCCCCGGTGCTGGTCAGCCACCCCTCCGACTCGTCGTGGTTCCGCACGGGCAAGCTGCTGCCGGGCCTGACCCGCACCACGGAGTCCAGCGCCAGCCCGGAGGCCCTGCAACTCGTCTCGGCGCCGGCGCTCGGCCCGGGCCTGGCCTTCCTCGACGCCCCCGACATCGACTCGGTCGTGGACCGCAACCGGCAGCTGGCGGCACAACTGCTGGCCGCGGCGGATCTGTGGCTCTTCGTCACAACCGCCGCGCGCTATGCCGACGCCGTGCCCTGGGAGCTGCTGAAAACGGCCCGGCTGCGCGGCACCGTGATCGCGCTCGTGCTGGACCGGGTGCCGGAGGAGGCCGCGGGTGAGGTCTCCGCGCACCTCGCCGAGATGCTCACCGAGCACGCCATGGGCGCCGCGCCCCTGTTTGTCCTGCAAGAGACCACTCTGGACGGTCAGGGTCTGCTCCCCGAGGACGAGACCCGGCCGCTGCACGACTGGTTCGCCCAGCTCGCGGCGGACGCCGACGCCCGGGCGGCCGTCGTGCGCCAGACGCTCGACGGTGCGCTCGCCGCGCTCGGCCCGACCGTCGAGGGCCTGGCCGCCGCCGCCGACGAGCAGGCAGTCGCGGCGAAGGCCCTGGACGAACGGGTGATCGCGGCCTACCGGACGGCCCGCCGCACGCTGAAGGACGGGCTTCAGGACGGCCGGCTGCTGCGCGGTGAGGTGCTTGCCCGCTGGCAGGAGTTCATCGGCACCGGCGAGTTCCTGAAAACGCTGGAGTCGCGGGTCGGTCAGCTCCGGGACAAGTTGGTCGCGGCGGTCACCGGACGCCCCGCGCCCGGGCGCAACCTTCGGGTGGCGCTGGAGTCTCAGCTGGTCACATTGGTGCGCGGGGTGGCGGCGGACGCCGCCGAGCAGGCGTATTCGGCCTGGCAGGCCCATCCCGCCGGCGCCCACCTGCTGGAGCCCGGCCTGCAGAGACCCGCACCGGACCTGCCGCAACGGGCCGAGCGCGTCGTCCGCGACTGGCAGCACTGGGTGCTCGACCTGGTCCGCACGGAGGCGGGTGACAAGCGCTTCGTCGCTCGCGGCGCCGCGTACGCGGTCAACGGTGTCGGCCTGGCAGTGATGATCGCGGTGTTCACCTCGACGGCGATGATCCCCACCGGCCTCGAGGTGGCGGCGGGAGCCGGCACGGTCGTGGCCGCCCAGAAGGTGCTCGAGGCGATCTTCGGCGACCAGGCCATCCGCACCCTGGCGGCCCGGGCGCGCGAGGAGCTGTTGATCCGGGTCAACGAGCTGCTCGACGCCGAGGCGGCCCGCTACACGGACCGCACCGCCGCCGTGGGGCTCGAGCTCGAACCGGGCACCGCCCTGCGGCGGGCCGCGGCCGACGTGAAGCACACCAGGGAGGAACTCGCGTTGACCGGGACGCCGTCATGAGCCTCGCCGAGAAGCTCCAGCGCGCACTGGCCGGCGACGACCGGGTCGACGCCCAGCAGCTCACCGAGCGGCTGGAGGCGTTGCAGCGGTTCCTGCGGGTCACCGACCCCTACCTGCCGGACAACGATCTCGTCACCGCGCACACGCTGGTCGAGCGCGCGGGCAGCCGGCTCGCCCTGTCGCAGGACCACACGGTGGTAGCACTGGCGGGCAGCACGGGCAGTGGAAAGTCCAGCCTGTTCAACGCGCTCGCCCGGCTCAAACTGTCGCCCGTGGGCGTCCGCAGGCCGACCACCGGCGTCGCCCATGCCTGCGTGTGGGGCCCGCTCGAGCCCGCCACCCGGCTGCTCGACTGGGTCGGCGTCCTGCCCCGGCAGCGGTTCATCAGGGAGAGCGCCCTGGACGGCGACGACGAGGCCGCGCTGCGCGGGCTCGTGCTGCTCGACCTGCCCGACTTCGACTCCGTCGAACGCGGCCACCGGCTCGAGGTGGACCGCCTGCTCGGCCTCGTCGACCAGGTGGTGTGGGTGGTGGACCCGCAGAAGTACGGCGACCGCATCCTGCACAACGCCTACCTGCGCCAGTTCCGGTCGCACGGCGACGTCACGATCGTGGTGCTAAACCAGGCCGACCGGCTCTCACCCACCGACACCGAGATCGTCCTGACCGACCTCAAGCGACTGCTCGACGAGGACGGCATGCCCGGCGTGCCCGCCATGGCCACGTCGGCGAAGCAGCCCGGCATGCTCAACGAGCTGCGGGCGGCGCTGGAGAAGACGGTCGCCGAACGCCAGGCCGCCCTGCGCCGGCTCGCCGGCGACCTCGACACGGTCGCCGAGCAGCTCAGTGCCGCCATCGGGCCGCCCGCGGCCGAGGATGAGGTCGACCGCGCGACGGTGCGGCAGCTCAGCGACGCCCTCGCCGCCTCGGCGGGAGTCCCGGCGGTCGCCGCGGCGACCGCGGGCGCATACCGCCATCGGGCGCTCGCCAACACCGGCTGGCCGCTGCTGCGCGGCGTCCGCAAGCTTCGGCCGGACCCGCTGAAACGGCTGCACATCTCGTCGGAGAAGCCCGCTTCGGAGAACCCGGCCGGGGACGCCCCTTCGCAGGAGCTCGTGCCCGTCCCGCGCACCTCCCTGCCGGAGGCCGACGCCGCGCAGAAGTCGGCGGTCGGTCTCTCCGTGCGTGCGGTGGCCGCGCGGGCGGCAGCGCCGATCCCCGACGTCTGGGCGCCGGCACTGACCGCCGCCGCCCGGTCCCGGCTCGGCGACCTGCCCGACGCGCTCGACCGGGCGGTCGCCAAGACCGACCTGGGCATGAGCCGCAAGCCCTTCTGGTGGACGGCGGTCAGCCTGCTCCAATGGCTGTTCACCCTCGCCGCCGTGGTCGGCCTCGGCTGGCTCCTGGCCGGATACGGGGTCCGCGTCCTCGGCCTGCCCACCTTCGACAATCCCAAGGTCGGCGAGGTGCCGCTGCCGACCCTGTTGCTGCTCGGCGGCCTGATCCTCGGCTTGCTGCTGGCCGCGCTGCTGAGACCGATCGTCAGCGCGGGCGCCAAACGCGCGGGACGCCGGGCCGAGCAGCGGCTCCGCGCCTCGGTCACCGAGGTCGGCCGTGAGTACGTCGTCGCGCCGGTCCGCGAGGTGCTCAACGCCTATGCCCAGGCCCGCGAGGCGCTCACCATCGTCCGATCGGAATAAGGCCCCAGGCCTGCACTACCGGTAGGCTCGGCGGCATGGCCGCACCTCAGAATCCGTACGACGCGGTCCTGCACGCGGCGCGCGACGTAGCGAAGCTCGACTGTGCCCTGGACGCCGAAATGCTGGGCGCCGCCCTGCTGGGCAGCGTCTACTCGGTCGCCGAGACGGACCGGGCGGGGGCGGTCCGCAGCTTCGTGGGCCAGTTCCTCGCCGCCACCACCCGACGGCGCACCGCCGCGGCGACGACGATCCGCGAGGTCTTCGCGATCCTCGTGCCAGACGCCGAGGGCGCGGCGGAGGTCCGTCGCGGCGCCCAGGCACCACCCTGGGCCGAGCAGCTCGGCCGGGTCCGCGCCACCGGCTGCTATGCATACGGCGACATCTACGGTGACCAGACGTCCTACCTGGTCACGTTCGCCTACGACGACCTCGAGGAGGGCGGGCCGGAACACGCGGTCGTCGCCCTCGTGGACCACAACATCGGCATCACCAAGGACGTCTTCGTGGGTGGCCCGGCGGACCGCATCCTCGGCCAGGTCCGGGAGATGTGCGCGAGCGACGAGCTGACCTGGTTCCGCGAGGAGGATCCGGGCCGGCTGCGCACCGAGGTCTGTCGCCACCTCGAATTGACCGACGAGCTCAGCGACCTTCCCCAGGAAGGCAACCTGGCGACCGACCGCGCGCTCGCCACCGCGCGCCTGGCCCTGCTGCCCAGGTCGACGGTTCCCCCGCTGACCGAGCCCCCGGAGCTGTCCGGTCCGGACCGCGAGCGACTGCTCCGCGATTTCCTGGCATCCCCGGAATCCGCCCGCTTCGGCCTCGACGCCGTCGCGGCCGACGACGAACTGGCGTCACTGCACTTCTGCCTGAGCCTGCTCCTGGACCACGCGGCGAGCCTGCCGGACACCGACCCGCTGCGCTGGAGCCCGGCGGTGGCGGGACTCTTCCTGCTGGACTGGGTCCACCGCCGCGCGGTCCTGGACATGGACGACGCGGCGATGCTGCCGCGGGTGACCCGGGCCTGGTCGGCCTACGCGATGCGCAAGAAGGGGCTGCCGGAGGCCGCCACCGAGCAGACGGACACGGTGGTCGAGGAGATGATCCCGGAGTTCGCCCGGCTCTACGCCACGGGCGAGAAGCGCAGCCCTGCGACGGCCGCCGTGGCGCAGCTGATCTCGGAGGGCGTCGACCCGAACGACGCCGAGGCCATCGACGCCTGGATCGAAACCAACCGGCACCGCCTCACCGACGACTCCTGAGTCGGACCTACCAGTCGGGTCGGCGTGGTGCCGGCCTACGCCGAGCCGGCGTCACCAGCGGTTGGTGTGATCGGGGTCGGCGTGGTGCCGGCCTACGCCGAGCCGGCGTCACCAGCGGTTGGTGTGATCGGGGTCGGCGTGGTGCCGGCCTACGCGGGAGATGCGGTTCAGTGACGCGGTGCGGTTGTCCTCCGCGCGATGCATGCGGTCCGCCCGGTGGCTGCCCCGATAGGAACGGGCGGCGAACTGGGTGCCGTCCGCATGGTCCGCCACGGACTGGTGACGGTGGCCGTTGTGGGTCCGGCCGGGCACCCGGTCGGTCCTGAGATTCTGCGGGCGTTCGGTCATTGCCGACCTCCTGTCGGCCCGGGTGGACCGGGAATGGCTGACGATCTTCCTGCTGCCGTCGGCCCGGGCGGTATGCGCCCAGCTGACGATCTTCTTGAGGCCTTCCGGCCGCTGTTCGTGTCGGTGTTCGGTGACAGTCGCCCAACGGCCGTGGCGTCCGGTCGGTTCGATGTGGACGGTGACCGTGCGATGGCTGCCCGTCCGGTGGTGGGACCAGTGGGCGCGGTGGCTGGCGTCCTCGCACTGCTTGTGAGGCGAGCGGTCGGGCCGGTGGTGGTGCGACGGCCGCGACGAGCACTGGGTCCGGTCCGCGCACCACGGCGGGCGGACCGGCTTCGCGGGTGGCCGATGCGGCGAATCGGAACCGCCGTCCCCGGACGAACTGCCGTGATCATTGGAATCGTCCCGACCGTCCGGCTCGGCGTCGTCGTGGTCCGCGTCGTCCGGCTTCGCCGCACCCGGCTCTTCTGGCTGGTCCGGCTCTTCTGGCTGGTCCGGCTGGTCCGGCTCGCCGGGCCGGCTCGGGATCGTCGGCCAGGGGAACTCCTGCGGCCAGCCCGGTTCCTGCGACTTGCCCGGTTCATGGGGCTTATCCGGCTCATATGACTTGCCCGGCTCGTGTGACTTGCCCGGCTCGTGTGACTTGCCGGGCTCCTGCGACTTGCCCGGCCTGTCCGGTCGGGTCGATCCCTCCGGCTGAATCGGCTGTCCCGACTGCCCCGGCTTTTGGGCATCCCCCGACCCCGATGCTGCCGGCGACCATGGCCTCCTCACCCCGTTGGGATTGCCTGATTCGTCTCCGCCCGCGCTGCGGTTGGGGGCGCTGTGGGCGTACCCGCGAGGTTTGGTCTTCTTCTTTTGGGCTTGGCCCTGGATGGGCGCAGGGCCAAGCGGGGCGGGCGAGCCGGTGCCGGCCGAGGCCGGCGGCGAGGTGCGGATGGGGCCGGCCGAGGCCGGCGGGATGAACGGCACGTCGGTGACGGTGGTCCGGCCGTCGGCCAGCTCGCTGGAGCCGGCGGTGATCGCCGCCAGGGTCGGCAGCGAGGCGAGGCCCACCAGCATCACGACGAGAAGCACGTAACGTCGGGTGGGTCCGGTCAGGCCTTCCGCGCTGTAGACGCCGTTGAGGCGCCTGCGCAACACCTTGATCGGCGGCACGAGCCCGTCGTCGTTCGGCTGCTCCGGCACGGCCGGCACCCTCCCCAGAGTTGAAGATCCAGCTGGATCTCGCGGCTGCTGGGGAGAACGACGGATGTGCCGTTCGGCAGCGGCGAAAATCGTCCATTCGTACGGAAGTGACGGCACGAAAACCGCTTATCTGGACAAAGTTGGGCACCAATTCCTCGGCAAGGTTTCGGATCTGTGATCGACCTGACCTGTGGCGCCACTCACGTTCTCTGCGAGGATGGGGGCGACGGCGCCGCCGTCGCCTCCCGCCGACCGGCGGGGTGCGGTGGGGGTCGTCACTCCCCGGTTGGGTTCAGACCCGCCGACCAGACCGCGCGGCAACCTCACCCGGGCCAGGCGCGGCGCACCAGCAGTCAGCCGCGCGGACGGGCAACACCCGCCGTGGGCGCAGAGATGAAACAGGGAGACACGGATGGCGAACGGCGAAAGCGAAGTCGGGGTAGACGCCCCGGCCGGCGGTTTCGTTCAACTGCTCACCCCCGACGGCGAGCGGATCGACAGCGTCACCACGGCTGACGGCTCGACGTACTCGGTCGACTTCACCGATGACGAATACCGCGAGCTCTACAAGGACCTCGTCACGGTGCGGCGCCTCGACGCCGAGGCGACCGCCCTGCAGCGTCAGGGTGAGCTGGGCATCTGGGCCAGCCTGCTGGGCCAGGAAGCCGCGCAGGTGGGCTCCGGGCGCGCGCTGCGCCCGCAGGACATGGCCTTCCCGACCTACCGGGAACACGGCGTCCTCTACACGCGGGGTATCGACCCGATCATGCCGTTCGGCCTGTTCCGCGGCGTCGACCAGGGCGGCTGGGACGCGAACAAGTACAAGTTCAACGGCTACACGATCGTCATCGGCTCGCAGACGCTGCACGCGACCGGCTACGCCATGGGCGTGACCATGGACGGCAAGACCGGCACCCCCGACGGCGAGGCGGTCATCGCCTACTTCGGCGACGGCGCCACCAGCCAGGGCGAGGTCAACGAGTCGTTCGTCTGGGCCGGCGTGTTCAACGCGCCGATGGTCTTCTTCTGCCAGAACAACCAGTACGCGATCTCCGAGCCGCTCGAGCGGCAGACGCGCATCCCGCTCTACCGGCGCGCCGACGGCTTCGGCTTCCCCGGCATCCGGATCGACGGCAACGACGTCCTCGCCTCGTACGCGGTGACGCGGGCGGCGCTGGACAACGCGCGCAACGGGCAGGGTCCGACCCTGATCGAGGCCTACACCTACCGGATGGGCGCGCACACCAGCTCCGACGACCCGACGCGCTACCGCATCGCCAGCGAGGTCGAGTCCTGGAAGGCGAAGGACCCGATCAGCCGCATGAAGGCGTTCCTGACCAAGCAGCAGCTGGGCGACGACGCGTTCTTCGGCGAGGTCGACGACGCCGCCCGTACGCTGGCTCTCGACCTGCGCGAGCGGGTGCTCGCCATGCCGGACCCGCAGCCGGTCACCATGTTCGACCACGTCTACCCGAACGGCTCGCCCGAGGTCGACGCGCAGCGCAAGCAGTTCGCCGACTACCAGGCCTCGTTCGACGGGAGTGCCCACTGATGGCTGAGACAATCACTTTGGGCAAGGCCCTCAACCACGGCCTGCGCCGCGCCCTCGAGAACGACTCCAAGGTCGTCATCATGGGCGAGGACGTCGGCAAGCTCGGCGGCGTCTTCCGGATCACCGACGGTCTGCAGAAGGACTTCGGCGAGGACCGGGTCATCGACAGCCCGCTCGCCGAGGCCGGCATCATCGGCACGGCGGTCGGCCTGGCCATCCGCGGCTACCGCCCGGTGTGCGAGATCCAGTTCGACGGGTTCGTCTTCCCGGCGTACAACCAGATCGTCGCCCAGGTCGCGAAGATGTACTACCGCTCCATGGGCAAGGTGCGCATCCCGATCGTCATCCGCATTCCGTACGGCGGCGGCATCGGCGCGGTCGAGCACCACTCCGAGTCGCCCGAGGCGTACTTCGCGCACACCGCCGGCCTCAAGGTCGTGACCTGCGCGAACCCGGCCGATGCGTACGTGATGATCCAGCAGGCGATCGCCTCCGACGACCCGATCGTGTTCTTCGAGCCGAAGCGCCGCTACTGGGAGAAGGGCGAGGTCGACCTCGACGCCGACCTGGCCGGCGCGTACCCGCTGCACGCCTCCCGGGTCGCCCGCGAGGGCACCGACGCCACGGTGATCGCCTACGGCCCGATGGTCCGGGTGGCGCTCGACGCCGCTACGGCCGCCGCGGAGGACGGCCGCAACCTCGAGGTCATCGACCTGCGCACGCTGTCCCCGCTGGACCTCGACCCGGTCTACGCCTCGGTCCGCAAGACGGGCCGCGCCGTGGTGGTGCACGAGGCCCCGGGCAACCTCGGCATGGGCTCCGAGATCGCCGCGCGCATCACCGAGGAGTGCTTCTACTCCCTCGAGGCGCCGGTCCTGCGGGTGACGGGCTACGACACGCCGTACCCGGCCGCCCGCGTCGAGGAGGAGTACCTCCCGGACCTGGACCGGGTCCTGGACGCCGTCGACCGTTCGTTCGGCTGGTGACGCGGATGTCCCGAATCAAGGAATTCACCCTGCCCGACCTCGGCGAGGGCCTGACCGAGGGCGAGATCCTCGCCTGGCTGGTCAAGGTCGGCGACACGATCGAGCTGAACCAGCCGATCGTCGAGGTCGAGACGGCCAAGGCCGCGGTGGAGATCCCGGCCAAGTGGGGCGGGGTCGTGACCCGCATCTTCCACGAGGCGGGAACGACGGTGGAGGTCGGTTCGCCGATCGTCGCCATCGACACCGACCCCTCGGCCGGCCCGCTGCCCGACGACGCGTCCGGCCCGGTCGCCGGCCCGACCATGCCCGCGCCGTCGGCCGAGTCGCTGGCCGCGGTCGAGGTCGCGCCCGCGGAGGGTGCGGTCGAGCCCGGCCTGATCGGTGGCCCGGCTCCGGGCGGTCGCACGGCCATCCTGGTCGGGTACGGCCCGAAGACGGTGGCGGCCAAGCGCCGGACCCGCACGGGTACGGCGGCAGTACAGCCCGCTCCCGTCGCACCGGCTCCCGTCGCGGCGGCCCCCGCTCCTGTCACGCCGGCCCCCGCTCCCGTCGCACCGGCTCCCGTTGCGGCGGTTGCGCCGGCGGCCGTCGGGCGGGCCGGTGGTCCGGTGCTGGCCAAGCCGCCCGTGCGCAAGCTCGCCAAGGATCTCGGCGTGGACCTGTTCACCCTCGTGGGCAGCGGTCCGATGGGATCCGTGACGCGCGACGACGTGCACGCCGCGGCTGCTGGCGCTTCGGCGACCACCGCCGAGCCCATCGCGGCCCTCAACGGCGCGGCGGCGACGCCGGCGGTGTTCGACGCCTCGCGCGAGCAGCGGATCCCGATCAAGGGGGTCCGGAAGCTCACGGCCGAGAACATGGTCGCGTCGGCCTTCACCGCGCCCCATGTCACGGAGTTCCTGACCGTCGACGTGACGCGGTCGATGAAGTCGCTGGAGCGGCTCAAGGGCCGGCCAGAGTTCCGCGAGGTGCGGATCTCACCGCTGCTCTTCGTGGCCAAGGCGGTGCTTCTGGCCGTCAAGCGTCACCCGATGGTGAACTCGACCTGGTCCGGCCAGACGAACGAGATCGTCGTGAAGGACTACGTCAATCTCGGGATCGCGGCCGCGACGCCGCGCGGGCTGATCGTGCCGAACGTCAAGGACGCCGGCCGCCTCACCCTGCGGGAACTCGCCGAGGCGCTGAACGGCCTGGTGCAGGTGGCCAAGTCGGGCAAGACGCCCCCGGCCGACATGTCCGGCGGCACCTTCTCGATCACCAACGTCGGCGTCTTCGGCGTCGACACGGGTACGCCCATCCTGCCGCCCGGCGAGTCGGCGATCCTGTGCTTCGGCGCGATCCGCCCGATGCCGTGGGTGCACAAGGGGAAGATCAAGATTCGCCAGGTCACCACCCTGGGTCTCTCGTTCGACCACCGGATCGTGGACGGCGAGCTCGGCTCGAAGTTCCTCCGCGACATCGGCGGCTTCCTCGAGGACCCGGAGGGCGCCCTGCTCTCCTGGACGTAGTTATTCGGCAGGGAGACCACCCAACCTTAGATTCTTAGGTGGGTAAGCGGGATCACCCCATGATTCGTTGGCAGCCTGTGTTCCGGCGCGGTTTAATTAACTCAGCGCCGGAACACCGGCCACCACCAACGAGGCCCACAAGGCCAGGGGAGATGAGTACCGCCATGAGCACCCTCGACCGCATTCGTAGCCGCCGGCTCGCCAAGCGCGAGGCCCGTGCCATCGATCGGGCTTGGAAGACGGCCCCGACGCAGTCCATGCGTAACGAGATCGCCATCTTCGCCCAGCAGCGCGTCTTCTGATTCTTGACAGGCGTCGACGCCTGGCCACCGATCGTTCGCGGTCGGGCCGGCCGTCCGCCCGGCTCCGGGCTTCCCGCTGTCGCTCGCTCGACGGCGGGAAGCCCGCCGCTTGACTTCCGGGCTGCCGCTGTCGTTCATACGACTCCGAGACAGCCCGCCGCTTGACCCCTGGGCTCCCGCTGCCGTTCACCCGACACCGAGACAGCCCGCCGCTCGACTCCCGGGCTTCCCGCCGTCGCTCGCTCGACTTCGGGGCAGCCCACCGCTCGACTTCGGGGTCGCCTGCTCGCCCGCCAGCGAAAGGCGCGCCCCTTGTGGGACATCCTCCGTCCCCAACCCCTCGCGTCTGTGATCACCACTCGACCGACGCGGCGCACGAAGCCCCGGCCGATTCCGGCCGGGGCTTTGTCGCATCTGCCACGTGTCCACATGCTGCCCAGGCCGGCTCCTCGCACGGGGCGGTCCGTAACGGACAGACGCGCCGACCGGCAACGATCTTCCCTCCTGATAGGAGAGTCGTGACCGGCCGCGTTTCCCCAGCACAAATCCGGCTATTAGCACAATCCGCCGACCCTCCCGCTCCGGCGCTCGCGAGCGTGTGCATGATCACGTTCGACGGTTCACCGGCACGTAAAGCGCTCCGGACGGCGTACACCGGGATTCCGACTATCGTCCTCGACCGGTACGGTTGGGCACGGTCACCCGCCCCGGCTCGGCCGGCCTGGGCAGTGACCGGGGTCACGCCCAGCTCTACAAGTCGGCCGCGTCCGTGCGTAAGGTGGCACGGCCGACAGTCATGGAGGAGGCGGATATGACGTCCGAGGGCCAGCAAGCCGGCCGCCGGCCGGGGGCCGCGTCGGGCGGCGGCGCCGAGCCGTACGGCGCCGACGGCTTCCCCGCGGGCACATTCCCGCCGGACGCCGGGCCGGGTTCCTCCCGACCCGGAGACGCCCCGTCATACCCGCACGCGCAGGACTCGATCCCGAGCGCGTACGCCCCGCCCCCGCACACGACGCCGAACGGCGGCTCGCCGTTCGTGGTTCCCGCGGTGCCACCGACCGGCCAGCCCCCAGCGGCACCCGGCCCGGCCTTCGGCCCCGGAGCCTCACAGTTCGCCTCGTCGGGATCCGCGAGAGTCCCCGCCGCCGACATGCCCGCTATGTCGTACGACTCCACGCCCCAGGGCCTTCCTCAGCGATCCTCGAAGCCGCCAGGCGAGAACCCGTCGCACGGCACGCCCCTGCCCTCCCGCAACGCTCAGTCCCGTGGGTCCGACAACGGCCCCTCGCGCCCGCAGACCCTCGGCGGCCAGGACGAGTCGCGGTCGGCCTGGGCGCCGCCGCCCGCGCAGCCGTCGAGCGAGGCCAATCCGTTCGAGCCGCACCCGTACCGTCAGGCGCAGGGCGGTCAGCTCCCCCAGCGCTCCCCCGGCATCGCGGGTGGTCCGCTCTCCGGGCCGGTCGGCGAATTCAACGGCTTCACCCCGATCCGGTCGGCGTCGAACCCGCCCCAGACCGAAACGCCCAGGCGCGGCCCCGCTGCCGACGATCAGCAGTCGGCCGGCCAGCAGCCGAACGTCTCGGCCTTCGGCGACCAGCGCACCCGCGTCCCCGGCGCCACCCTGACCGATCTGCCAGAGGGACCGCCTCCGAGCCGCAGCGGGTCACCCGACATCAGCGGCTTCCCCGTACGCGGCCAAGCGCCCGAGGGCGCGAGCTTCCCGCTCCGAGGCAGCTCCTCGGGCGACACGGGAAGCTTCGGCGACCGCGAGGGCCGTCGTCCGCCGCTCTCCACGCCGCCGCCGCTCTCCACGCCGCCGCCGTTCTCCGCGCCGTCGTCGTTCTCCGCGCCGCCGTCGTCTTCCACGCTGCCGTCCTCGACGCCGCCGTCTTCTACGCCTCCGTTCTCCGTGGCGTCGGAAGCCGCGCGCCAGCCGTTCGACGCCCGGCAGCAGGGCGCCGACAACCCGGCATCCTTCGACTCGGGGCGAAGCGCCTCTTTCGGATCGAGCGACGCATCTCTCCCTCGGACTGACCGACCGGAGACTCTCACCGGATACCCGCAACGCATCCCCGGCGCCTCCTTCGAGTCATCGGACGCGAGCCGTCCCGACTCACCCGCCTACCCCCAACGCGTTCCCGGCGCCTCCCTCAACGCCGGCGCCGCACCCGTCGCGACCGAGCCCCGCGACTCGGCATTCACGCGTCAGTCCCGCGACTCGGCGTCACCGCCCGAACCCCGCGACTCGACATTCACGCCCCACCCCCGCGACTCCGCGTCGACGCCCGATTCCCGCGACTCGTCATTCGGGCTCCCACCCCGCGACGCCGCGTCGGCGCCAGATTCCCGCGACTCGTCATTCGGGCTCCCACCCCGCGACGCCGCGTCGGTGCCTCAGCCCCGCGACTCCGCGGAACGGTCTGATGCCGGTGCGGGACACGGCGCCCCGGCCAAGGGTTCGGCGCGTCCGGTGTCCGCGAGTGCTTCCGTACCGGTGGCCAGCCGCGTCGGGGCGGATCCGGAAGAGATCCCGCCGCCCGCTCCGGCAGCGCAGCCCCGCGTCTACGGACGGCCCGCATCGGCACCCGAGCAGGACGACCCGCGCTCCCGCCCAACCGACGACGAATCTCCCGCTAGCGCCACTTTCGGCGCCGCACCCGCGTCGGACGGTTTTGGCTCAACCCCCACCTCGGGCGAGTTCGGCTCAACTCCCGCCTCGGGCGACTTCGGCTCAACTCCCGCCTCGGGCGGTTTCGGCTCGACCCCCACTTCGGGTGGACCCGACTCGGGCTCCCGTTCGGCGCGGTCCGGCTCGGGGCTCGCCTCGGGCGGTTTCGGCACCGCGCCGGCGTCGGGTGGCTTCGGCACCGCGCCGACCCCGGATGGTTTCGGCACCGCGCCCGCCTCCGGTGGCTTCGGCAGCGCGCCGGAACGTCCCTATGCCTCCGATCGCCCGTTCGGGGCCGGGGCAGACGGCGACTCCGCGGACGCCCGCCCACTCGGCGCGCGCCCCAGCTCCGACAACGCGGACGGCCAGCGCATCTACGGCACCCGGCCGACATCCGACGCCGCCGAGAGCGCGACGCCCTCAAGCACGTTCGGCTCGACACCCTCGGACAATCCGTTCGGGGCGCGGCCCGCGAGCTCATCCGCCGGGAACGATCCGTTCGGCGCGCGGC
Source organism: Actinoplanes sp. NPDC051346 (assembly GCF_040682215.1). Lineage (NCBI taxonomy): Bacteria > Bacillati > Actinomycetota > Actinomycetes > Micromonosporales > Micromonosporaceae > Actinoplanes > Actinoplanes sp. NPDC051346. Next base: position 336,354 of record NZ_JBFBAJ010000007.1, on the reverse strand, counting down.
CCGCCAGCGGCGCACCGGCCGCTGACAGCCCGTTCGGGGCACGGCCCACGTCAGGCTCACCGACCGCGGACGATCCGTTTGGCCAGCGGTCCACCCGCACACCGGGCACCGAGCATCCGTTCGGCGCAAGCTCCACCCCCGGCGCCGAAGGGCCCTTCGGCGCTCACACGACACCCGGCACCGACGAACCGCTCGGCGCGAGCCCAAGCTCCAGGGAGAACCCCTTCGGCGCGCGCCCCAGCTCCGGCTCGCCGGCTGGATCTGAATACGGCACGTCCGGGTCCGGTTTTGGTTCGGCCGGCGACGGCGCTCGTCCGGTCGGCGGTGGCTTCGGCGAGACGTCAGACGGTCGCGGATTCGGCGAGACGTCAGACGGTCGCGGATTCGGCGAGACGTCAGACGGTCGCGGATTCGGCGAGACGTCGGACAGTCGCGGATTCGGCCAGTCCTCGGACAACCGCGGGTTCGGCACCAGCGACACCGCCTCCGCCTCGTCCTCCGCGGGAGCGTTCGACGAGCAGGCGCCAGACCGCTTCAGCCGGCCGCCAAGCCGGTCCGGAACCTACGGTTCCCCCTCCTCCGGCACGCCGGAGAACACGCCGAGCGCCCCCTTCGGCACGGAGGATCCGTCCGGCCGGGTGGCAGGACGTGCTACGGCGAGTGCCCGGGTTTCGCCCCCGGGCCAGCCGTTCGCTCCGGCTCCGGGCTCACCCGCTCCAGGCTCAGTGGCACCGGCACCAGGCTCAGTGGCACCGGGCTCACCGGCGTCCGGTTCATCGGCCCAGGCCTCATTTGCTCAGGGCTCGTCTGCCCAGGGCTCATTTGCTCAGGGCTCATTTGCTCCTGGCTCACCGGCACCGGGCTCGCCCGCACCGGGCTTTGCAGGATCGGGCTTTCCAGGATCGGCAGCTCCGGGCTCGTTGACGCCAGGATCGCCGGCTCCGGGATCACCCGCCGGCGGCAGTCACGGCGGGCCTGGCGCGGCGGCGTTCAGCGAATTCACGACGGACATCGCGGGACGCGGACGGCCGGGACAGACCGACGGGCCCGCAACCGTGTCGGGCAGTCCCGTGGCCCGCACCACGCCGCAGGACTACAGCGAGCACACGACCGACGTCTCGGGCCGCGGACACGGACCGGAGCAGCCCTACGCGTCCGATTCGATGCGCTCTGCGCCGGCGCGCGAGAACGCGTTCCCAGCGGACTCCACGCAGCCGTTCGGCGAACGGCCACGGACAAGCCCCACCCAGCCGTTCGGCGAACGGCCGCAGACGAGCCCCACCCAACCCTTCGGCGAGCGGCCACAGACAAGCCCGAACCAACCCTTCGGCGAGCGGCCGCGAACAGCCAACTCCTTCGCTCCGGCAGCGGACGCCACCCAGTCGTTCGGCGAGTGGTCTGCGGCGGGCAACGCCGCGCCGGGTGCGGCCAGTCGGGCGACGGTCACGCCGCCGCCGGACCCCGAGTCGACCGCGAGCTGGCCGGGTACCGCGGATCAGGAGACCGATCAGGATCGGTTCAACTCGTTCCAGCCGGATCAGCCGGCCACCGAGGTGGCCAAGCCCGAGACGCCGCACGTACGGATGTTGCCGGTGCTGATCGGTGTCATCCTCGGCGCCGGTCTGCTGGTCGGGTTGACGTTCGGCATCACCTGGCTGATCGCCCGCGGTTCGGACAGCGGCAACTTCTCCGTGAGCACCGGCGACTGCGTCAAGCGCTCCGGCACGCAAGCCGTGACCGCCAAGTGCGGCGACGCGGACGCCTACGAGGTGACGTCCATTGTCAACACGAAAGAGGAGTGCACGGATCCGGGCCAGCCGTATGTGCTGAACCCGACCGAGGACAACAAGACCCAGGTCCTCTGCCTGAAGCGCCGAGGCTGATCACCGCCGCACCTGAGCAGACCCGGTGCGCCGATCCCACCGGGTCTGAGGCCACCAGGGCGACACCCGCCAAGCACGACGGGCGCATGCCGGTGCCGACCCCGCTGGGACCGGACACCGGCAGGACAAGGGCCACCAAGCACAACGGGCACCTGCCGCCCCGCTGGGACCGGACACCGGCCAGACAAGGCCACCCAGCACGACAGCCGCATGCCGGTGTGCCGATCCCCACTGGGGCCGGGCACCGGCGGGACGAGGCCCGTCAGGCACGATGGGATCATGACTGCGCGCGTGCGGGCCCCCGAGTTTCGGGGCCGAGGCTGGCTGAACACCGGCGGCAAGGAGTTGACGCTCGCCGACCTTCGAGGTCGACTTGTCGTGCTCGACTTCTGGACCTTCTGCTGCATCAACTGCCTGCACGTCCTCGACGAGCTGCGCCCCCTGGAGGAGAAGTACGGCGACGCCCTCGTCGTCATCGGGGTGCACTCGCCCAAGTTCGAACACGAGCGTGACCCGGCCGCCCTCGCCGCCGCCGTCGAAAGGTACGGCGTGCATCACCCCGTTCTCGACGACGCCGACATGGTGATGTGGCAGCAGTACGCCGCGAAGGCCTGGCCCACCCTGAGCGTCATCGATCCCGAGGGATATGTCGTCGCCTCGATGGCGGGCGAGGGGCATGCGGAGGGGCTGAGCCGGCTGCTCGACGAGCTCATCGCCACGCATGAGGCCAAGGGCACCCTGCGCCGTGGCGACGGGCCGTATGTCGCTCCGCCGGCGGATGACACGCTGCTGCGGTTCCCTGGCAAGGTCATCGAGCTGCCCAGCGGCAATCTGCTGGTCTCCGACTCGGCCCGGCACTCGCTGGCCGAGCTGACCCCGGACGGTGAAACCCTGGTGCGCCGGATCGGCACCGGGGAACGTGGCCGCGCCGACGGCCCGGCCGACCGGGCGAGCTTCTCCGAACCGCAGGGCCTCTGCCTGCTGCCCGACGGCCGCACCGTCGTCGTCGCCGACACGGTCAACCACCTGCTGCGCGGCTTCGACCTGGAGTCCGGCGAGGTACGTACGCTCCTCGGCACCGGCCGTCAGTGGCGCTCGGCCGACGACGACGGGGTCGCGTTGTCGTCGCCGTGGGACGTCGCCTGGCACGAGGGGCGGGTCATCATCGCGATGGCCGGTATCCACCAGCTCTGGTGGTTCGACCCGGAGCAGGGCACCGCGGGGGTCTACGCCGGCACGACGGTCGAGTCGCTGCGGGACGGGCCCATCCCGGACGTCTGGATGGCGCAACCGTCCGGCTTGTCCGCGTACGGGGAAAAGCTCTGGATCGCCGACAGCGAGACCTCCGCGCTGCGCTGGATCGAAGCCGGCGAACTGCACACCGCCGTCGGTCAGGGGCTTTTCGATTTCGGTCATGTCGACGGCGCCGGCAAGGAGGCGCTGTTGCAGCATCCGTTGGGGGTAGGCGCGCTGCCGGACGGGTCGGTGCTGGTCGCGGACACCTACAACGGCGCCGTACGCCGTTACGACCCGGCGACCGACGAGGTGTCGACGGTCGATTCCGGCCTGGCCGAGCCGAGCGACGTCCTGGTCACCCGGTCCGGGGACGTGTTCGTGGTCGAGTCGGGCGCGCACCGTCTCGTCCGGCTCGCGCCCGGCACGGTCAAGACCGTCGAGGGCGAACGCCACCGCACCGAGCGGCCGCCGTCGCCACTGGCGCCGGGAGAGGTCACGCTGGAGGTGGTCTTCACCCCCGCCCCGGGTCAGAAACTCGACAATACGTACGGCCCATCGACCCGCCTGGTCGTCTCGGCGGCGCCGCCTGAGCTGCTGCTGGAGGGCGAGGGCACCGGCACCGACCTCTGGCGGCGGTTGGTGCTCAATCCGGCCGTACCCAAAGGGATCTTGCAGGTTGTCGCGCAGGCCGCCACGTGCGACGCCGACGTCGAGCACGCGGCCTGCCATCTCACCCGGCAGGATTGGGGCGTCCCGATCGTGGTCGATCCGAGTGGTCCGGACCGCCTGCCACTGATCCTCCGCGGCCTGGACGCCTGACCTACGACCAGGTTCGCCACCCGTGCCGCTGCGGCTAGCGCGCCCGCTAAATCAGTGCGCCCGGCTTGGCGGGCAGGGCGTCCGGCTTGGCGGGCAGGGCGTCCGGCCTGGCGGGCAGGGCGTCCGGCCTGGCGGGCAGGGCGTCCGTGACCTGAAACATGCCCGCCGCCTACCAAAGCCGCCCGAACGCCTCGCCTTCCCGCTACGGCCGTCCGGGAACTACTTGCTAGTAACCTACGGTGCCGTAACCTGGAGAGCGTGACGACTTCGACTCCGTTCCGGATGAAGCCGGCCGATCTCGGCAAGCCGCGGATGCGTGGCCGGTTGCACCAGTACGCGTTCTTTGTCGCGCTCGTCTGCGGCATCGTGCTGTGCTCGATCGCCGCCTCGCGGCCGGGGATCGCACCCTTTCTGAGCTGCCTGATCTACAGCCTGACCGTGTGCGGACTGTTCGGCATCAGCGCGCTGTACCACCGCCGGGTCTGGAGCGAGCGCGGCTACCAGATCATGCGACGGCTGGACCACTCGATGATCTTCATCTTCATCGCGGGCACCTACACGCCGTTCTGCATCCTGCTGTTGAACGGCGGGAAGGACACGGTGATGCTGAGCCTGATCTGGACCGGCGCCATCGGTGGCGTCGCTCTCAAGAGCATCTGGCCGCACCTGCCCCGTTGGGTGGGTGCGCCGCTCTATCTGGCGCTCGGCTGGGGCGCGGTCGCGATCCTGCCCGACATTCTGCGCAACGGCGGGGTCGCCGATCTGGTCCTGCTCGCCGCCGGCGGCCTGATCTACAGCGTCGGCGCCGTGTTCTACGCCCTGCGCCGACCCAACCCGTGGCCGACCGTCTTCGGGCATCACGAGTTCTTCCACGCGTGCACGCTGGTGGCGGCGATCTGCCACCACATCGCGATCTACTTCGCCCTCTACGCCTAACAAGCGAGCAACCCGGCGCCTAACAAGCGAGCAACCCGACACGTGACAAGCGAACAAGATGGGCCCCGGCGCGAGCGCCTAGGCCCATCTTGCTTTCACGCGCCGTACGAGGGCGGCGGCGGGGGCTGCTGCCGCGTCGTCTGGCGGTATTCCTCCACGACCTGACCGTCGCGGTAGACGGTGTCGTTGCGCACCGCCGGACGCTGCTCGACCACGGTCGTCGGACGGCGGCGGCTGTTCCAGTACCAGACCGTGATGACGAGGCCGATCAGACCGGCCAGCATCAGCACATAACCGACCACGTTGATGTCGAGACCGCTGATGTCGGCGTTGACGGCGAACGCGAGGATCGCCCCCAGCGCCAAGAGAAAGATGCTTCCGCCGATGCCCATCGTGGACCTCCCTGGCTCGTGCTGCCGCTCCGAGCCGCGGCAATTCGTCGATGCGTGTGTCTACCCATCCGGAGCGGGGCTCAATCAGTCATGCTCTTGGCATGACCACACGCACCCTCGTTCTGATGCGCCATGCCAAGGCGGAGACTCCCGGTCAGCTGACCGACTTCGAACGCGCGCTGACCGATCGCGGCCGCGTGGACGCGGGCGCGGCGGGTGGGTGGCTGGCAGCTCAGGGGCTGCACCCCGGGCTGGTGTTGTGCTCGACGGCGACGCGTACCCGGCAGACCTGGCACGCGGTGGCGGCGGCGCTGGTCCAGGGCGGTGCCGCGTCGGAGGTCCGCTTCGAGGACGGCCTCTACGACGGCGGCCGCACCGAGGTGATCGACCTGCTGCGGGCCGTGCCGGATTCGATCGGGACCGTACTGGTGGTGGGACACAACCCCATCGTGTCCGATGTGTCCCTTTTGCTCTCGTCCGGCGGCGAGGCGTCGATCGGTGAGGGCCTACGGACGTCCGGACTCGCCGTACACCGGGCGGAAGGTTGGTGGTCGACCACCGAGCCGGGGTCGATGCCGCTCGTGATGACTCACACCGCCCGCGGCTGAGCATACGAAAAACCGGCGGACATCCTTGTCCGCCGGTTTTTCGTCTTCAGGAGAGAGCGAAGCTCAGAAGGCCTCTTCAGGGAGGTCCATCAGGTCGAGCGTGGTGTTCTCGATGATCCGGCGGTCCGAGCCGATGCGGGGCAGAACCTCGCGGGTGAAGAACCGGGCCGCGGCCACCTTGCCCTCGTAGAAGGCCTTGTTCGCCGGGGTCTGCTCGGTGCCGAGCTGCTTGAGAGCAACTTCGGCGCCGCGCAGCAGCAGCCAGGAGACGACCACGTCGCCGAGCGCCAGCAGCACCCGACGCGAGGTCAGGCCGACCCGGTAGAGCTCGCGGGTGTCGCCGCCCTGGACCGCCTGGAGCCAGCCCATCTGCACGCCGAGGATGGTCTGGAGCTCGCCGAGCGCCTTGCCGAGCGCGAGCCGCTCCTCCTTGAGCTGGCCGTTGCCGGCCTCGCTCTCGATGAACTCCTGCATCTCGCCGGCGACCGCGGCCAGCGCCCGACCGTTGTCCTTCACGATCTTGCGGAAGATCAGGTCGAGGCTCTGGATCGCGGTGGTGCCCTCGTACAGGGTGTCGATCTTGGCGTCGCGGACGTACTGCTCGAGCGGGTAGTCCTGCAGGAAGCCGGAGCCGCCGAAGGTCTGCAACGACTCGTGGCCGAGCAGTTCGTACGCCCGCTCCGAGCCCACGCCCTTGACCAGCGGGAGCAGGAAGTCGTTGACACGAGCAGCCGCCTTGGCGGCCTTGTCGTCGCCCGCCGCCTGCGCGATGGCGACCTTGTCCTGCCAGGTCGCCGTGTAGATGACCAGCGAGCGCAGACCCTCCGCGTACGACTTCTGCAGCATCAGCGAGCGGCGTACGTCGGGGTGGTGGGTGATCGTGACGCGCGGAGCGGCCTTGTTCGAGCTCTCGGTCAGGTCGGCACCCTGGACGCGGTTCTTCGCGTACTCCAGAGCGTTGAGATAACCCGTCGAGAGGGTGGCGATCGCCTTCGTGCCGACCATCATGCGGGCGTACTCGATGATCATGAACATCTGGCGGATGCCGTCGTGCACCTCGCCGAGCAGCCAGCCCTTAGCCGGGGTGCCGTGCTCGCCGAGGGTGATCTCGCAGGTGTTCGAGACCTTGAGGCCCATCTTGTGCTCGACGTTGGTGGCGTAGACGCCGTTGCGCTCGCCCAGCTCGCCGGTCTCCCGGTCGAAGTGGAACTTCGGCACGATGAACAGCGACAGGCCCTTGGTGCCCGGGCCGCCAACGCCCTCGACACCCACCGGACGCGCGAGCACGTAGTGGATGATGTTGTCGCTGAGGTCGTGCTCACCCGAGGTGATGAAGCGCTTGACGCCCTCGATGTGCCAGCTGCCGTCCGCCTGCGGGATGGCCCGGGCCCGGCCGGCGCCGACGTCGGAGCCCGCGTCGGGCTCGGTCAGCACCATCGTCGAGCCCCACTGCTTGTCGACGAAGATCTTCGCCCACTTCTTCTGCTCCTCGGTGCCCTCGACCTCCACGACGTGCGCGAAGGAGGGGCCCGACGAGTACATCCAGATGGGGGCGTTGGCACCCAGGATCTGCTCGGCGATGGCCCACCAGAGGGTACGCGGCGCGAACGTGCCGCCGAGGTGCTCGGGAAGGTCGAGGCGCCAGAACTCGGACGCCATGAACGCGGCGTACGACTTCTTGAACGACTCGGGCAGCGGCGCGGTGTGAGTCGCCGGGTCGAACTTCGGGGGGTTGCGGTCCGCGTCGGTGTAGCTGGCCGCGAGATCCTCGCGAGCGAGCCGGTTCACCTCCGCGAGGATGTCTCGTGCGGTCTCGGCGTCGATGCCGTCGAACGGCGCCTGACCGAACGAACGATCCGCCCCGAAGACCTCGAAGAGGTTGAACTCCAGGTCGCGCAGATTGCTCTTGTAGTGAGTCATGTGTTCTTGGCCCCGCTCTCCGGACGCGAGTTACCCGTCAGTAACCACCACTGTATTACCCATCGGTAGCTCCGACAAGTCACTGCCGATCAATCGGTTGGCGGAGGCCCGGAATGAGCCGAGCGGCCCGTTGTCCGTCGCCTTGGGGGTCAAACGTCTCCGATCGGGTGGGATGGCTGACAGCCGTTCGGACATTTGGCGGCCGTGGCGCCGCGGGCACGTATCGACGCCTGCGCCGCGTCGTTGCTCCGGGTGTACGCGCAGGACGTACACAGACCCGGGGAGGTCTTAGATGTTCGCCACGATCAAGAGCCTGATTCCCGAGCCGCGCCAGGCCGACCAGCCCCGCCACTACGTCGGACGGCACCGGCAGCCCGAGCCGATCGCCGCACGCGCCGCCGTCGCGGTGATCCCCGGCCCGGCGCCCGAGGCCGACGCGGACACGGCTGACGCGTCGCCGCCGACTCGCGCCGAGGAACCCTCCGGGAATTAGGTGCCGCGGGCCGGCTAACTGCCGGCCGCGCCAACCTCCCAGCTGGGCATCGGTACGGCCGGACCACCCTCGGACCCGGCGTACTCGAGCAGCACCAGGGCAATGTCGTCGTCCAACTTCCCGTGCACCCAGTCGACGAGGGCGGTCTCCAGCGAGGCCAGGCCGTCGCCGACCGTGCCGTGACCCAGCAACCGCCAGGCCCGGTCGGCCGTCGGGAAGAACTCGCCGTCGCGGCGGGCCTCGCCCAGGCCGTCGGTGAAGAGCAGCAACCGATCGCCCGGCTCCAACCGCTCCACCCGAGGCTGGGCGACGGGCATGAAGCCCAGCGGGGGCGCGGGCGCCGGTGGCTCCAGAGGGATGACCTGCCCACGACGCAACAGCAGTGGAGCCGGATGTCCACAGTTGACGATCGTCAGGGTGCCACCGCGCTCCTCCACCAGGGCCGCGGTCACGAAGTCCTCGTCGCCCACGCTGCGGGCGACGGCCCGGTCCAGGTCGGCGACAATGGCACGCAGGTCGGCCCGCTCATAAGCGACATGCCGGTACGACCCCAGCACGATGCTGGCGAGTCGCACCGCGTCGAGGCCCTTGCCCCGAACGTCGCCGATGATGACGCGGACCCCGTACGGTGTGTCGAGAGCCTCGTAGAGATCTCCACCGATGTCCGCGGCGGCCGACGCCGAGATGTAGCGTCCGGCGACCGACAGGGCGCCGACCTGCGGTCCCAGCGGGCGCAACACCGCCTGCTGGGCCACCGCGGCGAGCCGCAGCAACTCGGCGATCCGGGTGGCCTGACGCTGACGGATCGTCGCCACCGTGGCGGCGATGCCGGTGGCGAGCACCAGGCCCAGGACATTGATCATGCCGACGTGCCCGAACGAGCCGTTCGCGGTCGCGAAGATCAGGCCCGCGACGGTGGCGAGCCCGCCGACGGCCAGCACCGCCCGCCAGTACGCGAAGACCGCCGCGAGGAACGGCACGGCGGCGAAGAGTCCGACGTAATTGGCCGCTTTGCCGTCCGTCAGCTCCAACCCGGACACGGCGCCGAGCAGCACAAGGGCCGCGCCGAGACCGGCGCGGGATCCGGGACTGAGCGGGCGACGGCCCGACGGCAACTTAGGCATGGGTACGCCGAACAGCATGCCTGATCGAGACCGGCGCCTGCATCAAGTTGACCCCTAGTCTGACCGCGTTCTGTCCACTCGGTGGTACGACCCACCTACCGCGGTGACACCATGTCCGGGTGGCATCCGACCTGCGTGATCTTCTGCGTGCCGAGTTCCGCTGGACGGAGCCCGATCCGGCCAGCGGCCTGCTCGTCAGCGACCGCTCCGGATGGTGGCGAAACGCGCAAATTCTGGACGGTCTAGGCCCGGGCCTGGCGGCGCTGTTCCCGCACGCCCGGCCGACCGTCGTGGTCTCGCCGGAGGTCACCGGATTCCTCCTCGGCCCGCTCGTGGCACGCGCGCTCGGGGTGGGTTTCGTGGAGGCGTACCGCGCCGGAGTCCGCCGGCCCATCGCCGAGCCCATGACCTGGGCTCAGGTGCCGGCCGACCACCGCGGCGACGTTCAGCACCTCGGGGTGCGTACCCAGCTGATCGGCCCGGACGACCGCGTGCTCGTGGTCGACGACTGGGCGGTGACCGGAGCGCAGGCCCGGGGACTGCACGCCCTGATGTCCGCCCTGGACGCGACCGTGGTGGGCACAGCGGTGATCGTGGACGAGTGCCCGCCGTCGGTCACCGCCGAGCTCGGCATCCGCGGTCTGCTCACCGGCGTCGATTTGAGCAGCACACCCGGGTAGGACTAGGTAGCGCTACTCAGGAGCGGCCATCCGCGCGTCACAAGGATGGTCCTCATGACCAGATTCTTCTTCGGCAACTGGTTCACCCGGGCCTATCTGTTCGCCGTCGCGACCGCCGCGGTCATCCTGCTGGGCGCGAACCTCGCCACCGGCGATCACGAACCGTCGTTCGCGGCGGTGTACCTGATCGCGTTGACCTCTCCGGTTTCGGTCATCTTCGCTCCGGTCGCCCTGCTCGGCGACGGCTGGACGGCCATCGCGATGCTGTGGCTGAGCGTGGCGGCCGGCGTCCTGCTCAACACGCTATTGATCAACACGATCGTCGGCGAGGTCGGCAAGTTCTCCTCGCGCCGCGCGGTTCAGTAGGTGCCGTTCGACCCGCCGTCGTAATGCCCGAAGCCCACAGTCCGGCTGTCCGGGCTCGGGCCTGCCGCGATCTGCGACGGAGCGGAGCTGCGGCGCCGCACCACCGCCACCAGCACGCCAGCGAAAACGGCCACTCCGACAAACCCCGCGATCATCATCAGACCAGCGTAGAGGGCCCGCGCTAGGCCAGCCCTCGACCGATAGGACCGGAGATCAGACGGGTCGGCGCCAGTCGGCCAGGACACCGCGAGCGGGGTTCCACCCCATCGCGGCATACTCCGCCAGGCCACCAACCACGTACGGGTCGTCGGCCATCAGCTCGCGGGCAGCCGCCTCGGTGTCGACACCGAGCAGCACGATGCCGCCGACCGCCGGGTCCCGCCGGCCGGCCGAGACCATCAGACCCCGCTCCTCCAGGCCCGCGAGGAACGCCAGATGATCGTCGCGGGCCCGGTCCACCTCGTCGAGCGGGACCAGGTACGTCGAGATCATCAGGTACATCGCGGTGTTCCTCTCAAGCTGCCCCGGGGAGCGGTCGTCAGCTGGTCGGCCAGGTGCGGAAGTTGTGCGAGCTGCGGCTCGGCGTCGGTCCACGCTGGCCCTGGTAGCGCGAGCCGTAAACCGCGGAGCCGTAGGGGTGCTCGGCCGGGCTGGACAGGCGGAAGATGCAGAGCTGGCCGATCTTCATGCCCGGCCACAGCTTGATCGGCAGGTTGGCCACGTTGGACAGCTCCAGCGTGACGTGCCCCGAGAACCCCGGGTCGATGAAACCGGCCGTCGAGTGGGTCAGCAGGCCGAGCCGGCCGAGGCTGCTCTTGCCTTCCAACCGTCCCGCGAGCTGGTCGCCGAGGGTGATCACCTCGAGCGTCGACGCCAGCACGAACTCGCCGGGGTGCAACACGAACGGCTGGCCGTCGGCGACCTCGACCTCGGCGGTGAGGTCGTCCTGTTGCTCGGCCGGGTCGATGTGCGTGTACAGGTGGTTGTTGAACACCCGGAAGAAGCGGTCCAACCGCACGTCGATGCTGGACGGCTGCATCAGCTCCGGCTCGAAGGGCTCGAGCGCGAGATTGCCCAACTTGATCTCGGACACCAGGTCACGGTCGGAGAGCAGCATCGGCACACAATACCGACCTGCACTTTCCGGCGCGTCGAGTGGTCGTCTCGTACATATGTTCTATATGATGTTGCCATGGCTTCCTGGTCCGAATTCGCCGCCGCCGAGCCCGACCTCGCCGCGGCCATCCGTGCGCTGCTCCAGCAGTACGGCCCGGGCATGGGCTACCTCGCCACCGTGCGCCCCGACGGCGGCCCCCGCGTGCACCCGGTCTCGCCGGTCATCACCGACGAGGGCCTCTACTGCTTCATCGTCGACTCGCCGAAGCGCCACGACCTGGAACGCGACGGCCGATACGCCCTGCACTCCTACCCTCCGGAGGACAGCGACGACGAGGCGTATGTCACCGGCCACGCCAACCCCGTCACCGACCTCGCCATCGTCACCCGCCTCGCCGACGCCCTGCGCGCCTCACCCCTCGTCGACTGGCGCCTGTTCGAGCTCTCCATCGACACGGCGATGCTCCGCCGCCACGGCCCAGCCGGCGCCCTACCCCTGGCGATGACCCTCCGATATCCGCCAATCACCCTCAAGTGGCTCGCCCCGACACCCTCCCCCACCCCGAAAGCCCGCCCCGCCTCGACGGCGACCGCCACCGCGAACGACGCCGACCCTGCGACAGCTCACCCCGCGGCAGCCGCGGCCAAGCCACGCCCCTCCGGCCGACCCCTGAGGACAGCCGGCGTCATCTTCCGAGACCTTTCCCGAGCCACCACCAGTGCGTAGACGCCGGCCGGACACCGCGATCTGCGTTCGCGGGACGCTGACAGGCCCGGAGGGAGCTGGTCCGCGCCACGTCCGGCCGGCGTCTACACAGGGCGGCTACGCCACAACGCCCACGAATCGGGTACAGTGAGGCCGCTCGCGGGTGTAGTTCAATGGCAGAACATCAGCTTCCCAAGCTGACAGTGCGGGTTCGATTCCCGTCACCCGCTCAAAGGTGGGAAGGCCCTGTCCGCGGAGTGCGCGGGACGGGCCTTTTCGCATATCTGCCTGGGGGCCGAGCCCCCAGACCCCACGGTGCGGTGGGCGCTCTGGGTGGGGCACGGCGCTCTGGGTGGGGCACGGCACTCTGGGTGGGGCACGGCACTCTGGGTGGGGCACGGCACTCTGGGTGGGGCACGGCACTCTGGGTGGGGCACGGCACTCTGGGTGGGGCACGGCGCTCTGGGTGGGGCAGCGTCGGGCGCTTGCGCAGCTCCGGCACCGCAGAACGGCCCAAGCCGCGGCGGGTCGCGTTCCTCCGCCCAGGACGTGTGGCGAGTAGGTGCTGGTGACCAGGGATTGGTCCTCGCGCTCTGCGGAGCGTCGTCAACCCATCACGAGCTGTAGTCCATCGAGGAGTGGTTTCTATCCGTCGACCGGATAGCATCCGTTTCGTTGCTATCCGGCACGCGGATAAGTAGCCGCCCCGGCAGGGAGGGAGCCCACGTGGGCCCTCGGACCTCGACCGCTTTCAGCGTTCCCGCCCAGCTCTGGGGAACCAACGCCGTCGCCGGGCTGTCCCTCAACCTCATCTGCCAGCAGTACGCGGACACCCAGCTGGCCCAACTCGTTCACAACGGCGCCCGGCTCCGGTTGCTCTTCCTAGACCCCGCAGGCAGCGCCATCCGCCAACGCGAGGAAGAAGAGGGCCATATCGCCGCCACCTCGGCGCGCTCACCACCCTCAACCTGCAAGGCGTGCTGAGGGTCCGCGACCGACTTCCCGCCGACTTGCGCGAGCGGATCGAGGTCGCCACGTACGACCAGACCATCCGCTTCAACATCACGATCATCGACCAGAAGCTCTGCGTCGCCCAGCCATACCTACCTCATGCCCGAGGCGTCGAGTCCCCGACATTGGTGATCAAGAGGCGGTCGCCCACCGGAGGTCTCTACTCCGTCTTCGAGCGCACCTTCGACGAGCTTTGGGACGGTGGACAGCCCAGATGACCGACTACGCCGACCTGCTCCCCATCGCCCACCAGGCCGTCGATCTTGCCCACAAGATCATGACCACCATGCAGCCTGGCGTCCTCACCGCCAAGGGTGATCGAGACATGGCCTCCGAGGTCGACTACGCCATCGAGGAGCGGATCCGCGCCTTCCTCAGCCAGAAGACCCCCGACGTCGGTTTCCTCGGCGAGGAGAACGGCATCAGCGGAGCGACGGATGGCCCGATGTGGGCGCTCGACCCGGTGGACGGCACGGTCAACTTCGTCCATGGCTCGCCCCTGTGCGCCATATCGCTGGGCTTGATCGTTGGTTACCGACCCGTGCTCGGTGTCATCGATCTTCCCTTCCTCGGTGAGCGGTACTCCGCCTTCGAAGGCGGCGGAGCCACGGTAAATGGCCAGCGCGTCAACGTCAGCCTGGTGTCGAAGGTTTCCGATGCTGTAGTGGCCATCGGGGACTACGCCGTGGGTGACAGGGCTGCGCAGAAGAATAGCGAGCGGTTCGCGATGACTGAACGACTCACCGCGAACGTCCAGCGGATCCGCATGCACGGATCGGCCGCCATTGACCTGGCTTGGCTGGCCGCTGGCCGGGTAGACGCCATCGCGATGTTGTCCAACAAGCCCTGGGATACCGCAGCAGGAGTGGTCATTGCCCGCGAGGCTGGAGCGCAGGTGGTCGACCGCGACGGCGCCTTCCACGACACCCGCGTCCAGTCGACCGTCGCCGCGCACCCTATTCTGCTGCCGACGATTCTTGCCCTGGTCTCTGGCGCTTGAACGGTCAGACGGCAGCGATTCGGAGCCCGATCGCTGTGAAGCTGGTGCCTGCTCGTGAGCACGCCGCCGTTGGTTCGAAGTTTCTATTCCTAGTCAAGGGCGGCCGGCGGCCGCCGCGCGAGCCATCTCGCCGGCCGTCCGCGCCTTGCCGCTTCGCTCCCGGCGCGGGCCGGCGGTGGCCACCGCGAGTCCGGCGGACAGGCGGAAGCCCCGATCACCCGCACGAGCGCTGACCGGGGCTGAGACAGCGTTACTACAACGACGGACCAGCGGTGCCCCTGGAAGGCGCTTGGCGACTTAGCGGGCGACCCCCAGCGTGAAGAGCTCCGCCTGCACCGGTGGCGGGGAACGTGTCTCGACGTAGATCCAGCCGCCCAGTATCAGCGCCACCAGCAAGATTGCACCGCCGATCAACAGCGGGCGCTTTCGGTCCCTCGGCTCCAGGTCCCGCACATGGCGCGCGAAGCGCCGGATCCATAGCCCGGCGACAACCATGGCCGCCGGCATCAGCGCTAGACCGGTCTCGACGGCACGGGCCTGCCACCCGTCGGCCGACAAGCACACGAACGCGACAGAGGTCAGGTAGGCACCGACCAGAGTGTGTCGCAACGCAGCAGCGATCGGGCCTCTGTGTGCCTGACTGACCGCGTGCATCCGGCAAGTACACCACGCCGTAGAACGCGCTCCTACAGCCGAAGGGCCAGCTCACAGACGACTCGGCGGTGGTCGGCGCTGTGCATCGGCGGCGCCGAGCACGTACGAGAGTGCCTCCGGCGGGTAGGGCCTCCGGCCTACGACCTGGACCCAGCCTCCAGCGGCCGGGGTTCCGCCCCTGGACCCGGGCGAATCCGGGATGCCCGGCCCGGCACCGCGACCCATCGCCGCGCGGTCAGCACCTAAGTGGGAGACCGACGCGCGGGATCGCGTCCGAACGGCCGTCCGGCGCTTCAGCAAACCCCTTGCCGATCTGTCTTGAAAGCCGGTGCAGGGTTCCTGTATGTAGGGAAGGCGGCCTTGGGGCCGCAGGCCTGAGCCGCTTCGTCGGTCGGTCATGCTTGCCACTTCGCTCCCGGCTCAGCCGGGATGCGCGATGCCCGAGGGACGCGGCTCGCGCCATTGGCATGCCCTTAGGTCGGGCCGCCGGGGGGGCACTCCAGGCCATTCGGTGCTGCCCCTGCCCGACGAGGCGGCCCGGCTCATCTCGGGCCGTGCCGCCTCGTGGACGTGGTCGAGATCAGATGACGGTGGTAGCACGCCGGCGACGTACCAGCACGAGGCTGGCGGTGCCCGCGCCGATCAAGGCCAGGCCGGCGGCGATGTACAGGGCGATGCCGGGGCCGGTGAGCGGCAGGCCGGTCCCCTTGTCGTCGTCTCCGCCCGTGGTGTTCGAGACCGGGGTGGTGTCCGTGTCGGTCGTCTCGCCGCCCGTGGTCGGAGTGGTAGCACCGTTGCCGGGCGCCGTGCCCGGGTTCGTTCCGGTACCCGGGTTGGTTCCGGTGCCCGGGTTGGTTCCGGTGCCCGGGTTCGTTCCGGTACCCGGGTTGGTCCCGGTACCCGGGTTCGTGCCCGTGCCGGGGTTCGTGCCCGTGCCCGGGTTCGTGCCCGTGCCCGGGTTCGTTCCGGTGCCCGGGTTCGTTCCGGTGCCGGGGTTCGTGCCCGTACCCGTGCCCGGGTTCGTCCCCGTGCCGGGGTTCGTGCCCTTCGGGGCCACGCACACGCCCGTGATCTTCAGGGCGATCGGCTTGACGGCCTCCTCGAGGCTCTCGCCGTCGGCGAGGTTGCGGTTGTCGAGAGCGGCGTTCGCCCCGGCGAGGGTCCAACCGGTCGGGAGGGTCAGCGCGACGGCGTCTCGATCGGCGCCGAAGGTGAGCGTCATGGCACCGTTGAGGGCCAGTTCGGCGGGGAGCGCGCCGAGGTCGCCGGTGAAGATGACCTTGCCGGGTGTGGTCGGGTCGATGCCCCAGCCCGCCGCCGCCACCTTCGTGATGTCGGTGGCCTTCACGAAGGAGGCGCCGAAGGTCTTGAACTTGCCGTTCTGCGCGGTGTCGAACTTCCAGGTCTCGAATCCGGCCTTGGGTGCCGCGACACCCGAGCAGTCGGCGGGAAGGTCCGTGGCCGCCACGGGTTTGGTGCTCGCGAAGACCGCGAACACGGGCACCTCCGGGCCGGCAGCGGCCGCCGCCGACGCGGAGAGGGACATACCTCCGGCGATGGCGACGCCTGTGGTCCACGCGAAAGTGCCGAGACGGCCGAACTTCATGATTCCTCCGTGACATCGATGATCATGCGCAATTTGGCAGTGTGGCCGCACTGGCGCAAGACCCGCAACCGTCGGCGATAAGCTGCGAATCGGATCAAGGTGGACAGGGTCAATGCACCGTCCGATACCTTGACCGACGTGCGAAAGCACTGGTCAGTCCCCACACCGGGAGCCCACTAGCCGGAGCGCGATCGTCCATGCACGGCTGGCTCCGCCCTTTCGGTTCGCCGGAACTAATAGGCGAAGCCCCTATGCTCGCGGCGCGCGACGGGTAGGGCGATCGCTACGCCCCAGTCGAAGGGCCGACCCCCGAAGTGAACACATGACCCGGTCGCCCGTGCCAGGCGCCGGCAACGACTGGGTCGAGGGCGAGCTCGGCAACGACCTGGTCTACGGCGGCCCAGTCCTGATGCCCCGGGTTCAGCCGATCGAGAGGAAGACGTTGTCGATCTGGCCGGCGTACTGGTCGTTGCCCTTGTTGGCGCCCTTGCCGCCCACGCGCAACGGTTCCGCGTTGGCGATCGACAGGCCCGGCGGGACGGGCACCGAGGCACGTCGCACTCCGTCGACCGCGAGTTCGAGGCGGTTCGCCGTGCGGGTGCAGACCAGTTGGTGCCACGTTCCGTCGGCCACGTCGATCAGGGGTTCCGCGCGGAAGATGCGGTTGCGGCCGGCGATCACGCAGCTGGGGTGGCCCTGCCGGTGGTCGACCTGGAGCTTGAACTGGCTGATGCCGCCTACCGAATAGCCCTTCTGGAAGACGTTGGCGCCATCCGCGAGGTCGCTGTGGGTCATCAGGATCGACGCACCGTACTGCATCGGGCGGGTGCCGGGGTTGAGGCCGTCGTCGCGGATTCCCTCGAGGATCGCTCGGGGGCATTCGCGTTCGCGGATCAGCGTGCACCGGTTCGGGTACTGCACGGCCAGGCCGGCGCCCTGCGGCACGAGGCTGAGGGTGCCGCCGTTCTGGCCGAGGGGGCGCAGCTCGAAGCCGCCGCGTACGTCGGTGATCGGTTCCGTCACGCCACCGTCGAAGGTGTATCGGACGGTGACCGGGAGCACCGCCACGCCGATTTTGCCGGGCTGTGGCGGGGCCGCGAAGCCGAAGGGGGCGGGGGCCAGGACGCCTCCCGACGGGCGGGGCATGACCATCGGCGCGAGCCGGGGTGCGGCGGCGCTGCGCTGGGCGAAGTGGGCGACGGCCAGCAGGCCCGCGCCGAGGACGGCGGCGGCCGTGAGCGCGCCGAACGGGCTGAACCATGACCGGCGAGTGTCGAACATGCGGTTATTGTCCGAAACTCGGGGGAAAGTAGTGCGTCCAAACTCCGGGTCGGCGCAAAAGTGGCGGAAACCACCCCAGAGGGGGTAAGCCGAACGGCCCACATACCGGCCGTACCCGTAACGAAGTCAGGCGGCTCGCGGAGCCGCGGCTTCTCCGATCACGGCGTGCAACACGTCGTCCAGGGCGATGACGCCGAGCGGCCGACGGCCGTCGCTGACCAGCACGATGTGGCGTCGGTCCCGGCGCATGGTCAGCAGCAGATCGGCGAGGTTGCGGTCGGGCGGCACCACGGCCAGCGGTCGGATGATCTCCGCCGGAATGGGCAGGCGGCGCTGCGCGCCCGCATAACCCAGAACATCCTTGACGTGTACGAAGCCGAGCACGCGCCTCGTCTCGCGCTGCACTACGGGGAACCGGGACCGCCCGCTGCGGGTCGCCACGGCCTCGATCGTGGCCGGCGACGCGTCGTCCGCCACCGTCGTCACCCCGGACCACGGCCGCAGGGTGTCGGCCGCCGTCCGCTCGCCGAGGCCCAGCGCCGCGTGGATGCGCTCGTACTGTTCCGTGCCGAGCAGCCCCTCCGCCCTGGCCTGCGTGACCATGCCCGCCAGTTCCTCGGCGGTGAACACCGTCTTGACCGCGTCCGTCGCCTCGATCTTCCACAGGGCGAGCACCATGCGCGACGCCCAGCGCATCGCGCTCAGGACCGGTCGGGTCGCCGTACAGAAGGCAAGCATGAACGGGCCCAGGATCAGCGCCGAGCGTTCCGGGCCGGCCAGGGTGATGTTCTTCGGCACCATCTCGCCGACGACGGTGTGCAGGAAGACCACGACGCCGAGGGCGAGGACGAATGCGACCGGGTGGATCGCCTTCTCCGGCAGGCCCGCCGCCTCGAACGGGCCCTCCAACTGATGCGCCAGGGCCGGTTCGGCGATCGCGCCGAGGCCCAGTGAGCAGATCGTGATGCCGAGCTGCGCGCCCGCGATCATCAACGGGATCTGGTTCATCGCCGATAGCGCCCAGCGCGCCGGGCGCGAGGTCTCCGCGAGCGGCTCCAGGGCCGTACGCCGGGACGCGATCAGCGCGAACTCCCCGCCGACGAACAGCGCGTTGCCCAGCAGCAGAACCACCGTGATCACCAGCTCAGCCATCGGACGGCTCCGGCGGCGCGTCCACCCGCACCTGCTCGATCCGGTGCCGATCCACCTGCATCACGGTGAACTCCCAGCCCTCGTCCTCGAGCGATTCGCCCGCCTTCGGGATGTGACCCAGGCGGGCGAGCAGAAATCCGGCGAGGGTCTCGTAGGGGCCCTCGGGCAGACGGAACCCGGTCTGCTCGGAGAGCTCGTCCTCGCGCAGCACCCCGTCGACGAGAAATGTACGGCCACCGTCGGGCGCGGTCAGGTCGACGCTGCCGGCCTCGGCGACGTCCACGTCGTACTCGTCGGCGATCTCGCCCACCAGTTCCTCGATGAGGTCCTCGACGGTGACCACGCCGTCGGTGCCGCCGTACTCGTCGACCACGATCGCCAGGTCCGCGTCGGCGGCCCGCAGCGCCGCGAGGACCTTGTCCAGGCTGAGGCTCTCCGGGACGTACACCGGCTCACGGGCCACCGCCGACACCGGCGTGGCGGCCCGATCATCGGGTGCGACCCCGAGCGCGTCCGGCACGCCGACGACGCCCACGACGAGATCGAGCGTCGACTCGTACACGGGGAAGCGGGTGTGTCCGGTCTCGCGCGCCACCATGATCAGATCCTCGACGCTCGCGGTGGTCTTGAGGCCGACCACGTCGACGCGCGGGGTCATCGCCTTCGCCGCGCGTTTCTCGCCGAAGCGGATGGTGCGGCGCAGCAGCGTCGCGGTCTCGTCCGGCAGGGCGCCCGCGCGGGCGCTGATCGCGGCGAGCAGCCCCAGTTCCTCGGGCGAACGGGCGCTGGCGAGCTCCTCCTGCGGCTCGATCCCCATGCGACGGACCAACCAGTTGGCGGAGCCGTTGAGCGCGCTGATCAGCCATTTGAAGAGCTTGGAGAAGGCACGCAGCGGGGCCGCGGTCGCGAGGGCCACCTTCATCGGGCGGGCCAGGGCGGCGTTCTTCGGTACGAGCTCGCCGAAGAGCATCGACACGAGCGTGGCCAGCACCAGCGCGAGCAGGTGGGTGATCGTCTCGGTGTGCCGTCCGCCGATCGGCGCGATGGCCGGCGTGAAGAGCCGCGACAGCGCGGGCTCGGCCAGGTAACCGGTCAGCAGAGCCGTCAGCGTGATGCCGAGTTGCGTGCCGGAGAGCTGGAAGGAGAGTTCATGCAGCGCGTCACGGACGGTTCCGGCCCGGCGGTCGCCGGCGTCGGCGCGCTTGGCGATCTCCACGCGATCGACGGTGACCAGCCCGAACTCGGCGGCCACGAAGAACGCGTTGCCCAGGGTGAGCAGCGCGAAGGCAGCCAGCGGGAGCACCGCGGTCAGGATCAGGCCGTCCATGATCGGTTCACCTCGGCCCTCATTGTGCCGGAACCTCCCATCCCGCAATCGTCCGCGGTGCCCGGATGCGCGCCGGAGTTAGCGTGGACGCATGAACATCGCCGAGGAATTCACGTTGCTCGCCTATCGCAACGACGGGTCTCCGGAGATCGACTCGACCCGCCTGAACTACGGGCTGGGTGGGGCGTTGCTGCTGGAGCTGGCTCTCGCCCATCGGATCGACGCCGAGGACAAGAAGGTTGTCGTCCGCGATCCGGCTCCGCTCGGCGATCCGCTCCTCGACGAGGCGCTCGGCCGCATCGCCGCCGAGCCGAAGGTCCGCAAGCCGGGCCACTGGGTCTCGGCGTTCGCCAAGGACACCCGCCGGCGGACGCTGGACGCTCTGGTGGACGCCGGGGTGCTGACGCGGCAGCAGGACAAGGTGCTGCTCGTCTTCGACCGCACCCGCTATCCCGCGACGGACGGCGTGGAGCCGGTGCCCGAGACCGAGGCCCGGCAGCGTCTGGTCGCCGCCGTCTCCGGGACCGGGCCGGTCGAGCCGCGAACGGCCGCCCTGTGCGCCCTGGTGGGCGCGACCGGCATGGACCGCAAGGTATTCGGCGACCTCAACCGTCAGCAGACCAAGAAGCGCCTCAAAGAGATCTCCGAGGACTCCTGGGCCGCGACGGCCGTCAAGAAGACGATCGAGGAGATCCAGGCCGCCGTGGCGCTCTCGGCCTCGATGACGGCAACGACCGTCGTCCTCACTGCCTCGTGAGTCGGCCTAAGCCTGCGCCTTGTCGCCCTTGATGCTGCGGAGCAGCACGCTGGCCACGTCGACGACCTCGACGTTCTCCTGCTCGCCCTTGCCGGTGACGCCGTCGCCGATCATCGTGTAGCAGAACGGGCAGCCGACCGCGATGGTCTTCGCGCCCGTGGCCAGCGCCTCCTCGGTGCGCTCCACGTTGATCCGCTTGCCGATCTTCTCCTCCATCCACATGCGGGCGCCGCCGGCGCCGCAGCAGAAGGAGCGCTCCGAGTTGCGCGGCATCTCCGTGAGGCCGCCCTCGATGGCGCTGCCGAGGACCTCGCGGGGCGCCTCGAAGACCCGGTTGTGCCGGCCCAAGTAGCAGGGGTCGTGGTAGGTGACCCCGCCGTCGACCGGCTGCACCGGGGTGAGCTTGCCCTCGGCGACCAGGTGGGCCAGGAGCTGCGTGTGGTGCACGACCTCGACCTTGAGGCCGAGCTGCTCGTACTCGTTGCCGAGGGTGTTGAAGCAGTGCGGGCAGGTGGCGACGATCTTCTTGACCTGGGCTTCCTGCAGCGTCTCAACGTTCTGCTGGGCCAGCATCTGGTAGATGAACTCGTTGCCGATGCGTCGGGCCGGGTCGCCGGTGCAGGTCTCGCCCTCGCCGAGGATCGCGAAGTCGACGCCGGCCTCGTGCAGCAGCGTGGCGACCGCGCGGGTCGTCTTCTTGGCCCGGTCCTCGAACGCTCCGGCGCAGCCGACCCAGAACAGGTACTCGAAGTCGGCCTCGCCGACCCGCTTGACCTCGAAGTCGAGGCCCTTGGTCCAGTCCTCGCGGGTGTTCTGCGGCGCACCCCACGGGTTGCCCTTGTTTTCCAGGTTGCGGAGCATGACGCCGGCCTCGGCCGGGAAGTTCGACTCGATCAGCACCTGGTAGCGGCGCATGTCGACGATGTGGTCGACGTGCTCGATGTCCACCGGGCACTGCTCGACGCAGGCGCCGCAGGTGGTGCAGCTCCAGAGCACGTCGGGGTCGATGATGCCGTTCTCGTCGGCGCCGCCGATCAGCGGCCGGTCGGCCTCCGCGAGCGCCAGCACGTCGACGCCCCTGAGCTGCTCCTCGGTGGCCTTCTCCTCGCCCGTCAGGTCCTTGCCACCGCCGGCGAGAAGATAGGGCGCTTTCGCGTACGCATGGTCGCGCAGCGACAGCACCAGCAGCTTGGGCGACAGCGGCTTCGCGGTGTTCCAGGCCGGGCACTGCGACTGGCAGCGGCCGCACTCCGTACACGTGGAGAAGTCAAGCAGGCCCTTCCAGGTGAACTGCTCGACCTGGGCGACGCCGAACTGGTCCTTCTCGGGGTCCGCCTCCTCGAAGTCGAGGGGCTTGCCGTCGCTCATCATCGGCTTCAGCGCGCCGAGGCCGGAACCGGCCGGCTTCTCCGGGCTGCGCTTGAAGAAGATGTTGAAGAAGGCCAGGAACCGGTGCCAGGCGACGCCCATCGTCACGTTGAGCGAGATGGTGATCAGCCAGCCCATGGAGATGCAGATCTTGACCAGGCCGACCCAGGTGGGTCCGTCTTTCGCCGCGGGCAGCAGCGCGCCCACGCCGTGGCTGAGCGGGGCGGCCCAGGCGGGGTATTCGAAGTGGTCGTTGGCGACCTTGAAGCCGCGGATCAGGAAGCCGCAGATGAGGACTCCGACGATGATCGCCTCGACGAAGTACGCCTGCCACATCGTGGAGCCGGAGAAGCGGGACAGCTTGCGGCGGCCCGGCTTGTTCAGCTGGCGGATCACGATCAACACCAGGATGCCGGCCAGGCCGAGGATGCCGATCCACTCGGTGACCAGTCCGTAGACGACCCAGTGGCCGACGAGCGGCAGGCCGCCCTCCGGGTCCACGATCTCGAAGTACGCCTCGACGACCAGCAGGAACAGGATCATGAAGGAGACCATCACGAACCAGTGCGCCGCGCCGACCACGCCCCACTTGAGCATCCGGGTGTGGCCCAGCGTCTCGACGAGCATCGTCTTCGTCCGGGTGCCCTTGTCGTCGAAGCGCGACGGGTCGGGCTTGCCCTGACGGATCACCGCGGTCATGGAGATGACCGCCCGCACCGCCAGGACGACCGCCACGAGGGTGACGACGCCCGCCAGGACGGTGGCGACGATCTGCGCGATGCCCATCTGCCTTGTGCCTCCTCGGTCGGTGGTGCCGACCTATGTTACCCACGGGTAATCACTCTGCATGCGGGTGTGGACGGTTGAGTTCGTCTCACCCGGCGCCCCGCGGGCCTGTCGATGCCAGCCCAGCCGAAAGCGCACCCCGCGGGCAGAACGGCCCTGGGGGTGCGCTGTCGTGCTGAAGCAGACTTTACGGCGACTATCGCCAGCGGGAGAGAATTCCCAGAGAGGCCACCATGCAACCGAAGCCGACGGCCAGGTTCCAGAACTCCCAGGCGGCGACCGGGTACTGCTGGCCCGAGAGGTAATAGACCACCAGCCAGGCGATGCCGAAAACGATCAAGAAGACCGCCGAGGCGGGCACCCAGACCGGGCTCGGCTTCTTGGACGCGGCCGCTACAGCCGGGCGGACATCCGTCGGCGGCGTGTAGACCTTCTTCTTGCGAACCTGTGACTTCGGCACGGCGCTCTCCTGAGGGCGACAAGTGGTGAACAACCCACCCCTGAGCGGCTCCGGGGACCCCGAACGCTGCCCGTGGCGAATACTGTTCGACAGCTAGCGTAGTCAAGCCGGCGCGCACGCAAGCACCCGCCGGTGGGTTTTTCGGACCAACACGAGAGGAAGACCGACGTGGAGTACACCACGGGGACGCCCTCGTGGCGACTTGTCCTGCGCCGAGCCCTCGGCGGGCTCCGGCCGCGGCGGCGGGGACAGCGGCAACGGGGATGGTCGGTGGGCGTCCCGCTGATCGCGCTCGCGGCCGGCTTGCTCTTCACCACGTCCGCCACCACCGCCGACGGAACGGCCCTGCGCGACGATCGCAGGCCGCAGCTTGCCCAGCTCATCACGGACAAGCGCGTACGCCTGGACACCCGCGAGCGGCAGGCCGCGACCCTGCGTACGGCGGTCGACCAGGACGCCGCCCGGCTGGCCGACGTCGACGAACCGGTCAAACAGGCCCGTCAGCGCGCCGACGGCATGCGGCAACCGGCGGGCTTCACCGGCCTGCGGGGCCCCGGCCTCACGGTGACGCTCAACGACTCGGCCCGCCGAGCCACCGACGGCGGCACGAACGCACCACAGAATGACGATCTTGTCGTCCACCAGGGTGATGTGCAGGCGGTCGTGAACGCCCTCTGGGCTGGTGGGGCCGAGGCAATGGCGATCATGGATGTCCGCGTCATTTCCACGAGCGCGGTACGCTGTGTGGGCAACACGCTGCTCCTACACGGCCAGGTTTTCTCGCCGCCGTTCAAGATCACGGCGATCGGCGAACCCACGGCGATGCGTCGGGCGTTGGAGTCCGCAGAGGGAGTCCAGCAATTTCGCGCCGCCGTCGCCGATTTTGGCCTCGGCTACACGGAGACCGTCGAGAGGAACGTGACTGTGGGGGCTTACGACGGGTCGAGTGACCTCCGATCCGCCGAGGTCACCGAGTGATGGTGCCGCCGGACAACCCCGAGAGCACGGCGAATTCGGGTCGGCACCGCGCACCGGACGGCGACGCACAGACGGCATTCATCCCCCGCATCACGGACGCCTCCGCCGACGGCGTGCCCGGCGGACCCCTGGAGCCGCCGGTGGGCCTGGGAAGCCCGGCCATCCGCGCCGAGGCGCCCGGCAACGGCGTGGCCCGGGCCACAGCGCGTCAGCAGGCTCGGTCGGCTCGAGCGAGCGCGCGCCCGGCCGCGGCGGGTGCCGCGGCCGGTGCGGCCGACCAGTTCGCCGAGCACGGTCAGCGCGGCAATTCCCGGCGCGGGGCCCGGCAGGAGCCGTCGGAACGGCACGAGGCCGGCACTCGGCCGCGTCGCAACGACCACCTGAGTAGCGCCCCGCAGAGCCCGGTGGGCGGCCGGGGCGTCGCTCCGCAGCGGCGGGTGCCCGCTCAGGCGAACGGCGGCGCGCTGGAATCCACCGGCGCCGCGCAGGACCCGGCCGCGACCGCGGTGATCCGCTCCGACGACGTGCCGACCGGCATGCTGCCCCCCGTACGGGAAAAGGCACCGCGGGCGACGGTCCCGGTGGTCGCCGCGGCCGTGCCGGGCGTCGGGGCCGGAACGGCGGCGGAACAGGCCAAGCCCAAGCGGGGCGAGAAGGTCGTCAAGCTGCGGCCAGAACAGACCGACGAGGGCTACAAGAGCGTGTATTCCGAGTTGACCCGACCGACGCTCGGCTCACGGATCCGCGCCGGCGTCCGCGTCACCGGCGAACTGATGATCACCTTCGGGTTGGTCGTGCTGCTCTTCGCCGGATACGAGGTGTTCGGCAACTCGGCCAAGGTCGAGAACGAGCAGGACACCCTCGCCAGCCAGCTCGACGAGCAGTGGAACGATCCGACGGTGGCGCCGAGCGCCGGGCCGACCGCGAAGGCACCCGCGGCGCCGGGCAAAGACCTGGTGGGACGTCTCTACATTCCCAAGTTCGGCATGAAGTGGGTCGTCGTCGACGGCGTACGCCCCCAGGACATCCGCTACGCCCCCGGCCACTACCCGGACACCGTCCAGCCCGGCAAGATCGGCAACTTTTCCGTGGCCGGACACCGCATCCGCAAGATCTTCTGGCGGCTGGACGAGCTCAAGCCCGGCGACGTGATCGGCGTCGAGACGCGCAACAACTGGTACGTCTACAAGGTCACCCAGAGCGAGGTCGTCAAGCCGAGCCAGGTCGAGGTGGTCGCTCCGGTGCCCGGCCAGCCCGGCAAGAAGCCCACCAAGGCGCTCCTGACGCTCACCACGTGCAATCCGAAGTTCGACAACTATCAGCGGCTCATCGTGCACGCGGAGCTGGTGGACACCGTCAAACGGGACCCCAAGCTGCCCGACGCCGGCAAGCCTGCCGAGATGAAGGCGTAGGGAGGGCCCATGTACGCCTGGATCTGGCGCAAACTCCCCTTCGGCCTGTGGGGCAAGCTGACCGGCTCGCTCGTGCTGACCCTGACGGTCGGTGCGCTGCTCTGGTATGTCATCTTCCCGTGGGCGACCCCGCTGCTGCCCTTCGACGACGTCCAGGTCGGCACGGGCACGGAACAGCAGGGTCCGAACTCGGTGCCGGGTGGCGGCGCCGACCTCGGACCGGACGAAATCCCGTACAACGAGCACACGAACAATCCCGAACCGTCGGCGAGCTAGGTGGTCCGCTTGCGCATTCTCGTGATCGACAACTACGACTCGTTCGTCTACAACCTCGTGCAATACCTCGGCCAGCTCGGCGCCGAGTGCGAAGTGCGGCGCAACGACGAGATCTCGGTCGCCGACGTCGGCGACTTCGGCGCCGCGGGGGTCCTGCTCTCCCCCGGACCGGGTACGCCCGAACGCGCCGGCATCACCATGGACGTGATCCGCGAGTACGCCGGCAAGCTGCCCATGTTCGGCGTCTGCCTCGGCCACCAGGCGATCGGTGCGGCTTTCGGCGCCACGGTCACCCGCGCCCCGGAGCTGCTGCACGGCAAGACGTCGACCGTGCGCCACAAGGGTGAGGGTGTGCTGGCCGGGCTGCCCGACCCCTTCACCGCGACCCGCTACCACTCGCTCGCGGTGGTGCCGGAAACCCTGCCCGACGAGATCGAGGCGACAGCCTGGACGGAGTCCGGCGTGGTGATGGCGATGCGCCACCGCACGCTGCCGATCGAGGGCGTCCAGTTCCACCCCGAGTCCGTGCTGACCGAGGCCGGGCACACCATGCTGGCGAACTGGCTGGCCGCGTGCGGCCTGCCACAGGCACTGGAACGGGCCCCCGAGCTGGCGGCCGAGGTCGAGACCCGCCGGCGGGCCGCTTTCGCCTCCGCCTGAACCGCACGTGCGAAAGGCCCGGACGCTCCAAGGAGAGTCCGGGCCTTTCGCCGTACGGGTCTAGTTGCGACCGATGATGTCGCCGAGGCCGCCGCCGGTGCCGGTCCCGGGCTCGTCGGGGTTCGGCGACTCCGAGCCGTCCGGGTCGGGCTCCTTCTCGGCGGCGATGAACAGCGTGATCGTCGTCGACTTGGGCTTCTTCTGCTTGGCGTCCGGCGTCTGACGGACCACCTTGCCCGGCTCGCCGACCTCGTTCGTGGTCTCCACGTTGACGTTGGTGAATCCGCTGTTCTTGAGGACCGCCCTGGCGGCGTCCTCGCTCAGCGTCCGCACGTCCGGAACCTCGACCAGATTCCCCCGGGACACCTTCACGGTGATCCTCGTGCCGGGGTCGACCCGCTTACCCTCGGACTCGACCTCGAGCACCTCGCCCTCGCGGCGGGTGTCGTCGACCAACACGATGACCGGTTCCAGCTCGAGTGCTTCCAGTGCCTTCTTGGCGCCGTCCGCGAAGCCTCCCACCAGATTCGACGGGACTTCGACCTGGTCGGGGCTCGCGCACATGGTGATGGTGACGGGCTGATCGACCGCCAGCGAGCTGTTCGCCGACGGGTTCTGCTCCTCGACCTTCTTCTCGCAGTCGTTCGTCGTCTTCGGCGTACCGAGCACGATGTTGTTGAAGCCGGCCCCCTTCAGCCTGACCTTGGCCTCATTCTCGGACAGACCGGTTACCTTCGGCACGGGCTTCACCGCGGCCGGCGTATTCTCGTTGCCTTTGTCCTTGTTGTAGGACAGGGCCAGGCCGACGCCGAGCGCGACCACGGCGAGAACGCCGAGGGCCGCCAGCACGGCCATCACCCACGACGACGTCTTGCGCTCCGGCGGCTGCGGGCCGCGGGGTCCGGCCGCCGCGGCCGGGATCGGGCGCGTCATGGCGGTCTGTTGACCCATCGAGCCGGTCATCGCCATGGTCTCGGCCTCGTTCATCACCGGCGTCGCCATGACGGGACGGCCGGAGACGGCGCGCAGAGCGTCCGCGCGCATCTCCTGCGCGCTCTGGTACCGGTTGAGCGGGTTCTTCGCCAGCGCCTTGAGGACGATCGCGTCGACGTCCGGGGACACCTCACGGTTGATGTCGCTGGGCGCCTTCGGATCCTCACGGACGTGCTGGTAAGCCACGCTGACCGGGCTGTCGCCGACGAAGGGCGGGTGTCCGACGAGGAGCTCGAAGAGCACGCAGCCGGCCGCGTACACGTCGGAGCGGGCGTCGACGGACTCGCCGCGAGCCTGCTCCGGGGAGAGGTACTGGGCCGTGCCGATGACGGCGCTGGTCTGCGTCATGGTGGTGGCGCCGCTGGCCAGGGCCCGGGCGATGCCGAAGTCCATCACCTTGACCTGCCCGTTCTGCGTGATCATCACGTTGCCGGGCTTGATGTCGCGGTGGATGATGCCGTGCCGGTGGCTGAACTCCAGCGCGGCGCTGATGTCGGCGATGATCTCGAGGGCGCGGCGCGGCTGGATGCGCTGCTCGGCCGCGAGCACCTCCTTCAGAGTGCGCCCGTTGACGAACTCCATGACGATGAACGGTTGCTTCTCACCGGTGGACGACGTCTCCTCGCCGGTGTCGTAGACGGCGACGATCGCCGGGTGGTTGAGCGCCGCGGAATTCTGCGCCTCCCGCCGGAACCGCTCCTGGAAGGTGGCGTCGCGGGCAAGATCGGAACGCAGCATCTTGATCGCCACGTCACGACCGAGCCGGAGGTCACGGCCGCGGTGCACCTCGGCCATGCCGCCGTAACCGAGCAGCTCGCCGACCTGATACCTGCCACCCAGCAGGCGGGCCTGCGCCGTCATAGCGTCTGTCGTCCTTCGGTCGCGGGATTCGGGCATTGCGGAACGCAAGCCTGCTTCGTAAGACGGTACGACGATGCCGCCCCATGTGGTTCGACGGTTCCCAGGGAGGAAGCGTTCCCCTCCCTCAGCAGGAAGGAGATCACACCGGCGCAGAGCAGGACCAACAGTGCCAACACGACAGCCAGCACGATCAGAACCTGTCGTCCGCCCGAGTTGTCGGCCTGCTTGCCCGGCACCATCGCGGGATGCTGCATCGGCGGTGCCGACGGATGCCGGTACGGCTGCTGGGCCGGCGGCACGGACGCCGCCCCCCGCGCGCCCTGACCGCCCGACACCGGCCGGGGCACCGGCGGGTACGGCGGTCGCGCCTGGCCCGAAGCCGGATGCCCGGGAGGGCCGGACGTCGGTGCGCCCATCGGTCGGTTGGCCACCGCTGGACCGCCGGACTGCGGCCGGTTCTGCATGGGTCCGGGCGACATCGGATGGCCGGGAGGGGCGGAGCCGTTGATGGGCGACTGATGCACCTGAGTGGTCAGAGACGACGCGGCCTGCCGCGCCACCGAGGCCATCGCCGACGCCGTGGGCCAGCGCGCGCCCGGATCCTTGGCCATCGCCCGGTCGACAATCGCGCGTACGGCGGGCGGGATGTCGCCCGGCAGCGGCCGCGGGTTGTCCCGCACGTGCTTCATCGCGATCTCGATCGGCGTGGCACCGTCGAACGGCCGGTGCCCGGAGAGGCACTGGTACGCGACTACGCCGAGCGCGTACACATCGGACGCTGCCGTCGCCGTGGCGCCGGAGGCCTGCTCAGGAGAGATGTAGGAGGCGGTGCCCAGCACCGAGCCGGCCACGGTCAGCTGCCCGACGAGCGCCGACCGGGCGATGCCGAAGTCGGTGAGCACGAGCGTGCCGTTCGGGCGAACCAGCAGGTTGCCGGGCTTGACGTCGCGGTGCACGATCCCGTTCGCGTGCGCGGCCTGCAACGCGTCCGCCGCCTGGGCGACCAGCGCCATGGTGCGCGCCGGGGTGAGGCGACCGACCCGGCTGAGGGTCCGCGAGAGCGCGTCACCCTCGACGTACTCCATGACCAGGAAAGCGAGCTGCTGGTCGCTGCCGTAGTCGTAGACGTCCACCACGCCGGGGTGGTTGATGGTGGCCATGGTCCGGGCCTCGCCGCGGAAGCGCTCGGCGAAGCCGGGCTCGTCCAGCAGGGCGGGCAGCAGGATCTTCACGGCGACCGTACGGCCGAGCACCTCGTCGGTGCCGCGCCACACGTCGCCCATGCCGCCGCCGGCGATCCGCTCGTCCAGGCGATAGCGGCCACCGAGGGTCACCCCAGGGCTGATCATCTCAGTCCCCTCCTCCGCCGGCAGCGGCCTTCATGATGAGGCCGCCGATCCGGGCGGCCTCGCCGCTGCCATGGGCGGCAGGGACCCGCTCCATCATGACGCACACCGCGGAGACCGCCTGACCCTCGTCGTCGAAGGCGAAACCGATGAACCAGCCGTGCGGGTCCTCGCCCTCGCCGTTCTCCGCCGTACCCGTCTTGCCGCCGACCTCGAACCCGTCGATCTTCGCCTGGATGCCGGTGCCGTTCTCGACGACGCTGACCATCATGTCCTTGAGATCGCCGGCGACCCCGTCGTTGATCGGCGTCCGCAGCGTCTCCGGGTTGGCGTTGTAGATCGCCCGCCGGTCAGCACCCAGGAGCTGCTGGACGAGGAAGGGCCGCATCTGCCGACCGCCGTTGGCGACCGTTGCGGCCATCAGCGCGCCCTGGACGGTGGTCATCCGGACCTCGTTCTGCCCGATCGACGACTGGGCGAGAGCCGCCTGGTCGACGCTGCCGTCCGGGTTCCGCATCTCACCCATGCGGCTGGCCGCCACCGGCAGCCCGCCGCCCTTCAGGTTGCCGATCGACAGGTCGTCCTGCTCGAAGCCCCAGTCCTCGGCTTCCTGCTTGACCTTGTCGCCGCCGAGCTTGACGCCCAGGCGGGCGAAGCCGGTGTTGCAACTCTCGGTAAGCGCCTGCTTGAGGGTCACCTGGTCTTCGGGACACACGCTGGGAGCGGCGTTGCGGATCGGCTTGCCCGCCCCCGGCGCGGTGTACTCCGGGCCGGCGTCGATCGCGGTGCCCGGCTTGTAGCCGTTCTTCAGCGCCACCGACGACATGATGACCTTCATGGTGGAACCGGGCGGGTAGTTCTCGGAGGTCGCCCGGTTGAGCAGCGGCTTGTCCTTGTCCTTGAGGAGCTCGTTGTAGGCCGCCGCCGCCGCTTTGTTGTCGTGGGAGGCCAGGGGGTTGGGGTCGAAGCTCGGCATCGACACCATGGCCTGGACGGCGCCCGTGCGCGGGTCGATCGCGACCGCGGACCCCTTCGTGGCGCCGGACTGGTTCTTGGTCAGCTGCTTCCAGGCGACTTCCTGCGCCTTCGGCTTGATCGACAGCAGGACGTTGCCGCCGCCGGGCTGCTCGCCGGTGAACATGGCGCTGATCCGATCGGCGAGAAGCTTGTCGCTGGCGCCGGAGAGGAAGTCGTTCTCGCTGCGCTCGATGCCGACCTCGCCGATGTTGACCGGCTTGTAACCGACGATCGGCGCGTACACCTGCTTCTCCGGGTACACCCGCAGGTACTTGAGGGTGCCGTCGGTCGGCTTGCTCGAGGCCAGCGGCCGGCCGCTGGCCTCGATCACCCCGCGGGGCACCTCGTACTCGGCGACCTGCACCCGGCCGTTGTAGTCGCTGGTGCGGTAGTCGTCCGCCTTGTAGGCCTGCACCCAGTTGAGATTGGCGAAGAGCAGGCCGAAGAGGACGAGGATGACCACGCCGGCCTTACGCAGGGGAGCGTTCACGGCTTGATCACCTCCGTCATGGCGCCGTGCAGCTGAGCGGGCGGCTTCTTCGGCCCGGCGGGCTGTGCCGCCGGGCCTCCGGTGACCGGCTTGCGACCGGCGTCCGAGATCCGCAACAGCATCGCGACGAGCAGCCAGTTGGCCATCAGGGACGAACCACCAGCGGACAGGAACGGCGTCGTCTGGCCGGTCAGCGGGATCAGACCGGTGATGCCACCCAGGATGACGAAGACCTGCAACCCGAGCGTGAACGCCAGGCCGCCGGCCACCAGCTTGCCGAAGGAGTCGCGTACGCCCAGGGCCGCCCGCAGGCCGCGCTCGACGAGGAGCAGGTAGCAGACGAGCAGGGCGGACAGGCCGAACAGGCCGATCTCCTCGCCCAGGCCCGCGAAGATGAAGTCGGTACGCACCTCGGGCACCAGCCACGGCGAACCCGCACCCGGCCCGGAGCCGAACATCCCGCCCGTTCCGAGGCCGAGCAGGCCCTGCACCAGCTGGAAGCTGCCGCCGAACTCCCGCTCGTAGAACTCCTTGGCGAACGGGTCCAGCCAGACCGAGGCCCGGTCGTAGAAGTTGAGGAAGGGCCCACCCACCGACTCGCCCAGCAGGTAGGCCACGTAGACGCCACCGAAGAACATCAGCAGACCGATGATCAGCCAGCTCGCGCGTTCGGTGGCCACATAGAGCGTCACCACGAACAGCCCGAAGTACAGCAAGGCCGTACCGAGGTCCTTCTCGAAGACGAGGACCAACAGCGACAGCAGCCAGACGGTGACGACCGGACCGAGGTCGCGGCCACGAGGAAAGTCGATGCCAAGGAACCGGCGGCTGGCGAGCGAGAGCACCTCACGCTTGCGGACCAGGTAATACGCGAAGAAGGAGACCAGCGCCAGCTTCGCGAACTCACCGGGCTGGATCGAGAAGGAGCCGATCCGGATCCAGAGGCGCGCGCCGTTGATCTCGGAGATGCTCGCCGGCAGGATCGCCGGCAGCATCACCAGGACGATACCGACCAGGCCCAGCGTGTACGCGTAGCGCGAGACGACCTTGTGATCACGGATGATCAGCAGGAGCCCCGCCGCCAGGATCAACGCCAGGAGCGTCCACATGAGCTGCTTACCGCCGGTGCCGGAGAAGATGCCCGGAATCGGCAGCTTCCGGGCGATCGCCTGCTCGATGTCCATGCGGCGCAGGAAGGCGACGCCCAGGCCATTGATCAGAGCGACGGCCGGAATCAGCACCGGATCCGCGTGCACCGCGGTGAACCGCACGACGAAGTGCAAGCCGACGAAGAGGATGCCGAGCAACACCGGCGGCACCCAGAACGTCGAGGTGAGAGTGTCGAGCTGATGAGCCTCGACGGTGGCGCCGAAGAGCGCCACGATCACCATCGCGAACAGGAGCAGACCGAGTTCCGCGTTGCGTCCCGTACTCGTGCCCGAGATGCGCGGCATCTCACCCGTGGCAGCGGGTGTGGGTGCCGGGAATGCGGGCGCGGTCAAGAGGTCCCCAGACTTCAGTCAGGCGGGCGCTCAGTCCACGGGCCGGCACCCGACCGGGTCGTTGGTGACCGGCGGGGGCGAGTCCGAGGGCTGGGCATCCGGAATGGTGGCAGGCGCGAGGGCGGGCGCCGACGAGGCGCCGCCGCGGGCAGGAGCCGAGGGCTTGGTCGTCGGCGTCACCGAGGGGTTCGCCGCCGTCGGGGTAGAGGACGGCACGGCGCTCGGAGCGCACACCGGCTTGAGGTTCGGGTTGGACGCGTCCTCGCTGGTCAGCTCGAGCAGGCGGCGCTGCGCGTCGGGCTTGTTGTCGGCGTGGATGCCCTGCTTGACCCGGTCCTGCGCGACCGTGGTGAGGTCGTCCAGACGGGCGGTACTGGTCTCGTCGACACTCGACAGGTCGAGGCCCGCGATCTGCCCGGGCACGCCCTGGAAAATCGCGAGCTGTCCCTGGTCTGTGGCGCCGACGTAATACTGCTCCTGGGTGTACTTCCAGCCCGTCCAGAGGCCGCCGCCCAGAAAGGCGAGAAGCAGCAGGACCAGCATGGCGGTACGCACCGGGTGCCGCTTGGGCCGCTCCGGCTCGTCACGTTCGTACGCCGCGCCCTCGGGCTGAGCCGGACGGGGCGGCGCCTGCAACGCGGCCGCACGGGCCGCCGCACTGGAACTGTCAGCCACGGTCGAATTGCCGCGATCGCGGGCGGCCGCGCCACCGACGATGGGCGCCTGCTCGACGATGTCCGCGTCAGTCGCGTCGGCGACCACCACGGTGATGTTGTCCGGGCCGCCACCGCGCAACGCCAGCTGCACGAGCCGTTCCACGCAAACCTGCGGATCCGGGATGTCCCGCATGCTCTCGCCGATCGTCTCCGCACTGACCACGCCGGACAAACCGTCGCTGCAGATCAGATAACGGTCGCCCTTGAGCACCTGGCGAACCGAATACTCCGGATCGATGTCGCGGCCGTCGAGGGCACGCGTAAGCAGGGAGCGCTGCGGATGGCTGCTCGCCTCCTCCGGACTGATCCGGCCCTCGTCGACGAGCATCTGGACGTACGTGTCGTCCTTGGTGATCTGGGAGAACTCACCGTGACGCAACAGGTAGGCACGGGAGTCACCGATGTGCACCATGCCGATCTTGCTGCCGGAGAACAGCACGGCCGTCAGCGTCGTGCCCATCCCCTCCAACTGAGGATTGGCGTCGACGGTGTCCCGCAGCTGCTGGTTGGCCGCCCCGACCGCGCCGCGCAAGGCGTCGACGAGGGCATCGCCCGGCACGTCCTCGTCCAGCGGAGCCATGGCGGCAATGACGATGTTGCTGGCGACGTCACCGGCGGCCATACCGCCCATGCCGTCGGCGACGGCGAGCAGCCGCGGTCCGGCGTAGACGGAATCTTGATTTCCGTCTCGGATCAGACCGCGGTCACTCTGGGCGGCATAGCGCAGGGTCAGGGTCATGGCCGTAACTCGAGAGAAGTGCGGCCGATCCGGATCGGCACGCCAAGGGGGACGGGAGTAGGTCCGGAGACCTTACCGCGATCGAGATAGGTCCCGTTCGTCGAGCCGAGATCCTCGACGAACCACTGCCCGTCGCGCGGAACAAGCCGGGCGTGCCGAGCGGACGCGAAGTCGTCAGTGATGACGAGCGTGGAGTCCTCGGCACGCCCTATCGTGATTTGCGCCTCACCGAGCGTGATCCGCGTGCCGGCCAACTGCCCGGCGGTCACGACCAGCTGCCGCGCCGCCTTACCCCGCTTCGCCTTCGCCGGCCGGCCGGGACTCATCACCCCGCCCACCCCGCGGGGCGAAGCGACGATGCTCTTGGACCGGACGCCGGCGAAAAGATCCTTCCGGATGACCCCGACCACCGTGAACACGAAGATCCACAGCAGGATGAGGAACCCGAAGCGGGCGACAGTGAGGACGAATTCGGGCAAGGTGACTAGCCGTCCACTCGGAACGTCAACGTGGTCGTGCCCAGCTGAATCATGTCGCCCGGATTCAACGCCACCGCCGACACGCGCTGGCCGTTGACCATCGTGCCGTTGGTCGAACCAAGATCGGTCAACACCACCTGGCTGCCGTCATAGTCCAGCCGGGCGTGGCGACGCGAAATGCCGACATCCGGCAGGCGCAGATTCGCCTGATCACCGCGACCGATGACCGTCGAACCCATCTGCAACGGATAGGTACGCCCATCGCCCGACACCAGGCCGACATTTCGGCCATTGTGCCCGTGCTGCTGGTACCCACCCTGCTGCTGCTGGTCATACGGCGAATACGCGGGCTGGGCGTCATACGCCGGCTGCTGCACCGGAGCGACCTCGCCGCCCGTATACACCTCCGCCGTCACCCGGAACATGCCCGTGTCGAGCCCATCGCCCCGCTCGATCTCGACGATGACATCGCCATAGACCGTCCAAGCCTGCTCGCCGATGAACTCCGCCTGCGACTGGGCCAACTCCTGGGCCAACGCGGCGGCATACGGCGCCAGCCTGCTGTGGTCGTACGGCGAGAGATCGATCACGTAGCGGTTAGGCACCAAGGTGCGGCCACCCGCGAGGATAGCCTTGTGCGCCTCGGCCTCCCGCTGCATGGCATTCAGAATCTCCACTGGGTGCACGACACCCTTGAACACCTTCGCGAAGGCCCCCTCGACCAGGCCTTCCAACCGCTTCTCAAAGCGCTGCAGCACGCTCACCGGCTCCTCCTCGGGTTCCGAGGACATGATGGTATCCGGCCGCCGCTTGCGCATCTTCGCGACGAGCGACCGGTCGCTCCTGACCCTCGTATAACGGCCCACACCGCCGTGCTAATCTTCCCTGGCGTCACGGGCAGTACCTGCTCGCGATGTAACGAGGGACAGCGTAATCTGTTCCGGCTGATGCAGTGCCA
Organism: Actinoplanes sp. NPDC051346; assembly: GCF_040682215.1. Taxonomy (NCBI): domain Bacteria; kingdom Bacillati; phylum Actinomycetota; class Actinomycetes; order Micromonosporales; family Micromonosporaceae; genus Actinoplanes; species Actinoplanes sp. NPDC051346. The sequence goes on along the minus strand of NZ_JBFBAJ010000007.1, from coordinate 300,246 downwards.
CGGGGATGTGGCGGAATGGCAGACGCGCACGGTTCAGGTCCGTGTGTCCGAAAGGACGTGGGGGTTCAACTCCCCCCATCCCCACGAGCGACAGGCGACCTCTGTCCGCGGAAAGCGCGGACCGGGGTCGCTCTTTTTGTCTGCTCCGGGGGCCGAGCCCCCGGAGGCCCCACGGTGCGGTGGTTGCTGTGGGTGGGTTTCTTGCGGTTGGTGACTTGTGCGGCTGCGCCGCCCTCGATTTGCGGGGGCGGCTTCGCCGGGTGGGGTGGGGCGGCTCGCTTCGCTGCGCCTGGCTACGCGTCGCTGCGCCTGGCTACGCGTCGCTGCGCCACGCTGCGCATCACCCCCGCCTAGCTGCGCACCACCCTGCCTAGCTGCGCACCACTCCGCCTTGCTGCGCACCACTCGCTTGGTGCGCACCGTTGCGCCTGGCGGCGCGTCGCTTCGCTTGGCTGTCGGCTTCGGTCGCGCTGGGTTGCCCTTGCCTTGGCCCCGCCGCTTTGGCGACCCGTCTTGCCCTTGCCTTGCCCTTGGACCTCGCATTGGCCCCTCGCCGTTGATCTCTCGCCCTTTTGACACCTCCCTCTCGACGCCCCCCTTCACCCCTCCGCCTCGACCCCTGTGCCTTTGGCCCTTCCGCGTCGACTCTTTTGGGGGGTGGGGTTTGGGGGGGTTGGGGGGACTTCGTTTGGGTGACAAGGGGGTGGGGGGTGGGGGCGGGTTATGCTCTCGACTGGTTTTTTGGTGTCGAGATCTCTGGAGATTCGCTCGTGGCCGTTGCTCTTGTTACCGGATCAGGTGGGCTCATCGGGTCCGAGGCGGTGCGGCACTTCGCCGGGCTGGGTCTCGATGTGGTCGGGATCGACAACGACATGCGGCAGGAGTTTTTTGGGGCTGAGGCCTCTACCGCGTGGAATGTGCAGCGGCTGACCGCTGATCTCGGGGGCGCCTACGAGCACCATGGGGTGGACATCCGGGACCGGGACGCGGTGGCGCGGATCTTCCAGCGATACAGCAAGGACATCGCGGTCGTGATCCATGCCGCGGCGCAGCCTTCGCATGACTGGGCGGTGCGGGACCCGTACACGGACTTTGATGTCAATGCCGGTGGCACGCTGACGATGCTGCAGAACACGCGGGAACACTGCATCGAGGCGCCGTTCATCCACTGCTCCACCAACAAGGTGTACGGCGACACCCCGAACCGGTTGCCGCTCGTCGAGCAGGAGACGCGGTGGGAGCTTGACCCGGCGCATCCCTACTACGAGGGCATCACCGAGGACATGTCGATCGACGGGTGTCTGCACTCGATCTTCGGCGCTTCCAAGGTCGCGGCCGATGTCATGGCCCAGGAGTACGGCCGGTATTTCGGAATGAAGACGGCGATCTTCCGGGGTGGCACGCTCACCGGGCCGGCCCACTCCGCGACCGAGCTGCACGGCTTCCTCGGGTACGTCATGCGCGCCAACATGGAGCGGCGCACGTACCGGATCTTCGGCTACAAGGGCAAGCAGGTCCGCGACGCCATCCACAGCCACGACGTGCTCAGCGCCTTCGAGGCGTTCTTCCGCAACCCCGGCTCGGCCAAGGTCTACAACCTCGGCGGCGGCCGCCACTCGAACTGCTCCAACCTCGAGGCGTTCGCCATGGCGGCGAAGATCAGCGGCACCGAGATGATCACCGAGTACGTCGACGACAACCGCATCGGCGACCACCAGTGGTGGATCGGCTCGATGGCCGCCTTCCAGGCCGACTACCCGGACTGGAAGCAGGTCTACGACGTACCGATGATCCTTCAGGAGATCTACGAGGCCAACGTCGACAAGTGGGTCCCGGGGTCATGATCGATCGGGGCAAGCAGAACGTCCTCGGCGTCCTTGTCGACGCCGTCGACTACGACGCTGCCACCGCCAGAATCATCGAGGCCGCCCGGGAGCGCCGGCACTACGCCGTCACCGCGCTCGCCGTGCACGGGGTGATGACCGGCGTGCAGGACAAGGCGCACAACGCCCGCCTCAACTCGTTCGACCTCGTGACGCCCGACGGCCAGCCCGTCCGCGGCGCACTCAACCTTCTGCACAGGGCCGGCCTCGGCGATCGTGTCTACGGCCCGGAGCTCACCCTGCGGGTCCTGCGCCAGGCGGCGGAAGAAGGCCTGCCGATCTACCTGTACGGGTCGACCGACACCACCCTGGACAAACTGGTCCCGGCGCTGGAGAAGATGTTTCCGGCCCTGAAGCTCGCCGGCGTCGAGTCCTCCAAGTTCCGCACCAACCGCCCCGGCGAAGAGGTGGAGATCGCCGACCGGATCAAGGCTTCCGGTGCCCGGATCGTCCTGGTCGGCCTCGGCTGCCCACGGCAGGAGATCTGGGCGCACGCCATGCGCCCGTTGCTGGACATGCCGCTGCTCGCGGTGGGTGCGGCCTTCGACTACCACGCTGGCCTGCTGAAAAACCCGCCGCCGTGGATGCAGAAGTACGCACTCGAGTGGCTGTGGCGGCTCGGCCTCGAACCCAAGCGGCTGTGGAAGCGCTACATCCTGCTGAATCCGGCCTACGTGTCGCGGCTCGCCGTGCAGAAGGCGGGCGTCTGGAAGGCGGCGCCGCCGGCCGCGTCGAGCGAGCCGGTCCAGAACTTCGCCGTCTGAGGACGGCGCTCTCGCCGTGACCGGCGGTGCCGGCTAGCGGGGAGGTTCGCGATAGCGGGCGTGCCGGGCGGCTAGGCAGCGCCGGGTGGCTGGGCAGCACCGGGCGGCTGGGCAGCACCGGGCGGCTGGGCAGCACCGGGCGGCTGGGCAGCACCGGGCGGCTGGGCAGCACCGGGCGGCTGGGCAGCACCGGGAGGCTGGGCAGCACCGGGAGGCTGGGCAGCGCAGGGCGGCTGGGCAGTGCAGGGGCGGCTGGGCGAGGCCGGGTGGCTAGGCGGCGCCGAGTGGCTTTGCGGTTACCCGTAGCTGAGTGGTTCGGGATGGCGGGCGGTGCCGGGATCCCCGCCGCGTCGCGGGTGGGATCCCGGCCGACCTCCCCAGGTCGTGCTCGTCGCCACCGGCGTGCGGCCCCTTTGATCCCTCCGCGTCGCCGGGCTTCTGGCCCCCGACACTAGGACAGACGTCACGGTCGCAACAGGGGGCATTGTCCGCTTCGCCCATTGGAATGAGAGCGCACAGTAACGGTCCAAGCACACCATGTCATGGGGGTGGCCCCTAGGGGGCGGGGATCCGGCTATCTCCCGGTTTCGCGGCTTGCGTGGGTGGTGAAGTGTGTCGATGTGAACACCACGACGGACGTCATCCTCGTCGGCACCCTCGCCGCGGCCTGGCTCGCCGCCGGCCTGCTCGTCGAAACGCTCCCGGGCGCCCACACGGCTCGCGAGCTTCGCCGGCGGGCCCGGGCGCTGTCCATCGTGGTCGGTGCGGGGGTCGTGGCGCTCCTCGCCGTACCGTTGGTGACCGGTCTTCTGCCCGGCGAGTCGATGGCGCCGGCGGCCGCGCTGCTTGCCGCCGTACCCGCAATGATTGTGGTGACGGTGACCGCGCGCCGCCTCGCTCAGCTTCGGCGCGGTGTCAATGCGTTCGCCACGGCGCCGATGGCGCCGGCGCCGCTGGCGCTGCTGGCTGCCGCCGCCCATCCGCTGGTCGCCGCACCACTGCAGGCGACCGGGCTGGCGGCCGCGATCGGTGTGGCATCCGTGGCCGGGATCGTCGAGGTTTCACGGACGGACGTCAGCGGCGTCGCGCTCACCGCGGCCGCCGTGATCGTGACTGTGATCGCGCTCGCAGCACGGCACGCCGCGCGGCACAGCCGGCTCAGCCTGGCCGTGCTCGCGCCGCTGTCCCGTGGCGGATTGCGTGCCCGCCCGGAGGCACAACCACAGCTCGAGGCAGCTGTCCCGCTGCCGGCGCCGGCCATCCGGGAGGCGGACATGATCGGCTGAGCCGCCCCGGTCGCCGGATTACTGACGCTTGGCTTCCTGCACGTAGAGCAGCTCGAGAATCGAGCGGGCCGCCTCGAACCAGCGGTCCAGCCACTCCGACGGCGGCATCGTGCCCCGGGTCGGGAGTTCCAGCAGCAGGCCGCGCAACAGCGGGTGATCCGCCATCGACTGCGAGGGCGCCGCGTCGACCCAGGCGCTCGGCGAGAAGACCGGCTCGGTCAGGCCTTGCATGTCCAATGAGGGCAGCTTCGCGGCCCGGTCCAGCGCGCTGGTCGGCTCGATCGGGGTGCGGGTCGGCAGGCCCGACGAAGACAGGCTCGGTCCGCTGCCACGCGACACCAGTTCGCCGTCGCCGTTCTCGGCCGCGAGTGCGGCCTCGCGCCGGTTCTGCCGGTACGCGCTCACGCCACCGCTGAAGCGGTCCTGCGCGGTCGACGTCCCGTTGCTCAGATTGTCGGAACCCATCGTCATCGTTTTCGCCTTGCCTCGCTCGTTGAGTTGACCCTGCCCGCACCGTCACGCGAGGGGGACGGTCAGCCGTACGGGCAGAGCAGCGGTACGCCGGCGCGGTCCGGCCCGCGCTTAAGGCGTTCAACGAGGAGACTCCCCGAGGAGCGACGGTGCAAATCCGGCGAAATACGACGAACGCCTTCGCCGGTCGCCGCGGCACTGGGCCGCGCGTCGGTGATCCGGTCGATGGACGGCGGCGTTTGCCGAGCACACGCGGGCGCCGGGATGCGGCCGAGACGGAGCAGCTGATCGGCGGTCCTGCCCGGGGCGGGGGTGCGGCCGATAGGCGGTCGCGCCGGGCCGGAATGAGACAGCGGGCCTGCCCGGGCGGAGGTGCGGCCGGAGTCAGACGGCGATCATGCTCGGAGGCGGGGACTGGAGTTGATCAGCACTCGCCGGAGTGGGAATGGCCGGGACCGGTCGGCGACCACGCTCCGTTGCGGGAGCGAGAGCGGTCGACGAGCCGGTCCGGCACCATCCCCCGCGGGGCCGTCCCCGATCCGGCGTCGCGCACCGCTACAGGTCGAACTCACCGTCCTTGGCGCCGCCGACGAAGGCGTCCCATTCCTCGGCGGTGAAGATCAGTGCGGGTCCCGTCGGGTTCTTCGAGTCGCGTACGGCGATGGCCTCGTCGACGAATGCCACCTCGACGCAGTTGTCGCAGTTGGGGCCACTGCGCGTGCTCTTGAACCACTCCGCGCGGCTCAGATCGATCCGGAAACCCTTGGTCTCGACTTCCACAATGGCTCCTCTGCCAGCATTACGATCATGTTCTGGGACTCCTCGGGTGAGAGGGCCGTCGCCCGGATGGTGTCGAAGATGGAGTTGTACTTGCGGAGTTCGTCGGTCTTCTCCAGGAACAGACCGCCCGTCGCATTCTCGGCGAACACCACATTCGGGTCCTCGGCATCGGGAAAGTCGAGGATCGCGAAGGTGCCGTCCATGCCGGCGTGGGCGCCCACCGCGAACGGCAGGATCTGGAGGGTCACGTTCGGCAGCTCGGTCATCTCGGCCAATCGCAACAATTGATCGCGCATGACCTCGTCGCCGCCGACCGGCCGGCTCAGCACCGCCTCATCGAGCACCACCCAAAGATCGATCGGATCGTCCTGAATCAATAACGCTTGGCGAGCCATTCGGACTCGTACCCGTTGCTCTATTTCTTGCTCGCTGTCACCCAATCGAGCGGATCGAATCATGGCAATTGCATACTTGTCGGTCTGCAGGAGTCCGGGCACGACCTGCTGCTCGTACGCCCGGATCGACTTCGCCGCCGCCTCGAGCCCCACATATGCGCCGGTAAGCACCGTACTGAAGGGGTGCCACCATCCCTTTTGCCGGGCTTCTCGGGCAATCTGCACCAATTCATCGGATTCGGCGCCGTTAATGCCGTAAATGTCCAACATGTCTTTAACGTCGCGGGGAGTGGCGCTGGTGTGCCCGGTCTCGATCCTGGACACTTTGGACGGTGAGCAGCCCAGCCGGTCGGCGACCACTTCGATCGTCACGCCCGCCGTGTCGCGGTATCTGCGCAGCTCAGCACCGAGTCGGCGGCGTCGGATGGTGGGGCTGCGGCGGGGATTCACGCTTACCTCCGAGGGTGCGACGGGACCGACGAGGCGCTCCGCCGTACGGTGCTTGTCGTTCTCAGTCTCTCTGTTGATCTCTTGATCCTTCAAGCGTCGACAGTGATCACTTCGTCACGGACGGCTGACATGCAACTTGCATCGATTCGAGGCGTGGTGCAATCTTTCGGTATGGCGGAAGTCACTCAACGCTCCCCGGTGATCACGCCTGGCCCAACGCACCGCTGCTCGCGGGAGTCGGCTCCGATCGAATGTCCTACGTGGACTTCGCGAAGACGCGGGGTCCCGGCGGGGACCGACGGCGGCGCTCCGGCACTGTTGTGATGATTTGGCACCCTCACAACCTTGCCAAGGCGTACGAGCCGGGCACACTGGACCATCTGTGTTCGCTGTACGGCAAAACGGTGTTTGCCCCGAGACTGGTTTCAGGACAGGAGTTGACGTGCTTCCTCGTTCCGGCGATGTCATACATGTGACGAAGGCGGCGAGCGTTCAATTCTCATCGCCGATGCTTTTCCGGGTCATCCGCGTTCACGACTGGCCGACGTACGAGGGTTGGATCTGGCTGGACGGCTACGAGCTCAACTCCTCGGGCGACGCGGTGGAGCGCCGATCGATCTTCGTGCAGGTGAGTGGCCTTCGCCAGGTGGGCAAGGCACCCGATCCCCGTACCCGTAACGGCCGGCAGCCGGGCGTGAACTCAGGCGTCCTCCCGGCTCGGGCCATGCGCGCCAACCGCTGAGGTCCGCCGCCCGCGAATTGCCTGGTCAGTCCTCGTCCGCGCCGTCGCTCGGCGCGGACGACGGCGTCGGCGCCGACGCGACGATCAGGTTGATGATCGTGTCGCCGGGCACCTGCTTGCCCTCGCTCGGGTCGCTGTCAATCACCGTCCCGGGCGGCGCTTCCGTGCTCGTCAGGTACCTGAGCCGGTAGTTCAGGCCGCTGCGATTGAGCGCGCCCCTGGCCTCGTCCACAGACAGCCCACGCAGCGCCGGAATGGTGATGTCGCTCGGCGTGCTCGGCGGGGCACTCGTCGGCGGCACCGTGGTGGGCGCGGTCGACGGCGGCTTGGTGGTCGGTTTCGTCGTCGGCGCCGGTGCCGCCGAGGTCGTCCTGACCGGCACCGGGAGCTCCTCATCGTCGTCGCCGGTGGACTGCAGGATCAGCCAGACGCCCCAGCTCAGCATGCTGAGCAGCAACAACGCCACCAGGCCCACGGCGATCGGCATCCACCACTTGCCCCGCGGCTCGTCGCGGGGCACCAGGGCCCAGTCCGTACGCGTCGCATCGCTGGCCGGGTCCGGCCGGCGAACCCCGGCGCGACCCGCCCAGACCTGGTCGTCGTCAGCCCACCCGCCGCCCGCCGCCGGTTGATGCACGGTGGTCGCGTCATCGCCGCCGGCCCGATAGACCGCCGTGGCGTCGTCAGCGTCCGATCCATGGACCGCCGTGGCGTCGTCAGCGTCCGATCCATGGACCGCCGTGGCTTCGTCAGCGTCGGATCCATGGACCGCCGTGGCGTCGTCGGCGGCCGGGAGCGTCTCGGTGTGGTCGGATTCCGCCGGCGTCCGCGGCGACTCGCCGGTTGAATCATCCCCCTTTCGGGGGCGCCCGTTCGGGTGTTTTTTACCCTCATCGGAGGCTTCATCGCGGAAAGGAAAGAACTCGCCGGTGTCGTCGGACATCGCCGTACCTTTCCCTCGCCGGGTTCCTCAGAATCAACTTAACCAATCTTGAAGCATCGGCTCATCAATTCGCAGGCATCGTCCTCGGCGGCTACAGTGCCCCGCATGGCCGCGAAGGGCTGGACAGCGCAGGTGGGAGCCGCGGCCGGAGTGGCCGCGGGGACCGGCGCCGCCCAACTCGGTCTGGGCTACGGCCTGGGCGTGGTGGTCTGGCCCACGAGCGCCACCGCCGACGACAGCGTCTGGCTGAGCAGTCTCGTTTGGGCGACGTGGACGGCGGCGAGCGCCACCGTGTTCGGCGCGGTCATCGCGGGTCGGCTCGGCCGGGCGGTCGGCGGACCCTGGCGCTTCGCGCTTGCGGCATCCGCGGCGGTCGGGGCACTGCTGACGGTCGCGCTGATCGCGCTTCCCGCCCGAGCTTCGGTACGGGCGGACACGTTCTCCCCAGAGACGGTGGCCGGAGGGTACGCCGTCATCGGCGTCCTGGTGGGACTCCTACTCGCGTACTGGGCGGTGGTCTCGCGCCCGGCGGCGGCCAACCTCATCGCCACGGCCTGCTGGCTCTGGGCCCTCGCCGTCGCGGCGGTCGCGGCGGACGTGTTCTGGCACCGGCCGACAGCGACCTACCTGTCGAGCTGGCAGTTCGTCCCCGTCGACGGCGGCACGTACGGCACCATCCGCTGGCCGGAGGCGCTGCTCACGCTGCTGGTGGCCTTCGTCCTCGGCGTCATCGCCGCCGGGCCGGCCGCCCGGCGCGGAGACCTCGGCGTGGGCGCGTCCTCCTCCGGAGCGGTCGGGCCACTGCTGGTCGCAGTCGCCTTCTTCGTCCTGGCGCCACAGCTGACGCCGGACCTCGGCCCGCTCGCCTCCGCATATCTGACGGCACCATATACGGTCCTGACCGGACTCGCGGGCTCGGCGATGACGATCGCTCTCGCCCAGCGGCGCGCCGCTCGACGCGCGGCCCGAGCCGCGGGCGCCGCCGGCATCCCGGGCCAGCGCGCCGCACTTCCGGCCACCCGGGACACGGCGCGTTCCACACTTCCGACCAACCGCGACACCGCGCGTTCCGCACGGACCGGCTCGCCGAACGACCGGCCCTCCGCGGCTGGCGCCGGCAAAGCCGGGCGACCTGGCGCGACAAGCACTGACAAAGCCGGTCGAACTAGCAGCGCCGGCGCCGATAAAGCTGGCGTCGCCGGAACTGGCGTCCCCGGAACTGGCGTCGCCGGAGCTAGCGGAACCGGCAAAGCTGGCGTCGCCGGAACTGGCGTCGCCGGAACTGGCGTCGCCGGAGCTGGCAAAGCTGGCGGAGCCGGTAAGGCTGGCGGGGCTAGCGCGGCGGAAGCTGGCAGAGCCGAGCAGGTGGGAAAGGCCGAGCGATCCGCGCAGGTCAGCGCGGCACAGGCGGAGCGACCCACGGCCGCCGGCGGGGGCAAAGGCAGGAACAAAGGCGGGGACAAAGGCCGGCCGGATCCCGCCGTGGTGGAGACCGCCGACCGGAAGAAGCCGTCGCTGTGGAGTCGGATGCGCGGTGGCCGGGAGCAGACCGAGGCGTCGGGCGTCGACCCGGCCTCTGTGGCGACCGGGCGTGCACAAGCACCTGCAGCTGCTCGATCGTCCCCTCATTCCCCGGCATCCGAACTAGGCGCCGTGCCGGCGAACGGGCCGAGCGCCGCAGCCCCGCGTGCGACGCCGCGTGGGTCGGTCGACGCGTCTGCGCCTTCTGCGACCAGTCGGCCAGTCGCGTCCCCGTCCCCGTCCCCGACGGCGAGGGGGTCGGTTGCCGCGACGCCGCCTCCGAGTGGACCGCGGATCCCAACGCCTTCGCCTGCGCCGAGTGGGACTCGCGCCACGCCTCCACCGCCTACGCCGAGTGGGCCGCCCTCGCCGGCGGCGCCGAAACGGGAGACGGTCGCTCGGCCGCCGGCCAGTCCGGCCGTCGCGAAGATCAACCCGTCGGGTGCGCCGAGGCCACTCTTCTCTGACACCGGCGCCACCGACGCCACCGGCGTTAGCGACGCCGGGTCGGGCGCCGCAAATCCCGGGTCGGGTGCCGCAAATCCCGGGTCGGGCGCCGCAAATCCCGGGTCGGGCGCCGCAAATCCCGGGCCGTCTTCGGCCGCCGGCCCCAGGCAGGCGCCGAGTAAGTCCGCGGCGGCCAAGAAGGCGCCGGCCAGGAAAGCGAGCGGGACGAAGCCGGCCTCGCGGGCCAAGCCCGTTCCCAAGGACACTCCCCCGAACGACGATCCGGCTTAGCGCGACAAAGGACCGAGAGGTCTAGTCGACCGGCCAGGTGTGCACCGGTTCGTTCGTCTGCTGATGCGCGCTGTAGCGCAGCAACATGTCGTGCAGCGCACCGTAGCGGTCGAGGCCCTTGTGGTGCTCGGCGTGCCAAACGGCCTCCGTCTGCCAGGTGGCGCCATTGCGGCCGGTGCGACAGCGGCCCTCGATGATGCCGAGCAGGCGGTCCCGGTGGGAGGCGGCGACGCCGAACTTCGCTAGGCCCTGGTGTGCCTTGGGGAGGAGGATGTCGCGGACGAGGTCGGTTACGGGGCTTTCGCCCGTACCCGGCCAATGGATTGTGGTTTCCATGCCGCGACGGGCCGCCGCGTGGAAGTTGTCCTCGGCCGCGGGGAACGGGAGCCGGCTCCAGATCGGCCTCTCCTCCTCGGCGAGTTGGCGGGTCAGGCCGTAGTAGAAGGCGGCGTTGGCCAGCATGTCGACGACGGTCGGGCCCGCGGGCAGCACCCTGTTCTCGACGCGGAGGTGCGGACGGCCGTTCATGATGTCGTAGACCGGCCGGTTCCAGCGATAGACCGTGCCGTTGTGCAGGCGTAGCTCGCCGAGGCTCGGGACCTCACCTCGTTGCAGGGCCGCGATGGGATCCTCGTCGTCGAGGATCGGCAGGAGCGGCGGAAAATAGCGGACGTTCTCCTCGAACAGGTCGAATACCGAGGTGATCCAGCGTTCGCCGAACCACACGCGGGGGCGCACGCCCTGCGCCTTGAGCTCCTCCGGCCTGGTGTCGGTGGCCTGTTCGAACAGCGCGATCCGGGTCTCGGCCCAGAGCTGCCGACCATGCAGGTACGGGGAGTTCGCCCCGATCGCCACCTGGATCGCCGCCACCGCCTGGGAGGCGTTCCAGAGCGCGGCGAACCTGTCCGGCGGGACCTGCATGTGGAACTGCACGCTCGTGCATGCCGCCTCGGGCGCTATGGAGTCGTTGGCGGTCTGGAGACGTTCGACGCCGCGGATGTCCACACTGAACTGTTCGCCGCGGGCGCCGGCGATCTGGTCGTTGAGTGCGCGGTAGCGCTCGTTCGCCGAGAGGTTCGCCAGGACGAGGTGGTCCGGTGTGAGGGTCGGGAGGCTGCCGATGAGCACGATGGTGGCGTCGGACTTTCTGGCCCGCTCCTCGGCGCGGGCGAGGCTTTCGAGCAGGTCCCGCTCATAGTCGGCGAAGCCGTCGCCGCAGATCATCCGGGGGCGGGCGTTGAGCTCGAGGTTGAACTGGCCCAGCTCGGTCTGGAACATCGGGTCGGCCAGGTCGGCGAGGATCTCGGCGTTGCGCATCGCCGGTTCGGCCGCGGCGTCCATGAGGTTGAGCTCGATTTCGAGGCCGGTCATCCGGCTGTCGGCGTCGAAGGGAATCGGGCTCGGTGGCTCGTCCAGTTGCAGGACCGAACCCGGTCGCTGACTCAAGCGCACAACCGCACCCGGTCGCTCGGCGCCGGGGGTTTCGCGCCGGTCCAACATCAGGGCGAGGACGTCCAGGCAACGCCGAACCTTCTGCCGATAGTGGACCCGGTCCTCATTGGAGAAGACGGAACCGGAGAGGTCCTTACCCATCGATCCTCCTGGCACGTTCGCGTGACGCTCTCACGTTATGTGGACCCGGTAACCGTGGCCAGGGACGAAACGGACACTCATCAGCTCTGGGTGAGCGTACGGAAGCGCTCGGTCCACCATCGCACTCCAGGGTCGTCGACGCCACTGGAGTGCCACAAGGTGGCGGCACGAGGGCAAAAGTGCTGGTCGGAGGAGGCATAGGTGGAGCGGGGAGCGCAGGGGCGGGAGCTCGAGCGCAAGGACGCTAGCTCGCCGAAACCGGTTACGGCCCGCATCGCCATAGCAGGCAGATTCCTTGCGATCGGTGGGGTAATCGCCCATCTGGCGGGATACGCCCGGAGTGCGAACGCGCAGGCGCAGGGTCGGCGGCCGGCAGACGTGGGGGCGCACGACTCAACGGCTTTTGACGCGCGAAAGGCGCCGCCCGCGTTCGGGTGGCGCCTTTCGTCGGCGGCTCCGTAGGTGCCGGCCCGTCTCGAGCCGACGCGGAGACCGGGGCGTCGAGCCCCGGTACGGGGTCAGGCCTGACGGATGGCCTCGCCCTCGATCTCGATCTTCACCTTCTTGCCGATCATGACGCCGCCGGACTCGAGCGCCATGTTGTAGGTGAGGCCCCAGTCCTCGCGCTCGATCTCGGTGGTCGCGCTGAAACCGAAGACGTGCTGACCGTACGGGCTGACCGTCGCGCCCTCGAATTCGACGAGGAGTTCGACCGGCTTGGTGACGTCCTTGATGGTGAGCTCGCCGTCGAGGACGATCTCGTTGCCCTCGAAGGACTTGATGCCGGTGCTGCGGAACTTCATGGTCGGGTACTTCTCCGCCTCGAAGAAGTCGCCCGTGCGCAGGTGGTTGTCGCGGTCCGCCTGGCCGGTTTGCACGCTGGCGGTCTGGATGGTGGCGACGACCGAGGACTCGAGCGGGTTCTCGGCGATGGTGATGGTCGCGGCAGCCTCGGCGAAGTTGCCGCGGACCTTGCTGACCATCAGGTGACGCACCATGAAACCGACCCGCTTGTGCGCGGCGTCGAGCTCGTAGGTGCCGGCGGCCGGAATCTGGAGACCCTGGAACTCGCGGGTACCCGTGGCGGCGGTGTCGGTCATGACGTGTCCTCTCGAGGGATGAGCTGTGTTTGTCTGACGTAGCAACTATAAGCCATGCAATATTCCCCGTGTCAAGTGATTGCTGGTAGCATGTTGAGCGTGGGAACCAACTTCGATGACCCCCGATTCACGGCCTACGGCCTCTTCGCCGAGGCCTACACCGGCCTGACCAACCGCTTCGCCGCGCAGTTCGAGCAGCATCGGCTCTCCTCGGTCGAGTTCGAGGTGCTGCTGCGGCTTGCCCGCTCCCCGCAGCACCGCCTGCGGATGACCGACCTGGCCGGGCAGACCGCCCTGTCGACCAGCGGCGTCACCCGCGTCGTGGACCGGATGGACCGCGAGGGCCTGGTCCGGCGGGAGGCATGCCCCAGCGACCGCCGCAGTTCGTACGCGGTGATCACCGAGGCCGGCCTCGCACGCCTGGACGAGGTGCTGCCGGGTCACCTCGAGCTCATGCAGCGGTGGTTCATCGGCCAGCTCTCGCCGGCACAGCTCGACGACTTCACCGAGTCGCTGCGCACCATCCGCGACGCGGTGAACCCGTGCGCGACGGCGGGCACCACACACCCCCCTGAAGGCGGAAGCCACGCTGCGTGACCCATACGTAACCGGTGCGTAAACGCCGTTCCACGCTTTTACCCACCACTGGGTGAGGAACCGGCAGAAGTACCGGCAGAATCGCCGACGTCCCCCGGTCGAAACCCGCCTATCTACGCATATCCGCAGGTCCAGCCCGCTAGGGTGATCTCCACAGGGGGACGCGGCGCGGCCGAGGCCGAGGCGAGGCAAACGGGGGAGTCATCGTTCTCGCCGCGTTACCGGGGCGTTGCGACGACCGGCGTTGTGGGGGGCACGGAAAGCGCCGGTCGTCCACGCCGCACCGCTCACTCCGCGGGCGCCTCGATCAGCTTTCGGTCCCGGGGCAGGAGCGCGATCCCGCTCGTACGGCACATCTCGTGCAGCCGGTGCACCAGCTTGGCCCGCTGCTCGGTCTCCCGCGTACACCGGATGAGCCCCACCAGCGCCTCCACCATGTCGCGGGGATCGTGGCCGCCCTCGTACGCCGCCGCCGCGGTCTCGAAGAGCTCGGCCGCCTTCCGCTCGTCTCCCCGCAGCAGAACCAGCGCACCCTCGACCACGGCAGCCGGGCCGTCCGGCGGCACGCCCGCGTCCGACGGTCGCAGCTCGGCCAGCACACCCTCGGTCTCCCGGGCGCGACCGGCCGCGGCCAGCGCCAGCCCGATGGTGGCCAGGACGCGCCGCCGGTGGCCGGGATCGCCGACGTCCTCCAGCTCCGCGATCGCGTGCCGGCCGAGCCGGGCGGCCTCCTCGTGACGGCCGTCGAGCCGCTCCACCTCGGCGAGGTTGGCCACGGCGACGGCCCGGAGCCGGTGTTCGCCGCATCGGCTGGCCAGCTTGTCGACCTCCGCCAGCCGGCGCCGGGCCGCGGGCAGGTTTCCCTCGCGGATCTCATGCCAGGTCAGGTTGTTCTCGGCGACCGCCATGTCCCGGAGGCGGCCGCTGCGCCGGGCCAGCGCCAGCGCCTCCTCGCCGTGGGCGCGGGCACGGTCGTATCCGTGTGCCGTCATCCACAGCGCGGCGAGCTGGCTGTGGGCCGTCAGCTGGCCCGGCACGTCGCCGAGCACGGTGAATTCGGCCAGAGCCGCCTGTGCCGAACCGAGCTCCTCGGCGCCCGAGCCGTGCTCCAGGGCGAGCTGTGCCAGCCCCACCTGGGCCCAGGCGCGGATGGCCGGGTCCGCGTCCGCCGTGCGCGGGTCCTCCACCAGCCGCCGCAGCCACTGCCTGCCGGTCACGTCCCGGCCCCGGAACCGCCACCAGCGCGGCAGGCAGGCCGCCAGGCGCAGGGCCGTGTGCGGATCTTCCTTCGCCGCGTAGGTGAGCGCCGCACCGATGTCGCCCGAGACGTCGTCGAGCCGGGCGGCCGCCTCGGGGAGATGGGCGCCTTTGAGGTCCGGCGCGATGGACAGTGCCAGGTCGGCCATCACCTCGGCGTGGCGCCGGCGGGCCGCCGGCAGGTCGCCCAGGGCCGCCGCTCGCTCACAGGCGTAGTCCCCCACCACGTCGAGCAGCCGGAACCGGAAGGCCCGGGCGCCACGGGCGCTGAGCAGGCCGAGCTCGAGGAAGCGGTCCAGCAGGTGCACCACATCGACCTCCGGATCGCGGTCGATGATCTGCTCGGCCAGGTCCAGCGACCACCGGTTGCGGAACGTCGCGAGGCGGTGCAGCGCCTTTCGCTCGGCGATGGAGAGCAGGCGGTAGCTGGCCGCCACCGCCTCCCGAACCGAGACGACGCCGGTGTCCGCCGGGCGGCCCCGCAGAGCACCGCCCACGCCGCCGTCGGCCGGGCGGCCGGAGAGGTCGAGCACGCGGTCGCCGTACCGGTCGAGGATTTCCGCGAGGGTCAGCACGCGCCCGCGTGCCGCCGCTAGTTCGAGGGCGATGGGTAGGCCGCCGAGGCGGTGGACCAGCGCGACCAGGGGCTCCACTTCGTCCGGCTCGACCTGGGCGCCGCGGACCTGTGCGAGCCGGTCGAGGAAGAGGGCTACGGCCGGGTATCGGGCCGCGTCCTCGAGGGTCGTCACGGCGCCGGTGGGCGGCGCGACCAGCGGAGCCACCGGCTGGACGCGTTCCGAGGGCAGGCCGATCGGGTGCCGCCCGGTGGCGAGGAAGCGCAGCGTCGGGTGTTGGGCGAGAAGCCGGCCGAGCGCTTCGGCGAGCGCCTCGGGCGCCCGTTCCACCGCGTCGATGAGCAGCAGGGCCGAGCGGCCGGCGAAGCGTGGGGCGAGGTCGTCGGGCCGGCCCACGCCGAAGACCGCGGCCACCCCGGCGAGCACCTCCCCGATGGTCGATCCGTCGGTGACGACGACCCCGGCGACTCCGCCCGGGTAGGCCCGCGTCACCCGGTGCGAGACGGTCAGCGCCAGGCTGGTCTTGCCGACCCCGGCCAGCCCGACGAGGGTGATGCCGCGGGATCCGTCGCCCGGCGGCCGGGACAGCCGGGTGACCAGGTGGGCCACGTCGTCGTCGCGACCGATCAGATCGCTGGCCGGCGGCAGCCGCACGTAGCGCGGCGGTTGCGCACCCGCCGAGTGCCCGCGGGCCGCCGCGAGGAAGGCGAGGCGGTCGGCCCCGACGAGACCCAGTGCGGCGGCGAGCAGCTCGGCCGTGGTGCGTTGCGGCCGGGAGGCCCGGCCGCGCTCCAGATCGCGGACCGTACGCACACCGACCGCCGCCCGCGCCGCGAGCTCTTCCTGGGTCAGGCTCGCTCGCAGCCGGTAACCGCGCAGCACGCCGTCGAATCCGGGACCCTCTCGGTCCGCCCCGTGATCTGACGTCATGAAGACGAACCTAGGCAGACATGGCGATGAATGCCGAGTTCACGTGCCCGACTGTCGACAAACCGACTGTCTCGCGGCGGCGAGCGTTACAGTCCGAGCCCCCGGGCGATCAGCATGCGCTGCACCTCGGAGGTGCCCTCGCCGACCTCGAGGATCTTGGCGTCCCGGTAGAAGCGTCCCACCGCGGACTCGTTCATGAAGCCGTAGCCGCCGTGGACCTGGGTGGCCCAGCGGCTGTTCTCCATGGCGGCGTTGCTGGCGTTCAGCTTGGCCGCGGCCGCGTACCGCTTGAAGTCCTCGCCGGCGAGCATGCGGGTCGCCGCGTCGTAGTAGCCGAGCCGCGCGGTGTACGCCCGCATCTCCATGTCCGCGATCATGAACTGGACGGCCTGGTAGTTGCCGATCGGCTGGCCGAACGCGTGACGCTCCTTGGCGTACTTCACCGACTCGTCGACGCAGCCCTGGGCGAGTCCCGTGGAGAGCGCCGCGATCGCGATCCGGCCCTCGTCGAGGATGCGCAGGAACTGGGCGAAGCCTCGACCCCGCTCGCCGAGCAGGTTCGCCGCGGGCACGCGGACGTCATCGAACGCCAGCTCGTGGGTGTCCGAGGCGCACCAGCCGACCTTGGAGTATCCGGGCGCGACCGTGAAGCCGGGCGTGCCGGACGGGACGATGATGGTGGACAGCTCCTTCGAGCCATCGGGCCGCGTCCCGGTGACCGCCATGACCGTGACCAGGCAGGTGATGTCGGTGCCCGAGTTGGTGATGAACGCCTTCGAGCCGTTGATGACCCATTCGTTCGTCGACTCGTCCAGCACCGCGCGGGTGGTCGTGCCGGCGGCGTCCGAGCCCGTGCCCGGCTCGGTGAGACCGAACGCGGCCAGGGCCTCGCCGCTGCAGAGCTGCGGGAGCCAGCGGGACTTCTGTTCGTCCGTACCGAAGCGGTAAATGGGCATGGCACCCAGCGAGACGGCCGCTTCCAGGGTGATCGCGACGCTGCTGTCGATCCGGGCCAGTTCCTCGAGGGCCAGGCAGAGGGCGAAGTAGTCGCCGCCCATGCCGCCGTGCTCCTCGGGGAAGGGCAGGCCGAAGAGGCCCATCTTGCCCATCTGCCGGATCACGTCGTAGGGGAACGTCTTGCGCTCGTAGTGCTCGGCGATCACCGGCGCGACCTGCTCGCGGGCGAAATCCCGGACGCTGTCGCGCAGTGCCTCCTGCTCCTCGCTGAGCCGGAAGTCGACCATGGCGTGTCCCTTCGAGACGGTGGAACTAGACAGGGGTGACGCCGTGGCGGCGACGGGAGAAGGTGCGGTCCTTGCCGCGGGCGGCGCTGAACCGCCGGACGAGTTCGCCACGCAGGTCACCCGGCTCGACGATGTCGTCGATCACGAGCTCGCTGGCGAGCCGCAGGATGTCGATGTCGCGCTCGTACTCGGCGCGGCGCTCGGCGATGAAGGCGGCGCGGTCCTCCTCGGGCAATGCCGCGATCTTGTTGGCGTAGACGGCGTTCACGGCCGCCTCCGCGCCCATCACCGCGATCTTGGCGGTGGGCAGGGCGAGCGTCGCGTCCGGCTCGAAGCCGGGGCCGGCCATCGCGTACAGGCCGGCGCCGTACGCCTTGCGGACCACGACGCAGATCTTGGGTACGGTCGCCTCGGAGATCGCGGTGATCATCTTGGCGCCGTGCCGGATGATCCCCTGCTTCTCCACGGCCGAACCGACCATGAAGCCGGGCACGTCGGAGAGGAAGAGCAGCGGCACGTTGAAGGCGTCGCAGAGCTGCACGAACCGGCTCGCCTTGTCGGCCGAGTCGACGAACAGCACGCCGCCCTTGAACATCGAGTTGTTGCCGACAACGCCGATGACCTCGCCGTTCAGCCGGGCGAAGCCGACCGTCAGCTCCTTGGCCCACAGCGCCTGGATCTCGAAGAACGAGTCCTTGTCGACGATGCCCTTGATGTAGCGGCGCATGTCGAACGCCTGCCGCTCGCTCTCCGGAACCAGCGCGCCGAGATCCACTTTGGCGGGTGCGCCCGCTTCCGCGGCCGGCGGCTGCTGCGTGTAGTTCGACGGCAGATACGACAGGTACGAGCGGACGGCCTCCAGGGCCTCCTGCTCGGTCTTGCAGAGGAAGTGCCCGACACCGGACTCGGCGCAGTGCACGCGCGCGCCGCCCATCGCCTCGAGCGTCGTCTTCTCCCCCGTGACCATCTCGACCATGCGGTCGGAGCCGAGGTACATGCTGGCGTTGCCCTCGACCATGGCGACCACGTCGCAGAAGGCCGGAATGTAGGCCCCGCCCGCGGCGGACGGTCCGAAGAGCGCGCAGACCTGCGGGATCGAACCGGACGCCTTGACCTGGTTGTGGAAGATCTTGCCGGCTCCGCGCCGGCCCGGGAACAGGTCGACCTGGTCGGTGATGCGCGCGCCCGCGGAATCCACGAGATAGACCATGGGTACGCCGGTCGCGTACGCCCGCTCGATGATGCGGATGATCTTCTCCACCGTACGGGCGCCCCACGACCCCGCCTTCACGGTCGAGTCGTTCGCCATGATGCACACGTCACGCCCGTCGATCCGGGCATTTCCGGTGATCACCCCGTCTGCCGGCAGTCCTTCGGCAAGGCTATTGGCGAAGAGCCCGTCCTCGACGAAGGAGCCCTCGTCGACGAGCAGGGCAATCCGCTCCCGGGCGAAGAACTTGCCCTTGGCGGCATTCGCGGCGTGGTACTTCTCCGCGCCGCCGGCAGCCGCCCGCTTGCGCGCCTGCGCGAGCGCTTCCTCGTCGAATGCCACGTAGCCCCCTCGAACGTTTCCTGAACGATCGTTAGGCTAGCGCATTCCAGACTCTGGGACCAGACACGCCGAACGGGAGCCCCCGCGTGGTGCGGGGACTCCCGTCCGATTCATGCCGGCGCTGTGGAGGAGCACCGGTATTCATTTCCCTGCTCGGCGCCGTGCGGCGCCGCTCGGGTCACGCCCGGGACCGGCGCGACCCGGGTCTTACTTGAGCAGCTTCGAAACCTCGAGGCCGCCCAGGTTGACGCCACCGGCGTTGGTCAGGCTCTGGGTGAGACCGTCGACCGCGGTGGCCTCGGTGTGACCCGCGCCCTTGTGGCCCTTGCGCGGAGCGTCGCCGTAGGCCGCGTCGTCGTCGTCACCCATCGAGCCGCCGTCGCCCGCGACGTCATCGTCGTCGCCGGGGTAGCCGCCGTCGCCGTCACCGTCGTTGTCGCCGTCGTTGCCGCCGTCACCGTCGTTGTCGTCGCCGTCGTGGTGGTGGCCGTTGCCGCCGTCACCGTTCGAGCACGCCGCCGCGGCGTCGGCCACGCCGAGCACGGCGAGCGCGTTGCCGCAGACGTTGATCGGGACGGTGATCGGCGCCGCGATCTGGGTGCCGTTCAGGATGCCGACGTTGCCGTTGCTGTCCTGCTTGATGCCGCCGCCCTGGTGGCCCGACTCGTTCTGCGAGGCGCCGGCCGCGTTCGCCAGACCGAGGACGCTGAGCGCGTTGCCGGTCACATTGATCGGCACGTGCACCGGCAGCGCGATCTGCGTGCCGTTGGCGATGCCGACGTTGCCGGAGGTGTCCTGCCGGACGCCCTCGGTGCGCCGTCCACCGTTCATGCAGGCGGCCTGCGAGTTGGCCAGGCCCAGGATCGACAGCGAGTTGCCGCAGACGTTGATCGGCACGTCGATCGGCGCGGCGACCTGGGTGCCGTTGAGCACGCCCACGTTGCCGGACGAGTTCTGGTCGACCTTGGTGCCCTCGGTCTTGCCGCTCTCGGTCTTGTTGACGCCGGAGCCGGCCGCGTTCGCCACACCCAGGACGGAGACCGCGTTGCCCACGATGTTCACCGGCACGGTGACCGGGACGAGGATCTGCGTACCGTTCAGCACACCGACGTTGCCGTGGCTGTTCTGGGAGTACTTGCCACCCTTGCCGTGCTTGCCGCTCTCGACCCAGTTGATGCCCTGGCCCGCGGCGTTCGACTCGCCGGCGACGCCGATCGAGTTGCCCACGACGTTCAGCGGCACGGCCACCTTGGTCAGCACCTGCGTGCCGTTGGCGATGCCGACGTTGCCGGACGTGCTCTGGTCGGCGTGCGCGGCAGCCGGGGCGAGCAGCAGGGCGCCCGCGGCCAGGACACCGACGCTCAGAGTCTTACGAACCCAAGTCTTCATGGAAAGAAGATGCCTTTCGAAAATGGTCAGAAATGGTGAGTCGCGTATTCAGTTGAATGGTGCTTCCGGGCGCAGCGGTGCCCTGGCTATTTATCGGCTGCCCTGACCCCGCTCGTCGACGTGCGCCCATTGCGTACCGGCGCTTTCGCTCGCGGTGTGTGTGACGGCCCGGGCCTGGTGATGATTCGCCGCTTGTTCGCAAACGGTTCCAGGAATCGGGCCTCATCGCCTTCGGGCGCTTATGCGCCCCGGCGTGCCGCCACTAGTCAGGTGAGACGGTCGGTGCCTCGGCGTCGTGGCGCCGGACCTCGACATCGGTCGCGATGGGCAGCCGGCGGCAAGCCGTCGTGCTGTCCGCGACCGCTGACGGAAGGACGGCCGCAGAGGGACCACCGTCCGTCGCTGTTCCCGATCCGGGGGCCGGGAACCCCTTCGCTGCCCCGAGGTCAACCCGCAGCGGCGCGGGTCCATCACCATCGGGTGTTTCGCGGACCGTCTCCGGCACACCGGCCGCGACGGTCTTTCCCACCTTGTGCCACACCAGAACCGGTGTGGATTTCTTCTCGCCCATTGCCACGTCCGCGCCGGGCCTGCCGGCTGCCGGTGCCGTGACGACCGGATCCGTGAGCACGGTGTCGGGCTTCGTGGCGCCCGCGTCCGGCTCCGGACGGTCCCGCTGCGATGCCGCCGGCTCCGGCTCTGCCACGTCACGCAGCAGAACGGTCACCGGAGCGGTCACAGGGGCGAGTGGACCGGTGTCCACCGCCTCGCCGGTGAGGCGAACTGGGGCGGTGATGCCCCGGACGACACGGTCAACTCCGCCCAGGGCGGCGCCCGTGTCCTTGCTGACCTGCGCAACTTCGCCGACCGTACGCACAATCGCCGGGATTGTGGTCACCACGCCGAGGTCTCGCGCCGGCTGCGTGAGCAGCCCACCGGAATGAGCTCCGGTGCGGTCGCCGCCGGATTCCAACGGCTTCGCGGCCGTCTTCAGGACCCGGTCGACTGCCGGCCCGTCCGCTCCAACGCCGTGAACCACGGCACCGAGCAGCGACGAACCGGTCGAGAGCACATCGGACGCCGGGTCATGGTCGGCGGCGTGGGCGGCGGCTCCGGAAAGCAGCCATGCCGCGCCGGCGAGACCGCCGACGACCAGTGCGCGCAGACCCCATCGGGATCCGGACCGGCACCCCCGTCGCCGCTCCGCCCCCTGGCTGTGGGGCGGCATGAGCGCGGGGCCGGTGGACAAGACGGCCGACGGACGGCATGCCGGGCGCGGCTTGCGCTCGACCCTCCACCCCGTCATTGGTCCCGCCCCTCGTCGTCGACTCGTGACCGGCGGCCGATTGATCGGCCACTCGGTATTGGTAACGAAGCGACACAGTCAGGGTCACGCGGACGAATGGAGAAAATCGATCGGACGTTTTCCGGCGGATTTCCTCAGAATACGACCGGTGATCAGACCAATCTGGTACGCGGACCGGCCCGAAGAACACCCGACGGGAGTGTGCGACCAAGCAGACCTTCCGCCAGCTCAGCCACGCCGATCAGCGACTCCAGGTCGATACCTGTGGCGATGCCCATGTCCTCGAGCATGTGCACGACCTCCTCGGTCGCGATGTTTCCGGAGGCGCCGGGCGCATATGGACACCCCCCGATCCCGCCGACGCTCGCATCGAACTCGGTCACGCCGAGCTCCAGAGCGGTCAGGACGTTCGCCAGCCCCGTGCCCCTGGTGTTGTGGAAGTGAAGGAGCTCCGGCCGTACGGCGGAAAGCAGGTCACGGACCCGGCGCGGAGTCGCCATGCCGGTGGTGTCGCCGAACGCGACGCGATCCGCGCCGTCGGCGCGGACCCGTTCGACCATCGCCGCAACCCGATCGGGGTCGATATCCCCCTCGAACGGACAGCCGAAGCTCGTCGCGACAATGACCTCGAGCGTCGCCCCGGCCTCATGGACGAGCGGGATGAGCCCGGCGATGTCGTCGAGCGACTCCTCGGTCGACCGGTTCAGATTGCGGCGGTTGTGCGTGTCGCTGGCGGAGACCACGACCTCGATCTCCCGGAAACCAGCCTTGATCGCCCGCTCGGCGCCGCGGGTGTTGGGGATGAGCGCGGAATAGCGGATGTCCGGGTTGTGCCAGGCCCGCGCCCACACCTCGTCGGCGTCGGCCATCTGCGGAATGGCCTTGGGATGGACGAACGAGACGGCCTCGATCCGCTTGACACCCGTCCGGGAGAGGGCGTCGATCAGACGCACCTTGTCGTCGGTCGGGATGGGCTCCTCGTTCTGGAGTCCGTCGCGCGGAGCCACTTCCCGGATCGAGACCGCCGTCGTCATGCTCTCCACCTCGTTCTTTCTTGCTCTTCCGTCTCGCCGGCCGGCTCGGCTTTCGTCGGCCGGCTCAGCGCATGCGGCCGACGATGCCGGTGTCGTAGTCGCCGGAGAGGAACTCGTCGTTCTCGAGCAGCTCGGCGAAGAACGGCAGGTTGTTCTTGGGTCCGACGATCTCGAAACCGGCCACCGCGGTTCGCGCCTTGGCGATCGCGTCCGCCCGGTCGGTGCCGAAAACGATCAGCTTCGCCATCAGCGAGTCATAGAAGGGCGTGACGGTGGTGTCGGGTGCGTAACCCGAGTCCACCCGAACGCCCTCGCCGACCGGCTCGACCCAGGTGCTGACCTTGCCAGGACCCGGAAGGAACCGCTTGGGATCCTCGGCGTTCACCCGCAGCTCGATCGCGTGACCACTCGTCACCGTCGCGTCGACGTCGAACGAGGGCGCCTCACCGGAGGCGATCCGCAGCTGCTGCTCCACCAGGTCGATGCCGTGGATCAGCTCGGTGATCGGGTGCTCGACCTGCAGGCGCGTGTTCATCTCCAGGAAGAAGAACTCACCGGTCGCGGGATCGAGCAGGCACTCGACGGTGCCGGCGTTGCGGTAGTTCACGGCCTCACCGGCCTTCACCGCCGCCTCGAGGAAACGCGCGCGCAGCTCGGGGCTGACCGCCGGGCTCGGCGCCTCCTCGACCAGCTTCTGGTTGCGGCGCTGCACCGAGCACTCACGCTCGCTGAGGGCGATCACGCGGCCATCCGCCAGACCCAGGATCTGCACCTCGACGTGGCGTACCCGCGGGAAGTAGCGCTCGATAAGCACGGAGCCGTCACCGAACATGCGCTCGGCGAACCCGCGGACCTTGTCATACTCGGTGCGCAGGCCGGCCTCGTCGTTCGCGACGGCCATGCCCATGCCGCCACCACCCGCGGCAGCCTTGACCATCACCGGGTAGCCGATCGAGGTCGCGGCCTCGATCGCCGCCTCCACGGAAGCCGCCGGGTCCTGCGTACCGGGCGCGACCGGCACCCCGGCCGCCGCCATCAGGTTCCGGGCATTGATCTTGTCGCCCATGGCGACGATCGCGTCCGCGGAAGGCCCGACCCACACCAAACCATGAGCTTCGACGGTACGGGCGAAGTCGGCGTTCTCACTCAGAAAGCCGTAGCCGGGGTGGATAGCCTGCGCACCGGTCGACTTGGCGGCGGCGAGAATGGCCTCGGTGTTGCGGTAGCTCTGGGCCGGATTCGCCGGTCCCACACACACCGCCTCGTCCGCCTCGGTGACGAACGGCATGCCCGCGTCCGCCTCGGAGTAGACCGCGATCGACCGGATCCCCAGCCGCTTGGCGGTACGGATGATCCGGCGGGCGATCTCGCCCCGGTTGGCGATGAGCAGCGACTCGATCATTTCGCTCTTTCTCTTGGGTCTCTAGCTGATGGGTTGCGATGCTGCGGGGTGGTGGCCGGTTCGGCTTGCTTCGGCCTTTGGGTTTCTACGCTCTTGGAGTTTGCGCCGTGGGATGGGGGTGCGGGAGGGTCGTCGCTCCATCCGGGGTTCCGTCCGGGCCGGTCGTGTCCGCTCGGGTCGCCGTGGATTGCTCCACTCGGACTGGCGGGGACTTCTCCACCCGTCGCTTCATCCACCGGCACGATCCCGCCCGCGGTGTCCTCGAGGAGTCCGGCAGCCGGACAGGCATGGCTGCCACCGCCCGGGCTGAGATGGATCGCTTCGCGCGGACAGGCATGGGTGCCACCGCCCGGGCTGGCATGCTCAGCGGCCGATCAGGGCGTGAACGGTGGCTTCGCGGAGAAGAGCGGCCCGCCGGCGCCGGTCCACCTCGCCGCCGAGGAACGGGGTCGAGTTCATGAGGCCGAAGGCGGAGTGGGCGAGCACACGCGCCTCACCCGCATCAAGCTCGGGACGCAGCGTGGCCAACACCGCCACCCACTCCTCGACATAGAGGCGCTGGAGGCGGCGAATCTGCCGGCGCGGCTCCTCGGGCAGCCGGTCAAGCTCATGCAGGTGCAGGGCGATCACCGCGGGATGCGCCAACGCGAACTCGACATGGAACTCGATCAGATCGGCGAGCGCCGCCCGCGCGTCCTCGGGATGCCGGGCGACCCGATCCTTGCCGCCATGCAGGAGGCTCTCGCTCACCGGAATGAGGGCGGCCACCAGCATGGCCTCCTTGCCGGCAAAGTGGTGGTAGAGCGCCGGGCCGGTGACACCTGCGGCCGAGCCGATGTCATCCATCGACACCCCGTGATATCCGCGGGAAGCGAACAGCCCGACCGCAATCTCGAGGATCTCGTCCCGCCGAGAACGCCGACGCGGCGCCGGCGGTCCGGGACGCTGCTGCTGATCTACCGTCACCTCGCAACTCTAACCCGCTGTCAAGCGACCCCCTTAACGGCCGTTCAGGCAATTCCGCCCGTGGTGGGTCGTCCAGGAGTGGATCATCATCGATGAATCCGCGTTGAGGGCGCGGTTTCGGCACAACTACCGGTGGGATGGGCCGCCCGCCAGGTACCGCCCGACCAGATGGCGTTTGGGTGGGGAAACACTGTTTGTGCTGAGGAACACAGCGTTAGGGTGCCGGACACACGCGTCGGTTGAGTGCCTTCGTCCTGCGATCCGCGCCCGGTCAGTGTTCGTCATCGCACAGGTGCTCGTGGCTGCGGCTGACGCCCTGATCGCTTCCGCTAACCCGAAACCGCCCGCCTACCCCGGCACCGCTCGTGGCTCGTGGCTCGCGGACGGATGGTGACGTCGGGCCGGCGCGCGGCAACTCCTGCGCTGACGCCACCCACCACCGCCGGGACACCGCCGCGGCCAACACTGCTCCAAGCGTGTTGACGAGCACGTCGTCGACGCTCGACACCCGGCCGATGGCAAGCAGCCATTGCAGCGATTCGATGCCGACGGAGGTCGCCACGGCAGCGGCAAGGATCCGGGCAAACGACGCCATGGCGGCGAATCGCATCGGCAGGAAGAATCCGAAAGCGGCAAGGACGAGTAGGTTGCCGACAACTTGCGCGGCCGCCGTCCCGAGGTCACCGGCCAGCCAAGAGGGAAGGTCGTGCAGCGGGACGAGATCTATCGACCGCCCCGCGGGTTGCGGTGTGAAGAGCATGACCGCCCACGGCAGCGAACCGGCGAACAGCCCCACCTCCGCCACCGCAAGCCGCCGTGGAAGACGGCGGCACCGCCAGCGGTATGCGGCAAAGCTCAGAGCGGGTAGGAGCAGGAGGGCAGCGACGATCGTGCTCCCATGATCCCGCCACGCCGCACCCATACCGCCGCAATCTAGACCGCCGCCGCAACACCGCGATCACTTGCCCGACCAGTGCACGGTCACCGCCTCACTGGGCGCGGCCACCGCCCACCGAGCACGATCGCTTGGCCCCGCTCAGCACAGCCAGCCACTTGCCGGGCGAAATAGTCGCCCAACCAAGGGGCCGCCCCGCCAGGCGCGGTCCCCCGTTCGCCAGGTGGGCCGCTCACCGCCCGCCAGGCAGGTCACCGCTCCCCACGCGGGGCGTTCACCGCCCCCCAGCCAGGCGGTCGTCCCGCCAGGCAGGTCGCTCTTTTCAGGCAGGATCGCCGCCCGCTAGTGGACTGCGGGCGGCAACCAGCTACGCCACGCCCCCACAAAACCGTGCGGCCACGTCGTCCGACCTGACCGCACGGCGTCGCCTCACACGGTCGATGCAACCAGCTGCGGGCGCCGCTCGGATCGGGAGGTCAGGCGAGCCCGCCAGGCTCCGATCCCTTGGCGATCGGGGCACGCACCAGGTTGCCCCATTCGGTCCACGAACCGTCGTAGTTGCGGACCTGCGGATAGCCGAGCAGATGGCGCAGCACAAACCAGGTATGGCTGGACCGCTCACCGATCCGGCAGTACGCGATGATGTCGTCGCTGCTCTCGAGGCCCAGCTCGTCGTGGTAGATCTTGGCAAGCTCGTCGGCGGGCTTGAACGTGCCGTCCTCGTTGGCCGCCGACTTCCACGGCTTGCTGACGGCGCCCGGAATGTGACCGCCGCGCAGCGCCCCCTCCTGTGGGTACGCCTCCATGTGGGTCAACTCGCCGGTGTATTCCTGGGGGGACCGAACGTCGACCAGGGGGCGGCCGCTCGAGACGTGCCCCATGACCTGGTCACGGAACGCGCGGATCGGACCATCCTCACGGATAGGCACCGGGTACGTCGCTGGTGGGCGTACCGTCTTCTCCCGGGTCACTTCGCGGCCCTCAGCCACCCACTTCTGCCGACCGCCGTCCAGTAGGCGAACGTCTCGGTGCCCGAAGAGGCTGAAGACCCAGAGCGCGTACGCCGCCCACCAGTTGAAGTTGTCGCCGTAGAACACGACCGTGTCGTCCCGGCCGATGCCCTTGGCCTCGCAGAGCGCCGCGAAGGCCGCCGGGTCGAGGTAGTCGCGGGTCAGCTGGTCGTTCAGCTCGAGGTGCCAGTCGACCTTCACCGCGCCCGGAATGTGCCCGGTGTCGTAGAGCAGCACGTCCTCATCCGACTCGACGATCACCAGGCCGGGGTGGTCGAGATGGGCGGCGAGCCACTCGGTGGTGACCAGCTTGTCGGGGTGGGCGTACGCCTGCAGAGACGACGCCGGATCGTTCGCAACGGACATGGCGTTCACGCTATCGCTTCGACGGGGGTGAGCTCGGGACGCTTCGCCGTGACGGCATCGCCGGACGACGCGCCGGCCAGACGCCGCTTGATCCAGGGAGCGAGGTGCTGCCCGGCCCAGCGCAGGTCGGCGCCGCGCGCCAGGAGCCACGGGGTGGGCGCCGGCATCGGCGGCACGAGCAGCCATTCCTCTTCGACGCCGACGCCCAGCGCATTCAGCACGTGTCCGGCGACGCGGCGGTGCCCGGCGGCCGACAGGTGCAGGCGATCGACGCTCCACAGCAACGGGTTGTGGAACGTCTTGTCGGCGTACAGATCGATCAGGAAGGCGCCGTGACGCTCGGCGACCTGGCTGACGCCGTCGTTGAGCACGGCGGCGCGGGGACCGACGATGCGCTGACCGGGCAGAACCGCGGTGACGTCGGCGAACCGGAAGAGGATCACGTCGGCTCCGGCGCCTCGCAAGCGACCGACCGTGGAGTCGATCTTCTCGACCAGGGCGGATGGCTCCACCTTGCGACGCAGCACGTCGTTGCCGCCGGCGGCGAGGCTGACGAGGCTCGGTCGCATCGCGAGGGCGGGCTCGACCTGCTCACCGATGATCTGGTCGAGGAGCTTGCCGCGCACGGCGAGGTTTGCGTACCCGAAGTCGGGGCCGGCGTCGACGGCCAGGCGCGTGGCCACCAGGTCGGCCCACCCGCGATAGGTGCCGTCGGGGTAGCTGTCATCCATGCCCTCGGTGAAGCTGTCTCCCAATGCGACAAAATTCTTCCAGGTCATGGCACCTCCTGAACGCCTGCTCCTGCCCGATCAAGCCGAGTTTTCCACTGCAAGGCCTTCGATGGGACGTGACGATGGCGACATCGATGCGCCTGTGGATAACCGGATGTTCCTGTCGGAGCACCTCTCTAAGCTTTCGAACATGATCCTGCGAATGTCCACGATGCTGCTCAGGACCCTGCGCGAGGAGCCGGTCGAGGCGGAGGTGCCGAGCCATCGGCTCCTCCTGCGTGCCGGCTACATCCGTCGCGCGGCACCGGGCGGATTCACGTGGCTGCCGCTTGGCAAGCTGGTGCTCGACCAGGTGACGCGGATCATGCGCGAGGAAATGACCGCCATCGGCGGCCAGGAGGTCAGCTTTCCGTCACTTCTGCCGCGAGAGGCCTATGACCTCAGCGGCCGCTGGACGGAATACGGCGACGGCATCTTCACACTCAAGGACCGCCGTGGAGCCGACCACCTGCTCGCGCCCACGCACGAAGAGATGTTCACGCTGCTCGTGCAGGACATGACCAGCTCCTACCGCGACTATCCGCTGACCCTCTTCCAGGTGCAGACGAAATTCCGCGACGAGGCGCGCCCGCGAGCCGGTCTGCTGCGGGGGCGCGAGTTCCTGATGAAGGACTCCTACTCGTTCGACCTCTCAGAGCAGGGACTGATCGAGGCGTACGGGAGGCATCGCGCCGCCTACCAGCGCATTTTCGAACGCCTCGGGCTGGAGCACACCATCGTGTCCGCCATGTCGGGCGCCATGGGCGGCTCGGCCTCGGAGGAGTTCCTGGCCTCTGCGGAGGTTGGCGAGGACACGTTCGTCGGCTGCACCACATGTGACTATGCGGCCAACACCGAGGCCGTGTTCACCCCGGCGCCGCCCGCCACCGACCGCGAGCACGCCCCGCTGACCGTGCATGACACTCCCGATACACCCACGATCGCCGCTCTCGTCGACCTCGCCAACGCCCGCGCGCTTGACGGCCGCACAGACTGGACCGCTGCCGACACGCTCAAGAACGTCGTGGTCACGGTCCACCACCCCGGCAAAGAGGACGAGATCCTCGTGATCGGCGTCCCCGGCGACCGCGAGGTCGACCTCAAGCGGTTGGACGCGGCACTGAGCCCCGCCACCGCCACCATGTTCGACGACTTCGCATCGCGTCCCGAACTGGTCCGCGGATACATCGGCCCGCAGGGCATCAAGGCGCGTTACCTCGCCGATCCCCGAGTCGCGCCCGGCACCTCCTGGCTGACCGGCGCCAACGAGCCCGGCCGCCACGCCACCTCGGTCGTCGCCGGCCGCGACTTCACCCCAGACGGCACCATCGAGGCGGCCGAGGTCCGTCCCGGCGACCCGTGCCCCCACTGCGGCGACGGCGAGCTCACCATGCGCCGAGGCATCGAGATCGCGCACATCTTCCAACTCGGCCGCCGCTACACCGACGTGTTCCAGGTCGACGTGCTCGGCGCCGACGGCAAACCGGTGCGCCCCACCATGGGCTGCTACGGCATCGGCGTGTCCCGCGCCGTCGCCGCAATCGCCGAACAACACCACGACGAACACGGACTCGTCTGGCCCGACGAGGTGGCACCGGCAGACGTCCACGTCATCGGCGCGGGCAAGGACGGCCAGATCGAGGCAGCCCTCACACTCGCGACCGAGCTCGCCGCAGCCGGCCTACGGGTGCTGGTCGACGATCGACGAAACATCTCGGCCGGCGTGAAATTCACCGACGCCGAGCTGATCGGCATCCCCCGCTGCGTCGTGGTCGGCCGCCGTCTCCCCGACGGGTACGCCGAACTCCGCAACCGCCGCACGGGCGACCGCCGCGACGTTGCCCTCACCGAAATGACCAGCGAGCTGCTGTCCGCCGCACCGGACCACTCACAGAAGTAGCCAGCATCGACGTCCGCCACCGACGCTCTCCGGGAGCACGATGCTCGCTTCCGGGGAGCATGGCACCGCTCGCTTCCGGGGAGCATGGCACCCACGCCTGTTGGTGGCACGACGCTCACGCTCCCCGGGAGCACGCCGCTCCGGCTCCCCGCGAGCACGGCACCCACGCTCCCCCGGAGCACGACGCCCGGCGGGCGCCTTTCCGCCAGGCCGGCAAGCCGGACGAGCAGCGACCAGCGCGGCCACACCGGCAAGCCAGTCGGACAGCAACCAGCGCGGCCACACCGCCACACCGCCACACCGCCACACCGGCAAGCCGGTCGGACAGCAACCAGCGCGGCCACACTGACGGGCCAGTCGCACAGCGACCGACACCGCCCTACCGGCGAATCAGCCGAGCGGCGATCAGCGCCGCCTCAAGTGCTCCAAGCGCAGCCCCGGGTGTAAGCGACCCAACGGTCGGGTACCGCGTAACGGGCGAGACCGAGCGCGGGGAGGTGCGGCATGGCCAGGACGGCAGTGGCGGATGTGATGACCAGACAGGTCGTCTATTTGCCGGGCGACACGACGCTCGACGAGGCCGCACAGGTCATGCGCGACCAAGGCATCGGTGACGTGGTGGTCACCAACGGACCGACGATGGCCGGCCTGGTCACGGATCGCGACATCGTCGTTCGGGCCATCGCGGAAGGCCTCCCACCCCGCACGACAACCTTGGCGTCCATCGCGTCACTCGAACTCATCATGGTGGAGCAGTCGGCCACTGTGGAGGAGGCGGTCCAGGCGATGCGCGAACGAGCAGTACGGCGGCTGCTCGTCTGCGACCCCGACCGCAAAGTGGTCGGCATCATCAGCCTCAGCGACGCGGCGCTCCTCCCCACATCCACGCCGGCCTGAGTGGCCCCTTCCCGGTCAAGCATGAACGCCGGCCCCTGGAACGCCGGCCGAGAAGCGCGTCAGGCACTCCCTGCCACGCTTCGGCGGTGTCGAACATCGGCGACGGCCTTCCGACGGTGAGCCGCCCGCAGCCTGCTCAGCGTGTGCGGCCGACTCTGCGCCCAGGCTCGCCGTTGAGCCGCCCGCACGGGTTGCCCACACTCCAGCACCCAGCCCACCGGAACGCACCCCCACCCCGACACCAGCCCACCAAAGGCGACCCCGCCCCGCATCACGACCCGACCCACTCACGCCGGCAAATGAGCACCATCAACACACCCTTTAACCCCCGCCGAGCATCCAACGGAACCGACAGGAGTGGTCCGCGACGCGTAGGGTCGCAACCGTGACTGACATGCCACCGAAGCTGGCCGCCATCGTCAGCGAGTTCGCCTCCGCGCCCCGTGAAGTCGCGCTCGAAATGCTGTTGGAGTTCTCCGACGCGGTGCCGCCCCTGCCCGAGGCGCTCAAGGCACACGACGGCATGGAACAGGTTCCGGAGTGTCAGACTTCGTTCTTCCTGCGTGCCGAGATGCAGCCGGACGACACCGTGAAGGCGTGGTTCGACTGCCCGCCCGAGGCGCCGACGACGCGGGCTTTCGCTGGCATCCTCGCGGAAGGCCTCGAAGGGGCCTCCGCCTCGGAGATCCTGGCGGTACCAGACGATCTCTACAGCCGGATGGGTCTAGCCACGGCGATCAGCCCGCTGCGCATCCGCGGCGGAACGGCGATTCTGGCCAGACTCAAGCGCCAGATCCGCGAACAGAGCCAGATCCGCGAACAGGAGGACACCCGCGCGTGAACATCGAAGTCTGGTCCGACGTCATCTGCCCCTGGTGCTACCTCGGCAAGCACCGGCTCGAAGAGGCAATGCGGGGCTTCGGGGGCGACGTGACCGTTACCTTCCGCGCGTACCAACTGGATCCGTCGCCGGTCCCGGAGCCGACACCCCTGAAGCAGTGGCTCGCCGACAAGTTCGGGGGCGTCCAGCGCGCCGAGGAGATGTTTGCGCACGTCACCGCCGTAGCCGCCGGCGACGGGCTGACCCTCGAGTTCGAGCGCGCCATCAACGCCAACACGTTCGACGCGCATCGGCTCATCGCCTGGGCCGCCGGCCAGGATCTGCAGCTGATGATGATCGAGGCGGTGCAGCGGGCACACTTCGCCGAGGGTGAGGACATCGGCTCGCATGCGACCCTCGCTCGACTGGCGGGGTCCATCGGGCTCGATGAGCAGGCCGCGCTCGCCTACCTGGCATCTCCGGCCGGCACCGATGCGGTCAACGCCGACCTGGCGGAAGCGCGCGAGCTCGGCATCACGAGCGTGCCGACGTTCGTGATCGACCGGAAGTACGTGGTGCAGGGCGCCCAGGAGGCGTCAGTTCTTCAGTCGGCGCTGGAGGAGATCGCCCGCAGGGGAGCCGTCGACGCCACTCGATAACGTTCCACGTGAAACAACATCGACGAAACGAGATCCGTCACACGGGTCGACACATGGCGATCCGCTCCACCGGGTCCAACCCGTGCTCGGCTTCCTTGTCCATCAGCCGTGCCAGCTCCGGCCCCCGCGCCTCGGCCGTCAGCTCGACGAAGCCCAGCCGCGAGTAGTAGGGCCCGTTCCACGGCACATCCCGAAACGTCGTCAGGGTCAGGGCCGGCAGGTCACGGTCGGCCGCCCAACGACCGACGTGGTCGATCAGCGCACGACCAAGACCATGCCGAGCGTACGGAGGGTCGACACTGACCTGCTCGATGTGCGCGAGCCCGTCGACCAGCTCGACCAGCACGAAGGCGACGGGCACATCCGCGTCCTCGACGGCGACCCAACTCCGGCCCGCGCGCACGAACCGCGCCAGCACCTCGGCCGGCGGCACCGGATGCGCCGCGATGTCCGACATGCCGACGTCATGGAAGAGCGCCCCGGCGCGTACCTCGATCTGCCGGACGACCTCTAGATCATCGACGCGCATCGCCCGAATCTTCACCAGGCGAGGGAATCAGTCCTGCACTGCGCCGTCCAGTGATTAACACCCTCGGGATCGACTAGATCTCCCGCGCCAGCCCTTCCAGCACCTCCGCACCGGGCAACGCCCCCAACGCCGGCCCGGCAATAGCGATCTTGCTGTGCCGCACTCCCGAACCGACGATCACGTGGGGCATAGCGACCACCCGGGCATCGACCAGCACCGGCCAGTCCCTCGGCAGCCCGATCGGGGTGATCCCGCCGTACTCCATGCCGGTCAATCGCACCGCGTCATCCATCGGCGCGAAGCTGGCCTTACGAGCGTCCAGTTGCCGGCGCACGATCCCGTTCACGTCGGCCCTGGTCGTAGCCAGCACGACACACGCCGCATAGCGGATCACCTCGCCGCGCCGGCCCGCCACGATGACACAGTTGGCGGACTCCTCGAGCCCCACCCCGTACGCCTCGCAGAACGCAGCGGTATCCGCCAGTTCCGCATCGATCGGCGCGACCAGCACCTGGTCCCCGTCGATGGGCGCCTCCGCGGACCATCCCTCGAGCGCCGCCGCCACGGGTGGGGCGAGCAGGTCCGGCCGAGAGATCGCGGGTTCGAGCTTCAGAGATCCGATCACGCCCGTCATCCTCTCCCGATGCCCGCGACCTGACCATTCGAACCACTCGCGAGCCCGACGCCCTCAGTCCGCCGGCTCAACGGCGACGACCGACCGCCCCCGTGGACGCGACCGGTGCGCGGCTGCCGATTGCGGCCCTCGCCGCCAACGAGCCTGGCCACGGTGAAGCGATTCACCCGCCGCCGGGATGTGACCCAGGCGCGCCAGCAGAAACGACTAGCCCACGCCGAGGAAACGAGCACAGCACCATCCCCACAACGAGCGCCAAGAACGACCGAGTACTCCCGCCAATGCGGCGAACAGCCACGCCGACAATCCCAGCAGCCACATCACCCGCAGCGGGCATCGGGAGGACCAAGCACCTCAGCCAACGGCGCGGACAGCCAGCGCCCGATGAGATTTGCGAGGTGCGGCGGCTGCGACCTCGGACGCCGAGTCGGCGTCACATCGCCCCGGGCGAGCCGTAGAGCCGACCGGGCCCGCACCGACAAAACAGTCGAGATCACCAAGCGCCGAGAGCGGACGCACCAACGAACACCAGCACCATGAGCCACACCGCCGCAACGCAACGATCGTGAAACCGCCATCCGGCTCAGCCATCGCGCGATCTTGCCGACCGTCAGGGGGTGTGAGGGAGAGACGCGGCGCACGGATCGGCACCGTCAGCGGCCTCGCCGTGCTCGTCGGCGGCACCGCGATCACAGCCGTCGCCGGCGGCGCTCACTCGATCTTCGCCACCCTCCTGCTCGGCATGCTCGCCACCGGGCTCGGCCACGCCCTCCTGACCGAGATCCAGCGCCAGGCACGCCGGCACACCGTGAGCTGGACGACCCCGGACACGATCAACGCCGTCCTGCTGGCAGCCTGGGCGGTGGTCGCGCTGGTCGGCACGATCCTGGCCGTCGTCCCCCTGCCGGTCCGAGCCGTCGGACTCCTGCTTGCTTTCGGGTACGCCCTGAGCGCCGCCTACTTCATCACGGAACGCCGCCGCACCATCACCCGCATCGCCGCCCCCGCCACCGGGGTACCCGCGGCCGCCGAATCCAGCTGAAGCCACCACCACCAGGATCCCCGCAGCCGCCGAATCCAGCTGAAGCCACCACCACCAGGATCCCCGCAGCCGCCGAATCCAGCTGAAGCCACCACCACCAGGATCCCCGCAGCCGCCGAAG
>NZ_JBFBAJ010000007.1:237724-265588 GCF_040682215.1 Actinoplanes sp. NPDC051346 | reverse complement strand
AATCCAGCTGAAGCGGCCGCGCACCTCACTCCAACCGAACAGCCACGATCATCGGAAAGACGGGCACGAGATCGGTGCCGCCCGGCCCGACCTCCGGCAGCGGCACCCAGTCCAGTCCGATCGGCTCCGGCCCGGTCACATGCGGTCCCAGCTCTGGCTCCCCGTCGCCCACCGTGCAGGCGAACACCGAGGTCATCCCGGAGGGATACGGGAAATCCTGCAGGTAGCGTGCCTCCTTCACGACGAGGCCCACCTCCTCCAACACCTCGCGGCGCACCGCATCCTCCGCCGTCTCACCTGGGTCGATCCCACCTCCGGGCAGCGTCCACCACTCCCGGCCGCCGTCGCGCCGGCTCCGCTCATGCACCATCAGTACGCGCCCATCCCGGACGATGATGGCCGCGGCTCGCCTCCGTCCACTCACGAGTGAAGGCTACTCACGTCGGCCCGGTGGCCACCCAAAAGGACCCACTCACCGCGACGACCACCTCGACCTGAACGAGCCCGCCGACGGGCTAGCGGCGCTCCGCCAACGGGCTGGCGGCGCTCCGCCGACGGGCTAGCGGCGCTCCGAGAGTTCCCCTAAGTTGGGCGAAATGCGCTACCGCTCCCCCGACGAGGACAGCGCCCGCTGGGACGGCTTCCCGTTCCGCGAGGGCGACATCGTGATCAGCACCAGGTCGAAGAGCGGCACGACGTGGGCGCAGATGATCTGCGCCCTGCTCGTCTTCCAAGAACCCGAGCTGCCGGCTCCCCTATCGAAGCTTTCACCCTGGCTGGATTGGCTGGTCCTCCCCCGCGACGAGGTGTACGCCCGCTTGGAAGCCCAGCGCCACCGACGTTTCATCAAGACCCACACCCCGCTCGACGGCATTCCCCTGGACCCGCGAGCCACCTACCTCGTCGTAGCCAGACACCCCCTCGACATGGCGGTCTCCCTCTTCCACCAGGGCGACAACCTCAACCGGGCCCGGATGACCGAACTCCTCGGCACCCCCGCCCCAACCGGCCCCACCCCACTGCCCCGGCCCCTCCACGACTCCCTGACCGCCTGGATCGACCGCGACGTAGCCCCAGCGGACGCCCTCGACTCCCTACCCGGCGTGATGTGGCACCTCACCGACGCCTGGCACCGCGCCTCCCCCACCCCGCAGGCCGCCCTCCCCCCGGGCCTGGCCCGCACCCCGGACACCGCGCTCTCCCCAGGCCTGGCCCGCACCCCGGACACCACGCTCTCCCCAGACGTTGCGCGCACCCCCGACACTGCCGTCTCCCCGGCCCTCCCCCACACCCCCGCCTTGTCTCCCAACCGCGACTGCGCCCCCGACGCGGATACCGCGCCCACCCCCGAGGCCTCCCCTAATCCCTCTCACCAAGCCAACAGCGCCTCGAACGCCGACGAAAACCACGGAGTCGACGGCAACAGCGGCGATGGCGCTCCCCGTCGCAGCCCGACCGTCATCCTGGTGCACTACGCCGACCTGATGAACGACCTCGAAGGCGAGATGCGCCGCCTAGCAAACCGGCTCGGCATCGAGGTGCACCAGGAGCGCTGGCCAACCCTGGTCGAGGCTGCCGGATTCGCCCAGATGCGAGCCCGAGCGGACCGGCTAGCACCCGACCCGGTCGGCATCATGAAGGACCGAACCGCGTTCTTCCGCCAAGGCGCCTCAGGCGCGGGCCGGGAGTTACTCACCGACGAGGAGTTCGCCCACTACGAGAAGCGAGCAGCCAAGCTAGCGCCGCCGGAACTGCTGGCCTGGCTTCACCGCTGATACCTGACTCCACCGCCAAGACATGTATCCGGCGCCACAGCAGGAATGACCAGGGCGCCCCCGGCGATGGGAACCGGCAGCCACGGACAGGTCAGGCAGGCCTGGTTAGCCGTCTGGCCCGGTCGCTGTCAGCGCTGCGGTCAAGATCCCTTCCACATGCGACCGCAAGCCGATCAGGGCGTATCGATCTTCCCGTCACGATGGTTGTCCCGGCCCCGAGCCTGGCGGTCCCCATTCTCCCCGCCCAGGCGGCTGCCCCGGTCCTGGGCCCGGAGGCCCCTGTCCAGGCGGGTGCGCCGGCGGCGCCGCGCCCGGCGGCACCCACCCCTGGCCCTGTGCCTGTGAGCGCTTCGCCTTTGCTCGTCGGATCGCCCATACGGCGCCGATGGCCGCAAGAACGAGGGGCAACAAGCAGCACACCATCAGCACGAGGACGTGCCACGGTTTGAGAGCGCCCATGCCGCGACGCTACCCAGCGGACCGAGGCAACCGCAGAGAGATCATGCAGATCGTCGAGTCTTTACGCGCCGTGGCACTTCTTCGCCACCACGCTGCTCACCAGCCATGCGGACCCGAAGGAAGTGCAGCGAGGGCTACGGCACTCGACGCTTCAGATCACCTTGGCCGGCGACCGGCGGGGTGGGGCCTCTTTGGGGTGCCCGGCCGGTCGCCGGCCGGGCCGCGCGGCCCGCTTGCGGGGCGCCTTGATCCAAGAAAAGGTCAATTCGGCAGTGACTGCACTCCGCGTGTGTGTGCATCCCCCGTGAGTGGACCGGTTGAGTGCGTCACGTTGCACCATTGGCGTATGGCACGAATGGTGATCCAAGACAGCTTCATGGCGACTGAGGTGGGCTTGGTGGTGACGGGTCGCCCAGAGGCCGGCGACATAGAGCAGGGCGAGCAGATGGTGTTGGAAGCCGATGGGGGTCAATACCAAGTGACGGTGCTTGCGATGCGGCGCATGTGCGCCCGAGGCGACGGTGCGTGGAACGTGGCGCGCGAAGGCGAGAACATCGGACTCGTGATCGATGGTGTACCCAAGGGATTGAGCGTCGTCGGATCGGTGCTCTGGTCCTGAGGCGCGGTCGCATTCCGTCCCGGCCGCCTCGCACCTGCCCCGCTGCTCGGATCCGCCACGTGGCGAACTACCCACCGGTCGAGATCGAGCTGGTGGACATCACGTCCGGTAGCGCGGTTCGCCGCAAGGTGCCGCTGATGTTCACCACGGTGCACGGCAACCCGTTCACGGACCGCACCTGGTCGGCGGAGTGGATCAAGTGGCGTCGCGCGGCTGGCTGGCCGGAGGACGCGCAGTACAGCGGCTTCCACGCGCTGCGGCACTTCTTCGCGACCACGCTGATCACGAACCACGTGGATCCGAAGGAGGTTCAGCGGGCGCTGCGGCACTCCACGCTTCAGATCACGTTGGAGACCTACGTGCACTTCTGGCCGCGCCGCGAGCGTCGTCGCGGAGTCGTCGGTGAGGTGCTGAAGTCGGTGGCCGCTGGGCGGTGGGACTGCACCTGATGTGGGCCCGAAGTGGGCCTAACGATCTTGGCCTTGCGTTTCCGCAGGTCAGAGGGAGGAAAAGTGGAGCCCAGGGGACTTGAACCCCTAACCCCCGCCTTGCAAAGGCGGTGCTCTGCCAGTTGAGCTAGGGCCCCCGGAACTACGGGGCTCAGCGCAGGTCGGGCGCCGTGGTGGCCTCGTGCCAGAGGGCGCGCTCGTCGCTGGAGGCCTTGACCCTCTTGACGACCAGGGCGGCTGCACCGACGATGCCGGCGACGATCAGGAGCTTCTTCAGCATTGCCGGGTCCCCTTTGATCTGCGGCGGAGGGACGTGCATGGTGGGGCTAGCTGGAATCGAACCAGCGACCTCAGAGTTATCAGCTCTGCGCTCTAACCGACTGAGCTATAGCCCCGTGACAGCGACACGAAGGTTACCGTATCCGGCTGCGGTGGCCCAAATCGGGGGCGGTCGCCGCGCCGGAGACAACCCCGGACACGACCGGGACGACCGAGGCGACCGGAGACAACCCCGGACACGACCGAGGCGACCGGAGGCGTCGACGAAAGCGAACGGCCGCCGCCCCGAAGGGCGGCGGCCGTTGGTGCGTACGCGTCTGGTCAGTCTCTTTCGGCGAGCGTGAGCTCGACGCCGCCGACCAGGTCGGCGCAGACGTTGTAGATGAATGCTCCCAGTGTCGCCAGCGCGGTGAAGAGCACCACGTTGACCGCCCCGATGAGCATGGACGTGCCGATGACGCCCCAGGCCGTGATGCGGAAGCCGCCGCCGCTGTTGGCGCCGGTGCCGCCGCTGGCGTTCACCAGGCTCTGCAGGCTGGTGTTCACCTCTTTCCATACGCCCATGGCGTCCAGGGCGAGGTACAGCACCGAGGTGGCTACGACCACGACGATGAACAGGACCACGGAGACGGCGAAGGCGAACTTCATCACGGACCACGGGTCGATCCGCTTGAGGTTCAGGCGCGCCCGGCGAGGGCCGCGGGCGGCCGACGACGTCACGGGAGAGCGGGCGGTGCGGACGGCCTCGGAGACCCGGGCCGCGCCGACCGCGGCGGCGCCGGCGGCGGGTGCGCTGCCGGAGGGGCTCTTGGGGGCCGCGCCGGGCCGCTGCGGGACCGTGGCGGGCTTGGCCGGAGGCGGTGCCACTCCCGCACGGCCGGCCTGGGCCGGCTGGACCGGGGTCGCGCTGCCCTTGCCCTTGGTGACGATGGGCACGGTGGCAGAGCCCTTCGCCGAGCCCTTCGCCGCCGGGGTCGCGGCCGGGCGCTTGCCCTCGGCTTGGCCGTCGCTGTCGGCGCTCGGCTCACCCGGCGGCGGGGCCATGCCCGGGGCGCGGGTGAACTTCGGCGGGGACGGGGCGTCCGCGGGAACCGCGGCGCGGCCAGCGGCGTCTCGCCCGTTCGATGCGGCGCCGTCCTTCTTCGGCTCCTCATCGACGGGTTTCGCCGAGGCCCCCGTACCTCCCGACTTCGCCTGTGTCTCCGGCATCAACTAGTCCTGTTCGTCAGGCTCGTCGGCATTACGAGCAAGCGCCACGATGGTTACACCTTCTGGGAGG
The DNA here is from genome assembly GCF_040682215.1 of Actinoplanes sp. NPDC051346. NCBI lineage: Bacteria > Bacillati > Actinomycetota > Actinomycetes > Micromonosporales > Micromonosporaceae > Actinoplanes > Actinoplanes sp. NPDC051346. Next base: position 260,728 of record NZ_JBFBAJ010000007.1, on the reverse strand, counting down.
TCCATGAGCTTGACCCCCATTGTGTTCCGATCCCGCGTGCGCCGTACAGGCTTCACGGGAGTCCGGATGACACCACCATTGCTGGTGATGGCAAACAGTTCATCCTCCGGGCTGATCACGAGCGCTCCGACCAAGCCGCCGCGACGCTCCGTGATCTTCGCCGTCAGCACGCCCTTGCCACCCCGTCCCTGCACGGGATACTCCTCGATCGGCGTCCGCTTGGCATACCCGCCGTTGGTGGCGACCAAAACGTCCATGCCATCGCGAACCACCTCCATGGCGAGCAGTTCGTCGTTGTCGCCGAACCGCATGCCGATCACGCCGGAGGTGGCCCGGCCCATCGGCCGCAGCGCCTCGTCGGTCGCGTTGAACCGGATGGCCTGAGCCTTCTTCGAGACCAGGAGCAGGTCGTTCTCCGAAGCGGCCAACGCAGCGCCCACCAACTCGTCATCCTCCCGCAGGTTGATGGCGATGATGCCACCGCTGCGGTTGGAGTCAAATTCCTCGAGTCGGGTCTTCTTCACGAGACCATTCTTGGTGGCGAGCACAAGGTACGGCTCCACCTGATAGTTCGGAATTTGGATGACCTGGGCGATGTGCTCGTCCGGCTGGAAGGCCAGCAGGTTGGCGACGTGCTGACCCTTGGCGACCCGGTTGGCCTCGGGCAGTTCGTAGGTTTTTGCCCGGTATACCCGGCCCTTGTTCGTGAAGAACAGGATCCACGAGTGGGTCGAGATCACGAAGAAGTGACTGACGATGTCGTCCTGACGCAGAGTTGCGCCGCTCACACCCTTGCCGCCACGCTTCTGCGAGCGGTAGAGGTCGACCTTGGTGCGCTTGGCGTACCCGGTCCTTGTGATTGTCACCACAACGTCCTCGCGCGCGATGAGGTCTTCCATTGAGACCTCGCCGTCGAACGGGATGATTTGGGTACGCCGCTCGTCGCCGAAGCGCGCGACGATCTCGGCGAGCTCCTCGGAGACGATCGCCCGCTGCCGCTCCGGCTTGGCGAGGATGTCCTTGAGGTCGGCGATCTCGATCTCGATGCTCGCGAGCTCGTCGATGATCTTCTGCCGCTCCAGGGCCGCGAGGCGCCGCAACTGCATGTCCAGGATCGCCTGGGACTGCACCTGGTCGATCTCGAGCAGCTGGATGAGGCCCTGGCGGGCGTCCTCGACCGTCGGCGAGCGCCGGATCAGGGCGATGACCTCGTCGAGCGCGTCGAGGGCCTTGACCAGGCCGCGCAGGATGTGCGCGCGCTCCTCGGCCTTGCGCAGGCGGTATGCGGTCCGCCGGCGGATGACCTCGATCTGGTGCTCGACGTAGTAGCGGATGAACTGCGCCAAGTTGAGCGTGCGAGGCACGCCGTCGACGAGCGCCAGCATGTTGGCGCCGAACGTCTCCTGCAGCTGGGTGTGCTTGTAGAGGTTGTTCAGCACGACCTTCGCGACCGCGTCACGCTTCAAAACCAAGATCAAGCGCATGCCCGTACGCCCGGAGGACTCGTCCCGGATGTCGGCGATCCCGGTGAGCTTGCCCTCCTTGACCAACTCCGCCACACGTTCGGCGAGATTGTCCGGGTTGACCTGGTATGGCAGCTCGGTGACGACGAGGCAGGGACGCCCGCGCGCGTCCTCCTCGACCTCGACCACGGCGCGCATGCGAATCGAGCCGCGGCCGGTGCGGTAGGCGTCCTGAATCGCCGACTGGCCGACGATCAGGCCCTTGGTCGGGAAGTCGGGACCCTTGACGATCTCCAGCAGCGCGTCGAGCGTGGTGGCCTCGTCGACCTCCGGGTTGTCCAGGCACCACTGCACGGCCGCCGCGATCTCGCGCAGGTTGTGCGGCGGGATCTTGGTGGCCATGCCGACGGCGATGCCCTCGGAGCCGTTGACGAGCAGGTTGGGGAACCGCGCCGGCAGGATCGTGGGCTCCTTGGCCCGGCCGTCGTAGTTGTCCTGCATGTCGACGGTGTCCTCGTCGATGTCCCGCAGCATCTCCATGGCGAGCGGCGAGAGCTTCGACTCGGTGTAGCGCATGGCCGCCGGCGGGTCGTTGCCCGGCGAGCCGAAGTTGCCGTTGCCGTCGATCAGCGGGTAGCGCAGCGACCACGGCTGCCCCATCCGGACGAGGGCGTCGTAGATCGACGAGTCGCCGTGGGGGTGGTAGTTGCCCATGACGTCGCCGACGACGCGGGCGCACTTGACGTAACCCCGGTCCGGCCGGAAGCCGGCGTCGTACATCGCATAGAGGATCTTGCGGTGCACCGGCTTGAGGCCGTCGCGGACGTCCGGCAGGGCACGACCGACGATCACGCTCATGGCGTAGTCGAGGTACGACCGCTGCATCTCGACCTCGAGGCCGACCGGCTCGACGCGCTGGCCGACCGTGCCGCCGCGGATGTCGCCCTGGGGCTCCTCGGCGGGGTTCTCGGGAGTATCCGTCACAGTTAACCCTTACTTACGGTCGAACCCGACAAACGGGCCCGAGCTACGCATTTCGCTGTGGATAACGCTGTGGAAAGCAGTGGAACGCTGTGCATAACCCGAGGTGAGCGGCACTGTGTCGCGCCGCTCACCGTCTGATCAGATGTCCAGGAAGCGGACGTCCTTGGCGTTGCGCTGGATGAAGGAACGGCGGGCCTCCACGTCCTCGCCCATGAGAACGCTGAAGAGCTCATCCGCCGTGGCAGCGTCGTCCAGGGTCACCTGACGCAGGGTGCGGGTGGTCGGGTCCATGGTCGTGTCCCACAGCTCGTGGAAGTTCATCTCGCCGAGACCCTTGAAGCGCTGGATGTCGTCCGGCTTGGCGTTCGCCTTCTTCTGCTGGCGCAGCGCGATCAGACCGTCACGCTCCCGGTCGGAGTACGCGTACTGCGCGTCGTCACCGCGCTTGTTCCACTTGATCTTGTAGAGGGGCGGCGAGGCCAGGTAGACGTGACCCACCTCCACCAGCGGCCGCATGAAGCGGAACAGCAGGGTCAGCAGCAGCGTCTGAATGTGCTGGCCGTCGACGTCGGCGTCGGCCATCAGCACCACCTTGTGGTAGCGCAGCTTGGCGATGTCGAACTCGTCGTGGATGCCGGTGCCCAGCGCCGTGATCAGCGCCTGCACCTCGTTGTTCTTCAGCACCCGGTCGATCCGGGCCTTCTCCACGTTGAGGATCTTTCCGCGGATCGGCAGGATCGCCTGGATCTGGCTGTCGCGCCCCTGCTTGGCCGAACCACCGGCCGAGTCGCCCTCGACGATGAACAGCTCCGAGACGCGCGGGTCGGTCGACTGGCAGTCGGCCAGCTTGCCCGGCATCGAACCCGACTCCAGCAGCGACTTGCGCCGGGCCAGCTTGCGGGCCTGCTGCGCGGCGATCCGAGCCCGGGCCGCTTGCGACGCCTTGGTGATGATCTGCTTCGCGTCCGCGGGGTTGCGGTCGAACCAGTCGGCGATCTGCTCGTTGGCGATCTTCTGGACGAAGCCCTTCATGTCGGTGTTCCCGAGCTTGGTCTTCGTCTGACCCTCGAACTGGGGGTTCGCCAGCTTCACCGAGATGATCGCGGCGAGCCCCTCGCGGATGTCCTCACCGGAGAGCTTCTCGTCGCTCTTGAGGAACTTCTTCTCCGCGCCGTACCGGTTGACGATGCTCGTCAGCGCGGCCCGGAAGCCCTCCTCGTGGGTGCCACCCTCGTGGGTGTTGATCGTGTTGGCGAAGGTGTAGACCGACTCGCCGTACGACTCGTTCCACTGCATGGCGATCTCGAGAGCCATGCCCTCGTCGTTCGCCTCGGCCTCGAACTCGATCACGGACTTGTGGATCGGCGTCTTCGTGTGGTTCAGGTGCCGCACGAAGTCGGCGATGCCGTTCTCGTACATAAAGGTGACCCGGCGGGGTTCGCCCTGCTCGTCGAGGAACTCGGTGCGCTCGTCGACCAGGTTGATGGTCAGGCCCTTGTTGAGGAAGGCCATCTCCTGGATCCGGCGGTAGATCGTCTGGAAGTCGAACTCGACCGTCTCGAAGATCGTCGGGTCGGGCCAGAACTGGACGGTCGAGCCGGTGATGTCGGTCGACTCGCCCTTCTCCAGCGGGCCGGGCTTGGAAGCGTTGTACTTCTGCCGGTAGACGTTGCCGGACTTGTGGATCTCCACGGCCATCTTGGTGGAGAGCGCGTTGACCACGGACACGCCGACGCCGTGCAGACCGCCGGAGACCGCGTACGCCTTGCCGTCGAACTTGCCGCCCGCGTGCAGGACGGTCAGCGCGACCTCCACACCCGGCTTCTTCAGCTTGGGGTGCAGGTCGACCGGGAAGCCACGGCCGTTGTCGGTGACGGAGACGCCGCCGTCGGCCAGCAGGACCACGTCGATGGTGTCGCAGTGACCCGCGAGCGCCTCGTCGACCGCGTTGTCCACAACCTCCCAGACCAGGTGGTGCAGGCCACGCTCGCCGGTCGAACCGATGTACATACCGGGACGCTTGCGAACCGCCTCGAGGCCTTCGAGCACGGTGATCGACTCGGCACCGTATTCCTGCTTCTTCTCTGCCACCCTCGGCCACTTTCTCGCACCGGTCCCGCGAGGGCCCGGTCACGGGGTTGGCGGGAACGCACGGGCGGCCGACGGGCAGGGCGGACCACGGACGAGCGAGCCGCGAGAACGAGGCGGACCACCGGTGGAGCCAAGCGCGCCGGTCGCCGCGGTCGTCCCGCGGATCGTGATCGGCTGGAAAAAACGCGTAGCGTGACGAGGCCTCGCCGCTGTGGGGAGTTCGGCACGGGTCGCACTTTCCCGGTCTCCGTCGATTCTACTCCGTGGAAGAGAGTTATCGGGGGTCCGGCACCCTCGTACGGGCGCCTCAGATTGCCGTAGCGCCCCGGAGGGTCATTCCCACGAGTCCCCCTACACGGAATGAGCCCTCAGCGCAACGGAACACCGTTCGGCGGATACCCGTCGGGGCGCGTCTACGCCACCACGGCGCCACGCGCTGCGACACTGCCTCACACCGGTCGACAGGAGTGTCGTAACCTCGCCCGCGCGGGCCGATGCAAGGCCGGGCGGTCCGCAGCCGCGCGGCAGCGTTCCCACCGGGCGGGTCCGCAGCCGGCAGTCGAGGAGAGGTGGGAGCCCCATGGCGCACGACAAGGGGCTGGACAACGTCGCCGTGCACTGGCCGCGGACGAACCGGTTCTACGACCCGGTCGCCCCGGCGGAGTTCGTCGACTTCGGCGCCGTCGCCGACGCACCGGACATCGCCGCGCCCACCGGCGCGCTCGCCCTGCACATCGCCAAGACCGGCACCGTACGGGCGACCGCGTACACCGAGCTCGTCGACCTGCTCCTCGGGCTCGAAGGCGTCCTCTACGCCACGGACGCCGCGGCCGAAGACGAGGACCCGGTCATCGACCCGGACGGCTGCGCCTGGATCGCCGGCGGCCTGGAGCGCTTCGTGGAAGGCCACCAACCGCACGGCGACCTGGTCACCTTCGACAGCGTGGCCGAGGTGATGCGGGCGGCGGTAGCCGCCGGACGCCTCGCCGAACAGCAGCTCCGCTGGCTGGAGCAACGCCTGGCGGCACTGCGCGACGACGCGGGCAACGCGCCGCACTGGAGCTTCGCCCGCACCGAACTGGCAATCCTGGCCGGCTTCTACCGCCGCTGCGCCGACCGCGGCTATGCGGTTTTTGCCGATTATTAGCCTCGATCGCTCATGCGCCGCTGGAAGCCGCGGCAATTCGCTCCTCGACTAATAATCAACCGTAGGTGTCTCTGGGGCCGCGGCCTTGGACTCGGCGGGGGCCTCTGTTCCATGAGGGTGCGGCCGGGCCGTGGATGTTGAGGCGGGTTACCACGTTGTGGCCGACTTCGGCGGCGATGCTGCGCAGCAGGGTCGCGGCGAGCATGCGCAGCTGGGTGGCCCAGGCCGTGGACTCCGCCTCGACGGTCAGGACGCCGGCGTCGAGTTTGATCGGGTTGCTGTGCTTGGCGATGTCCGGGCCGACGACCTTCTCCCAGGCGCCGAAGACGGTGGCCTCGGCCTTGGGCTGCTGCCAGCCGCGCTGCTTCATGATCCGTTCGAGGACCGCGCCGAAGAGCTGCGGATCGCGGGGGTCCGGGCCCGGGCCCGAATAGCCGCGCAGGCGTCGGCCCTCTCCTTCCGAAGCGACCGTACGGCGGCGGGGCGCCTGTTGCGCGGCGCGGCGCTTCGCCAGGGCCGCGTCGAGCACCGCACGGGCCAGCTGTGGACCCGTCTGCTCCTGCGCCGCCCCTGAAGCGGCCGCTGCGCCGTCGCCGGCGGGTTTCTCAGACACGGGTCACCCTTCCAGCTCCGACGTCGTAGCGGGCGCCCTGGAGGGCCGCCGGGACATCCTCCGGCACCGCGCAGGTGACCAGCAACTGCGTGGCGTCCGAGACCAGCGCCGCGAGGCGCTCGCGGCGGCCGGCGTCGAGCTCGGCGAAGACGTCGTCGAGGATCAGGACCGGCTCGACGCCGTCGGTACGAAGCAGGTCGTAGGCCGCCAGCCGCAGCGCCAGCGCGAACGACCAGGACTCGCCGTGGCTCGCGTACCCCTTGGCCGGGAGATCTCCCAGCGTCAGCGTGAGGTCGTCGCGGTGCGGGCCGACCAGGGTCACCCCGCGCTCGGTCTCCGCCTGACGGCGATCGGCGAGCGAAGCGAGCAGGGCCGCCTCCAACGCTGGGCGGTCCGGCGTCAGGCCGTCGCCGAGGCGTGACGCGTACGCGATGGTCGCCGACGTTCGCCCGGCCGCCACCGCGTCGTACGCCTTCGTTAGGTGCGGGCCGAGCGCCGCGACCAGGTCGAGCCGGCCGGCGAGCAGCTCCGCGCCGTGCTGGGCGAGGTGCTGATCCCAGACCGCCAGCGTCGAAAGATCCTGCCCGCGGGTGCCTCCGACCTTCCGAGTCAGGTACGCCGTACGCAACAGAGCGTTACGTTGTTTAACCACCCGGTCATAGTCGGCGCGGACGCCGGCATAGCGCGGCTGGCGTGCCACGAGCAGCTCATCGAGGTAGCGGCGGCGTTCCCCCGGATCACCACGGACCAGCTCGAGATCCTCGGGCGCGAAGAGCACCATGCGCAGAGCGCCCAAAACCTCCCGAGACCGGCGTACGGGAGAACGGTTGAGCCGTGCCCGGTTCGCCTTGCCGGGGACGATCTCCAGCTCGACCAGCAGCTCGCGTCCTTCGTGGACGATCGCGCACCTGATCACCGCAGCGGCGGCGCCCGCGCGGACCAGCGGGGCGTCGGTGGCGACCCGGTGACTGTCCAGAGTGGCCACGTAGCCGAGGGCCTCGACGAGGTTGGTCTTGCCCATGCCGTTCTGGCCGACGAGCACCGCGACGCCCGGGTCGAAGTCGACCGCCACCCGCTCGTACGAGCGGAAATCGGTCAGCTCGACCCGGCGCACGTACATGGATCAGCGCTTGACGGCGTGGCCGCCGAACTGGTTGCGCAGCGCCGCGACGGCCTTCATGGCCGGCGAGTCCTCCTGGCGTGACGCGAAGCGGGCGAACAGTGATGCCGCGATCACATTGGCGGGCACGGCGAGACGCACGGCCTCGTCGACCGTCCAGCGGCCCTCGCCGGTGTCCTCGGCGTAGCCCTTCAGGCCGGCCAGCTTCGGGTCCTCGTCGAGCGCGCGATCCAGCAGGTCGAGCAGCCAGGACTTGACGACCGAACCCTCGCGCCAGCTCTTGATCACGGCGGGAACGTTCTGGACCAGCTCCGAGGCCTCGAGGATCTCGTAACCCTCGGCGTACGCGTGCATCAGGCCGTACTCGATGCCGTTGTGGATCATCTTCGAGTAGTGGCCGGCACCGTGCGAACCCGCATGTGCGAAGCCGAATTCGCCGGCCGGCTTGAGGGCGTCGAAGATCGGCTGACAGTGCGCGACGATCTCCGCGTCGCCGCCGACCATGAGCGCGTACCCGTTGGTGATGCCCCAGACGCCGCCCGAGACGCCGACGTCGAGGTAGTGGATGCCCTTGGTCTTGAGCCGCTCGGCCCGGGGCGCGTCGTCGGTGAACTTGGAGTTCCCGCCGTCGATGACGATGTCACCCTCGGAGAGCAACTCGGCGAGCTCGTCGATCGTGTTCTCGGTGATCTGGCCCGCGGGAACCATCGTCCAGACCACGCGGGGCGCGGCGAGTTTCTCGACCAGCTCGGCGAGGCTGGCGACGTCGCTGGATTCCTTGTGGTGGTCGTAGCCGACGACCTCCTGGCCGGCGGCGCGCAGACGATCGCGCATGTTGCCGCCCATCCGGCCTAGACCGATAAGGCCGAGCTGCATGGTTCCCCCTAGGTGTGTGTCTCTGTGCCCAGTATCAGCGGGTTACCCGGATAGGCATGATCAGATAGCGGTATCCGGGCACGATTTCGCCGTCTTGGTTCGCGGGGGAGATCACGGCGGGCTTGAAGGCGTCGACGAACGACAGGACCGCGGTGGGGGCACCGAGATTCTGCAGGCCATCGATGAGGTACTGCGGGTTGAAGCCGATCGTCAGGGGCTCGCCGGTGAAGGTGGCCTCCATGGCTTCGCTGGCGCGGGCCTCCTCGGTGCCACCGGCCTCGACCACCAGGCCGTCCTCACCGAAGCTGAGCAGCACCGGGGTGGTGCGCTCGGCGACCAGGGCGACGCGGCGGACGACCTCGACCAGGGCGGCGACGCCGACCCGGGCCTCGGCGTTGTGGCTGGCCGGGAAGAGGGAGCGGACCGGCGGGTAGTTGGCGCCGTCGAGCAGGCGGCTGGTCGTGCGCCGGGTCCCACCGGCGAAGCCGATCATGCCTTCGCCGGCGTTGCCCTGGGCGAGCGCGAGGGTGACCGAGCCACCGATCGGGCCGAGAGCCTTCGCCGTGTCGTTCAAGGTCTTCGCCGGCACCAGCGCGTTGATGCTGATCTCCGGGTCGTCCGGGGTCCACTCCAACTCGCGCATGGCGAGCCGGTAACGGTCGGTGGCCAGCATGGCCATCGTCGAACCGTTCAATTCGATCCGTACGCCGGTCATCATCGGCAGCGTCTCGTCACGGCCGGCCGCGATGGCCACCTGGGCCACGGCCACCGCGAAGGCCTGCGCGTCGACGGTGCCGGCGCTGGACGGCATCTCCGGCAACGTCGGGTAGTCCTCCACAGGCATCACCGGAAGGGTGAACCGGGCGCTGCCGCAGACCAGCTCGAGATGTGAGCCGACGGCGGCGATGTCGACCGGCTTGGCCGGCAGCGCCTTGGTGATCTCGGCGAGCAGTCGGCCGGAGACCAGCGCGGCGCCGTCCGCGTCGGCCTGCACCTCCACGCTCACCTGACTGGAGACCTCGTAGTCGAAACCGGAGACGTGCAGCCTGCCGTCCGTCACGCGCAACATGACGCCGGCGAGAACCGGCACCGACGGACGGCTGGGAAGGCTCTTGGCCGTCCATGCCACCGCGTCGGCGAGTGCGTCTCGCTCCACCCGGAACTTCATGCCATGCCCTCCGCGTCACTTTCCTCGACGTACCAGCTAGAGAAACTTCGGATGTGCTGATGAGCCCACTGAACTCTATGGCGCGGGTGGGTGCCTCGTCCGCCCGGCCCCCGGTGCGGGTTTCCCAGCCAGGGGTGGATCGGGCCGCGAGCGGCTCGTCCACACCTTCCCCAACGCTGATGATTGCCTTTTAGATTTTCCGAGAGAGATATCAGTCGTAATCATCGGGGCTGTGCACAGTGTGGAGAACCCGAGTCTGCGCAGGTCAGAGGGTTATCCACCGGTGATTCACATGTGGGCAACCGGGGTACAAACCCGGGTCCGCGTCCACAGTCTCCGAAGCGGGGGCGGTTGTCCACCGCTGTCCACCGGTTATCCACCGGATATCCACTGGGTTTTTCCCCCGGCCTGGGGATAACGCCGGGACGCCGTCGGCTCGTCGTCCCCAGAACCTTCAACAGGAAATCCACACGCGTCCACAGGGTGTGGGGACTCTGGTGACGCTCAGTGTCTGTCCACATCGATTTCCCCAGGACTTCTCCACATCTGTGGAGAGCGGGCGCCAAGGTTGTCCACTGTTGGGGATGAAGCCTGTGAAGACCTGTGGATTAGTGTGGAAAACGTTGGCACGAAACGGTGCCGTCCCGACGTTGACAAACCGGCCATGTGGATGGGTGACCCGACCGATCCAGATCCCGCTCGCTCGTGGCGTCGCGGGCCGTTCGTTGTGGACTTCGCGTGGGCTCAGCCCGGTTTCGGCTCGGTGCGCCTGTGGATGAGCGAAGGGCGTGTTGGACTCGTCGTGGCTCTGACCAGGGACGGGACCACGCGACGCGCTCGACGGCGACCTGCTGAGCCTGTGGAGAACTCGGCAGGGACGCGCTTGGCTGGGAGCCGCTCGGCCGGGACCCGCTCGGCCCAGACGTGGTCGGCCAGACGTGGTCGGCCGGGACGGCCGCGTCCGCCTGCGAAGAGTCGGCCGCGTCATCGGCTTGGCCGCGTGCGGGCTTGCCCTTGTGTCCGCCTGGTCTCTACCGACTTGGCGCGTGGCCGGTTCTCCGGTCACCCCGCCTACCCGTGTGCCCAGCCTGCCCTCGTTCCCGGTTGCCCGGTCACCCGCCTGCTCTGTGCTTGGCTTGCGTCGCGCCTGGCTTGCGTCGCGCCTGGCTTGCGTCGCGCCTGGCTTGCGTCGCGCCTGGCTTGCGTCGCGCCCGGCCCGCGTCGCGCCCGGCCCGCGTCGCGGCGGCCTCCCCCCGGTGCCAGCCTGTCCGTGGCCAGCCTGCGCCGTGTTCGCCTGTCCGTGGCCAGCCTGCGCCGTGCCTGTCTGCCCCGGTGGTCGGTTGCTCCCGGTTGCTCGCCCGCCCGCGTGTCCGGTGCGGCCTCGGCGCTTTCCGACTCAGCCGGCGAGGCGACGTCGGCTCGGAGTGACTGTGGCCTCGGCGCCTGGCGACTCGGCCGGCGGGTGGCGACGGCTCGGAGTGGTTGCGGGCCTCGGCGCCCGGCGACCCAGCGGGCGGACGGCGATGGCCAGGCTGGAGTGCTTAGGGTCCGGGCTGGTGTCGGTTCGCGCCGGTGGGCGGCGATGGCCCGGAGTATTGCGGCCTGGGCGGCTGTTAGCTCAGCCGGCGAGCCGGCGGCCGCCGGCTGGCGATGGCCTGAGTGTTACGGCACCGGGCGAGTGTCGGTGCGCTCGGCTGTCGGTGTGCTTGGTGGCTGGCGATGGCCTGGAGTGTTTCGGCATCGGGCGGGTGTCGGTGCGCTCGGCTGTCGGTGTGCTTGGCGGGTGGCGATGGCCTGGCGTGTTGTCGGCCCGGCTGATGCTTCAGCCCGGCGGTCGACGACGGCCTGGAGTGGTTACGGCCTGGGCGCGTGAGGTCGCCGGCCACGCTGCTGAGGTTGGGCCGGGGTGTGGCCGTACCGTCGAAAGTTCTTGATCTGAAGCGCGCGCTACGTGTTTTGTTTGATGCGGTTGGTGAGTTCGGCGATCTGGTTGTAGAGGGAGCGCCGCTCGGCCATGTGTTGGCGGATTTTGCGGTCGGCGTGCATGACTGTGGTGTGGTCGCGGCCGCCGAAGGCTTGGCCGATGCGGGGTAGGGATAGGTCTGTGAGTTCGCGGCAGAGGTACATCGCTACCTGGCGGGCGTTGACCAGGACGCGGGAGCGGGAGTGGCCGCGGAGGTCTTCGAGGCTGACGCCGAAGTAGTCGGCGGTGGAGACCATGATCTGGTCGGCGGTGATTTCGGGGCCGGCGCCGTCGGGCATGAAGTCGCGGAGGACTTCCTCGGCGAGGGAGAGCTGGACCGAGCTGCGGGTGAGGCTGGCGAACGCGGTTACCCGGATGAGGGCGCCCTCGAGTTCGCGGATGGAGTTGGAGACGCGGCTGGCGATGAATTCGAGGACGTCGTCAGGGGCGTACATGCGCTCCTGGGCGGCCTTCTTCTGCAGGATCGCGATGCGGGTCTCTAGGTCGGGTGGCTGGATGTCCGCGAGCAGGCCCCATTCGAAGCGGGTGCGCATGCGGTCTTCGAGGGTGGCCAGCTGGCGCGGGGAGCGGTCCGAGCTGATCACGATCTGCTTGTTCGCGTTGTGGAGCGTGTTGAACGTGTGGAAGAACTCTTCCTGCGTCCGTTCGCGGTTCTCGAGGAACTGGATGTCGTCGATCAGCAGGATGTCGACGTCGCGGTAACGGCGCTGGAAGGCTTGGGTTTTGTCGTCGCGCAGGCTGTTGATGAAGTCGTTGGTGAATTCTTCGGTGGAGACGTAGCGCACGCTGCGCGCGTGGCCGAGGGTGGTCGCGTAGTGGCCGATCGCGTGCAGCAGGTGGGTCTTGCCCAGGCCGGAACTGCCGTAGATGAACAGCGGGTTGTAGGCCTTCGCCGGTGACTCGGCGACCGCGACCGACGCCGCGTGGGCGAAGCGGTTGGACGAGCCGATGACGAACGTCTCGAACATGTACTTCGGGTTGAGGCGGTTGCCGTCGTTGCCGCCGGGGCGGGCGCCGGCGGGGGCGCCGCGCATGTCGACCGGGGTGCGGCCCGGGCCGTTGTCGCCGCCGTGGCGTAGTTGCAGCGTGTCGTCGCGGCGATCCTGGCCGACTATGGGGCGGTCGTCGGGGCGGCGCTGATTGTCGCGGAGCTGGGCCGGCTCGGTCGCCATCCGGTGGCCGCCGGTTTCGTTCGGGGCGTCGCCGTAGTGCGGGAGCTGCCGCGGAGGCTCCGCCTTCGACTTCTTTTCCTCGGCGATGGCGGATTTGGCCTGCTCCGGCTGGCCGATCGGCAGCGGGGGCGCGAAGAGCGCGTCCTGCCCGTCGCGCGCGGCCGGCACGCCACGGGTGAAAGGCGCCTGCGCCGAGCCGGTCGGTGCTTCCTCTTGTTCGTAGGCGTCGCTGTAGGCGGTGGGCTGTGGATAACGATCCGGGTACGCCGGGGGCGGGGCCTCGGAGTAGTGGGCCGGCGGAGCGGTCGCCGGCTCGGGCGGCGGGTTGCCGTAGACGGTGCCGGGTCGGCCGGAGCCGTCCTCGGGCGGGCGTACGGTCACGGCGACCTGGATCGGGCGGCCGAGCCGTCGCGAGAGAGCCTCGGTGATCGCGAGCCGCAGCCGTGACTCGATCACGTCTCGGGTATATGTGTCCGGCACGGAGAGCAGCGCGGTGTCCTCGACGATGGCGCGCAGGCGAGTAAGGCGCAGGTACGCACGCTGCTGCGCGGACGCGATCTCGTCCGCCAGCTCGTCCGTCGCCGCAGCCCACACCCCGCCTAGGTCGACCGTATCGGCCACCGCCGCGCCACCCCCATCGCCCCCGGGCATCCCCGGTGGCCTTGTTCGGCTTCCGCCCTTGCCCGCCATCACCCGAACGGGCGACGGACCGGCTCCCCCCAACCCAGCACATTCAACGTGCTGAACATGCACGGCGCCACCGGCTATCCACAGGTTATCCACAACCTGTGCACTCGTCGGCGGTCGCTCCCCGGCCGGATGGTCGGCAGACTTCCTGAAGAGCCTGTGCTGGCGCGGGAAAACAGGCTCACCGTGCCGAACGATTCACCGCCTCGTCGGTTCCTCATGCGTTCCGGCGAGGGCGGTTGGCGAACAGCGCTGAAGACCAGCAAACGGGCACGCTAACAGCGTGGCTGGGTCCGCATCAACCGGCGGTACCCGCCCCGGCCGGTCCTGGCACGAAAAGATTCACTCCGTACGTTGTGAGTGACGGACGGCATTTCCCCTCGGCGCGGACAGTTGACCACCGCGGGACCCCTGCGTAGGGTCGAGCGGTTGCTCCGCCGCGCTCTGCTAAAGTGGCGTCTTGCAGCTGATGCCCCCTGGCCGTGAGTACGAAGACGGAGTTCTGACGTGAGCAAGCGCACCTATCAGCCGAACAACCGCCGGCGCGCGAAGACCCACGGCTTCCGGCTGCGCATGCGCACCCGGGCCGGTCGCGCCATCCTTTCCTCCCGCCGCACCAAGGGCCGCGGCAAGCTGTCGGCCTGAGCCGACGCGGGCCGGGGTCGAATGCCAGGTAGTCGTGCTGGCCGCTGCGCAACGACTGCGGCGTAGCGCCGAGTTTGCCGCAGCGGTTCGCGGCGGACGCCGGGCCGGACGCGGGACCGTTGTCGTCCATCTGCTCGTCGATGAGCCGGCGCAAGCCTCCGAGGCGCGCGCCGGCTTTGTCGTGTCCAAGGCCGTGGGCAACGCGGTGGTCCGTAACAAGGTCCGCCGCAGGCTTCGTCATCTGGTCCGCCCACGGTTGAGCACGCTGCCAGCGGGCACGTCGCTCGTCGTCCGCGCGCTGCCGGGCGCCGCGGCCGCGTCGTTCGAAAGCCTGGGCACCGACCTCGACGCCGCCATCGCCGCCGCGCGCTCACCCCGGCGGCGGCGATGACACCGCTCGCCCGACTGCTGACGGCGGCGGTCGTCGCGTACCGTCGGTATGTGAGCCCGGCGCTGCCGGCCCGCTGTCGGTTCTACCCCTCGTGCAGTGCGTACGCCCAGGAGGCGCTCGCGAAGCACGGCGCGCTCCACGGGACCGGCTTGGCGATCCGGCGGCTGTTGCGCTGTCACCCTTTCCACCCTGGCGGGTTCGACCCGGTGCCCGATCCGATCCGTCACCGTCCTGCCGATGTGACTGGAGCATGAATTGAGTCTCGACTGGATCTACTACGCCATTTCGTGGATCCTCCTGCGCTGGCATGCCCTGTGGGACAGCATCGGCATCCCCGACGGTCGGGTGCTCGGCACCAACTGGTCGTGGATCCTCGCGATCGTCTTCCTGGTGGTGACGCTGCGCGTCATCCTGTTCCCGGTCTTCGTCAAGCAGATCAAGTCCCAGCGGGCGATGCAGGCGCTGCAGCCCAAGGTCAAGGAGCTGCAGGAGAAGCACAAGGGTGACCGCGAGACGCTCCAGAAGGAAATGATGGAGCTGTACCGCGTCGAGAAGGCGAACCCGCTCATGGGCTGCCTCCCGATGTTCCTGCAGATCCCCGTCTTCCTCGGCCTCTTCCACGTCCTGCGCCGGCTCAGCCCGGACAACAGCCTGACCACCCTGTACGGCTGGACCGAGGAGCAGTTCCGCTCGGCCACCCACGCCGCCCTGTTCACGGCCCCGTTGCCGGCGCAGTTCGGTTCCTCCGCCAGCGACCTCGAGCAGCTCGGCGCCTCCAGCGGAGTCACGGTGAAGATCATCGCGGGTGTGCTGGTCCTCATCATGATGGCCACCACGTACCTCACCAGCCGCCAGATGATCCTCAAGACCGGCTGGGCCGAGGACCCGCAGCAGAAGATGATCCAGCGCCTGATGCTCTACGGCATCCCGGCGTCGCTGCTCATCTCCGGCGCGCTGTTCCCCATCGGCGTGGTCATCTACTGGGTCACCAACAACCTGTTCAGCCTGGCCCAGCAGCAGTGGGTGCTCCGCAAGTTCCCGCCGCCGCAGATGGCGAACGGCAAGCCGGGCTCCTCCTCCGCGCGCCCCGCGAGCGGCGCCGCCGGCAAGAACGGCCAGAACCCGGTGCAGCCCGCCACCCGTGGCCTGTTCGGCCGCAAGCAGACCCAGCCGGAACCGCAGACCCCGGTCGTCGACACCAAGGCGCTCGCACCCAAGCCCGGTGCCAAGCCGGTCAACCCCAAGAAGGGCGCCAGACCCGCCAACAAACCCAAGGGATGACGCAGCAGCGGCCCCGGCCATCGGCCGAGCCGCGCGCGGCCCTACGGGGGCGGCGACAAAGACCTCCCCGCACCGGCGACGGACGACGCCGGCACGGGAAACAGCGGACCGAGCAGGTCCGGCCCGAGAGTACGGAGATGAGACCGTGACCGACACCAGCACTCCCAGCGCCGAGGAGACCACCGCCGCCACCGCGGAGTCGACCGGTACGGAGGAGACCAAGAAGTCGGAGAGCGTGACCTCCGACTCCGACCTGTTCCGCCAGAGCGAGATCGCCGCCGACTACATGGAGGGTCTGCTCGACATCCTCGACTACGACGGCGACATCGACGAGCTCGTGTCGGGCGGCCGGCCGATGGTCGAGGTCGTCGGCGGCCGACTGCAGGCGCTCGTCGGCCAGCGCGGCGCCACGCTGGAGGCGTTGCAGGAGCTGACCCGCCTGGCCATCTTCCGCGCCACCGGCTCCCCCAGCCGCTTGCTGCTGGACATCGGCGGCTACCGGGCGACCCGCCGCAAGGAACTGGGCGCCGTCGCCCGCAACGCGGTCGAGAAGGTCAAAGAGCACGGCGACACCGTACGGCTGGAGCCGATGTCGGCGTTCGAGCGCAAGTGCGTGCACGATGTGGTCAACGCGATCTCGGGCGTGGAGAGCGAGTCGGAGGGCGTGGAGCCGAACCGTCGCATCATCGTCCGGCCGGCTGAGTGATCCTGCGGCATGAGTGAGTCCCGCTTTGGGGCGGGGGATGGTGGCTCGGGTGCCTTGGTGCCCGGGCCGTCTTCGTCTCCGGTCTCTTCTTCGTCTTCCGGTCCTTCTTCGTCTCCGGTCTCCACTTCGGGTTCCGTCTCCTCTTCGGGTTCTGCCTCGTCTTCGGGTTTCGGTGCCTCGGCTCCTGCTTCTAGTTCTGCCGCTGGTTCTGCTTCGGCCGCGGCTTCTGTCTCGGCTTCGGCTTCTGGAGCCGGCGCCGAGAGCGTGATTGAGCCGGCTGCCGAATATCGGGCCGCCGCCGAGGCTGTCTTCGGTGACAGGCTCGCGCTGGCGGGGCGGTATGCGCAGCTCCTCGCCACCGACGGCGTCGTGCGAGGTCTGATCGGCCCCCGGGAGGCACCTCGGCTCTGGGAACGGCACCTGATCAACTGTGGCGTTATGTCGGAGATCATCCCTATCGGCGCTTCGGTGATTGATGTGGGTTCTGGTGCCGGTTTGCCCGGTATCGTGCTGGCAGTGGCCCGGCCCGATCTCACGATCACCCTGGTCGAGCCGCTGGCACGACGTACCGCTTTCCTGTCCGAAGCGGTGACAGCGCTCGGCCTCGACGCGACCGTCACGGTCGTCCGGGGACGAGCGGAAGACCTCGCCGGTGGACCCCCCGCCCCCGCCGATGTCGTCACCGCCCGCGCAGTGGCGCCGCTGGACCGGCTCGCCGGATGGTGCCTGCCCCTCGCCGCCGTCGGCGGCCGGCTATTGGCGCTCAAGGGCGCCTCGGCCGACGAAGAGGTGGCAGAGCACCGCGACGCGGTCGCCCGTCTCGGCGGAGGTGAGCCGGTCGTCCGGCTCTGCGGGGCCGGTCTGATCGACCCGCCGTCCACGGTCGTGGAGATCGTGCGGGAACGCGACGTCGTGGCATCACGGCCGAGGCCGCCCAAGCGGGCAGCCGCCCCGGGCCGGTCTGCCGGTGAGTCCGGTGGGCGCGGCTCCGGGAACAGGAGATCGCGGAGGAGATAGATGGCCAGGCGGGGCGTGCGGAAACGAACCGGGAAACTCCCACGACCCTCGCCGCGGCCGGAATCGTCCCCGAAGCAGGCGCCATCTGGCGGCGCTCCAGCCGGTGCTATTCCGTCGCCATCCGTGCCGTCGTCGTCGCCGCCGTCCGTGTCGTCGTCGCTTGGTCCGGCCGCTTCGTCGTCCTCCGTGCTGTCGTCGCCGTCGTTGTCCGTGCCGTCCTCGGTTGTTCCGGCGGCTTCGTCGTCTGTGCCGTCGTCGTCGCCGTCGTCGTCGCGTTCCGTGCCGTCGTCACGTTCCGTGCCTTCGTCGCTCGCCCTGGCCGCTTCGTCGTCGTCGCCGTCCTCGTCGCTCGCTCTGCCGGCTTCGTCGCCGCCTTTGCCGTCTGCGCCGTCCTCGTCCGCGCCGTCCTCGTCCGCGCCGAGGCCTTCCGCGCCGGTGTCCGCTCTGACGCCTTCGTCGTCTGCCCAGTCGTTGACGCGCTACGCCTCGCCGTCTTCGTCGTTGCCGTTGCGGTCGGCGCGGCCGTTGGTGGGGGCCGGCGGGTTACCTCAGCCGCCGCTCGATCGCCCGCCGCTCGATCGCCCGCCGCTCGATCGCCCGCCGCTCGATCGCCCGCAGCGGGATCGGTCGTCGCTCGATCGCCCGCAGCGCGATCGGTCGTCGCTCGATCAGCCGCAGCGCGTTCAGCCGCCGCAGGGCGCGGATCGGCGGGAAGCGGTCGCTCAGTCGTCGCCGGCTGTGCCCGAATCCCGTTCTGCCCTCTCCCCCGCACCCATATCCCCACGCACTGATCAACAGCCGTCGGAGCTGCTCCTGTCCCCCGCACGGCGGTCGGCTTCCGGACTCGGTTGGCCCGAACGAGTCCGGGAGTACGGCGCCAGACTGCGTCTCGTACCCGGATTCATGGCCTTCGAGGCGTCCCCAATCCTGTCGGTCTCGACTCAAGTGGCGGACAACCGTGGCAACGCTCGCCCGGCGGC
Organism: Actinoplanes sp. NPDC051346; assembly: GCF_040682215.1. Classification (NCBI taxonomy): domain Bacteria; kingdom Bacillati; phylum Actinomycetota; class Actinomycetes; order Micromonosporales; family Micromonosporaceae; genus Actinoplanes; species Actinoplanes sp. NPDC051346. The sequence goes on along the minus strand of NZ_JBFBAJ010000007.1, from coordinate 242,403 downwards.
CGTAGGCTGGCCGCGCGTCGATAGTGTGGACCGGACGGTGAGCGCGGCTGCGCCACCGTTTCCTGCCGGACCGCACGCTCGCGGTGCCGACTCAATCCAACCAGGCAGGGATAAAACGGTGCATGAGTATGGCAGGGGTCCTGACGGCGACCCCGGCTGGGACGGTGTTTCACGTGAAACCGATCCACAAGCCGGGCCTGATCGGAGCGGAAGCCTGAGTGTGAGCTTCAACAGTGGGGATCAGGGCGTTCCTCAGCCTCGTGCCGGCAACAGCGGGCAGGTGTACGGGACCCCGGTGAGCAATCCCGAGGTTGGCGCCTCCGAGTCGCGGCGCCCCGCTCCGGCACCTCGATCGGGCCCGCCCGCCGCTCCGATTTCGGGCTCTGCCTCCGTACCGTCGGCTGCAGCCATGTCGATTCGGCCGAGCGAGGATTACGCAGGGCGGCCCACCTCCTCGCCGCCGACTACCGCTTCTTCTGTGTCAGGTGTTCCGGTGTCTGGTTCTCCCCACGCTTCGCCCGTCTCGGCCCACTCGAACGCCGCCACTCCGGTCTCCGGTGCATCGGCTGCGTCGTCGGCGGTTGCGGGCCCGCCTGTTTCGGCGCCTGCCTCTGGCAGTCCATTGCCCTCCATGCCTAGGTCTTCAGCTTCGGCCACCCATGGATCTGACTCGTTTGCCGATGCCTCGCCGGACGCTAGCGCTCCCACCACCGTGGCGACGGAGCCGCAAGGCGCCGCGGAGGCAGACGAACATGTTTCACGTGAAACGCCGGGTCGGGATGAGGACGATCCGCCTCTCGCCATGGAAGCGTTGCGAGCTGTGCAGATCCTCAATCCGAGCGGCGAGATCTCCATGCCGCGTCCGGACCAACCGCGCGTCCTCTGCGTAGCGAACCAGAAGGGTGGCGTCGGCAAGACGACCACCACGGTGAACCTTGCCGTGGCCCTCGCGCTGCACGGGAATCGGGTGCTCGTCGTCGACCTCGACCCACAGGGCAACGCCTCCACCGGCCTGAATGTGCCCCATCACGCTGGTGTGCCCGACGTCTACGACTGCCTGATCGACAACGTTCCACTCGCCGAGGTGGCGCAACCGGTCGAGGGCATTCCGAACCTGTTCTGCGTACCCGCGACTATCGACCTGGCGGGTGCGGAGATCGAACTCGTTTCCGTCGTCGCGCGCGAGTCGCGGCTGGCCCGCGCGATCGCCGCGCACCCGGAGAAGTTCGACTACGTCTTCATCGACTGCCCGCCGTCGCTAGGACTGCTGACGGTCAACGCTCTCTGCGCGGCGCAGGAAGTCCTCATTCCGATCCAGTGCGAGTACTACGCGCTGGAGGGGCTGAACCAGCTCATCAACAACATCAACCTCGTTCGGCAACACCTCAACCCGATCTTGGACGTCTCCACGATCTTGCTGACCATGTACGACCGCCGTACGCGCCTGGCGGATGCGGTCGAGCAGGACGTGCGCAATCACTTTGGCGCGAAGGTGCTCGAGGCGGTGATCCCCCGCAACGTGCGGGTCTCGGAGGCGCCGAGCTATGGCCAGTCCGTGATGACCTACGATCCGGGTTCGCGGGGCGCCACGAGCTACTTCGAGGCTGCTCTGGAGATCGCAATGCGCGGGGTCAACACGGGAGGCACGGCATGAAGAACCGTCCACGGGGTGGCCTCGGTCGCGGCTTGGGGGCTCTGATCCCCACCTCGGCACCGGCCAGTACGGCGGTTGTCGATGACGCCCCACCGCCGCCCGTCGTGCCCGCACCAACGCAATTTTCGGCACCGCCGGAGCCGCAACAGACGCCGGATTCCGAACCGACTCCACCCCAGGCCGAGCCCGAGCCCGAACCGATCGACGACGGCTTGGCACCAGTGCCGGGCGCGCGATTCGCAGAGCTCGCGGTCACCGCGATCGTTCCCAACCCGAAGCAGCCGCGCCACGTCTTCGACGAAGAAGCGCTCGAGGAGCTGAAGACCTCGATCCAGGAGGTCGGCTTCCTCCAGCCGATCGTGGTCCGCGACATCGGCGACGGTACCTACGAACTGGTCATGGGCGAGCGCCGTTGGCGCGCCGCCCAGGCGGTGGGTAAGGAAACGATCCCCGCGATCGTCCGCGAGACGCGCGACGATGCGATGCTTCGCGATGCGCTGCTCGAAAACATCCATCGCGCCAACCTCAACCCGCTGGAAGAAGCGGCTGCCTACCAGCAGCTCCTCGAAGAGTTCGGCGCGACGCACGAGGAACTCGCCAGGCGGATTGGCCGTAGCCGTCCGCAGATCTCGAACACGATCCGCCTCCTCAACCTGCCGGCACCGGTCCAGCGGCGCGTGGCCGCCGGCGTACTGTCGGCCGGTCACGCCCGAGCACTGCTCGGCCTCGAGGATGGCGACGCCCAAGAGCAACTCGCGCTCCGCATCGTCGCCGAGGGCCTTTCGGTACGGGCCACAGAAGAGCTCGTGTCGCTCGCCATTGCCGATGGGCCGGCGAAGAAGGCCGCACCGACTCGTCGCGCGAAGGTTCACGCACCGGCGCTGAACGACCTCGCGGACCGGCTCTCCGACCGGTTCGACACTCGAGTGAAGGTCGACATCGGCCGGAACAAGGGCAAGATCACGATCGAATTCGCGACGGTCGACGACCTGGAGCGGATCGTCGGAATGATCGGCGTCGAGGACGAAGGCGCCGGATCCCAGGAGTGATGGAGCTCGGTCGATCCTTCATCTGACCGAGAGCCGCTAGGCGGCGGCGCTGCACGATGACGGACAGGCACGTGATTCTGCGGATCACGTGCCTTCTTCATGTCCGGGCTAAGTGCGGGTGACGGAGCTCGCGTCGAGTACGTTCGTCTGGGAAATCCGGAGACCTCGCGACGGGAACGGAATTGGCGATCATGGGGGCCGGAAGCTTTGCGACTTCGGTTCAAATCGGTTCTGTCAGAACGATTCTCCTGGGATTTCTGTCGGCCAAGATTTCGAGGTTGGCACGAATCTGGACGCCGGAAATGCCCTGTTTCGCGCACGCCTCTCTTTGGTCGGGCGTGGTTTGTGCGTAAACATGAATAGCGGTCGCGTTCTTCGGCTGGCGGCATCTGGTCTTGTCGGTAGGGCGATGAAGTTTCGGGTGTTGGACTGACCCGCTTTTCGAGGTTCAGCAGATTGTCCGGCGCTTAGCCTCCGCTTCTGTCCCGGCTTCATGCCTGGTCGGCTTTGGCGACAGGCGATGCCGGTATGACGCAAGTAGCCGTCCTCCTGGGCCAGGCTCGCTGGTTCTAAGACTGGTTGCGGAGACCTCTCCTGTTGCCACAGGGTGTCTGGACGTCGGTTGTAGCATCCGCTCGATCGAGCGGCCATTGGAGTCAGCAAGCTCATCGTGCCTCGTCTCGTTCGTGAAAGGCCGTCTTCGTGACCGCCACGTGAGGGGCCGGCCGGATCTTGTTTACCGATGTCCTTCGCTGTAGGCGGAGCTCTGTGACAGAAAGACGTCGGTGGGCCGACTGGATTTCGGAGATTGATCGCCTCCTTTCGTCGGCTCCCTCTCGGTTATCTGCCGCTGCCGCTGCCGCTGCCGCTGCCGCTGCCGCTTCTGCTGCCGCTTCTGCTGCCGCTTCTGCTGCCGCTTCTGCTGCCGCTTCTGCTGCCGCTTCTGCTGCCGCTTCTGCTGCTGCCGCCGCTGGCGCTGGTGCTGCTCCTGCTGGCGTTGCTGCTGCTGCCGCCGCTGCCCGCGTGTTGGGTCGCCGGTTCCCGGTTCTGTGTTTCACGTGGAACGTGCAGGTGAGCTTCTTGTATCGCCGATCCCCAGCCGTTACCGATCTCGCAGGTTGAATTTGCCGTCCGGATAACGAGGCTGCGGGCCTGCGCGAGGCCGCAGTCTGCGAGGGCGCCCTGCTCTGAGGTGGTGGGCTTGGGAGGATGGGATCTGGGAGGCGCGGGTCGGGATGGCTGACTTTGGGAACTCAGGTCTGGGAGGCTGGGCCTGGTGCGGGAGGCATAAGACGGGAGGCCTGTGAGCCCGTGAGGTCCCGGGCCCCGAGTGTGAGATAACTCAGGAGGCGCGGGCGCCCAAAGAACGTCCGGGTGCTCTTCGCTTGCCCGCTTGCCCGCTGCCCCGTGCACGGCTAGGCGCGCGCCCCTATCCCGTTCCCAGGTGCCCGCTTGCCGGCGTGCCCCGCTTGCCGGCGTGCCCCCGCTTCCCGGCCTGCCCGCTCCCCGCGTGCCCCGCAACCTGCGTGCCGGCGAGTTCATACCCGCGTGCCAGAAGTGCGCGATCCCGCCGGCCTCAGCTCCGAGTGAGCTTGCGAGATCTGGAGTTCGGCAGGCTTATTGTCCAGGGGTCGAGACCGCCAGAGGGTGCCGGTCATCGAGCCATTCGAAAGATGGGGCGAGTCCCCGTTCCTGGACTTGTTTCTCCAGGGCCCTAGGTTGGACCGGCGATCATTCTATTGTTCCGGAAGTTCCTAGCAACCGGTGCGACGCCGGCTAATGACCGCAGCCGCTGCGAGGCTAGAGATGCCTAAAGAGGGCCTGGCGGTCCTGCCGGCGGTTTCACGTGAAACCGCGGTCTGGCATCCTCTCCCCGGAGCCCGGAGCCCGGAGCCCGGAGCCCGGAGCCCGGAGCCCGGAGCCCGGAGCCCGGAGCCCGGAGCCCGGAGCCCGGAGCCCGGAGCCCGGAGCCCGGT
>NZ_JBFBAJ010000007.1:201437-237627 GCF_040682215.1 Actinoplanes sp. NPDC051346 | reverse complement strand
GGAGCCCTTACGCGTCCAATGCGGGTCCGCGACGCAAGCCTCTTGCCTAGACAGGGCCTCGAGCGGTCCTCGTCTGCCGCCGAGTACTGAAGCGGAGGCCCAAGTCCGCAGAATCGACCCCGCGCCGAATGAGCTCACCTGCGTGTTTCACGTGAAACGACAAGTGGCGGAACGCCCGCCCTAGGTCCTGAAGGCCGCTGGCGGCGAGCGCCAAGTCCCCAAGGTTCGCCCTCGCCTCATGTGCGGATCGCTGATCCCTCCGAGGCGCGGTCACGCCACGCCTGGCTCCTAGGAAACAGCCAAACCACGCCACGCTGGAGTCTGCTCAAAAATTCGCTACCTCCCCTTTCGCTGTAGAGATCAACAGGCGCTCCTCATCGGAGCCGGGAGCCGGGAGCCGGGAGCCGGGAGCCGGGAGCCGGGAGCCGGGAGCCGGGAGCCGTTTCACGTGAAACCGATCGATCGTCCGTCTGGACGGCGGGCCATGAGCTCCGTCGGCACGCCCGCGGCCATTCGCCCGGCCGGGGCTGCCGCACTCGCTGAGTGCGAGATCGTCCGGCCGACAACCGCGAGGGTGAACGGATTGGTGAGCGGCAGTATCCACAAGGTGTGCGCAAGGTCTGTTGACGACGGGGGGTGGCGCGTTTCACGTGAAACAACGCCGATGCGGTGTGAGTTTTCCACGGCGGTATCCACAGGGGCGGCAAGCCTGCCACATGGTGTTTCACGTGAAACGGAGCTGCCTGTGGATAACTTCTGTGGATAACTTCGTGGTAGGTGGTCGCCTGCTCGACGGTGACGGTTGTCTACTCCTGCGCCTTGCCTGAACCGGGTGGGGCGAGGCGACGGGTTGTGCGGCAAATTGACCCGGGACAGCATGCGGCCGCCTGCACTAGGGTCGGCGTCGTGTCTGAGAACACCCCCGAACTCCCTGACTTCACGCGGTGGCCTTCCTTCCCCTTTGAAGGCGACATGCGGGTTAAGCAGCTCGCCCCCGATGTTGAGGTCGAACCTCCGCGCAGCGGTGAAGATGCTGCTGACTGCCTAGCCTGCGCCACCCCCGACGATTCCTGCATCTGGGTCTCTGAACGCTGGCGGGTCCGGGCGATGGAGAGCCCGACAGGGCTGCCGATGGTTCTCATCCTCGAATGCCGCTCTCACCTCGATCTGGGCGACCTTCCGAACCTCCTGGCAGCCGAGCTCGGCGTCATGACGGTCCGCCTTGAGCGCGCGATCCGTTCCGTTGACGGAGTCGCTCGGGTGCACGTCAACCGTTGGGGCGACGGCTCAGCTCACCTCCAAATGTGGTTTTTGGCGCGACCCTATGGACGCCTGCAGCTGCGAGGCACCTTTCTCTCGCTCTGGAATGACATCCTGCCCGTCGTCCCCGAAGAGAAATGGAGAGAGAGCCTTGCTCACGTCGCGGCGTGGCTCGGTGAGTTTGGCGGCCGCGCGATCGCTGAGCCTCCACACATCCATTGGCAGGCGCCGGCCACGTTCAGCGAGGCCGGGGGTTCGACTCCTCCAGCCGAGACTGACGCCGACCCGGTAGCCGACCTGGCCGCCGACACGGCTGGGCCGGTCGAGACCTTCGACGATGGTGGGATGCGCGACCTGGCGGCCTACGCGAAGCAGGACGCGCATCCGCTCCACCCGACAACGACTACACCCACGGCGACGACACGCGCCGAACCTGGACCGCCCGCCTTCGAGCCAATCGGGACGGCGCGAACCGAGCCCTTCGGTACCGAGTCGGTCGGCACCGAGTCCGCCGCCACCGAGCCCGCCGCTACTGGGCCGGTCGGCACCGAGTCGGTCGGCACCGAGTCCGCCGCTACTGGGTCGGTCGGAATCGAGTCGGTCGGAACGGAGTCGGTCGAGATAGCGCCGGCCGCCACTGAGCCGATAGCCACCGAGGCGGCTGTGACAGTGGTCGCCGCAATCGGGCCTTGCGCCACTGGGCTGGTTGGAGCCGATCCGTCGGAACCGGATCGGTAGCGCGACCGAGCAGGCCGTGACAGCGGCCGCCGCAATCGAGCCTTCCGCCACAGGGCCGGTCGGCGGCGGGCCGACCGCCGCAGCCGAGTCTGCTGCAGACGGGCCGCTGAGGCGCGAGCCAAAGATCGGCAGTGACTGCGCGAGGTGCAACCGGGCGGTCATGCCTGCCTGGCGGAGACCCTGGCGGTCGCGGTCGAGCTGGCGATAGCGGTGCCGTCCGCGCGCCGTCCGCATCTGATCCGATTGCGTCGAGTCTGCGATGGCGATTCAGAAGAGACTGTCACTGCAGAGGGGTTAGCGGCAGGCCTCGACAGACGCCGCAAGGCCACCCCTCCCGGGAGCCCGCCGCAGATAGGGCGACCTCATTGACGCCGGCAACGCCGGCGGTGGAAGGTCCGCCGGCAACGGACAACGGGAAACGGGCGTCCGATGAAGACGCCGGGTGTCGAACGACGGGGACAGGGACGGTGACGGGGACGGAGGACGCGGCGGACGACAGGGTCGGGCGACGGGTTCCGGGCGACGGTTCCGGGCGACAGGGACGGGGATGGTGCCGGGCGATGGTGCCGGGCGACGGCGCCGAGCGACGGGGTTGGGCGACCGCGACGGACGACGGACTACGGCGTCGCCGCGGCCCTGACCGACGAGTGCGCCAGGAGCCACGATGCGCTGCGGCTGGGACGACGAAAGCTTCAGGAACTACGGGAGTGCCGCGGCCCTGACCGACGAGTGCGCCAGGAGCTACGGGGTGCCGCGGCTGGGAACGACGAGTGCGCCAGGAACCACGACACGCTGCGGCCGGGAACGACGAAAGCACCAGGAGCCACGGCGCTGCGCCGGAGTCGGCAACAACGCCAGGCTTACGGACGCTGGACCGAAGCCAAAAACGCCCGGGATAAGGCGCCGAGCCAACGAAAGCCCAACGACGGACACAGCCCGCCACGACGAGAAGCGACGCTCAGATAGTCGCGGTCAGCAGGAGCGAACCCCGACACCCAACAGCTCAGCCATCCCCGCGAGCAACCGCCCGCCCCACCAACGCCCCCCACAGCTTCCCGAAATCCAACCCACCGGCCTGCACCGCGAGTGGTAACAGCGAAGTCTCCGTCATCCCCGGCGACACGTTGACCTCCAGCACATGCGGCACCCCCTCCGCATCCACGATGAGATCCACCCGCGAAAGATCCCGCAGCCCCAAAGCGCGATGCGCCGCCACCGCCGTCTCCGCCACAATCTCGGCCACGGACGGACTGAGTCGCGCCGGGGTGTGCCACGTTGTCAGGCCGGCTGTGTACCGCGCCGCGTAGTCGTAGACGCCGTTCTTGGGAACGATCTCTACTGGGGGAAGGGCGAATGGTCCCTCCCCCAGGTCGAGCACCGACACCGCTACGTCCATCCCCGGTACGTACTTTTCGACGAGCGCCGTCGAGTCGTACGCGAAGCAGCTGACCATGGCCGCCGGGAGGTCTGCTGCCTCTCGCACGACGGATGCTCCTAGGCCGGAGCCTCCCTGGGCGGGCTTCACCATCAGCGGCAGGCCGAGGCGGTCGGCGATTCGGTCGAGGACCGCCACCGCTCCCAACTCCGAGAAGCGGTCGTGTGGCAGTGCCACCCAGTCGGGGGTGCGGATGCCTTGCTCGCGCAGCATCGACTTGGCCGACGGTTTGTCCCAGGCGAGTCGGGATGCCGCCGCCGTGCAGCCGACGTACGGGATGCCGCAGAGGTCGAGGACTCCGCGCAGGGATCCGTCTTCGCCGGTTGCTCCGTGGAGGGCGATCACCACAGCGTCGGGGGGGTCGTCGCGGAGAGTCGGGAGCAGGGTTACGTCCGCGTCGCGCATCTCGGCGGACATGCCCGCGGCTCGTAGCGCGTCCAGGACTCGGCGACCGGAGCGCAGGGAGACGTCGCGCTCGTAGGAGAGGCCTCCGGCGAGGACGAGGATGGTCGGATCTGTGGACGTACCCATGGGATTGATCATGCCAAGTCGGGGCCGGGGGTGTCCGCGGCGGCCGGGCCACGACGGCGGTGGGGGGTGGTGGGTCCGAAGACCGCTCGCATGGCGAGCTCCTGTTCCATCACCCCGGCGAGCCGGCGGACGCCTTCGCGGATGCGGGCGGGCGGCGGGAAGGAGAAGTTGAGCCGCATGTTGCCGCCGCCGGTGCCGTCGGCGTAGAAGCCGGTGCCCGGCACGTATGCGACGCGCGCGGCGATGGCGCGCGGCATCATCGCTTTCGAGTCGAGGCCCTCGGGGAGGGTGGCCCAGACGAAGAGGCCGCCGGCGGGGCGTGTCCAGGTGGTGCCCGTCGGCATCAGGTCGTCGAGGGCGTTCAGGAGGGCGTCGCGGCGTTCGCGGTAGATCTCGCGGTACACCTTGATCTGCTCACGCCACGGCATGGTCGACAGGTACTGCGTCACGGCGCCCTGGGCGAAGGCGCTGGGGCACAGGATGTTGGCCTCGCTGGCCATGACGAGCTTCTCGCGTACGGCGTGGGGGGCGAGGATCCATCCGACCCGCAGGCCCGGCGCGAAGGTCTTGGAGAACGTGCTGAGGTAGAGGATGCCGTCGCGACGGCGGGCGCGCAGCGGCCGCGGCGCCTCACCTTCGAAGCTGAGCGTTCCGTAGGGGTCGTCCTCGATCACCAGCAGCCGGTGCCGCTCGCAGATGTCGAGGATCTGCTCGCGGCGCTCTTCGGTGAGGGTGACGCCGGCCGGGTTCTGGAAGGTCGGGATCGTGTAGAGGAACTTGGCGCGACCACCCGCCTCGACGATCGCCGCCTCGAGGGCGGCGGGGATGAGGCCGTCGGCGTCCATGGCCAGGTGCCGCACCTGTGCCTGGGCGGCCTGGAACACGCCGAGTGCGCCGACGTATGTCGGCCCCTCGGCGAGCACCACGTCGCCCGGGTCCAGGAAGAGCCGTGCCACCAGGTCGAGGGCCTGCTGTCCGCCGACGGTCACCACCACGTCGTCGGGGGACGCGCCATTGGAGGCGTCGATGCCGGACAGGGTCATGACTTCGCAGATGCGTTCGCGGAGCTCGACCGTGCCCTGGCCGATGCCGTACTGAAGGCTTGTCGTGCCGAGCTCGGACGCGAGCCGTCCCATCATGTCGCCGACCGCGTCGAGCGGGAGCGCGGCAACATAGGGCGATCCGCCCGCGAGCGACACCACCTCCGGACGGCTGGCGACGGCGAAAAGCGCGCGGATCTCCGAGGTCGTCATCCCCCGGACGCGGCGGGCATAGCGATCGGTGTAGTCGTCTTGAGTTGTGCCAGTCATGCGTCAATGTTAGGTCTGACGCTTCGACCCTGGCACATCCGATGGAGTCCGATCCGCTCCCGTTCAAGGCGATTGCGGCGTAGGATCCGTCCGGGGGCGCGGACGAGCACGTGAAGAGGACCGTGCCGCGAGTCCGGATTGCTCACCGATTCTCAAGGGGTCCCGCCATGTCGCGACGGCTGGTCAACCTGACCCTCGACACGCTCGAAGACCTGCCCCGGCCGTGCCGGGGCTGCGTCTACTGGGAACTGGATCCGGTCTCCGCCGAGCGGGCGTGCGCCACCGGCGACCCCGGTCTCGAGAAGGAAGCGTGGGTTTCGCAGACGCTGCTGGAGTGGGGTTCGTGCGGCAAGCTCGCCTACGTCGACGGGATGCCGGCCGGCTTCGTCATGTTCGCACCGCCGGCGTACGTGCCCCGGTCGATGGCCTTTCCCACATCACCGGTCAGCGCCGACGCGGCCCTGCTGATGACCGCGCATGTCGTGGCCGCGTTCGCCGGGGGCGGGCTGGGCCGCATGCTCGTGCAGGGTGTGGCGCGTGACCTGACGAAGCGGGGCGTGAAGGCGATCGAGGCCTTCGGGGACTCGAAGTTCGGGGAAGCCGGCGAGGGCGAGGAAGGGTGCGTCGCGCCGGTCGACTTCTTCCTGTCGGTGGGCTTCAAGACCGTACGCCCGCATCCGCGCTATCCGCGGCTGCGGCTGGAGTTGCGTACGGCGCTGTCGTGGAAGTCGGACGTCGAGTACGCGCTCGAGAAGCTGCTCGGCTCGATGAGCCCCGAAACACTCCTGCGCCCGGTCCGCCCGGTGACCGCGACGACCTCCACGGAAAGTTAGGGAGTGTTGCGGGAAGCCAGGGCGAGCCTGAGCTGCCGCACGTCGATCGAGCCCGTCGGCACGTCCGCCTCCACCGGGTAGTACATCCGCTGCACCGCCGCGAGGAGCGCCTCGACGACCTGGTCCCGAAACTGCGGAACCACCAGCCGCTCGCGATCGACCGGCGAGCTGAGGTAGCCCAGGTCGACCTGGACCGCGGGCATCTGGGTGAGGCGCAGCAGCTCCCACGTCTTCGCGTGGATGCGGCAGTCGCGCATGCCGGTGCGTACGACGATCTCCCGCTGGACCAGGTTGGCCAGGCGCTCCCCCACCGTCGACGTGGCGCCGCTGCCGGTGCCGTAGTGGTAGGTCGAGACCCCGTCCGCAGTCGCCGTCTCCTGCCCGTCTATGTGCAGGGAGATCAGCAGGTCCGCGCCGAGGCTGTTCGCCAGCGTCGCCCGTTCCTGGCCGGTCATCCGCTGGGCCGGCTTGGGGCCGCGGGTCAGGTGGACGCGCATGCCGGCGGCGCCGAGGCGGCCCTCGAGGCGGGCGGCGATGTCGAACACGAGGTCGGCCTCGGTCCAGCGCAGTGGTCCGTCGGGGACGACGATGCCGGGATCCTCCGGGCCGCCATGGCCGGGGTCGATGACGATGGTCTTGCCGACGAGGCTGGAGCCGGACTTCCGGAAGGCCTCGGCCTCACGCAGCCAGTTGGGGCGGCCGCCGACGACCTTGCGGCCGAGCCGGCGGAGCCCTTTCATGGTCTGCGGGCCGCAGGTGCCGTCCGGGGTCAGGCCGACTTCGCGCTGGAACTGGGCGACCGCCCGGGCCGTACGCGGGCCGTAGATGGCGTCGGCCCGCCCGGTGTCGAAACCCATTTCGAGCAACCGCTCCTGAAGGGCCCGGACATCCTCGCCGACCAGCGACGTCGGTACGGAGTGGAACAGCGTGCGAGCCCCGAGCTTCCAGCGCGCGCCGTCCAGCGCCGCCCAGGTCTCGGCGCCGACTACTCCGTCGACGTTGATTCCTCGGCTCTGCTGGAAGGCTCGTACGGCGGTTTCGGTCGCGTCGTCGTACTCGGTGCCGCCGATCTCCAGCAGGTCGAGTCCCACCAAGATCGACCGGATCTCCTCGACGGCCGGTCCGGTGTCTCCACGTCGGATCGAGCGCACACGCGGCTCCCTAGCAAAGGTAAAAAGGGGCAACCCTGGGAGCGTACCCCCAGGTGTCACGGGGGGCCCGGCGTCGACGCCGGCTCCGTGCGTCGCCTCATGACGGGCAACGCCCCGCATCCCACCAGGGACGCGGGGCGTTGGGGAATGCCTGCTCAGAGGGCGGACTCGATGAAGGTGACCAGGGCACCCTTGGGCTTGGCGCCGGCAACGGAGTTCACCGGCTCGCCGCCCTTGAAGAGGGTCAGGGTCGGCACCGACATCACCCGGTAGGCGCGAGCCGTCTCCGGGTTCTCGTCGATGTTGAGCTTCACGATTTCGACCTTGTCACCCATTTCGGTGGCGATCTCGGCGAGCAGGGGGTCGACCTTCTTGCACGGCGCGCACCATTCGGCCCAGAAGTCGACAAGCACCACCTTGTCGGACTGAAGCACGTCACTCGCGAATGTGGCGTCGGTGACGGCCTTGGTTGCTCCCACTAGGACCTCCTGGTCTACAGCTCAATAAACGATGCGATGAAGCGCTCGGCGTCCAGCGCGGCGGCGCAGCCGGTGCCGGAAGCCGTGATGGCCTGACGGTAGGTGTGGTCGACGAGGTCTCCAGCGGCGAACACGCCGGGCAGGTTCGTCCGGGTGCTCGGGTGGTCGACCTTGACGTATCCCTCGTCGTCCAGCTCGATCTGACCCTTGAACAGCTCGCTGCGCGGGTCGTGACCGATGGCGACGAAGACGCCGGTGACGTCGAGCACCTTGGTCTCACCCGTGTTCACATCGCGGATGCGGGCGCCGACGACCTTGCCGTCGTCGCCGAGGATCTCCTGGACCGCGGAGTTCCACTCGACCTTGATCTTCGGGTTGTCGAGGGCCCGCTTCTGCATGACCTTGCTGGCCCGGAACGAGTCGCGCCGGTGCACGATCGTGACGCTCTCGGCGAAGCGGGTGAGGAAGGTGGCCTCCTCCATCGCGGAGTCGCCGCCGCCGACCACGATGATGTGCTGGCCACGGAAGAAGAAGCCGTCACAGGTGGCACACGACGAGACGCCGTGACCGAGCAGCTCCTGCTCGCCGGGCACGCCCAGCGGCCGCCACGCCGAACCGGTGGACAGGATCACCGCGCGGGCGAAGAACTGCTTGTCGCCGACCCACACGGTCTTGAGGCCCTCGGTGCCGGCCTCGGTGGGCTTGTCACCCAGCTCGACCCGGGTCGCGTCGTCCGTGACGAACTCGGCGCCGAACCGCTCGGCCTGCTTGCGCATGTTGTCCATGAGCTCCGGGCCCATGATGCCCTCGGGGTGACCGGGGAAGTTCTCCACCTCGGTGGTGGTCATGAGCGCGCCACCGGACTGCACGCCCTCGATGACCAGGGGCTTGAGGTTTGCCCTGGCCGCGTAGAGCGCCGCGGTGTAACCAGACGGTCCCGAGCCGATGATGATCAGGTTTCGGACCTCGTCCACTGCCGACTCCTCAGTCTGGGGTTCGCCGGGGCACCGGCGACATCGCACGCTTGAACGTCATGGTAGGAGAGCAACATTCCCCCGCGTCATGCTCTGTGGGCCCCGACATAGTGGGGGTCCTCACCACGAGCGGACGTCCGATCAGCCTACCTTCACGGCGCCGAGCCTGTCGGCGCCGGAACCTGGCGTGCCGCAGTCGGCCCCGGCGGCCCAGACCCACGTCCCATTGGACGCGGTGAATTTCACGACCAGCGCCGGATCTCCCTCGAACCGCGCGTAGTCGATGCTCTGTGCGGTGACAGCGCCGGCCTGGTTGGCATCGGAGATCGCATCGATGCAGGCCAGCAGCATCTCCTGCACCCGCAGTCGCTGCAGCGGGTCGTTGCCGTTGGCGTTGATCTCGGCCTTGTCCTCGCCCGCCGTGCCGCGCGCCTTCCGGGACTCGTCGGTCTCCGGCTCGTCGGCCCGCGGCGCCCCGGACTGCGCCGCACCGGCCTCGGACGCGTCGATCAACGGCGCGACGGGCTCCTCCCCGGGGGGCGGCGCGCCGGTCCTGGTGCGCCCGGAGTCCGCCGTGGCCAACGGCAACGCGGCCCGCGTGAGCGTCTCCGCGGTGTAGTCGGTGCCACTGGCCAGCACCTGAGCCGGCCCCGCGGGCAACGAGAGAATCCCGGCCTGCCCCCGCGAAGCACCCTGCCCGGCAGCCGAATCCGCGGCCGACGTGCTGGCTTCCCGCGACTCCCCCGCACCGAACTGCGAAATCCCAAACCCGAGGAAAGCCACCAACCCGGCCGCGATCCCCATCGGCGCGACCCACCTCACGCGCCGGGTCGGTCGCTCATCCTTATTTGGTACGGCGACCAGATGCCGGACAGGAGCAACACCATCACGACCCGGCTCGAGGCGACCGACCCCGGAAGTGACACCGCCAGCCTTTACGCCCCGGTCCCCGGCGTCGGCGCCGACCAGCCCGGCGTCAGTATCTACGGTCATCCGCCCGGCGTCGGTGCCCGTGGTCATCCGCCCGGCGTCGGCGCCCGTGGTCAGGTGCCCGGCGTCGGCGCCCGTGGCTAGCTGCCCGGCGTCAGCGTCGGCGGCCGGCCCGCGTCTGATCCCGGCGTCGGCGGTCGTGGCCGCCGCGAGTCCTGGTTTGTCGCTGGCGTTCGCCGCGGCGAACGCGGTGTCCAGGCGCATGATCACGTCGGCCGGCATCGGTTCCGGCTCGGCGCCCCACGATTGAAGGGCGGCGGTCATGGCTTCGGTCGCTCCGGAGAGCTCGGCGTGCGCGCGGCGCCAGGCCGGATGTCCCACGATCAGGGCGGAGACCACGGCCTCGTCGGGGGTGCCGTCCAGCGCGCCGCCGACATAGTCGGCCAGCAGGTCGAAGTCGACCTCACTGAACTCTGCCCCGGTCACGCCTGGTCCCCTCTGTCACCGGAGGCCGGGAGCGGCCTCGACACCGGGTGCGGCACCGTCGCACCCAACCCCGTTGAGACGCGCCCGGAGCCGTCGGGGTTCCCGGCGTTGCCGTCTTCTCCGGACGACTCTCCAACCGCCCGGAAGACACTGTTCCCCGAGCCGCCGGAAGAGCCGCCGGCAGCGCTCCGGGTCGAGCTGTTCGGCGAGCCGCCGCCGGAGCCGCCGGCGGGGCCTCGGGCCGAGCTGTTCGCCGGACTGCCGACCGAGCCGCGAGCCGCGTCATTCGCCGAGCCGCCCACCGAGCCGCCTGCCGACCCCCCGACCGACCCCCCGACCGACCCCCCGACCGACCCCCCGACCGACCCCCCGACCGACCCCCCGACCGAGCCGCCGGCCGAATCCCCGACCGAGCCGCCCGCCGACCCGCCGGCCGAACCCCCGGCTGAGCCGCCGTCCGAACCCCCGATCGAACTCCCGGCCGAGCCGCTGGAAGCCCTTCCCCGGGCCGGGCCGCTCGGTTCGGAACCCGTCCGCAGGTGTCCCAGGGCCAACGCCATCCGGGCGCGTCCCCGGGCGCATCTGCTCTTGATCGTGCCCTCCGCTACGCCGAGGATCTCGGCGGCCTCGATGACCGGGTAGCCCTGCACGTCGACGAGCACGAGCGCGGCCCGCTGCTCCGGCGGGAGCGCCGCCAGCGCGGCGCGGACCACGAGCGCGGTGTCGTGGTCCTGCGTCGGCGCGACCGGCTCCGGCCGGCTGCCGAGGCCGCCGTCGTCGGTGTGCGTGCCGTCCGGCAGGGGAACGGTCGGGTGGGACTGCCGCCTCCGCATCCGGTCGAGGCAGGCGTTGACCACGATGCGGTGCAGCCACGTGGTGACGGCGGAGTCTCCGCGGAAGCGGGCCGCGCTGCGGTGCGCGGAGAGCAGCGCGTCCTGGACGGCGTCGGCTGCCTCCTCGCGGTCACCGATCGTGCGCAGGGCGACGGCCCAGAGGCGGTCGCGGTGGCGCCGCACCAGCTCGTTGAAGGCGTGCGGGTCGCCGTCGACGTGGGCGCGCAGGAGCTCGGCGTCGGTCGGTCCAGAGCCGTCCGCGGCATCGAGTGCGTCGCCGAAAGTCACGCCAGCAATGTAGCCGAGCCACGCCGGGCTCGCGCCTCCCACGTGGGCCTCATCCGTCGCGTCAAGGTGACCCCGGACCGCCCTCGACCCGCCGAGAGCAAGGGACGGCGTGGCGCGGTTGTCGCCGGCACGGAAAAGCCCTCCACCGATGATTCGGCGGAGGGCTTGTCGTCTGCCCGCGGGAGACTTTCCGATCAGTCGGTGGCGTACACCTCGATGTTGGTCACCTCGACCTTGTAGCCGCCCTCGCCGTCGTCGGCGGCCGGCAGGTCGCTGATGAAGACCAACAGGTACTGATAGGTCTGGGTGGCGTCGAAGACCGGGAAGATCCTCTTGGTGCCGTCGCTTCTGCCGGTGTCGTCGTCGCCGAGCTTCTTGTAGGTCTTGACGATCTGGTCGTCGCCCGCAGAGGTGTTGCCGGGGTCGTTGGCGCCCGTTCGGATGTCCATGGCAACGCCCGGCGCCGAGGTTTCGACCCGGACATCGCTCAGGTGACGCGGCGAACCCAGGTTGATCAGCACGCCCATGCCGTCTTTGAGGTTGCCGAAGTCGGACTGGTTGAAGCGCTGCGTCTCCCAGCCCGTTTCCTTGCTGTCGTCGACGGTGAACTTGGCCTCGCCCGAGTCGCCGCGCCCGCCATTCGGCGGGTCGACGATGCGGACCATGCTCTCGGTCAGCGCGACCTTCTTCGGCGTGCCCTGCGGGCCGGCCCCGGCGTTGCCCTGGTCGGCGTTGCCCTGGTTGCCACCCTGCGGCGCCGTGTTGGCCTGGCTGGCTCCGGGCGACTGCTCCTTACCGGAGTTGCTGATCGCACGGATGCCGAACACGAGACCGATCAGCGCGATGACGACGAGAGCCGCGACGCCCACCACGATCTGCCGGGTGCTGCGGGCCGGCTCGGCGGAGTTGCCCTGGGTGAACCGCAGCGGACCGGCGTCGTCGTATTCCTCGTCGGCGGCGTCGAGGCGGGCCAGCTCGGCGGTGAGCGCCTCGGCCTCGGGGACGGCGACGTCCTTGTTGAGCAGGTCCATGGTCAGATCATCGAGGTACGCCGGGACGCCGGCGCGGACCTGCCGTGGAGTGGAGGCGGCGCCGTCGCCGTCGCGCAGGGCGTCGGGCAGTGCCGAGGCACCGACCTCCGCGTGCGGCCAGCGGCCGGTCAGCGAGAAGTAGAGGATGCCGCCGACGGCGCGGATGTCGGACTCGATGCTGTCGGCCGAGTCGGCCCGGGCGTCGGCCAGGACCACGCGGCCGTCGTCGGCGATCAGCGTGGTGCCGGGGTGCACGTTGCCGTGGACCATGCCGGTGGCGTGCACGGCGGCGAGCGCGTCGACGATCGAGTGCGCGATCGCTGTGGCGCGGGCCGGGTCGAGGGGGCCTTCCCGCGAGACGAACTCGCGCAGCGCCTCACCGTCGACCCACTCGCGGACCACATAGGCCCGAGTGCCCTCATCGATGGCGTCGTAGACACCGACCAGGTTGGGGTGGATCACGCGGCTCGCGTCGACCGCCGCCTGCAGCATCTCGGCGGCGGACTCGCCGCCCGGATATCGCAGCACGACCGCGACGGGCCGCCGGAGGATGACGTCGATGCCCCGCCAGACCTGGCGCCCGGCACTGTCGTTGTTGACGTGCTCCTCGAGCTGATAGCGCTCGGCCAGGATCTCACCGACGGTGGGCGCACCGAAGGTCATGACCGGTCCGGCCTCGTCGGCCGCGGTCTCGTGGCCTTCGCCGACCTGGGTCACCCGTCCTCCCTCGGTGGTCCGCAAGTGTCGCCCCCGACCTTACCCGTCCCCGGCCAAGGTCCCACAGGTCATCCCCACGCGGGGTACCCGTCAGAGGCCGTACGCCGGCATTGTTCGAGCCGGTCGGCGCGGCGGACCCGGCTGTTCAGCGGGTTATCCACAGCCTTGTCCACAGCGATCAGCGCCCGATTTTTCGGCGTACCGTCCCGATGACCTGATGTACCTCGCGGACCTTGAGGAGCGCGGCCGTTGCCAGGTAGACCAGCATGATCACCCCACCGCCGACCGCGACCTGCAATGCCGCGGCGGGGCGTCCGGGCGTGTCGCCGCCCGGCAGCAGGTGGACCACCAGCAGCCCGGCCGCCGCGGCGACCGCCGCCGCGGCCAGCACCTTCAGCAGCCCGCCGACGACCGAACCGAGGTTGAGCCGACCGATCCGGCGCCGCAGCAGGCTCAGCGAGATCAGCGCCGAGACCAGGTAGGAGACGGCGTTGGCGGCGGTCATGCCCGCCGCGGTGAGCGACTGCCCGAGAACCTCGGCGACGATGAAGTAGCCCGCGATCCGCAACGCCACCACCGGCATGTTGATCAGTGCGACGGTGCGGTTGCCCTGGAGCGCGTAGAAGGTGAAGGTGCACAGGTAGCTGACCGACAGCGGGATCACCGTGAACGCGGCGACGGCGAGCACCCCGCCGGTGGCGAATGCCTGGTCGTAGCTGAGCGCGCCGCCCTGGAACAGGGTGACCGCGATGGGCACGCCGAGGACGCCGTACACGACGCAGATCGGGGCGAGAGCCGTCGTGGTGAGTCGGATGCCGCGGCTGAGGTCGGCGCTGACGTCCGCGTAGCGGCCCTCGGCGGCGGCCGCGCTCATCTTCGGCAGCAGGGCGGTCATCACCGACACGCCGATGATGCCGTGCGCCATCATCGTGAGCAGGAAGACGTTGTTGTAGGCCAGCAGGCTGGCATTGCTGTCGCCGGCGATGCCGCTCAGCATCCGGGCGACGAGGAAGACCGAGATCTGGTTGACGCAGACGTACACCAGCATCCAGCCGGCCAGCCCGCCGACCTCGCCGAGGCCGAGAGCCCGGGGGTTCCAGCGCCAGCGGAAGGTGAAGCCGACCTTGCGCAGGGCGGGCAGCAGACCGGCCGCCTGCACCACCATGCCGAGGAGGGTGCCGCCGCCGATCAGGGCGATCCGGCCGGGCGTCATGTCCTTCGGCGTCAGGCCGTCGGCCGTGCCGAAGAACAGGATGAACGCCCCGCAGCTGGCGATGACCACCAGGTTGTTGAGGATCGGCGCCCACATCGGCGCGGCGAAATGCCCGCGCACGTTGAGGACCGCACCGATCAGGGCCGACAGGCCGGTGAAGAAGATGATCGGCAGCATCAGGTACGACAGCGAGGTGACCAGGTCCTGGTAGCCGGCGGTCGCCCGGGAGCTGGACTGGATCGTGGTGATCACCGGGGCGGCCACGGTGACCAGCACGGTCGCCGCGCCGAGCGCCACCACCGCCAGGGTCAGCAGCCGCTGGGTGAAGAGCTCGCCGCCGTCCGGGTCGGCCTTGCGCCGGCGCACCAGCAGAGGGATCAGGACGCTGGACAGGACGCCGCCGAGCAGCAGCTCGTAGACCTGCATCGGAAGGAACTGGGCGCTGGTGTACGGGTCACCGATCGCCTTGCCGAGCGTCATGCCGATGAGCATGTTGCGGACGAACCCGATGAGCCGGCTGACCAGGCTCCCGGCCGCCATGATGGCGCTGCTGCCGGCCGTGCCGCGATCCTCGTCGGCGGGGCGTTCCTCGGACGCGTCGGCGGCGTCCGCTTGGGCCTGTTTGCCGTCGGTCCTGCTGCCATAAACAGTGCCGCCGCCGATGCCTCCGCTTCCGCCGCCAGAGGCGCCGCCGTAGACGGTGCCGCCGGTCGGTTCGGTGCCCGTCGTCGGGATGAACTCGGGTGGGAGCGCCTGGTCGCCGGCAGCGGCGGGAAGGGTGCCCGTGCTGTCGACGGAGATCACCATGGCGCCGTCGGACGGCTCCGGCTCACCGTCGGGCGCGGCGTGCGCGCTGCGGTACAGGCCGCCGCTCACCAAGACCTCCCCAGGGGTACGGATACAGAAGCCACCCTAACCAGGCTGGTCGCGACGCCCTACGGCGCAGCGGATCGCACCGCCGCCGGTCACACGTGGTGGCGCACCAGGGTGCCGGGCGTCGCCCCGGCCAACGTCTCGACCATCCAGCAGGCCTCCAGCGGGACGAGGGGCTCGCTGAGCGCGTCCAGCACGGTCGGATGGTCACAGCCGGCCTCGGTCAGCTCGCCGAGCAGGGCGCCGACCGGACGCAGGTCGCCGGTGTCGGCGATGTGCCGGGCGAGCGGGCGGACCGCCGCGTACCAATGTTCCTCGGGGAGCCGGGACAGTCGGCGTGCTGCCCGGCGTACCAACTCGGAAAGCCCTTCTTGCGGAAAGCGTGAGCCGCCGCGGACCTGGAGATGCGCGGGCGCCGGGAGGGTGTAGGCCGCGATCGCGGCCTCGTCGAGGACCTGCGGGGAGGGCACGGGCGGGCGAGGCCACCAGTCGTCGCCCGCGAAGAGCGGCAGCGGGGTCTGTTCCGGGCCGGCCGGCGTGGGAGCCGGCACGTCGCGGCGCAGCGAGCGGTACGCCGCCTCGCGCACCGCCGCGACCGTGGTCTCGTCGTCGTCCTCGGTGACCGGCGCGAACTGGCCCAGCAAAGCCACGACCAGGCCGGGATGCGGCAGCGTCGGATCCTCCAACGCGATCACCCGGGCGCAGAGCTCGAGCTCGTGCCACCGCAACGCCGCGGGCCACGGCCGGCCCGGCGCCGCCCAGCCGAGCTGCACCGGTTCGCTGGTCGCCGGTTCGCGCAGGCCCAGCGTCTGCTCGCCGGTGACCAGGTCAAGATCGAGCACGAGGCCGTACCCGCCGGTGATCGGCAGGTGGACGCGCAGCTCGACGGGATCGGGATCTTCGGCCGCGCCGGTGCCGTCCCGCAGGAAGGACCAGAAGCGGGGGTCCTCGCTGAGGCGGCGCAGCGCCTCGGAAACGGGCACGACACCCATCCTGCCCGTCGCGTCCGCGGACCGCCCACCCACCACCCATGACCGCACCGAAGGCTCGATACCCTGGTCGCCTCATGTCTGTCTTGAATAGGGCCCAGCGCAACGCCGTCCAGGAGTTGCTCCGGGTCTCCCCCGTCGCCGACGAGCTGGGGCGCCGCTTCGGCGCCGCCGGCCATGAACTGCACCTGGTGGGCGGTTCGGTGCGCGACGCGCTGCTCGGCCGCCTCGGTGACGACCTCGATTTCTGCACCGACGCGCGCCCCGAGCAGACCCTCGCCGTGGTCAAGGGTTGGGCCGACGCGATCTGGGAGACCGGTCGCGAGTTCGGGACGATCGGCATCCAGAAGGACGGGCTGCGGCTCGAGATCACGACGTTCCGCGCCGAGGCGTACGACGGGGTCACCCGCAACCCGGTCGTCGAGTACGGCGACAACCTCCTCGACGACCTGCGCCGACGCGACTTCACGATCAACGCGATGGCGGTCAGCCTGCCCGGGCACGTCTTCACCGATCCGTACGGCGGTCTCGAGGACCTGGCGGCCGGCGTGATCAAGACGCCGGCGCGGCCCGAGGAGTCCTTCGGCGACGATCCACTTCGGATGTTGCGGGCCGCCCGGTTCGCGTCGAAGCTCCGGTTCGCCATTGATCCGGCGGTGCTGTCCGCCATGTCCGCGATGGCCGCCGACCTCGACCGGATCACCGCCGAACGGATCCGCGACGAGTTCACCAAGCTGCTGTGCGGCCAGGATCCCGTGGGCGGCCTGCGTCTGCTGGTCGAGACGGGTCTCGCCGACCGGTTCCTCCCGGAGCTGTCCGGCCTCAAGCTGGAGATCGACGAGCACGCCCAGCACAAGGACGTCTACGAGCACACGCTGATCGTGGTCGCCAACGCCGTACGTCTCGAGGGCGACACCGGCCCGGACTTCATCCTGCGCATGGCGGCGCTCATGCACGACGTCGGCAAGCCGGCGACCAAGGCGGTCGGCCGTGACGGGCGGGTCAGCTTCCACCATCACGAGGTGGTCGGCGCGCGCCTGACCAAGCAGCGGATGAAGGCCATGAAGTACCCCAAGGACGTGATGTCCGAGGTGGTCGAGCTGGTCGCGCTGCACCTGCGTTTCTACGGGTACGGCCGGGGCGAGTGGACCGATTCGGCGGTCCGGCGATATGTGACCGACGCCGGCGACCTGCTCCCCCGCCTGCACAAGTTGACCCGGTCGGACTGCACGACGCGCAACCGGCGCAAGGCGGCGGCGCTGGCGGCGGACTACGACGCGCTCGAGGAGCGGATCGCCCGCATCCAGGCCCAGGAGGACCTGGCCCGGGTCCGGCCCGACCTCGACGGCAACGCGATCATGGAGCTGCTCGGCGTGCCGCCCGGCCCGATCGTGGGCCAGGCCTGGCGGCACCTGAAGGAGCTGCGGCTGGACCGCGGCCCGCTCGACCGCGACGAGGCCGAGGCGGAGCTGCTGCGCTGGGCCCGCGAGAACGGCCACATCTGACGGATGTCATACCCGAGGAGCACAATCCTCGGGTGCGGCATCTCATGGACTCACCCATCGGCCCGCTCGGCGTGGAGCTCGACGCCGGGACGGTGATCGGTGTCCGCTTCGGCGCCTCTTCCTCGTGGGCGAGCGGCTCCCATCCGGTCCTCGACGAGCTCGCCCGCTACTTCGCCGGAACGATCACAGACTTCGCCGTGCCGGTGGAGCTGCGCGGCGGGTCGGATTTCGAGCGTGCGGTGTGGGGTGAGATCGCCCGCGTCCCCTACGGCGAGATGCGGACCTATGGCGCCATCGCGACGGCTCTCGGCGATCCGGGGGCCGCGCGGGCGGTCGGCACGGCCTGCAACCGCAACCCCGTGCCGGTGATCGTGCCGTGCCACCGGGTGGTCGGGGCGGGCGGCAAGCTGGTCGGCTTCGGTGGCGGACTGCCGCGCAAGCGACATCTGCTGGAGCTAGAGGCCCGCGTCGCCCTCGAAAAGGCTTGGAGCTGAAGCATGCGCGGAGTCGCCACAATGTCGCCATGACCGAAACGAACGTGCGGCACAGCAAAGGCGCGGTCTCTGGGGTGAGGCTGCTGCTTGGTCCGGCGCTCGTCGGCGCGGTAGCGGCCGCCTGCACTGTGCCGGTGGTGCAGTCCGAGTCCAAGGTCGACTGTGTCCCGGACCCGGATGATCAGTTCCATTGCCTTGGAGAAGCGCTCGGATCGCTGGCTGCCAGCGCGTTCATGGTAGGGCTGATGGCCGCCGTGTGCTGGGTCGTGCTGGCAATGGTCATCGGTGCATGGCGCGCGCCGACGGTGACATTCGTCGGCGGTTTGACCGCCACAACGGGAGTCCACCTGTTCCGATTGTTCGTCGATGTCACCGCTGAGGAGCTGATCCTGTGCGCCGTCGTAGCGACGGCTGTCAGCTTCACCGGAGTCTCCGTGATGCTGCTACCCCGCTTGCCGAGAGCAGTCCGGATCTTGGTCGGCGGCACCCTCGTGACCGTGATCGTCTCGGCATTCTTGATACGTCCCTGGTGAACCCGCAGCCGGCGCGGACCTGAGCCGTCTTCTGCGGCCGGCATCGAGACCTGTGCCCGGTCGACGTCGAGGGCCGGATCGCCCGGTCGACGCCGAGGGGCCGGACCGTCCTGCGGTCCGGCCCCTCGAACTGCCGACGGCGACTCAGCTTTCGATCTCGCCCTTGATGAAGGCCTCGACGGCGGCGTGCGCGTCGTGGTCGCTGTACTGCACCGGCGGGCTCTTCATGAAGTACGAGCTGGCCGAGAGGATCGGACCACCGATGCCGCGGTCCTTGGCGATCTTCGCCGCGCGCACCGCGTCGATGATCACACCGGCGGAGTTCGGGGAGTCCCACACCTCGAGCTTGAGCTCGGCGTTCAGCGGGGTGTCGCCGAAGCTGCGGCCCTCGAGCCGGATGTAGGCCCACTTGCGGTCGTCGAGCCACGGCACGTGGTCCGACGGGCCGATGTGCACGTCGCTCTTCGACATCTCGTGCGGGATCTGGCTGGTGACCGACTGGGTCTTCGAGATCTTCTTGGAGACCAGGCGCTTGCGCTCCAGCATGTTCATGAAGTCCATGTTGCCGCCGAAGTTGAGCTGGTAGGTGCGCAGCAGCTCGACGCCCCGGTCTTCGAACAGCTTGGCCAGCGCGCGGTGCACGATGGTGGCGCCGACCTGGCTCTTGATGTCGTCACCGACGATCGGCAGGCCGGCGTCGGTGAACTTCTGCGCCCAGACGGGGTCGGAGGCGATGAAGACGGGCAGCGCGTTGACGAACGCGCAACCGGCGTCGATCGCGGCCTGCGCGTAGAACTTGGCGGCTTCCTCGGAACCCACCGGCAGGTAGGCCACCACGACGTCGACCTCGGCGTCCTTGAGCGCCCGGACGACGTCGACCGGCTCGGCCGACGACTCCTCGATCATCTCGCGGTAGTACGTCCCCAGGCCGTCGAACGTCGGTCCACGCTGGACGGTGACGCCGGTCGGCGGCACGTCGGTCAGCTTGATCGTGTTGTTCTCGCTGGCGACGATCGCCTCGGACAGGTCCATGCCGACCTTCTTGGCGTCCACATCGAACGCCGCGACGAACTGCACGTCGGATACGTGGTAGTCGCCGAAGGTCACGTGCATGAGACCCGGAACGCGGTCGTTGGGGTCGGCGTTGCGGTAGTACTCCACGCCCTGCACGAGGGACGAGGCGCAGTTACCCACACCGACGATGGCGACGCGGACGGAGCCCATCGCGTTTGCCTCCTTGTTCATCACGGCCGGTCCTGGTGCGGAGCCGGTGTTACGGGGGGTGCCCCCACCGCCTGATCGGCGGCGGAGATGGTGGTGCCGCCCTCCGCGCCGGCCGCGCTCGCGGCGTCGACGCAGGAAGGGGTACGGCCGGAGCGCTCGTTGGTGATGAGCTCCTCCAGCCAGCGGACCTCGCGCTCGCAGGCGTCCAGTCCGTGTCGCTGCAGTTCCAGCGTGTACGCGTCGAGCCGGTCCCCGGCGCGCGACAGCATGTCCCGCAGACCCTCCCGGCGCTCCTCGATCCGGCGCCGCCGGCCCTCGAGGATCCGCAGCCGGGTGGCCCGGTCGGTGCGGGAGAAGAAGGTGAAGTGCACGCCGAAGCCCGCGTCGTCGTAGGTCTCGGGCCCGGCCTGGGCGAGCAGGTCGGCGAACCGCTCCTTGCCCTCGGCAGTGATCTTGTAGACAACCCGGCCCCGTTTGCTCGTCATCGGCGGCACGATGTCGGTCTCGGTGGCCTGTTCGCTGATCCAGCCGGCGGCGTGCAAGCGCTTCAGCGTCGGGTACAGAGTGCCGTAGCTGATGGCCGCCCGGATGGTGCCGAGCTTGGTGGCGAGCTCTTTGCGCAGCTCGTACCCGTGCATCGGGGCCTCCTGGAGGAGGCCGAGAATCGCCAGTTCGAGCATCGCGGGCCACCTCCTTGGAGTCGATGTATCGGGCCGATACATCGTCACCGTAGATCGGGGTGCGAAGGATGGCAAGGCGGTGCCGGGCTGCTTGCCGGGCATGCCCTCCTTGTCCATAATTTGTGGCGGTGCTGTGGGTCATACTGGTTTTGCCGGGCATGCCCCTCCGGTCCCGGCCTCGCCGGGGCACATTCGGTCATGCCATGCGGTCGCCACGCCACGCTGCGTGATGGCGGTCGCCGTTCGGGTGCCGACCGCGTACTCTCTTCGCCATGCGCACGCAGCGGCAGGTCGTCGACTACTCGCTACAGAAGCGAGTGCTGCTGCGTGACCTGCACAACGGCAAGATTGGGACGCTCGAAGTCTGCGATGCCTCGCCGTACCTGAGAAACGCGGCTCGGTTCCACGGCGAGCCGACCGATGAGCGCTGCCCGGTCTGCCGCCGAGACAACCTCACCTTGGTGCACTACATCTATGGCGACGAGCTGAAGCAGTCAGCCGGCCAGGCCCGCAAGCTCGCCGAGCTGCCGGTCCTGGCGATGACACTGCGTGAGTTCCAGGTCTTCGTGGTCGAGGTGTGCCAGACCTGCGCGTGGAACCACCTGATCGAGCAGTTCCTGCTGGGCAGGGACGCGCTTCATCCCGACGAACCTCACCAGGGCGTGGCGGCTGCCGCCTCGTCCGCCTCGGGCCGCCACCACGAGACAGGGTCGTCGTCGCTTCGCCGGAAGGGTCGACAGTGATGGCCCTCAACGTCGCTAACGGCGACACGACCCCGACCGATACGGGCATCCAGCGCCGCGATCGGTCATTTTTGACATCCGTCAGGGTGGCTGCGGGGATGCAGCCCAAATTGTCCGCTCGTGGCGCTGCCGGCGTGAGCCCCTCCAGGGCTCCCCGGGTGCGCCACCGCGACCGGTAGGTGTAACCGAATGAACTCGTACGGCGATTCGCAGTCTGCACGCGCCCGGGCCCGAGTGCCCGGGCCGTCCGCTGCTTCCACGCCTGACGACGACCCGTCCGGCTACGACGAACGCCCCGCGCCCGACGCATACCGGCGCCCGGCAGGCGGACGCGCCACGGTCGGCGGCGCCGCTCCGCGTGGCGCCGCATCCGTCGGTTCCGCTTCCGTGGGCGGTCGTGCTTCCGTGGGCGGTCGTGCCTCGGTGGGCGGCGGCACTGTGGGTTCCGCCCGGGTGGGCGGCCGTGCCTCGGCACCCGTTGCCGCCGCGCCGGGCCGCGTCTCCGTCGCCCGCGCCGCGGTGCGTCCGGTGTCTCCCGCCGTCGGTGGCGGCGCGGGCCCGGACGAGCCGCACGGCCGTCGGGGTGAGGCCCAGAAGATCCTCACCAAGGCCGCCAAGCGTCGGCGCCGGACGAACATTCTGACCGCCGCGGCCGCCGTCGTGGTCATCCTGCTCGGCGTCGGCGTCGTCGGCGGAACCTGGTTCTTCGACGACGTCGAGCTGCCCGCCCAGCGGGAGGAGGCGCAGACCAACGTCATCCTCGACAGCAAGGGCGCGGTGCTGGCGAAGCTCGGCGACCAGAACCGCACGGTCGTCCCGCAAGCCAAGATCAGCGAGGTCGTCAAGCACGCCGTGGTCGCCGCCGAGGACAAGAACTTCTACCGGCACGACGGCATCGACTTCAAGGGCATCGCCCGCGCCGCCTGGAACAACTTCGTCAGCGACGACCTGCAGGGCGCGTCCACGATCACCCAGCAGTACGCCCGGTACGCCGCGGACCTCAAGGGCATCAACGTCAACCGCAAGCTGCGTGAGGCCGTCATCGCCCGCAAGCTTGAGGACAGGTACGAAAAAGACGACATCCTCGGCATGTACCTGAACTACATCTACCTCGGTGAGGGCAGGTACGGCATCGAGGCGGCGGCGCAGGGCTACTTCGGCAAGTCCGTGATGACGCCGCCGGGCAGCAAGAACGCGATCACGCCGTACGAGGCCGCGGTGCTGGCGTCGATCATCAAGCAGCCGAACCCGGACCCCGCCACCGGCCACAAGGGGTACAACCCCAACGTGAATCCGGAGGCGGCGAAGGGCCGCTGGGACTACACGCTGCAGAACATGCTCGAGGAGAAGTGGATCACTCCCGAGGTGTACGCGGCGCGTAAGTACCCCAAGGTCAAGCCCACGAGCTCCAACAAGTGCAAGACGTGCGCCGACGGCAAGCCGGTCGGCATGATCATGCGCCACGTCAACGCTGAGCTGCGCGAAATGGGCATCTCCGACGCCGAGTTCGAGCGCGGCGGCCTGACGGTCACCACGACGATCGACCCCGAGGTGCAGAAGGCCGCGGAGGAGGCCGGCTCGCGCAACAAAGAGAGCTCCCCGATGAACGGTCGGCCGAAGACCTACCAGGCCGCGGTCATCGGCATCGACCCGAAGACCGGGCGGGTGCTCGGCTACTTCGGCGGTGAGGATCCCAACGGCACCGACTACGGCAGCTACCTGAACGGCGACGGCACCGGCTTCAGCGGCCGCGGGCAGTCGCCCGGCTCGACCATGAAGATCTACACGCTCGCCGCCGCCCTCCGGGAGAACATCTCCTTCAAGACCACCTGGGACGGCACCAAGAAGCGCGCGAACGGGACGAAGATCAGCAACGCCGGCCGGACGCCGGGCGCGATCTGCCGCGGAAAGATCGAGTTCTGCGACCTGGAAACGGCGACCATCGAGTCGTACAACTTCCCGTTCTACTGGATCGCCGACGGCATCGGCCGCGAGAAGGTGATCGAGGCCGCCCGTGACGCCGGCCTCGAACACCTGTGGCCGGACGAGGGCCCGGTGGTCGACCTGAACAACACCAACGCCTCGACGTGGAAGAAGAAGGGCTACTTCGACAACGAGGTTGCCTTCGGTCAGTACCACGTCTCACCGCTCGAACACGCCCAGGGCGTGTCGACGATCGTCAACCGAGGCGCGCGCAACGACGCCCACTTCATCAAAAAGGTGGAGGCCGTCGATCAGGTGACCGGAAAGAAGAAGATCGTCGCGGCGGAGAAGTCCAAGCCGAAGCAGGTCTTCACCCAGGAACACATGGCGGACCTCGAGGGCGTCCTCGCGAAGATCCCCGGACAGTCCGGCAACAACCTGCGCAACGGCCGCCAGTCGATCGCCAAGAGTGGCACCTGGGAATTCGACGGAGGCAGCGGCGACTGCTGGTTCGTCGGCGGCATCCCGCAGCTGTCCGCAACCGTGTGGGTCGGCGGCTCCGGCAACAAGGTGAAGCTCAAGGAGCCCAACGGCGGCGACATGTTCGGCTCCGGCACCCCGGCGCAGATCTGGGAAGACTTCATCAACGCCGTGACCAAGGTGAAGGAGATGGAGCAGGAGCAGTTCCCGCCCCGTGTCCCGACCGGCGACGACAAGAGCCCGTTCGCCAACGGCAAGCAGCCGCCACCGCCGCCGGTGACCCAGCCCGGAACCAACCCGGGCCAGGGCCAGAACCCGGCCTGTGAGTTCCTGCCAGACCTGTGCCCGAACAACGGCGGCGGCAACAACGGCGGTGGCAACAACGGCGGTGGCAACAACGGCGGCCAGAATGACGGCGGCGGCACCAACGGCCAGAACAACGGTGGAATCGTCACCTTCCCCGGCGGCACAGGCAATGACACCGGCACCGGTGGCGGCCAGGTCGACGGGGACCGAGCGGACGGCGGAGGCTGACCCGTCGCACCCGATCTGCTGGAAAGGGCCCGTCGCCTCGGCGACGGGCCCTTTCCGTTCGCATGTCGCTTGTGCTGAAAGACCATGGATGGGAGGGATGCGGCATGATGCGGAGTCATGAGCGCGCCTTCTCCGGACACCGACCGGACCGATCTGCCCGCCGAATCGGACGGGTTCGTCCGCGGCCTCTCGCAGGCAATCGGCGGACCGGTCGGCGAGCACGCCGTCCCGCCAACCTCGCGCCGCGGCCACTTCTGGACGGCGCAGCGCATCATCCTCGCCCTGGTCTGCCTGGTCCTGGCGGCCAGCTGGGTGCAGAAATCACCCTGCCAGGACGGTGACTGGCAGAAGAACGTCCAGTACACGCGCTTCTGCTACACCGACGTGCTGGCGCTCTACTACGCGGAAGGCCTGAACGAGGGCAAGGTCCCATATCGGGACCACCCGGTCGAATATCCGGTCGTCACCGGTTACTTCATGGGCGCACTCGGCCTGCCGGTGCACGCCCTCGGTGAGCGATACCCGGCGATCAACCAGGGCAGATGGTTCTACAACGCCAACGCGCTGGTCCTCTCGATCCTCGCCGTCGCGTCCGTCGCCGTCCTCCTCGCCCTGCGCCGCCGCCGCCCGTGGGACGCCGCGATCTTCGCGCTGTCGCCGGTCCTCCTGGTCACCGCGACGGTCAACTGGGACCTGCTCGCCATCGCGCTGGCCATGTTCGGCCTCCTCGCCTGGGCCCGCCGAAAACCGCTGATCGCCGGCCTCCTCCTCGGCCTCGGCGGCGCGGCCAAACTCTGGCCCCTGTTCATCCTCGGCCCGCTGTTCGTCCTGGCCCTACGCTCCCAACGAATCCGCGCCTTCCTCCTCGCCCTCGGCGCGGCGGTGTTCGCCTGGCTGGCCACGAACCTGCCCATCGCCATCCTCTACCGCACGAGCTGGAACCGCTTCTTCGAACTCAACGACACCCGCCCGATCGACTGGGGCACCCTCTGGTACATCGGCCGCTACCTCGACGGCAAATGGGACACCGGAGCCGCCGGTGATCAAGGCCCGTTCCAATGGCTCAGCGACAACGTCTCGGCCCTCAACACCCTCACGTACGCCCTGACGATCCTCGCCTGCGCCGCCATCGGAGCGCTCTGCCTCCTCGCCCCCCGCCGCCCCCGCCTGGCCCAGCTCGCCTTCCTGGTGGTCGCCGCCTTCCTGATCTTCAGCAAGGTGTGGTCCCAGCAGTACGTCCTCTGGCTCCTACCCCTGATCGTCCTGGCCCGCCCCCGCTGGGGCGCGATCATCGCCTGGACCGTCGCGGAGATCGGCTACTTCGCCGCCTTCTACGCCGAGCTCCTGGGAGCGGGAGGCAAACAGGTCATCCCCGAGGGCACATTCGTCCTCGCCTCGACCCTCCGACTGATCACGGTCGCGATCCTGTGCGCCCTGGTGGTCCGCGAAATCTGGCGACCGGAACTCGACGTGGTCCGCCGCATCTACCCGGACGACCCGGACGGCGGTGTTCTCAACGACGCACCGGACGCGAAATGGACCTCGACACTGCGCCAGAACCTGGGCGTAAGGGGCCGTGCCGGATCCACATCGGAGATCTTGGCGCCGACTTCGGTGGGATGACGGTCGCTGCTGGTGAGGTTGTCGATTGCTTGTCGGGTGTCGCTTGACGGGTAGGTCAGCGGGGGCCTGCGGTGCCGGCGGTGAGTACCGGGCCGGCTGTCCGTTGGTTGCTGGTCGGCCGTCGGTTCTTCGTCGGGTGGGCGATTGCTGTTCGTCTCCGCACGGCCGACGATCCCCGTCCCCCTCCCCGTCCCCGCCGTCCCCGTCCCCGTCCCCGCCGTCGCCGTCGCCGTCGCGGTCGCCGTCGCGGTCGCCGTCGCGGTCGCCGTCGCGGTCGCCGTTGCGGTCGCCGTCGCGGTCGCCGTTGCGGTTGCGGTCGCCGTCCTCGTCGCGGTCGCCGTCCCCGTCGGCGACCCGCCACCCGGTGACCCACGAGCGGCGACCCACGAGCGGCATTCCGCGTCGCGTGTTCGTTGGCGTTAGCCGGTGTGGGGTTGTTGCGCGATCTGGGCCGCGCGGGGCCTTGCGTTGGGTGATGTCCGGTGATGAGCGTCGGATGTTGTCCGGTGGTGAGCTGGACGTGGGGCGACGATCGTCAGCTAAGGCGGAAGAGCACCGAGTTCTCGTCGAGGTCTTCGCGGGTGATGCCGAGCGCGTCCACGGGCCGGTCGCCCGCGCGGTCCCACGGCGTACCGGCGGCCTCGGTCCGGAGCAGTAGAACAGTGCCGACGCCGAGCGAGCGGAGATACTGCACGCTGGTCGCATCCGGGAAACTCGTCACCGAACGGCGCAACTCCGCCTGGTGCTGGGGCGCGAAACCGCCGCCACCGTTGGCGATCTTCTGGAAGCGACTCGTCGACCACAGCATCACCGTCTGGTCGCTCAGCGCCGCGGTGGGCAGGACCAGCATCGGCCCGGTCACCGTACGCATCGCGGCAGGCTGCGCCGGCACCACGGGATGGGCGGTCGCGTTCCACCCTTCGAGCAACACCAGCAGCAACGGTACGAGCGTCGCCAGCCGAAGCCACGGCCCCGGCCGAGGCGGCATCCTCGAAGCCGCCAGCTGCTCGGCGCGGCGGACGAACTCGGCCACCGCGCCCGCGGCCAGGATCGCCAGGAACAGGGTGACCCAGAGCATGAGCCGTCCCGGGATGCGAACGCCGAAGGACCCGGGTAGGTGCCCGAAGAGCGGCAGATAGGTCCAGCGTCCGTCGAAGAACGTCGTGCCGAGAGTGAAGACCGCGCTGACGAGGACAGCAACGAGCAGGATCAGCCGATGCCACACGCGCCAGACCGAGAAGAACAACCCGACCAGGGCCAGGGCGTAGAGCACGAAACCCGGCAACAGAGCCATCTCGGCGGACCACGCCAACGACTCCCGAGCCACGGCGTGCGGCGCGCCCCAGATGCGGGACTCAGCCGGCCCGATCAACAAACTGTGGATCGGCGGCGAGAAGAACGCGATCTCCGTCTTCGCCGGCGTAGTGTCGCCCACCCGCAGATAGGGAAGCGCGATGAGCGCGCCAACCCCCGCCAGGATCAGCACACCGAGCAGATCGGTGACCAGCAACCGCCACCCAAACACGGCCGCCTTCGCCGCCGCAGCAACTCCCGCCGGTGCCGCTACCGCCCCAGGAGTTGACGGCGCTGCCGTCGGCTGCGGCCCTGCTGTCCCAGTCGGAGCCGCTATCTCGGTCGGAGCCGTAGCCTCTGCCGCTGCGCCGGCCTTAGCCCCTGTCTCGGTCTTAGTCCCGTTGCCTGCCGCTACCCCGGCCGCAGCTACGGTTGTGGTTCCGGCTCCGGCCGCAGTCCCGGCTCCGGCCGCAGTCCCGGCTCCGGCCGCAGTCCCGGCTCCGGCCGCAGTCCCGGCTCCGGCCGCAGTCCCGGCTCCGGCCGCAGCTCCGGCCCCGACCGCTGCTCCTTCTCCGACCGTTTCTCCTGGTCCGGCCGCTGCTCCGGCCCCGGCCGCTGCTCCTGGCCTGGCCGCTGCTCCTACTGCGGCCGCCGCTCCGGCCCCGGGCGCTACCCCGGTCCCGGACGCAGCTCCTACCTCGGGCCCTGAACCGGACCAAGCCCCGGCAGTCGCCCCGGCCCCCGCTGTTGCCTCTATCGTGGCGTCGGCCGTTGTTGGAGACGCGGGCACCGCAGCCGCTGGCACTCGTCGCAGTCGCCAAAGCGGTAGCCGTAGCCGCCGCCACGGCCGTAGCCGACGGAACCATCGCAGGATGACGGCGCACGTGACGACTACGGCGAGGCCGGCGAGCACAAAGGCGAACGGCAACCCGAGCGAGAACCCAAGGCTGATCTGCCAGGCCGCGACGATCCACCCGGCCGCCGCCCAACCGGCGTGCCGTCGGCCGGGGCGGAATCCGTACCGCAGGGACCAGCCGTGTCCGCGTGCCAGCATCGCCAGGGCCAGCGGGATTCCACCGGCGGAGATGATGTCGAGGTGGCCCTCCTGGGCGAGTCGCCACGGCGCGTACGCGAAGGCGACCGCCCCGACCGCCGCGCCCGTTCGTCCGGCGCCTAGCTGGCGGACCAGGGCATAGCCGCCGATCGCCAGGAGAGCGTGGGCGAGGACGAAAAGGATGTTGTATCTCAGCACGGCGGCGAGCGGGCCGCTTCCGAGCATCCCGGCGGGCGCATAGCCGAGAAGGCTGTCGCCGAACGCGAAGCCGTAGCGCTCCGGGAAGAAGGCGTTGGCCTGCCACAGCCGCGCGGGATCGGTGAGGAGCACGTGCCCGGCCCAGGAGACCTGCCACGCCTGCCGCGACGGATCCCAAAGGTCCTGCGGGACGGTGTGCATCGGATAACGCAGCGTGGGCCACGTCATCATCACGGCCAGTAGCAAGGAACCGTAGACAACCAAGGCGTACTCGTGGATCAGAGCACGTCCAACCGCCCGGAAGACGCGACGGATGCGGCCGGGTCGGCGTTCGGGCGTCTGGACGAACGCGGTCCAGGGGTCGGGAGGAGCGCCAGGCGGCCGCGCCGTCGGCAACGCCTGCTTCCGGCGACGAAAGCGCCCACCGGCCGCACCAACGCCGCCGGGCATACCGCCGCCTCCGGCCGGGCCGCCTCCAGCCGGTTCTCCTCCGGCCGGGCCGCCTTCGGCCGGGCCGCCTCCAGCCGGTTCTCCCCCGGCCGGGCCGCCTTCGGCCGGGCCGCCTCCAGCCGGTTCTCCCCCGGCTAGGCCGCCACCGGCCAGTTCTCCTCCGGCCGCGCGGGAGCCATTGGGTGCATCGGAGCCGCCGGCCACGCCGGGCTGACCGCCCACGCCGGAGCCAACAGCCGCGCCCGGCTCCGCGAACGCGGTGGAGCCGCCAAACGAGGCCGAGCCTGCGGACACGGCGGAGCCGCTGATGTGGCCGTCGGTGGACTCATCGGCGATCTTGCTGCCCTTCGCATGAGTCTCGCCCGCCGTGGTGTCTGTCGCCAGGACGTCGGCGTCGGCGGGCCGAGGCGGCACAGCGGGCCGTAGCCCGCGTCCCATTTCCGCCGGGTCGGTCGCCTTCCCGCCGCGCCCGCGCCGCAGCCCGGCCCACCGCCGAAGTCGGGGCCGATCTTCCGCCCGCTCCCCCACCCCGGCCTCGGCTGAAGTCCCACCCTCGGCGGACCCAGCCGCGGTCGAACCAGCGGCGGTCGAACCAGCGGCGGTCGAACCAGCGGCGGTCGACCCAGCGGCAGTTGGACCAGACGTGGCTGGACCAGGCGCGGTCGGGCCAGGCGCGGTCGGGCCAGGAGCGGTGGGACTAGGGGTGGTCGGCACGGGATCGGACGCGGTGAGACCAGCCGTGGTCAGGCCAGGCGCGGACGGACCAGCTGCGGTCGGACCGGGATCTGGCGCGGTCGGACCGGGCGCGGTCGGACTTTCTACGTCGGGTGTGGTGGATTTCCGGCCCTCGGAAGAAGCCGCATCTCCCAGAGCATCGACCTGCGGCCGCTCGGTCGTCATCCCGCTCCCTCGTGCCGCTGGTTTCAGCTGCCTGCTCGCTCCCGCAGGAGAGCGATGTCCGCGGACTGGCCTTCGACTCCACCGGGGGTCTCGACGATCGCCGGGGCGCCCGCCGCTCGGATCGCCGCTACGACCAGCTCTGGGTCGATCTTGCCACTTCCGAGGTTGTCGTGGCGGTCCCGGCCCGAGTCGAAGGTGTCCTTGGAGTCGTTGGCGTGGATCAGGTCGATGCGGCCGGTGATGGACTTGACCCTGTCCACGATGTTCATGAGGTCTTCGCCGCCGGCGTGGGCGTGGCAAGTGTCCAGGCAGAAGCCCGCGCCGAACTCGCCGACGGCGTCCCAGAGGCGGGCGAGGTTGTCGAAGCGGCGGGCCATGGCGTTGTCGCCGCCGGCCGTGTTCTCGATGAGGATCGGGAGGGGGAGGCCGCCCTCCTTCTCCGCGTACGCGAAAGTCTTGCGCCAATTGTCGAAACCGACGGCTAGGTCATCGCCGGCGTTGACGTGACCACCGTGGACGATCAGCGCGCGGGCGCCGATCTCGGCGGCCGCGCGGGCGTGGGTGAGCAGCAGTTTGCGGCTGGGGATGCGAATGCGGTTGTTCAGCGTCGCCACGTTGATCACGTATGGCGCGTGGACGTAAATGTCCACGTCGGACGCCTTCAATGCCGCCGTGTCGGCCCGGGGTGCCGGGGCCTTCCATCCCTGCGGGTCGGCCAGGAAGAACTGGACGGCCTCGGCGCCGCGGGCGGCGGCTGCTTCGAGGGGATCGGCGGGGTCGACGTGGGCTCCGATGCGCATGGAGCGAGCCTACGACGCGGGTACGACGCTCACCCATCGTCGCGGGACGGCCACCGAGTGCGTCACCGTGCCGAACGAGGCGTCGTTAATCGAGGGTATTGCACCCAAAAGCTTGAGGATGGTGGCATGTCGCGGCAAGTCCGACACCGGGTGACAGCGATTGCGTTGGGCGGGTTTCTGCTGAGCGCGGCGATCGTCACGACGGGTACGGCAAACGCCGAGCAGACCGGCGAGGCCGGCCGGCAGGTCGTCTTCGAAGGCGGCGGAATGCTGGGCCTGTCCTGCAAGTCCACGCCGTCGGTGGGTTCGATGACCGTGCCTGCGGAGAGCACCGTACGGGTGGTCAACCGTACCGGCCATGGCGCGAACCTGCTGCTCAACGGCGCCTCGCAGGGTTCCATTCCAGACGATGGCGCCACCGAGGTGGTGTTCCGGCGCGGGACGACAGCGGTCACCCTCGACCCGAGCTGCGCGATCACCGACCAGGCCACGCCCGTGCTCGTCACGGCCACGCCGTCCGGCTCACCTGTGACGCCCAACCCGATCCCGTCGCCCTCGGACGGAGCCACCGGGGGCGGTGCCGCGGCGCCGTCCGGGCCGGATTCGGCGCCCACCCCCGGCGGCGGGTCATCGCAGCCGGCCGGCGGCATCCCCGCCACGCAGCGTCCGGCGGCGCCTGGCACGGTCGTCGTGCGGCCCGGCGCGGCGCAGCCGCCCGCGGTCGGCGGTCAGGCCGGCGCTCAGCCCGGGTCGATGCCGTTGGGCGGTCACGCTTCGCGATCCAAGACGACCATTTTGCGGGGTACGGCGGGAGGCGGCGTTCCCGGACTCTCCGGTATGCCGCAGGGTGGGGACGAAACGCTGCTCGCCGGCGTACCGACGGCGGATCAGGTGGCGACGACGGAGGCCGTGCCTGCCCAGGCGGCCGGACCGGCGATGGAGATCGCCGCGGCGGAGCCGGTCGCGGCGATGCGGCCGATGTCCGATCCGCGGCCGATCGGTCTGCTCGCGCTTGTCGCGGCGGTTTTAGTGCTCGGCGTCACAGTCGGGGCAATTCGGGCAATCGTGTCGCAACGTGCATCTCGGGCAACTGTCGCGTAGACTCATCGGCACAAGCTCCGCGGGGCGGCCGTTCCAACCTCATCGGTGTGGTCGTTCCTCCCCAGGTCCCACCCAGCGAATGCGGACCGGACGCCCCGCGGCTTCAGATCAGAGAGCCTCGTCCACGGACGGGGCTCTCTTTTTGGTTGCCCAGCTCGGCGCGGGTATGCTGACTCGGTTCGCAGTAGGCCGCCGTGGGTCAACCGCCCACGGTTTCTTTCTGCGAGCGACACAAGACCTCCTGCCACGGAGAGACCGTGGCCGTTCAGCCCATAGGAGGTGAGACGTCTTGCGTCATTACGAACTCATGGTGATCCTCGACCCTTCGCTCGAGGAGCGCACCGTCGCCCCGTCGCTCGAAACGTTCCTGAACGTGATCCGCAACGCGGGTGGCTCGGTCGAGAAGCTCGATGTGTGGGGCCGTCGCCGGCTCTCGTTCGAGATCAACAAGAAGTCCGAGGGCATCTACGCCGTCGCGGACCTGCAGGCTACGCCCGAGGCTGTGGCGGAGCTGGACCGTCAGCTCAAGCTGAACGAGTCCGTCCTGCGTACCAAGGTCATCCGGCCGGAGACCCGCTGATCCTCGTTTTTGTCGTAGGGCTCTGAGAGCCTTTGCGCGAACGAGAGAAGCGGCGAGGAGAAGATCATGGCAGGAGAAACCACCATCACGGTCGTCGGCAACCTGACCGACGACCCTGAGCTGCGCTTCACCCCTTCGGGTGCGGCGGTCGCCAAGTTCCGCATCGCGTCGACGCCGCGGACCTTGGACAAGCAGTCGGGCGAGTGGAAAGACGGCGAGCCACTCTTCCTCGCGTGCAACATCTGGCGTGACGCCGCCGAGCACGTCGCCGAGTCGCTACAGCGTGGCTCTCGGGTGATCGTGCAAGGTCGGCTGCGCCAGCGGTCCTACGAGACCCGCGAGGGCGAGAAGCGCACCGTCTACGAGCTCGAGGTCGACGAGATCGGCCCGTCCCTGCGCTACGCCACGGCGAAGGTGCAGAAGATGAGCAGGTCCGGTGGCGGCGGCGGCTTCGGCGGCGGCGGCGGTGGTGGCAACCGGCAGTCCAGCGGTGGCAGCGGAGGCGGGGGCGGCAACTCCTCCAACTTCGACGACCCGTGGGCGACGGCGGCCCCGGCCCAGGCCTCCGGTAACCGCTCCGGCGGTGGCGGCAGCTCCTCTTTCGACGACGAGCCACCTTTCTGAGCCCGTAACGGGCTTTCTTGAGTTCAGGAGTTAGATCAATGGCTAAGGCTGCGGCACTGCGCAAGCCGAAGAAGAAGGTGAACCCGCTCGACAAGGACGGGATCACCTACATCGACTACAAGGACACCGCTCTGCTGCGGAAGTTCATCTCCGACCGCGGCAAGATCCGTGCCCGCCGCGTCACCGGTGTGACCTCTCAGCAGCAGCGGCAGATCGCCCGCGCGGTCAAGAACGCCCGCGAGATGGCGCTCCTGCCGTACACGGCCACGGCGCGCTGAGGGGAGGCACCGAGATGAAGATCATCCTCACCCACGAGGTGTCGGGCCTCGGCACCCCCGGCGACATCGTCGAGGTCAAGAACGGCTACGGCCGCAACTACCTACTGCCGCAGGGCTTCGCGATCCAGTGGACCAAGGGCGCCGAGAAGCAGGTCACGGTCATCAAGCGGGCGCGCGACGCCCGCGAGATCCGCGACCTGGGCCAGGCCAACGAGGTCAAGGGCCAGCTCGAGGGCCTCAAGGTCACGCTGACCGCGCGCTCCGGCAACGGCGGCCGCCTGTTCGGCTCGATCACCCCTGCCGAGATCACCGACGCGGTCAAGGCCGCCGGCGGTCCGTCCCTGGACCGGCGCCGCCTCGAGCTGCCCGGCCACATCAAGACCACGGGCTCCTACACGGTCCAGGTCAAGCTCCACCCCGAGGTGACCGCGAAGTTCCCCGTGAACGTCGTGGCCGCCAAGTAACACCCGCGCCAGGAAAGCGCGTCACCCTCTCGGGGGTGGCGCGCTTTTTCTTTGGTACGGGATTTGCTCGTCAGCTCAGCGATTGGCCGGTGATGGCCGACGTCAACACCGTCGCGAGTCCACCGCCGACCACCGCCGACGCCAGTCCCACGCTCGCCGCCTTCCACGAGCCGCTCGCCCAGCGCAGGCCGACCGCCACCAGCATGCTCAGCACCAACGACAGGCCGAACTGCGGTGCCGCGTCCGCGAGCGTCCCCAGGGCGTGAACCCGCTGGTTGCCGTCGAGCACCAGCATGTAGAGCACGAAGAGCACCACCGGCACGCCGTACCAGACGACGGTGTAACCGACCGCCGCCAGCGGACCGCCGGACTCCTCCTCGAACTCCTCCTCCGGCTCCAGCAGATCGCTCTGCCGCGTGGAGGCCGCCGAGAACGTGCTGACCGGTCGGCGCTCGTACGTGCCCGCGGAGGAGGCCATGACCGCGCCGCGCGGCGGCCATTCGGTGTCCGGCGGGTTCTGCCAGTTCGCACCCGTACGCTCAATGACCTGCGTGATGCCCTCGGAAGCCGAGTTGGCGGCCGGCACCTTGACCGACGCCGAGGCCCCGGTCTTCGACGGCGGCCGGAACCGCACGAAGTCGCTCGTTCCGAAACGCCGCGACTCACCGTCGGCGAGGTCGCTCTCGGCGTGGAGCTCCCGACGCCAGTCTCCCGAGCCACCCGCCCGGTAGGTGGCTCCGCCCCGGCCCGGCTGATCCTGCCGTCCCGACGCCGGCTTGATCTGCGTGGCCGCCTCGTCGGAAGATCCCAGCCCACTCTGCTCGGCACGCAGCTTGCTGCGCCACGAGTCGGCCCGGGCCGCGGCCTGCGCGCCGGCACGCCAAGCGCCGGGCTCAGCGGAGACCGGCGCGGCGGGGCTATCGCGGCGTTGCCCTCCGCTGTATCCGGAGCCTCTTGCGCTGCGGGGGCCGGCACCGCGTTCGGTGCCGAGCCCCGGGTCGCGGCTGTCGCCGTCGTCGCGGTTGTCGCGGTTGTCGCGATCGTCGCGGGGGCCGGAGAGGCGCTCGGTGTCGAGCCCTGGCGCGCGCTTCCCGGGGTTGCGTTCGCGGTGGGGCTCTCGGCCGCTTTCCAGGTTGCGGTCGCCGCCGGGCTCCGGGTCGCGATCGCCGCCGCGGGTCGGGCTGCGCCTACCGCCCGGCCTGGCGGACACCGGCCGGGCTGCGCCCGCGCCGCCGATCTGCCGCCAGTCGGCCGGCGGTGCCGAGGCGGGAGCGTCGTCCGACGGCTCGGCACCGCGCCGCCGGCCGCCAGGGGCAGCGGACATCGGCCGGTCGTCGTCCCAGCGGCTGGGGGGTGCGTCGTCGTCACGGCGGCTGGGGGGTGCGTCGTCGTCACGGCGGCTGGGGGGTGCGTCGTCGTTCCAGCGGCCGGGGGGTGCCGACGTCGGGCGGTCGTCTGAGCGTGCCGGGGGTGCCGACGCCGGGCGGTCGTCCCAGCGGCCCGGGGCCGCGGAGACCGGGCGGGCCGCGGTGCCGGCATCGCGTTGCCGGGATTCGGGCTCGAACGGTGCTGGGCGGCTCGACACCGGTCGGGCCGCCGGTTCGTCGTCACGGCGGTGCACCTCGGGGGCGACCGGGGCTTCCGCCCTGGCGCCGAGCTGCAGCGGGCCCTCGGGGGCTCGTCGACGACCACCGGCTTGCCGACCGGGGGCGCCGTCCTCGTCGTCCGCGGCGCTCTGCCGGTGCGCGGACTCGCCCTCGCGGCCCTCACCGCGCCGCGCCGCTTCCCCGCTCTCGATCGCCAGCGGACCGCCCGGCACGCCGCCGCGGCGGGACCGGCGGCGTGGCCCGGAATCGTCGTCCCGGTCGTCCTCGTCGTCTTCGTCGTCGTCGGCCTCGGCGCGGTGCCATTGTCCGGTGTCGGAGTCGCGGAGCCAGACGTCGGACTCCGGGTCGCGGTGCCAACTTCCGGATTCCAGCTCGCGTTGCCAGCTGGTGTCGGGCTCGCGCCTGCGGGCGTACGCCGCGGCGCCGTCCCGGCGGGGTGCGCCCGCGCCGCGCTGAGCGTCCAGGCCGCGGCGGGGCTCACGCTGAACCTCCGGGCCACGCTGACGGCCGGGCCGGCGCCCGCGCGTGCTTTCGGGATCACGCTGCCAGCCGCCGGTGTCGTCGCCCGGGTCGGCGTCCCGGCGCCGCGGACCACCATCGCCGGTCTCGGCGTCGCGTTGCCATGAGCCTGGGGCGGATTCGAGCTCACGCTGCCAGGAACCGGTGTCGGAACGATCCGCCCGGCCGCGTCGGCCGTCGCCGCGCTGCTCCCGGCTCTCGTCGGAGTCACGTCGCCAGGAGCCCGTGTTGCCCTCGCGCGGCTGGAGCGGCATCGGGATGACGCCCGTCTCGGCGGCGCTGTGGGCCCACGGGTCGGCCGGCGGGCGCTGCTCGGCGTCTCTGCGGCGGGAGTCGGCGTTCCGCCATCCGTTACGGGTCTCCGGGCCATCCGCCCGGTCGCCCTTGCGCCAGTCGCCGCCGTCGGCCTGGTCGCCGCGCCAGTCGCCGCCGTCGGCCTGGTCGCCGCGCCAGTCGCCGCCGTCGGCCTGGTCGCCGCGCCAGTCGCCGCCGTCGGCCTGGTCGCCGCGCCG
>NZ_JBFBAJ010000007.1:159797-201339 GCF_040682215.1 Actinoplanes sp. NPDC051346 | reverse complement strand
CGCGCCAGTCGCCGCCGTCGGCCTGGTCGCCGCGCCAGTCGCCGCCGTCGGCCTGGTCGCCGCGCCAGTCGCCGCCGTCGGCCTGGTCGCCGCGCCGGCCGGCGCCGTCGGCCTGGTCGCCGCGCCAGTCGCCGCCCGTCTGGTCGCCCCGCCAGGCATTGCCACTCGCCTGGTCGCCGCTGCGCCAGGAGGCGCTGTCCGCCTGATCTCCGCCGCGCCAGTCGCCGCGTGGCGCTTGACCGCCGCCGCGCCACTCGTCGCGTGCTGCCTGGTCGCCATTGCGCCACTCGTCGCGCGCTGACTGGTCGCCGCCGCGCCAGTCGTCGGGCGCTGCCTGGCCGCCGCGCCAGTCGTTGCGTGGCGCTTGACCGGCGCCGCGCTGATCGTCGTCGCGGACGGAGTCGGCACTCTGCCAGCCGTTGGAGCGGGCGGCTCCGCCACCCGGCCAGCCGTTGGCGGAGTCGCCTCCCTGCCAGCCGTTGGCGCGCGTCTGACCATCGCTGCCACGTGGGTCGCCGTCCGGTGACCGGCCGCTGGTCGCCCAGCCCTCGGCGTCGGGCTCCACGGCTCGACGGCCGTTCGCGCGCGCGCCACCACGGGCCTCGTCGGCGCTGCGCCAGCTGCCCGAGGCCGGGTCGGCGGTGCGCCAGCTGTCGGTGGCCGGGTCGGCGGGGCGCCGGCCGTCCGTCGCGGCGGGGCCTTGCCAGCTGTTCGTGGTCGAGCTGGTGCGCCAACTGTCAGGCGCGGGGGCGTCCTGGCGCCAACTCGGGTTGTCGGCTACCGGGTCCTGGAACCTCGGAATGCTTCCGGTGTCGGTGTGCCCCGCCCAGTTGTCGGCGTCGGAGTGTTCCGTCCAGCCCGTGCCTCCGCTCGTACGGGATCCGGGCTCGGCGGCCCGGCGGTGACCCGCCTGGCGTGACCCGGCGTCGAAGCCCCCCTGGCCTGCGGCCGACTCGCGGCGCCATTGGGCACGGTCGTCCTCCCGGACCAGGTGACGGCCGTCGTCGAGGCCCGAGGACCAGCTCGCGGCGTAGGAGACCGGCTCGGCCGGCAGCTGGGAATTTTGCCGGCTCGGCGAGCTTTCTCCCGGCCGGCCGGTCTGCCGCCGCGCGCCGCCGCCCTCCCCCGGCTGGTCGGTTTGCCAGCTCTGGGCGCCGTTCCGGGTCGGTTGGTCGGTTTGCCAGCTCGGGGGGCCGCTCCGGGTCGGTTGGTCGGTCTGCCGGGGGAAGGATCCCGTATCGGAGGGCGACGGGGGCTCCGACCGGCCCGCTCCGGTGAACTGCTGCCAGCTCGGACGGCTGTCCCAGGAGGGGCGCTCGGTGCGCGGCTGCGGTGCGTCGGCCGGCTGCGGGGGCGGCGCTGACTCCTGCCACGCGGGGGCGGCCGACGGCGTGGCGAACTGCTGCCACGACGGTCGCTCTTCGCCACGCTGCCGGCTCGGGGGTGCGTCGGCCGGGCGCTGCTGCCAGGGCGGAGCTGGATCCGTCGGGCGCTGTTGCCACGGCGGAGCGGCCTCCGCGGGGGGCTGCTGCCACGAGGGCCGGTCCTCGCCGCGCTGCCAGCTCGGCGTGCCGTCGGTCAGGGGCGGCTGCTGCCAGCTCGGGGGCGCGTCGGCCGGGCGCTGTTGCTGCCAGCTCGGGGTGGCGTCCGCGGGGCGCTGAGGTCCGCCGGCGCCTGGCTGCTGCCATGACGGTGCGTCGGTCGATTGCTGCCACGACGGGGTGTCGGTCGATTGCTGCCACGACGGGGCGTCGGTTGCGGGCTGCTGCCAGCTGGGAACCGCCGAGGTCGGCGGCGTGCCGGTCGGGGGGTCGACGGTGTCGGGGGTGGGCCAGGCCGTGCCCGAGATGGCCGGCAGGCTGGTGGGCGGGTCGACCGGCGGGCGGAAGTTCTCGCTGTCGCCGGACTGCCATGCCTCGGTCGTCTGACGCCAGCCATGGGTCCCAGAGGCGGACCGCCATTCGGTCGTCTGGCGCCAGCGGGCCGTGTCGCTGGTGGCGCGCCACTCGGACGTGGACGTGCGCCAACCGACGCCATCGGCGGGAATCGCCGGACGGCCGGTCGCCGCGACGTCGGACCACCGGCTTACCGTGCCCGAACTGGACCTTTCGACCGCTTGGTCCTCGTTTTGTGCCCAAGCCTCGGCGCGCAACGACCAGGCGACGGCCTCGGGAATGGGCTGCATGCTGCCGGTGTCGGCGACCGAACCGGTGCCCCACACGGTGGCTCCGGGTTCCACAATCTGGGAGGAATCAGGACTTTCTGGGCTGTCTGTGGGTGTCCAAGGGTCCGTACCGCTCCTCCCGCGCGGCAGGCGGGCGCCGAAGTCCCACTCCCGTTGGTCCACCTGAAAAGCGTGACGTGCGTTCAGCGGATCTGCAACGCCCTGGGGCGATGGCTTCGTCACGAGCGGCACCTTTTTGTTCTCTCCACACGGTGGGGACGGCAAAAGTGCTGGTCAGAACGGTACGTCCGGGGGCTTCCCCAGCCGTTATACACAGGCTGTGCACAGGGCCGCGCACAGAACCGGGGGTGTTGTCCACAGGTTGTCCCGAGACTCGTCCACCGGCCTGCTTGGGCCGATGACGTGCGGGTTCGTATGGTTACCCGCGCCGGATCACGCCCTCGGGCCGATCCGGTCGGGAGGTTCCGGCGGTGGAGGGCTCGTTGTCCGGGTCACCCGGGCGGGGATGCGCTCACCCGAAAGTGTCGTACCCAGGCAGTTTGATCGTTTGGGGCGGGGTGTTCGGCGGGCTGCGCGGCATCGACGGCCGCGACAAGCTTGCCGGCGGGGTCGGGCGGCTCGGTGGTTGGATGCTCACCCGGGCCTCGAGGTTCGGGGTGGGCGGATGGCTGTGGGTGGAGATGGCCCGGACGGGCCGGCTGCTCTCGGCGGGCAAGGCTGGGCGGATCGCCACGATTCTGCCGTGATGAGCGGCGAACCGGCCGGAAATGAGCACGAGCCCGACCGGCGCTGCCGGGCGGTTGTGGTGT
Source organism: Actinoplanes sp. NPDC051346 (assembly GCF_040682215.1). Classification (NCBI taxonomy): domain Bacteria; kingdom Bacillati; phylum Actinomycetota; class Actinomycetes; order Micromonosporales; family Micromonosporaceae; genus Actinoplanes; species Actinoplanes sp. NPDC051346. Next base: position 198,345 of record NZ_JBFBAJ010000007.1, on the reverse strand, counting down.
GAGATACCCGAGAAGGGGGAGGTCGGAGTGTCGATCACCGACGACGCACGGCCCGAGTCCCGGCCACAGACCGGCGGTGGGCGCCCGCCCGGCGGCAGGCCACCCGGCGGTGGCGGCCCGACCGAAGGCGGATTCGACAAGACGCCGCCCCAGGACATCGCCGCCGAACAGAGCGTCCTCGGCGGCATGCTGCTGTCCAAGGACGCCATCGCCGACGTCGTGGAGATCCTCAAAACCCCGGATTTCTACCGCCCGGTGCACGCCACGATCTTCGACATCATTCTCGATCTGTACGGCCGGGGCGAACCAGCCGACGGCGTCACGGTCGCCGCGGCCCTCGCCGACTCCGGTGACCTGCAACGCGTCGGCGGAGTGCCGTACCTGCACACCCTGATCGAGAGCGTGCCGACCGCGGCGAACGCGTCGTACTACGCCCGCATCGTCTCGGAGCGCGCCGTGCTGCGCCGGCTCGTCGAGGCGGGCACGAAGATCGTGCAGCTGGGGTACGGCACCGGCGGCAACGGTGGCCGCGACGTCGACGACATCGTCGACCTCGCCCAACAGGCCATCTACGACGTGACGGAAAAGCGGGTCAGCGAGGACTTCGCCGCGCTCGGCGACATGCTCCAACCCACCCTCGACGAGATCGAAGCCGTCGGCGCCCAGGGCGGCGTGATGACCGGCGTACCCACCGGATTCTCGGATCTTGATCGGCTTCTCAATGGTCTTCACCCCGGCCAGCTGATCATCGTCGCGGGCCGCCCCGGTCTGGGTAAGTCGACGGTCAGCATGGACTTCGCCCGCAACGCGGCCATCCGCAGCAACTGCGCCAGCGCCATCTTCTCCCTCGAAATGAGCAAGATCGAGATGGTGATGCGCCTGCTCTCGGCGGAGGCCCGGGTGCCACTGCACACCCTGCGCTCCGGCCAGCTCTCCGACGACGACTGGACCAAACTCGCCCGCCGCATGGGCGAGATCAGCGAGGCACCCATCTTCGTCGACGACACCCCGAGCATGAACCTGATGGAAATCCGAGCCAAGGCCCGCCGCCTCAAACAGCGCCACGACCTGAAGCTCCTGGTGATCGACTATCTCCAGCTGATGACCTCACCCAAGCGGACGGAAAGCCGCCAGCAGGAGGTCGCGGACCTGTCGCGAGGACTGAAGCTCCTCGCCAAGGAGATCGAATGCCCGGTGATCGCGGTGAGCCAGCTGAACCGAGGCCCGGAACAACGTACGGACAAGCGCCCCCAACTGTCCGACCTGCGTGAATCCGGCTCCATCGAGCAGGACGCCGACGTGGTGCTGCTCCTGCACCGCGACGACTATTACGACAAGGAATCACCCCGAGCCGGCGAAGCGGACTTCATCGTGGCGAAGCACCGTAACGGCCCGACAGACACGGTGACGGTTGCGGCGCAACTCCACCTGTCCCGCTTCGTCGACATGGCCATCGTCTAACGCCAATCGTGACATCGCTTTCGTCTCGCAAGTGGACCGAAGGTGTTGTCTCGGGCCGCTCGGACCGCGTCGCGAGGCGGAAGCTGAACCGTCGCAGGGGTTTGCCCCGGGCGCGATGGCTCGCCCGGGGCAAGTTCGCCGTCATGAGCGGCAGTCAAAGACTGACAGTGATGGTCCCTCTGTCACCGCGCCACACGACGTAACCACCATCGCCGGTAACAACGATCATGCGCAGCTCCGGCCGAATCTCCGACGTGAGCGACTCCACCGCACGGCGGATCCCCCGCACCGCGTCGTCGATGCTGAGCCCGGCCCGCTCACCGTCCACAACAGCCACGACAACTCGCGGGTCCCGCCCAAACGACCCACGCAGTCGCCGCTCTACCAGTTGAGAAAGGTCAGGATCCCGCGCCGACGCCGGCTCCCCGGGATCAAGCCATTCGAGACCACCGTACGAGCCGGCGTCGGCGCCATCGGCCCGGATGATCACATCCGGACCAGGCTGCCCGTCGGGGGCGGCGTCGAGAACGCGGACGTCGAAGGAAGTGCCGAGTCGCTGGGCCTGCCGGCGGTTGTGCTCGTACCCGAAGATTTCCAGGTAGTGCGCACCGGGCCGGAACGCGACACCCAGCGCGCCCAGGCTCTGGCCCGGGCGAGAATTTGGCCGCGCTGCCTCCTCGGCGGGGCGGTCGGTTATGGGCGGGGAGGGCCGAAGTCCCAGCCCATCCGCTCGCCCTCCTCGCATATCTTGAGCAGCATTTCCTCGCTCGGGAGCTCGGTCCGCAACTTCTCGCGGGCGATCTCCTCCGCCGTCTGCCGATCGATCACCCGGGTCCTGCCCTGGTGCTGGTCGTCGTAGAGCAGTGGCACTGCCAGCCCGGGGGCGTAGATCCACGCCATTCTCGGGACGCTCCAGATCACCGCCTGGAACGGACTGTCCGGGGAAGTCTGGTAAGCGATCAGGCTCGTCACCCTTCCCGACATATCCGACTTCAGCACCGCCTGGTAGTCGAACGGCTTGTCGGCCATGTTCGTCGTCCGATCTCGTCGCACCGAGCACGTCGGCTCGGCTGAGGCCGTAGTCAGCCAGGTCTTCGTCGAAGGTCCTGCCCTGCCGTTCCAGGTGGCGAGCGTACTCGCGCCACATAGCCGGCTCGTCCACCATCAACCGGCGCAGTGAGGTGTCCACAGTCTTGGCGATCAGCAGCCGGTCGAGGCCCTCGGGCTGATGCTCGGCGACATGAGCATCGTGATTGATCTGGAGAATTCTCAGCAGGGCTCGCATGCGAAGATGGGCCGATACTCGCCGGAACCGGAATATTTCGTACGCCTGGTGTGTCGCCGTTCCGACCGCGCGTGACAAGGCGGTAGGAAATTGCACCTCAAAGACAAAACCATCGCGATCGGTCATCGTGACATTCAGTCCATTGTGGCGGCCCGCAGGGCTCCAGAAGTTCACCAGCCGGCCGGCCGTGATGCCAAGACTGCTGAGCTCGGCAAGTGCTGCCCCGACGGCGTTTGCGTAGCCGTCTTCGGGGAGCTGGATGGAGAACCGCACGCGATCTTTGGTGTTCTGCAGGAATGCGTGCACCTCCAAGGCCTCGAACTCGGACTCGATGGCGAACGCCCGAGCGAGCGAGTAATCGGTCTTGACTCGGTGCTCCTCGCCGACGATCTCAGGGGGAGGGGCGAATCCAAGCGATCGAAGCGCGGTGACGGCTTGATGGAGACGGCCGGAGATGCGCTCGGCCGCTCGATGCGCCTCGATGACAGACGCGGTGATGGCGGCCCGATCGTCGTCGGCAAGGCCGGCTAGGAGGCGGCGCTCCTCCGCCTCGGCATCGAAGTCTTCTTCGGTTGGCGGCGCTACTCCCGGGGTGGGCCGTAGGACCAGTTCATGCGTACGCCCTCTATGCACATCGCTTCCAGCTGCTCCGGACTCGGAAGTTCCGTATGCAACTGCTCCCGCGACAGCTGCTCCGCTGCTGTCCGGTCGACACTCATCGACTCGTCTGCGTATGAATCGTCGAACAGGAGACCGGCTGCCAGCCCTGGGGCGTATATCCACTGCTTCCTCGCCGCGTGCCACATCACCGCCACGAGGGGTTCCGTCGCTCGGCTTCGGAAGGCGATGAGGCTCGTCACCTGGTTCGAGCCTGGCGATGCGAGGAACGCTTGGTATGCGAAGGTCGGGTCGCTCATCGACTGGGTCCAACCTTTCTATGCCCGATATGTCTTCCGGGGCGAGGGTCCAATGGTGCAGTGCCTGATGAAGCGTCATGCCGTCGGAGGCCAACGCCCTACGGTATTCGATCCATGGTTCTTTGCCGGCGCTGCGCGTCGCCCATCGCACCAGCGAAGTGTCGACCGGAACGATTGATTCCATTGCGTCGAGGTCGGCTGGCTGGTGCGCGGCCATCTCGTGCATCTTGTTGATGGCAAGGATGGCTAGGAACGCCTCGACTCGCTCTATGCCGGTGATGGTTTCCGAGCTCAGGCGTACGATCTCGTATAGCTCGTGGGTCAATTTGCCGACGCGGCGGGACTCCTCAGTGGGAAACTGGAGCTCCATCCGGAATCCATTCGGGCTGGTCATAGTGACGTTCAGACCATTGTGGCGACCACGTCCGTCGCCCCAGAAGCTGGATATCTCCAGGATGTTGTATCCCTCGTTGCTGAGGCGGACGAGTGCGTGATGAAGCACCCGGGCATAGCCGTTTTCGGGAATCTGTATAGAGAAGCGCACCCGATCGTTCGAGGTTCGGAGGAACCAGTTGATCTCGGTGGCCTTTGCTGCCTCGCGCTTCGCGAATTTGCGGGCGAGCGACGCGAGTGCCTTGACCCGGTGTTCCTCGTCCACGACCTGGCCGCCCACCGCGCTGGCGAGGGCTCGCATTTTTGGTAGTTCTGTTTGTGCTGTCGCCTGGGCTTCGTGGACCGATTCTTCCAATGCTTGGCGTTGGGGTGGGGTCAGGCTGGCCAGGACAGCCTGCTCGGCCGCCCGCGCTGTCGGGTCTGGGGTGCCTGTCGGGGCCAGAGTCGTGCGGCTCCAGAGGCCCGCTTGGTGGTAGGGCAGCGGACTGGTTCTGCCCTCGTTGTTGACGACTAGGGCGTCCATTGAGACGACGTTGTCTGGGGACGGAATTCCTTTGTGGCCGTACAGGGGTGTGGTTTCCGCGAGGTAGCCGGTCTGTGGGTCGAGGAAGAGGATTTTGCCGTTCTGGTTTACTGCCGTCCAGGCGTGGGCCGTGCCCTGCTCCGATTCCGTGACGATGAAGGCGAATGCGCCGTGCCCGGTGTTGTAGAGGTGGTTGTGCAGGTTGGTCATCGCCTTGGCCACTGCGGATCCGGCGTGTTCCGCGGGGAGCGATCCGACGTAGGGGCATAGTCCCTGGAATTCGCCGCCCACGGTTTCCTCGATGCGGGACAAGCCGGCTTCTTCGGCGCCGAGGGGGCGGGTGGGGTCGCCTTCCGCGTATGCGTCGAATGTTCTTGGGGCCGATACTCGGGGGCGTCCGTGGATGTATGTCTCGTAGAGGGAGAGGACGCCGTCCACGCAGTTGGTGCCGCGGGTGGGGTCGGCCGTGGGGCCGCCGTCGTTGGCGAGGCTGAACCATTCGCCCTCTCGGGGGTCGGCCAGGCGGCGGATGCGGCCGTCCGACCCTCGCGGCATTGCCCGCTCAAGGTCTTTCTGATGTACGGCCAGCGGAGGGCGCAGGCCGTGACGTTTTCCGTATCGGCGGGAGCGGTCGATCGGAGGTGGATGGTCGTCGCCGGTGAGCATCGAGGTGTCGCCCGTGTCGACGCCGGCTCGGGCGGATGTGCCGAGGTCGTCGTTGAGGCGGATCCAGTCCGGCGGGTCGACGGCGATGTGGTCCGGGACGGCTGCTCCCGACCGTACGGAATCCGCTCGGGTTTCTAGGTCTTGGATTTCCTGCCGGATGAGGCGGGCGTCCGCGCGGAGCCGGGCGGCCCGGAGGGTGGAACCTTCGCTGTCGGCGGCGTTCGCGTGATGGTGGAGGTCGTGGATCTTGGCGTGTTGTGTCTCGGCGAGGCGGATCAGGTAGTCGGCGTGTTCGGTCCGGCGGTTGTGCTCGTGTGCGGCGCGGATGTGGGCGAGGTGGTCGCTGTGGTTGGCGCGTTGGGCGGCATCTGGGTCGGGGGTGCGCGGGGTCGGGACCGCGGCGCGATCGGTTGGCGGGGCGTGGGGATCGGTTGGCGGTGAGGCGGGATCTGTCCGCGGTGGGGCGGGATCGGTTGGCGGTCGGGCGGGATCTGTTAGCGGTGGGGTTGGCTCGGCGGTGGGGTGGTCGGGTCGTGGGCGCGGCAACCGATCGTTGGGCTCGGGGTTTCGTGGCGTTACAAGGTCCGGCTCAAACGCTGCGGCAATGCGGTCGAAATCGGTGGGATTGCGCACCTGGGAGGCTGTGAGGGCGTCGGGGATGGGGGCGCGCACCGCCTCGAAGGCCTTGGCGATGTGGCCATGGGAAGGATCCGGAGCGGTGATGTGGTGGTCGAGCGGGCGGCGCGGGACCGGAATCCGGGGTTCGGTCGGAGGAAGGGTCGGCGAGGGCGGGCCGGGTGCCGGGTCGGGAGGTGCGGGAAGCGCCGGGTCGGATTCCGGCTGCGGCGTCGGGTGTGGTGGTGGGCCGGGTGAGGGCTGCGGCGTCGGGGTTGGTCTGGGTTCGGGGCGCGGCGCCGGAATTGGCGGGGGCTTGGGCTGCGGCGGCTGTTCGGATAACGGCTGGGGTGGAGGTTCGTGGGAAAGCCGCAATGTTGGCTGTGCGAGTTCGGGGGCGGGTTCCTTGAGGCTCGGCGGAGGATCTGGCGGGGGGCTCGGTGGCACCGGGCCGGCGTCAACGTTCGTGTCGTCTACCGGCCCTGGTCGCAGGGTTGATCGGCCTGGGCGCCACATCCCTTCCGGCCGGGTGGGGAACGGCATTGGTTGGCCGTGGCCGTTTACCACCAGCGCGTCCATTGCGATCACGTTGCCGGGGTGTGGAACGCCGTGGTGGCCGTACAAGGCGGTGCCCGGTGGGGCGATCAGGCCCGACTGCGGGTCTACGAACAGGATTTCGCCGTTCTGGTTGACCGCCGCCCAGGCGTGGGCCGCGCCGCTTTCCCAGGCGTTGATCAGGAATGCGAACGAGCCGTGGCCGCCCGTGAGTAACTGTGTCGACACGGCGACCAGCGCCTGTTCCACCTGGTGGCGGGCGGCTGCGGGGTCACGGATGTCGACTGGTGGGCACACGGATTGGAGTTGGCCGCCGGCGGCGTACTCGATGCGTTCTGAGCCGATCTCTTCGCCGAACTGGGGTCTTTGCGGGTCCCCACCTTGATAGGCGTCGAAGGTGCGCGGCGCCGATACGCGAGGTCGCCCGTGCATGTATGTGTCGAAAAAGGACAGTACGCAGTCTTGGCAGTTGATGGCTCGCGTCGGGTCGGCCGCCGGGCCGCCGTCGTTGATCAGGCGGAAGTACGGCGTACGCGGGTCGGCCGTGCGCACGGGGTCGCCGCCGGCGTCGCGGGGCACGGCCTTCTCGAGATCGAGTTGATGGCGGGCTAGCGGCGCCCGCAGGCCGGCCCGTTCGCCGTAGCGGCGCGTACCGTCGATCGGCGGTGGATGGTCACTTCCCGTGAGCATGGAGCGGTTACCGAGCGAGACTCCGCCGGATGCGAGTTGACCGTTGTCGCGGTTTGCGCGATGCCAGTCCCGCGGCTCGACCGTCGTGACCGATTCCGCCGCTGGCGGCCGAGCGTTCCGCATCGCGTCGAGCTGTGCCTCGGCCCGGTCGGCGGCCAGGGTGGCGGCCAGCACGTCAGCCTCGAAAAACTGTGCCAGGCCGGAATCGAACTTGAGGAATCTGGCGACCCGGGCGGACCGGCGGGCCTGACGGGCTCGGCGCCGAGCACTCTCGGTCTTTTGCGCGAGCGCATCGATCGCATCCTGCCGGCGAAACTCCGCGTAGGCGGCCCGCTGCTGCCGCGCAAACTCAAGGTAACGGCTTGACTCGGGCGACGGCGCCGCCGGCCCAGGCCCGGCGGTCACGGCAAATGCAAAATCCGCGGGTACGTCGGCAGCATCGTTGGATGGATCCGCGCGATCGCCGCCGGCCGTGCTGACGAAATCGGACCCCGGATTGACCGGTTGCCCTGGCGTGACAACCCCGGATCCGTCCCGCGCGGATCTACCGAAATCGCTCGGCGCGAGCCGGGATGCGAGTGGTGATGCGGGCGGCGATGCGGGCGGTGGTGCGGGCGGTGGTGCAGGCGGTGGTGCAGGCCCGGCGTCCCGAGTGGCGGCGCTACCTGCGACTCCGACGCTCCGCGCTCCCGCTGAATGGGTGGTGCTGCTGTCGCGTGGCGCCATGGTGTGACCCGAGCCTGCGTCCCGGGGCGCGGTGGGATGGGTGGCGCTTGTGTCAGCAGTGTGGTGTGCCGAAGAAGCAGGAGAGGGTGCGGCATCGCGCGTCGAAATGGATGATTCCGCGCTCCCCGATGACGACACCTCGAACTGAGGCGGTGGAGGTGCGATCCCGGAGAGGTTTGGACCGCCGTGTTCCTCTGCCGGAGAGGCTGCTGTGGAAGGCGACAGGAACGACAGCGTCGGGGATGAGCCAGGCGGCGACGACTCAAGCGGAGGTGAAAAGGCCCAGGGAGAGGGCAGTTCGGGCGAGGAGGTCGCGGACGGTGGCGGTGACGAAGATCCCGAGAACGAGTCGGGCCCAGACGAGAACCCCACCACCGAAGAAGGCGGCTGGAGTGAAGGTGCCGCAGCGGCGGGCGGCGGCAACGAAGTCGCCGAAGACGAGTCAGGCGGGAAGGAAGACGCCGAGGAAGTGGGCGGTGAGGAAGCAGACGAGAGGGAGGTGGGCGGTGAGGAAGCAGACGAGAGGGAGGTGGGCGGTGAGGATGCGGGCGAGAGGGAGGTGGGCGGTGAGGAGCTTGGATGCCCTGGGCCGGACGGATCGCCAGCCAGCGACGCGAGGTCCGGCGCCGTCAGCCCGGACACCTGGGCTTGTAGCGATTCGGTGAGCTGGGAGCTCGTCGAATGCGCTGCGGCACCCGCTGCTCCCGAGCTGGCCGATTTCGCCACGTCCTCGAGGTCGGGCAACTCCCCGGTCGCCGCCGCGCCCCCGAACTCCCCCAGGACCTCCGCGCCCATTCCTCGGGCAATGCCCGGGTGCGAGCCGCGCCCGATTCCCGCGCCGGAGGCGGCGAAGCCGCCTGCGAAGCCGGCGGCCGCCGATGTGCCCAGGTCTTTCCAGTCCGGGCCGTGTGCTCGTCCCGTCGTGTTCTGGTAGGCCTGGATTCCGGCGTTGGTGGCAACCTCTTCGCGCATCTCCTCGAAGCCCTCGACCAGACCCTCCCGGCCGAGGCGCCGGAGACCCTGCCTGGTTGTCAGCTGGGTGGCTGCGCGTTCGCTCGCTTCCTTGAGCGTCTTCTTGATGGCCTTCCGGCCGAGCCGTTCGACGAGGCGCTTGAAGATCTGTTGGATCGCCAGGCGGGTCGCCGCGATCAGGCCGCCCGCGGCCGGGGAAGCCGCACCCAGCGTCAGGGTGACCGCTACGGCCATGCCGATCAGCTCGATGAGGAACAGGCCGATCTCCACCCACGCCTCGAGCTTGGCCCCCTCGATGTCGCAGCCGCACTCCTCGACAAGCTTGCCCAACTCGTCGGCGATCGCCAGCAGCGTCGTCAACGGCGCCGGGTCCTCCACAGCGACCCTGTCCCACGCACCGAGGAAAGCCCGCGCGGTAACCCCCGCGCCGCCGAAGCCGGCGGCCACCCGGGAGGCCGCGTCGAACGCCTCGTTCCGCGGCGAAGCGAGCAGCCCCGCGATGGCATACCACCGATCGGCGACATCCCAGGTTGCCTTCTCGTCCCCCTCCGGCCACTCGAAGCCGACGACCCATTCGAGGGCCTCGTAAGCCCACCCAGGCACGTCAAACGGGCTGAACTCCAGCGGATGCGGAATCGGGCTCGGCAGGACCGTCACGACCGCTTCCCGAACGAGTGCTCCACGCGTACCGAAGAAATTTCGTCAGTCCGCAGTGCCTCGCGGACGGTCTGGACCGACGCGTCGCCGAGTTCTTCGACGTAGGCGCCGAGCCTTTCCCAGGCTTGCAGCACCTGCTGCTCGATGGGGCGGTAGTTGCGCTCGAAGGCCTGCCCGATGTCGTCGTTTCCCCACGGGCGGGTGGCGCTCTTGGCCGCGACCTCTGCCCCGGCGCCGGTGCGCAGCTCGGTGAGGTGTTGACCTGCCGATGCCAGGTCGCGGCCCCCTCCGGCCGCTTGCCCGGGGTCGAGCCACAACTCGCTCATGATGGAGGGTCTTCCTCCCGCATCGCGGCGTCCTGCCGGTGGAGCAGTGAGCCGAGGTCGTCGTCGCGGAGGAAGCGCATCGGTCCCGAGTCGGCGGGCAGGTATCCCGCCATCAGGCGTTCGACCTGGGCAGCGGCCTCCGCCGCCGCGGCGGTCGTCGTCGCGACGATCGCGCGGCTCAGGTCGGTGACGTCGAGGTCGCGGTAGATGTGGCGGTCGAGGCGGAGGTCGACGAGTTGGCCGCGGGGGCCGACGGTTGCCCGGATCAGGCCGTCCGGCGACTCGGCGGTCGCCCTGAGGTCGGTGAGGCGGCGCTGGATGGAGTCCAGATCGGACCGAAGGCGCTGGTATTGGCCGTACACATCGTCGAGGCGCGCCCGCAGGTCGTGGTTGGCGTCGCGGTCTGACGTCTGCGCCACCGTCGTGCCTCCTCGCATCCATCGACAACCTTGGACCTTACCGGGAGACGCGACACCTCGTGGTCCGGTAATTTCAGCCCCGCACGGGTTGGCACACGAGGAGGCGCGATGATCACGCTGGCGGATGCCGAGGAGATCGCCGCCGGGTGGGCGCGTGGCGAGTCCGAGCTCCGGGGGTACGAGTGCACGCCCATGGTCAGCGAGTTCGACCTGGGTTTCGTGGTGTGGACGAAGGAGCCGTCGTCCGTTCTGCCCGTGCCCGGCGACGGGGTGCGGACGGTGATCGACCGCGAGACGGGTGTCCTGTCCACGTACCCGGGTGTGCCGTCGACCGTCGTCGCCGAGATGTACCGGCAGCGGCAACCCGAGGTGGCCGCGCAGCGTCGGACCGTTGATCCCGAGGTGGAGCTGCGCCGGGGGGTGCGGCGCCGTCCGGCACCCACCACCGCCGCGCATCTCACTGTGGACGGTCGGGTCTTCATCGCACACGGCGCGAAGGGCGATCAACGCCTTGAGCATCATCCGCTGGTCGCGGAGCGGCTGCGCGCCATCGAGCCGGGCGCACGGGTGCGCGGCGACGAGCGTCACGCCGAACTGATCGTGCTGTCAGACGCGCTCTACGAGGCGGATCGCGGGCGTGGCATGCCGCTGACCGCGGGCGAGGCCCGCGAATGGCTGCGTACGTCCGATTTCCAGGCGTTTCTCGTGCGCGAGCAGGGCGATCCGCTCGGCGGCACGCAGGCCCGTCCGTGCGAGTCCTGCCTGGTCACGCTGGTCGACTTCGCGGTGCTGCCGTGGTCGCATCTGGCCTTTGTGGAGCCGCTCCGGCCGTACTCGGAGAATGTCGCGCAACCCGGTCGCTTCCCGGACCCGATGGCGGGCGCTCTGGCGGACGCCGGCTGGCGGCCGACGCACCGGATGGTGGCGGAGGCGCTCGCCGAGGGCATCATCGAGGACGTCGTCGCGGTCACCGGTCGACGCCATCGGCACCGGCCGTTCACGGCTGCCCGCGCGGCGATCATGGACTTTCCCGGGATCTTCTGCGGCCTGCGGATGCCGGGCGTGCGCCGGCAGGTCCGCTGGCTGGCCCTCGAGCCGTCGGCGGCGGCGCACACGGCGGACGCGTTCGGGGAGTTCGCCGCCGTGATCGGCGCAGCGCTGTTCCCGCTCGGTGTCGAGGCCAAAGGCGAGGCGATCGTGGCGATCGACGAGCGCGGCCGGCTGTTCGCGCTGGACCAGGGCGGCGAGTGGTATCTCGGCGAGAATCTGGACGAGGGTCTGATCAGCCTGCTCACCGGCGACGGCCCCGCCGAGCGCGTCCGCGACGACGGCACCTGGTGATTCTTGGATCAACACCGATTCGACGGTACGGCCGCACCCGCCCCCAAACTCAGCAGCGTGGCCGGCCGCCCCACGCGCGGAGGACCGTAGCCACTCCAGACCGTCGTCGGCCGCCGGCCGGGCGCGACCGTGCCGCCGAGCAGGGAGGCGGTGGTCGGCGGCGCGCCCGCGCTACGACTGGCTCGGCTCTCCGGACAGCGACGGCGGCGGGATCCGCGTGGTGCGACGGCGGCCGGCGTGGACGCGTGGTGCGACGGCGGCCGGCGTGGAACGCCTCATGCCGCCGCCGCGTCGCCATGGAACGCCCCGTGCCGCCGTGGGTCAGTCGAAGAGCTCGTTGAGGAAGCTCTTCTTGCGCCGGTAGTGGCCGTGGTGGCCGTGGCCCTGCCGGTAGTGGCCGTGGTGGCCGGGGCGTCCGTATTGAGGCGCGCCGTATGCCGCCGCGGCCGGTGGGTAGGCGGGCTGGCCGTAACCCGGAGGCGCCGGGGGCGGTGCGGCGTAACCACCGCCGGGCGCCGGCGGGGGCGGCGGCGGCGCGTAGCCACCCGGGGCGGGCGCGCCGGGCGCCTGGGCCGGCCGGGGCGGGGCGCCTGCCGGTGCCTGACGGTTGTTCCAGTTGGCCTCGGCCTCGAAGAGCTTCTCCAGCTCGCCACGGTCGAGGAAGATGCCGCGGCACTCGGTGCACTGGTCGATGGTGACGCCGCTGCGCTCGTACGTCCGCATTTCGCCGTGACACTTGGGACAGGTCATCTGCATCTCACAAACGGTACAAGGCCGGGTCACTCCGCGGTGGCGTTGTAGCTGTGGGTCTGCTGAAGACCAGCGCGGGAGCCCAGGCGAGCAGCGCCAGCGGGTAGAGCAGGTAGCCGAAACGGGTGGTGGGCATCAGCAGGATGGCGGTCAGCAGGCCCCACCCACAGAAGCGCGCCGCGGTCGCCGCCGTGTCGGGTGCGCGGCGCACGAGCAGTACGGCGATCGTCAGGGCGGCGGCGCCCAGCAGGCCGGCCGCGACGTAGCGTCCGCCGGGCAGCGCCTGGGCGATCAGGAAGCCGGGGAACGGCGATTGCGCCGGGCTCGTCACGATGCCGTGCCCCAGCGGAAAGCGGATGACGTTCTCGACGAAGGCATTGCCGTCGATCAGGAACGTGGGCACCAGCACGAGGATCGGCAGCCCCAGCGCGCCCGGCAGGAACCGACGCAGGTTGCCCGTGGTGAAGGCGAGCACGAGCAGCACCGCGACGACGGGCAGGGCGAAGAGCTTGAGCGCGGCGGCCGCGCCGATCGCGAGTCCGGCGGCGGTGAAGCGACCGGCCGCGCAGCAGGCGAGCGCGAGCAGGCAGAGAGCGAGAACGGGCAGGTCGTCGCCGCCGGTGGCGAGGGTCAGTGCGCAGATCGGCAGGACGGTAGCGAACTGCACCGCGACCACCGGGCCGGTGCGCACCAGGCGTACCGCCGCGATCAGGGCCGCCGCCGTGACCAGCGCGAACCAGATCCGCGCGTCCGTGATCCAGACGTCGCCGAAGGCGGCGCGAGGCAGTCCGAAGACGGCCATTCCCGGCTGGTACGGGGCATAGCCCAGCAACTGCTCCCCGGGCGGCAACGCCCCGATCGCCTCCGGACCGAGGTACGGCGTGCCGGTGTGCACGAGCCGCTCCCCCATGTGCTCGGCGACGCGGACCTCTTCCTGGGCCCGATCGGTGCGCCCGCCCGCCCGCTGCACCGCCTGCACGAGCAGCGGCAGCAGGGCCACCGCGACCCAGGTGACCCAGGCCAGCGCCATCCGCGCGGCGGGCCTGCGCAGCACGAGCTGGACAACGGCGACTCCGCACGCGGCGAGGTAGCCCCACGCCGCGACGCCACCCCAGGCGCGGTGCGGCAGAAGCGTCGACGTGAGCGCCGTGACCAGGGCGAACACGGCGGAGAGCCCGTAGAGCACGACATCGCCCCGGAGGCCTTCGACGGCGCGGGACATGCGGGCGAGCAGCTTCACGCAGGCAAGTGTGGCAGAGGTGATCTCGGATTTCGGCGGCGCGCCATCCGGACGACCGATCCCGACTTGTGCAGCGGACCGGCCAGGAAACCCGGCCGGCCGTCGGAGCCGCGCTGCAGCGTTGCGAGCAGCCTGCCGGCGCGCATCGGGCGGGCGAAGAGGTGACCCTGTCCGGCGACGCAACCCAGCTCCCACAGGGCGTGCCGCTGGGGTTCGCTCTCCACGCCCTCGGCGATCACGGCGAGGTGCAGGCTGCGGGCGAGGTCGACGGTGGAGCGGACGACGGCGGCGGCCTCGGGGGAGGTCTCGACGGCGACCACGAACTCCCGGTCGACCTTCAGCTGGTGCACCGGGATCCGGGAGAGCACCGACAGCGACGAGACGCCGGTGCCGAAGTCGTCGAGGGCCAGCCGGACGCCGGCGTCGCGCAGTTCGGTGAGGGCGCGTTCGACGACCTCGAGCTGGCTGAGGGTCAGCGTCTCGGCGAGTTCCAGGACGAGTCGGTCGGCCGGGACCGCGTGGGTCGCTAGCCGGGCCAGGACGGCGGACGGGAACGTCGGATCGAGCAGGCTGCGTGGCGACACGTTGACGGCCACGGGCAGGTCGAAGCCGGCCTCGCGCCAGCCGCCGACGGCGGTCAGCGCCTGCTCCAGCACGGCGTCGACGAACGCCGGCAGCTGACCGGAGCGCTCGACGGTGTCCAGGAACTGCATCGGGGTGAGGTCGCCGTGTTCGGGGTGGTGCCAGCGGGCCAGGGCCTCCGCGGAAATGACCTCGCCGCTGCCCAGGTCGACGATCGGCTGGTAGTCGACGACGAATTCCCGGTGGGTGACCGCGCGGGTCAGCTCGCCGCCGAGGACGAGCCGGCCGACGTCGGCGGTGTCGCGGGCGTGTGCGTACGTCGCGGTGCGTTGGCCGGAGCGTTTTGCCTGGTACATGGCGACGTCGGCGCGGCGCATCAGCTCGCTGACGCCCCCGCTGCCGGGCGCGAGGGCGATGCCGCCGGCCGCCTCGACGGTGAGCTGCATGCCGTCGACCTCGATGGGTCGTTCGAGGATGGCGAGCAGGTCCGCGGCACGGTGGGTGGCGACGGCCGGGGCGGGCAGGCCGGTCAGCAGCACGGCGAACTCGTCGCCGCCGAGCCGGGCGACCAGGTCGTCGGGGCGGGCGGCGTCCTCGAGCCGGCGGGCGACCTCGCGCAGCACCTCGTCACCGGCGGTGTGTCCGAGGGTGTCGTTGACCTCCTTGAAGTGATTGAGGTCGATGAGCAGCATCGCGAACATGCCCTCGGGCGCCCGCCGGGCGAAGATGTGGTTTGCCTGGTCGAGCAGCTCGCGGCGGTTGGCCAGCCCGGTCAGCGGGTCGTGGGTCGCGGCGTACGCGTTCTCGGCGTTGATCCGCTTGAGCTCGGCGTAGGCGCGGGCGTTGCCGATGGCGGTGGACAGCGACGAGGCGAAGGTCTGCAGCTTGTAGCGTTCCGACTCGTTCAGCGTCACGGGCCTGCGGAACCGCAGGCGCAGGACGCCCATCCGGCCGTCGGGGCCGTCGAGTTCGGCCTCGATCATCGAACCGTCGCGGGCTGGTGCGCCGACCACGGTTCCGTCGTAGCGCAGCTGCCCGGCCGATCCACGGACCAGCCGGGGCGGGTCCGCGTCACGGAGCTCGATCTCGGCTTCGTCGGCGGAGAAGAGCTCCGGGGTGAGCGTGACCGCGGCGTGCAGGACCGACTCCAGGTCGGTGACGTTGAGGCGGTCGGTGGTGCCGGCGAGGCGTCGCCAGGCCTCCTGATCGGCGCGTTGGCTGATCTTGTTCTTGGTGGCGAGCTGCAGCGCCAGCACGGTCGGCACCATGGTCAGAATCAGCAGCTCTTCGTGCTCCACCACCATGACGGTCAGCAGCGCGAGCACGAGGTTGATGCCGCGAATGCCGATCACGACGTCCCAGTTGTCGCTTGCGGCCTGCCGCCAGGGAGTGCGGGTCGACAACGAGATCGCCGTGTGGCCGAGAAGGTGGTCCAGCAGCGCATAGGCCAGTGCCGCCGCGGTGAGGCCCAGGAGCAGTCGTGGAATGGACGGCACGACGACGTCGAGACTCGTGGTGGGACGGATGCCGGCGAGGAAGGCGACCGAGGCGGCGGCGGCCGCCGCGCTGGTGTCCTTCGCGACGTTGAACAGCACCTTGATCGGCTGGCGGGTGAACGCCTTGGAGGCCAGCACGCCCAGGGCGGTACAGATGATCACCCAGGGCAGGGGAACCGTGGCGATGGCCAGCAGGATCGCCCCGGAGGTGGCCGGGAAGGCACGCCTGTCGGACCTGATCCGCAGCTTGATGATGGGGCCGCTGGCCCCGGCCGTGATCGCGGTCAACGCGCCGAGGAGAAGGAGCTTGCTGGACGGCACGGCGGTCACGGAGAGCGCCGACACGAGCAGGCAGGCGATACCCGCACACGCGACTAGACCGACATACAGCCGGAGCCGCTTGTCGGTCTTCGCGTCGTTCACTGCGGTCGCCCCACGTTCCCATGGTCTCCCGCTGCCCATACGGGCTGTCAATGACCGATTGCCGCTCCGTGAGGAGCGCCGGTCACCGGTGGGTTCACAACCAGTCGACTTCACGCATCTCGGCACCTCCGCTTTCGTGAATGGGAGCGGCCGTTCGGCTGCCACCCATAGACAAATCTCTGAACAATCCCGGTCCGCGTTTCCTGTGCCGAGGTTAGAAAAGAAACGGCGATTAGGGAAGAATGATTTGTCGCTCGTTTCATGAAATGCGAGGTTGGGGCACTTTATACCAAATCTGTGACGGTTTGCTGACGCTCCGCATGCGAGGCGTTCCCGGGAGGGCGGTGATCAATCACCGACATTTGCGCTGCTGCGTACCGGGCGCGCAGAGATGAATGTACGACGGTTTGGTGAATGGGCCGAATCCACAAAGCGCACACTGGCTCGATTTGTTGCGTAGAACGGATTGCCATCTCGAAAATGCTACGGAAAGTGTGGGCGCGCTGACGATGCGCCATTGCTGGCGCGGCGAATGTGAAGACCGTCCAGGCGATGGATACTCTGGCCCATGTGACGAACGCAGCGAAAATGACTCATGTCGACGCCGACGGGGCGGCCCGCATGGTCGACGTATCGGCGAAAACCGTGACCGTCCGCCGGGCCGTCGCCGCCGGCCGGCTGGTCACCACCCCCGAGGTTGTCGCACTGCTGCGCGGTGACGGCCTCCCCAAGGGTGACGCCCTCGCGGTAGCCCGCCTCGCCGGAATTCTGGGCGCTAAGCGGACACCCGATCTAGTACCCCTCTGTCACCCGATCGGGTTGCACGGCGTCACTGTGGACCTGACGATCACCGACGCCGGAGTGGACATCGTCGCCACGACGAAGACCGCCGACCGCACGGGCGTCGAAATGGAGGCGCTCACCGCGGTGGCCACCGCGGGGCTCGCGCTGATCGACATGGTCAAGGCCGTCGACCCCGCGGCGAGCATCGAGGCCATCCGGGTGCTGCGCAAAGAGGGCGGCAAGACCGGCGAATGGGTACGCCCGGAGGACCGCCCATGATCCGCGCCCGAGTGATCGTCGCCTCCCAGCGTGCCGCCGCCGGCGTCTACGAGGACACCAGCGGCCCCCTGCTCGTCGCGGGCCTGACCGACCTCGGCTGCCAGGTCGACCCTCCGGTCGTGGTGAGCGACGGCCCGCCGGTCGCCGAGGCGCTGCGCGCGGCCGTCGCCGAGGGCATCGACGTGGTGCTGACCAGCGGCGGAACCGGAGTCACGCCCACCGACCGGACGCCCGAGGCGACCCGAGGGCTGCTCGACTTCGAGGTCCCCGGCATCGCCGAGGCGATCCGCGCGTACAGCCGGGACAAGGTGCCGGCCGCCGCGCTGTCGCGGGGTCTCGCCGGGGTCGCCGGCCGTACGCTGATCGTCAACCTGCCGGGGTCGACCGGCGGCGCGCGTGACGGGCTGGCGGTGCTCGGCCCGATTCTCGACCATGCGGTGGAGCAGATCGCCGGCGGCGACCATAGGCTGCAGAAGTGAACGCGCAGAGCATGCCGGTCGACTGGGACAAGGCCCGCGCCCTGGCCTACGAGGCGGGCCGGGTGGCGGCGGGGCCGGCGGAGTCGGTGCGGCTGGACGCGGCGGACGGCCGCACGCTCGCGGAGCCCCTCGTGGCCCTCACCGATCTGCCCGCGTTCCCGACCTCGAGCATCGACGGCTGGGCGGTGCGCGGCCGCGAGCCGTGGCGCCCGGTCGGCCGGGTCCTGGCCGGCGGCACGCCGCCGCCGCTCGCCGAGGACGGCACCTGCGTGGAGATCGCCACCGGCGCCATGGTTCCGGACGGCGCCGAGGCACTGATCCGGGTGGAGGAGTCCAGCCGGGACGCCGCGGGCCTGGTCAGCGGTAAAGCGCGCGCCCAGGCGGAGTGGCGGCTGCCCGGTGAGGAGGCCCGCCGGGGCGAGGAACTGCTGCCGACCGGCACGCCGGTCGACCCCGCTGTGCTCGGCATGGCGGCCACCTGCGGCTACGACACCATTCCCGTACGCCCGCGGCCCCGCGCCGCCCTGCTCGTCTTCGGCGACGAGTTGCTGACCAGCGGGCCACCGGGCGACGGCCGCGTCCGCGACTCGCTGAGCTCGCTGGTCCCGGCGTGGCTGCGGCGCTCCGGTGCCACAGTGGAACCCGAGGCCGTCCAGGGCCCGGTGCGCGACACCCTCGACGCCCACATCGAGGCGATCCGGCACGGCCTGGCCGTCGCCGACGTCGTCTGCACCACCGGCGGCACCATGCACGGCCCCGTCGATCACCTGCACCCCGCCCTCGCCGCCCTCGGCGCCGAATACGTCGTGAACACGGTCGCCGTACGCCCGGGCTTCCCGATGTTGCTCGCCACGGTCGCCGGCTCCGACGGACGCCCGCGCTTCCTGGCCGGGCTGCCGGGCAACCCGCAGTCCGCGGTCATCGCGCTGGTGTCCCTGGTGGCGCCGTTGCTCGCCGGCCTGCACGGGCGTGAACTACCGTCGCTGCCGCGCGTCGAACTGACCCAGGACGTCGCGGGCCGGGGCGGATTCACCCACCTGGCCCTCGCCGCCCTCGACAACGACCGCCGGCGGGCCACGCCCGTCGGGCATGCCGGCTCGGCGATGCTGCGGGGCCTGGCCCGGGCGCACGGCTTCGTCGTCGTCCGCCCCGATCAGCCGGCGAAAACCGGTGACCTCGTGCCGTTCCTGCCCCTCCCGCTGTCTCCCGGGGAGCGCCCATGACCAGTGTGGACACCGTACGGATCGCCGAGGTCGGCGACACCGCCCTCGACCTGGCCGCCCACGAGAAGGCCGTCGCCGACCCGCGGGCCGGGGCGGTCGTCTCCTTCCAGGGCGTCGTCCGCGACCACGATCACGGGCGGGGCGTGACGCTGCTCGAATACGAGGGCCACCCGGGCGCCGCGGCCGTGCTCCGCGAGGTGGCGGCGGAGATCGCCGCGGATCCGGACGTGTACGCGGTCGCCGTGTCGCACCGGGTGGGCACCCTGCGGATCGGTGACGTGGCGCTCGTCGCCGCGGTCAGCACGGCTCACCGGGCCGCCGCGTTCGCGGCCTGCGCCCGGCTGGTCGACGAGGCCAAGGCCCGGCTGCCGATCTGGAAGCGCCAGGTCTTCGCCGACGGCACCGAGGAATGGGTCAACTGCCCCTGACGAGGGGTTCGCGCGGCGGCGGGATGGTCATCGCCCGACGGCTCGCGCGGCGGCTCTCCCAGCGGTCGATCGGCACGGCCGGCGCCGCTCCCGCCCGCCACGGCAGTGCGTTGACCAGCAGGATCAGGGCCAGCGCATAGGAGTTGCGGGAGATCGGGTCGGCGAGGCTGCCCATCGGTGCCAGCACCGTCAGCAGGTAGACCGCCACGGCCGCCGCGGCCAGGCCGGCGCCGGGGCGCCGGGGACGCCCCGGCAGCGAGCGTCGTGCCGAGGCACGCCGCCGGGCGGCCGCGTCGACGAGGACCAGCACGGCCGGCAGCATCCACACCAGCTCGTGGGTGTCGGTGACCGGACCGGCGATCGCCGCGGTGAGCCCCACCAGGGTGAAGGCCGCGATCTCGTCGCCGTCGGCGTGCGCCGACCGGGCGCGGATCAACCCGACCGCGACCAGCAGCAGCGAGAACGACAACCAGAGCAGGATCGGCGTGGTGGCCGACTCGTAGAGCCGGGCGAACACCCCGGCCAGGGACTGGTTGGTGGGTGCGTCCACCGGCCCGGACCGGTCGATACGCAGGAGCACCTCGCCGAACCAGGCCGCCGTCTCGTGCCGGGTGATCAGCGCGGCGGCCACGGCGGTCGTGGCGGCCGTGGCGACGGCCGTCAGCGTCGCCCGCCACTGCTTGGTGACTGCGAGGTACGCGATGAAGAACACCGGGCTTACCGTCAGCGCCGTCGCCAGCCCCACGCCGACCCCGGCCCAGCCGCCGTCGGTCCACACCCGGCGCGGCCACGGTCGCGGCGACGCGTCCGAAAACCGGGGCCACCAGCGTGCCCGGCTGCGGGCCCAGGCGCTGCGCCGCAGCGCCACGATGTCGGCGGTGATGAGGCCGAAGGCCACCAGGTCCAGCGTGCCGAGGCCGAGCGCGGCGCGCACCGGCTCCGCCGTCAGCGCCAGGGCACAGGCGGCGAGCACCACCGGCCACGGCCGTCGGCCGTAGCGGCGGGCGATCGGCCCGGCCAGGACGACGAGGGCGAGGGCCAGCGCGGCCACTCCGGCGAGGGCGAGCGACCAGCCCGCGACGGCGAGCGGCAGTATCGCGGCGGGCGCGACGAGCAGCGCGGCGGCCGGTGGCAGGGCGGTGCCGAGGTGGCTGCCGGCGGCGCGGTACGCATAAAGCCCGTCGCCGCCCAGCCAACTCGTCACGGCCGCGCGGTCCAGGTCGAGGCCGCTGAATCCGTACCGTTGGGCGATCGTGGTGATCGCGGCCAGGAGGCCGACGCAGGCGAGCGCGACCACGACGGATCGCGAGGTCGCGGGGCGCGCAGGTGTCATCGCGGGCATGCCCCACCCCCCGTGGCTCGTCCGCTCGATGCTCTGCGGTGCTTAACGTCGGGATGGCCCGTTTGGTGATTGAGATTTTGATGTTGGATGCATCGCGGGACGGTCCCGCGGGCGACTATCCGGGCAGCTTGCGGGCGGCCGCCGCGGACAGGGCCGCGATCTTCGCCTCGCGCTTCGCCGTCCGCACCGCCCGCCGCGCGGACCGCTGCGAACGCTCGACCGCGTGGCTCACAGACCGCTGCGAGCGTTCGACCGCGTGGCTCACGGACCGCTGCGAGCGGCCGAGCGCGTGCGTGGTCCTGTACTTCAGGCCCGGCTTGCCCTGGGTGTCGACCGCCGCGAGCAGCAGACCGCCGAGCAGGCCGAGGTTCTTGAGGAAGTGGATCTGGTGCTGCTCGCGTTCGGGCTGCGGCAGCGTCCAGAACGGGTGGCCCGCGAGGGTGGTCGGGACGAGACCGGCGGCGAGCACCGCGGCGGCCGGGCGGGTGAACCTGCCGGTGGCCAGCAGCAGTCCGGCGGCGACGTCGCTGCCGGCCTTGAGTCGGACCAGGGTGCGCGCGTCGCTGGGCAGGCGCGGATCCACCTTTTCGATCATCGGTCCGACCTTGTCGGTCACCCGCTTGGCGGCGGTGACCTTCGAATCGGGGTTGAGCACGATGCGGGCTCCGCTGACGACGAAGATGGCACCGAGCATGGCACGGGCTGCTGCGCGTACGGGCTTCATAGCACCGTTATACCCGCGTTGTCCGATGACCAACTCGGAGCTGACTAGGGTGCGTTCATGAATCTTCGCGTCGAGCGGCCGGGCGACGCCGGTCCCGTCTGGGCGGTGTTGACGGCGGCCTTCCCCACCGACGCGGAGGCCCGCCTGGTGGACGCGCTCCGCGACACCGACTCATGGCTGCCCGGCCTGTCGGTGGTTGCCGAGGAGAACGGCCGGGTCGTCGCGTACGCCCTGCTCAGCCGGATCACCGTGGGTTCGGACCCGGCGCTCGCCCTCGGACCGGTCGCCGTGCTGCCCGGCGAGCAGCGGCGCGGCCTCGGCGCGGCGGTGATCTCCGAGGTGCTCAAGCTCGCGACCGTCGCCGGAGAGCGGCTGGTGCTCGTTCTCGGGGACCCGGCCTACTACCGGCGTTTCGGGTTCACGCCGGCGATGCCGTACGGAATAACCAGCCCGTGGTCCCACCTCGGCGACGCCTGGCAGGTCCTGGCCCTGAACGGCGCGGAGGCCAAATATCCCGCGCCGTGGCACGAGGTCTAAGGCTGAGTGCGCAGGTAGCGGCCGAAGTGCGGGACTGTGAACGCGACCGTGCCGCGCTCCCCCGAGTAGATCAGTCCCTTCTTGATCAGGGCGTCGCGCGCGGGTGACAGGCTCGCCGGTCGCCGGGACAGCGACGCCGCGATCTCCGACGTGGGCACGGCCGCGTCCATGTCGTGGTCGGTCTCGCCGGACAGCGCCGCCATGGCCCGCATGTACTCGCGTTCCGCCGGGGTCGCGCGCTCGAAGCGGGAGCCGAAGAAGCCCACGGCGAGCTCCGCCTCGGCCTCCGGGGCGGCCACCCGGACGTCCTCCGCGGTCACCGGCGAGGTCGGCGCGTGGTCCCAGGTCGCCTTCCCGTACGCCTGGACGAAGTAGGGGTATCCGCCCGACTTCTCGTAGAGCAGGTCGAGCGCCTTGGCCTCGTACTCGACGTCCTCGCGCGCCGCCGGGGCGCACAGTGCCCGGTCTGCCGCGATGCGGTCGAGCCGGTCGATGCGTTGGTAGCGGAACAGCCGCTCGGAATACGACTTGGCGGCGGACAGCACGGCGGGCAGGTGCGGCAGGCCGGCGCCGACCACGATCAGCGGCGCGCCGAGCTGCGACAGCTCGTGGCAGGCGGCGCAGAGCGCGGACACGTCCGCCGCGCCGAGGTCCTGCATCTCGTCGATGAACAGGGCGATGCCCGTGCCGACGTCCGTGGCCAGCGACGCGGCGTCGGTGAAGAGCTCGACCAGGTCGATCTCGATGTCGCCGGAGTCGGCTCGTCCCCGGGCGGCCGGCACGTCGATGCCGGGGGTCCACCGGTCGCGCAGCTTGGCGTTCGCGTCGTTGGCGCGCAGGGCGAAGGCCTTGAGCACGGCGAGCACCTCGTCGACCCGGTCGGGGTTGCGGTGGTGCGGGGTCAGCTCCCGGATGGCCATGTGCAGCGCGGCCGAGACCGGGCGGCGCAGCGACTGGTCGGGACGTGCCTCGATCTTGCCGGTGCCCCAGAGCCGACCGATCGCCGCCGACCGCAGCGTGTTGAGCAGCACGGTCTTGCCGACTCCGCGGAGGCCGGTGAGGACGAGGCTGCGCTCGGGGCGCCCGCGGGCCACCCGTTCCAGGACGACGTCGAAGGCGTCCAGCTCGCGGCCGCGTCCGGCCAGCTCGGGCGGGCGCTGGCCGGCGCCGGGTGCGTACGGATTCCGGACCGGATCCACGGATAGCACCGTATCGGGCTGTCTAGCCGAAAAGCTAGAGTCGTCTATTCGTGGCGTGTATAGAGCTTTCTAGCAAATAACCTAGAGACCCCTAGCTCACGCCATACTCGCGGAGGCAGAGCACGAAGTCGAGGCTGTCCAGCTCACTGTCGTAGAAGTACCACTTGGAGTACTTGGCGACCTTTCCGCACTTGTCCTCGGCGTCCGCCTCCCCCGTCGTGCGGCCGTCGACCCGCTTGAGCACCTCATAGGTGCCGTTGGCACAGACCACGATCTTCAGCTCCGGGTTGTCGTCGGCGCGGCTCTCGTTGCGGACGCACTGGCCTTTCCGGACGAAGCGGGCATCTTCACTGGTCTGCGGCTCCGGGGCGGCGACCTGGTTGGTCGCGGTGGTCGCCGGCACGGTCGGGCCGCCCTCACCCGCCCCAGGCTTGTCGCTTCGGGACACGAGCCACGCGGTGGTGCCCAGCCCACCGCAGATCAGCAGACCCAGCACGAAGACCAGGGCGACAATCGGGGTGTTCCGCCGCTTCCGGGGCAATGACAACGGCTGCGACGGCTGCTGCGGCGGCTGGTGCTGCCAGCCGGGCGGCGAGGTGTGCAGCGGCGCACCGGTATAGGGCGGCGGGGTGTAGGACGATCCGGTGATCGGCACCGACATCGACTGCCCGCCCCAGCTGGAATCCTCGGGCGGCGACGCGGTGCCCGCGGCGTCACCCCACGGATCGGACGGTTGCGTGTACGGCTCGTCGGACCCCGACGAGCCGCCGGTCGGCGGCCAGCCCTGGCTGGGATACGGGCCGTTCTGCGACATCGGGATTTCCTCCAGGCGGTTTTCGCTGTACGCCACCGTAGCGTTTCCGGTCGGCGCGCTCCCTCCCGGAATCGCGCCGACCGATGCTCAACCGCCCAAGCAGGAGGTTGCGGCCCGCTTTTGTCGGCAACAAGACGCGCCAGGGGCGTCCGCCGCGGATACCGTTGCGCCCCATGACCGTTGCGGTTGCCGTCTGCTCGGCCGTCTTCGGCGGCGCCGCGGCCGCCTTCCTCCCCCGCGTCGCGGACCGCCTCGCGGTGCCGCGAGGCACACCACCCCGGTCCGCCTGCGCTCACTGCGCCAAGCCCTTCCCCCAATGGGTACGCGCCGGAGCGTCATGCGTCTGCGCCAGCCGACCGTTGTGGACGGTGTCCGCCGGCGCGCTGATCGCGGGCCTGCTCGGTGCCACGATCGGCCCGGCGCCGCTGCTGGTGGTTCTGCTGCCGGTGGCGATCCTCGGCGTCCTGCTCGCGTTGATCGACCTGCGCTGCCGGCGCCTGCCCGACCCGCTGGTCGCCGCGCTGGCGGCCGCCACGGTGCTCCCGCTCGGCGCCGGCGCCCTGATCGCCGGGGAGGCGGGGCGGATCGGGCGGGCCGGGGTGGCAGCGGTGCTGTGCGGTGCGGCGTACCTGATCATCGCCCTGCTCCCTGGCAACGGCCTCGGCCTCGGCGACGTCAAGCTGGCGACCGTCCTGGGTTTCGTCCTCGGCTTCGCCGGCTGGCCGGCGGTGGCGGTCGGCCTGGCGGCGGCACACCTGATCAACGGCCCGGTGGCGCTCGCCCTGCTCATCGCCAGACGCGCGACCCGGCACACGGCGCTGCCGTTCGGCCCGGCCCTGCTGGCCGGAGCCCTGATCGGCGTAACTCTGCCCGCCGCGCTCGCCTAGAGCAGGCGCAACTGCCGGTCCTGCCGCGCTTGTCTAGAGCAGGCGCAGCTGCCGGTCCTTCGGGCGCGACGGCACCGTGTCGCCCATGCGCTCGAACAGGCCCGCGTCGATCGCGTCCAGGAACGGCGTCGGCGACTGCTCGCGCTCGCTGCCATGCCGGAAGCGCCGGGCCGCGTGGCTGACATAGAGCCGGTCCTGGGCCCGGGTCAGGCCCACGAAGAAGAGCCGGCGCTCCTCGGCGGCGTCGTCCTCGGACGGGGTCGTGCCCGGCCAGCGCAGCGGCAGCAGCCCGTCCTCGCAACCGACGAGGAACACCACCGGGAACTCGAGCCCCTTCGCCGCGTGCAGCGTGAGCAGGTTGACCGCCTCGGCCCGCGGATCCAGGGCGTCGATCTCCGCCCCGGTGGCGATCTCCTGCAGAAAGCGCGGAAGATCGTCGCCCAGGCGTTGGGCCAGCGGCATGAGCAGGTCGACCGCCGTCCAGATGTCCTCCGGGGCGAGCTGCTCCGCGTCGAGTGTCGGCGCGGCGTACCGCTGGGCCAACACCTGCGCGCTGGACCTGACGCGCGCCGTGAGCGAGCCGCCCGGGCCGTCCGCGAGCCGCAACTCCCGCGCGATCACCTGCACCCCGGCACGGTCCCGCAGGCGGTTGTGCGAGCGCTTCTGCACCGGTACGCCCGCGCGCGACAGCGCGTCCACCACGGCCCGCGCCTGCGAGTCGGTGCGATAGAGCACCGCGATGTCCGAGAAGGACAGCGTTCCGGGTGCCACCGCCCGCGAGTCGACCCGGCCCGAGTCGAGCGAGCGGTGCGACAACCCGCCGACCAGCTCGTCGACCGTACGCACGACGAAATCGGCCTCGTCCGCGACGCTGGCCGCGAAGTACCGCCCGACCAGCGGCGACTCGGGGTTGACCCGGGCCGGATCCAGCCGGCGGCCGCTGACCAGCGAGGTCGGCGCGATCGCCTGCACCGCGGCGGCGAGGATCGGCGCCGACGACCGGTAGTTGCGGGTGAGCCGCACCAGCCGGGCATCGGTGAAGTCCTCGGCGAACCGCAGGAAGTAGCCGACGTCCGCGCCCCGGAAGGAATAGATCGCCTGGTCCGGGTCGCCGATCGCGCACAGGTTTCCGTCCGCGGGACTCAGCAGCCGCAGCAGCTCGTACTGGGTGTCGTCGACGTCCTGATACTCGTCCACGAAGATCCATTGCCACTGCCGCCGGTACCGTTCGACCAGCGCGGGATCGTCGCGCAGCAGCGCCACGGGCACGGTGAGCAGGTCGTCCAGGTCGACCAGATCCTGCTGACGCAGCAGCTTCGTGTACGCCGCGTCGTCGTCCCCGGCCTGCTCCCGGGCCGAGGCCCGCTCGGCGTCGTCGGCGATCCGCCACCCGGCACCCAGCCCGGCCGCCTTCGCGTTCTCCTTGAGAATGGTCAGGCCTACCGAGTGGAAGGTGCCGACGGTGATGTCCTCGGCGACGTCACCCATCAGCGCGTCGAGCCGGGCCCGCATCTCCTCGGCCGCCCGCCGGGTGAAGGTGATCGCCAGGCAGCGGTGCGGAAAGACATTCAGCTCGGCACACAGGTACGCGATCCGGTGCGTCAGCGTCCGCGTCTTGCCGGTCCCCGGCCCCGCCACGATGAGCAGCGGCCCCCCGGGCGCCGACGCGGCCACCCGCTGCATGGCGTCCAGCCGGTCGAGCAACCCGGTGCCGACCTCCTCCATGCCGGCAAGCATCGGCTCGAACGGCTCATGCGGCGACGCGGGCGGCTGAATCGGCGGCGCCTTCTTCTTGACCGGCTCCTTGACCTTCGGCACCGGCGCACGGCCGATGGCCGGCTCGGTCCTGCGCTGCTGCGGCACCGGCAGGGGAACCATGTCGAACAGGGTCTCGGCCTGCGGTGCGCTCTGCCGGGTCCGCAACTCGCCGGGCTCGAACAGGGTGATGACGCCGTACTCGCCGTCGTACCCGGGAACGCGCTTCACCTCGCCGCGCCGCAGCCGCGTGACCGCCTCCCGCAGGTTCTCCCCACCCTGCCGGCCGATCTCGTCGACCGGAACCTTGCGCAGGATGTCCAGCTCGGAGCCGAGCGTCGCCACCAGATGGTGAAGTTGCCCCTCGACGGTCTTCGACTTCGGCCCCACCCCGTTGATCTCGCCCACGATCTCGGCGAGCTGAATCAGGTGCTCGACGGTCTGCGGCCGCGCGGGTGCGTTGTCGCGGTCGGCCAGATCCTCGACCCGGCTCAGCACGCCGACGGTCAGCGGCTTGCCACACTCGGGGCACCGCCCACCGGCCGCCCGCGTGCGGGCAGGCTCCCAGTTCACCCCGCACGCCCGATGCCCGTCGGCGTGGTACTTGCCCTCCTCGGGGAAGAACTCGATCGTGCCGGCGAGACCCCGGCCGTCCTTCACCGCGAAGTAGTCCGGCGTACCGGAGAAAAGCGTGGCCTCCCGGGCGAGCGCCGCCGGCGAATGCGCGTCCGAGTTGGAAACCAGCCGGTACCGGTCGAGGCTCGAAACCCGCCAGTTCATCTCCGGATCGGAGGATAGGCCGGTCTCGACGGCGGTGATGTGCTCGGCCAGGTCCGCATAGCAGTCGGCGATCGCATCGAAACCGGATTTGGATCCGAGCGCCGAGAACCACGGCGTCCAGATGTGCGCGGGCACCAGATAGCCGTCGGGGCTGGCCTCCAGCACGATCTCCAGCAGATCCCGCGAGTCGAGCCCCAGAATCGGCCGGCCGTCGGCCGTCAGATTCCCAATCCGCCCCAACGCCGCGTTGAAGCGCGCGGCCGCGTCGAGGTCGGGCAGGTAGACAAGATGATGGACCTTCCGCGTACGGTCGTCGCGCTTGTAGATCGTAGAGATCTCGACGCTGAGCATGAACCGGGCGGGGGCGGTGCCCTGCAGCGAGCCGGGAAGGCGGCGGGTGACGTCCTGCTCGGCCTCGGCGCTCAGCCGGAAGAGGCCGGGCTCAGAGGCGGGCCGCAGGTTCTCCCTCAGGTGATCGAACCAGGCCGGATGGGTGAAGTCCCCGGTTCCCAGCAGCGCGATGCCCTTGCGGCGGGCCCACCAGGCCAGGTTGGGAAGGGTGAGGTCACGGCTGCAAGCACGCGAATACCGAGAGTGGATGTGGAGATCCGCGACGTACGTGTCCGCGACGTTCGTGTCCGCGGCAACCGAGGACCCTGCGCTGTCCGAGGGCACGCTGCATCCTGTCACGGGCCCGCCGCGCGCCTGAAGCCGCCACGCGCGAAGTGACATAACCGATCCACGATTGAATCCTGCGGAGATCATCGTCGTGGCTCGGGGATCCACCCGAGATTCACTTCTAAGAGGTACGGCGGTTGCGCAGAGTAACGTCACTGCTGGGGTTCGGGGGGTTTTGTTGTTGATTGTGAGCTGGTGAGCACGTCGACTCGGGTCCCGCTTGGCGGTTGTTCCACTCGCCACCACGGGCACGGACTCGTCTGGCCTGGGGTCGTCTGGCCTGGGGTCGTCTGGCCTGGGGTCGTCTGGCCTGGGGTCGTCTGGCCTGGAGTCGTCTGGCCTGGAGTCGTCTGGCCTGGAGTCGTCTGGCCCGGACTCGTCTGGCCCGACGAGGCGGCGCCGGCGGGCGTCGGGTGTGACCGCGTCAGATCCACGTCCGGTTCTGAGTCGCTTGGGTGTGACCGCGTCAGATCCACGTCCGGTTCTGAGTCGCTTGGGTGTGACCGCGTCAGATCTACGACCGGTTCCGAGTCGCTCGGGCCGGCCCGGCCGGAGAGCCGGTTTCTACGCCTTCGACCATCTGCACGGCATCCCCGCCTACTCCGGCCCGCTCGCGACGGCGGCGCCGTCACGGTCGCCACCGACGGGATGCGATCACACTCGCCAAGGACCTCGCGGGGGCCCGGGGCGAGGGTCGGCCCGCCGGCGCCGCGCTGCGGGCTGCTAGGCGACCGGGCCGTAGCGGACCGGACTCGCGCCGGGAATCGTCGGCTTACAGGGTGCGAAGCTCGATGACGGTCACCTGAGGCGGCGCCCCCACCCGAACCGGCGGACCCCAGAACCCGGCGCCGTTGGTCACATAGACGGGCACCCCGTCCACCTTGCCGAGCCCGCTCACGACCGGCTGCTCCAGCCTGACCAGCAGGTTGAAAGGAACCATCTGACCGCCGTGCGTGTGCCCGGAGACCTGGAGGTCGACGCCGAAAGGAGCGGCTTCCTTGGCGGCGATCGGCTGGTGCGCCATGAGCACGACAGGACGCGCCGGATCACGGTCCCCGAGCGCCCGCTCGAAATCGGGCCCGTCACCGAAGGCGGCGCCACCGATATCGTTCACCCCGGCCAGATCCAGCCCACTCACCTCGAGCCGCTCGTTGCGCAACGGCCGAATCCCGAGCCGAGCCACCTCCGCGACCCACTCGGAGTAGCCGGAGTAGTACTCGTGATTCCCGGTAACGAAATACGCCCCCCGCCGCGACCGAATATCGGCCAGCGGCGCCGCGAACCGCCCGAGCTCGCCCACGGTCCCGTCGACGAGATCCCCCACCACGCAGACAATGTCGGCATCGACTGAGTTGATGAGCCGAACGATCCGCTCGGCGTGCCGCACGCCGGTCAGCGGCCCGAGATGGATGTCGGAGACCACGGCGAGCCGGGTGCCATCCATCGCACGGGGAAGCTTGGCCAGGGAGATATGCACCCGGTCAAGCTGGGGGTCACCGAGCGCGTTCTTGACGCCGTAGCCGGTAAGGCCCGCCGCGGTGAGCCCGGCGAAGATGGCGGCACCGCGCGCGAGCAGAAGCCGCCGATCAATACCGGGCGGTTCGTTCTGGGCGGTGGTGTTCTCCTCGGCGGGGCTGCTGGTCTTGGTGCTGTCCGGGTTCGCGGGGCTGCTGTCCGGGTTCGCGGCGTTGGTGGGGCTGGTACCGGTGCTGGTTGCGTCGGCGGCGGTGCCGATGGCGGTGCGGTTTGCTTTGGCGATGCCCTTGGTGGCGCTGCTGGTGGCTTGGGCGGCGCTGCTGGTGGCGTTGGTGGCGCTGCTGGTCGCTTGGGCGGCGGTGCTGGTCGCTTGGGCGGCGGTGCTGGTCGCTTTGGCGGCGGTGCTGATGGCGGTGCTGTCCGGGTTCGCGGGGCTGCCGGTCGCGGTGCTGTTCGCGCTGGCCGGGCGGCTAGGCGCGCTGGCGTTCGTGCTGGCGCCGCCCGCGTGAGACGGCGACTCGGTTTCTCGATAGGAATCATCTCGATCGGAGTCCCCGAGACGACTGTCAGCCGTTCCGCCACGTGCGGCAGCTTCGCGAACTCCGGGAGCCGCCTTCGAGCGGAGCCAAAGGTTGGCGACGAGGCGTGGGATCTCCAGAGCAGTCAGGACTACCAGCAGGTAGAACATCAACGCGACCCAGAGGTAGCCGGGCCAGGCCAGCCACTTCGCGTAGCCGCTTCGGACACCGATCAACGTCGCGGGCGCCAGGAACGCCAGCAGAAGGATGACGACACCGCCGGCACGACGAGCCCGGACCCCGCGCAGCGGATCGCGGACAAGGCGCTTCCAGAGGTAGAGGTGGACCAGGCCGAAGACGACGATAATTACCGCTGCGAACCCGATCAAGCTCAACCCCCCGCAAACGGTGGCAAGACATCGACGGTCGCCCCGGCGGGCAAAGCCACCTGTCGATCATGACAGGTAAGGCCGTTCACGAGAAAGCTGGCGGCCTTGAGTACGAGAGCGAGCCGCTCGCCGTGGCGCCCGCTCAGCAGGACGGTGAGCTCGTCGAGCGAGGAGGCTTCGACGGTCTCCTCGCTGGTGTTCCCGGCTGCCGCCCGCGCGCCGGCGAAATACCGGACCCGAATCGGCCGGGCTGCGAGGTCGGCGCTGCGGGCCACCACAGAGGGGTCTCCGGTGAGGGCGAGCTGAGTGTCCGACACCGAAGTCGCTCCTGCGTCCCCGCCGGTCCCCGGCGTCATGTGCGAGTTCTGGCTAGTCCCGGCCTCGGCGTGCGAGTCCTGGCTAGTCCCGGCCTCGGCGTGCGAGTCCTTCACGACCGTCGCGCCAACGTCCTGGTTGGCGCCGACTGATTCGTGCGCGTTCTGGTGGGACTTGAAGCTTGCGGGTGCATCGGCGTCTGGGCGAAGCATGATCATCCGCCGATCGCGGACATCGGGCGGGCGGGTTGCAGGAACGTCGGGTCGTCGATTCCGTGGCCGGCCTTCTTGCCCCACATCGCGGCGCGCCAGGCGTTGGCGATCTCGTCGTCCGATGCGGTGCCCCGAAGCAGCCCACGCAGATCCGACTCGCCATTGGCGAACAAGCAGTTGCGCACCTGTCCGTCCGCGGTCAACCGGGTGCGGTCGCAATCGCCGCAGAAAGGCCTGGTCACGCTGCCGATGACGCCAACCCGAGCCGGATTTCCCGCCGCATCGACATAGCCGGGCACCAGCCAGGTCTCCGCCGGCGCTGTTCCACGTGAAACCGGATCGGCCTGCAACCCATAAGGCTCCAACGAAGCGAGAATCGCCGCAGCCGTGACCATCTCGCGCCGCTCCCACTTGTGCTGCGCGTCGAGCGGCATCTGCTCGATGAACCTCAACTCGTACCCGTGATCCAGCGCGAACCGCAGCAGCTCCGGCGCCTCGTCGTCGTTGATGCCCCGCATCAACACGGTATTGATCTTCACCGGCGTGAGCCCGGCAGCCACAGCGCCGGCCAACCCCTTGAGCACGTCGGCGTGCCGATCGCGATGAGTGAGCTCCTCGAACCGGGCCGGCGACAGCGTGTCGAGCGAGACATTCACCCGATCGAGCCCGGCGTCGCGCAACGGCTGGGCAAGCCGCTCGAGCCCGATGCCGTTCGTCGTGATTGAGAGTCTCGGCCGTGGCCGCAGCGCCGCAGCCGCAGCCACAATGCCGACAAGCCCTCGACGGATGAGCGGCTCCCCGCCGGTAAAGCGCACCTCAGTAACGCCCAGTCGCTCGACCGCGATCCGGATGAGGCGACCCACCTCGTCATCGCTGAGCTGCTGCTCCCGCGGCATCCACGCCAGGCCCTCTTCGGGCATGCAGTAGGTGCACCGCAGATTGCAACGGTCTGTCAACGACACGCGAAGATCGGTCGCGACGCGTCCGAACCGGTCGGCAAGCAACCCACCCCCGCGCACGAAACCCCGCGGCGGCACGATGGGCATGGCAAGCTCGGTCACTGGTCGAACGTAGCGCTTGGATACGACATTTGCCGTCGCCTGTATCGCACTGCGATACACCGCACGCCGGTCCATCCGCGAATCCGCCCAACTTGCCTCACGATTGCACCGCTTCCACCCATCTCCGGAGCACGTTCAAACCCACGCCCACGCCCACGCCTGCGCCCAGGCCGCTTTGCCGTGACGCCCGACTAACGCGTCCGATGCCCGATTTGTGTGTCCGTTCATCCCAGAACGCACTCTCGATCGATGGCGCCGTCGCTCCCGCCTTACCGACCACCTCGTTACACCGCTAACCAGAAAGATCAGCTTCCGACCGATAGCCACGTGATCCCCGGAGCCACGTCCTGCCCCACCTGTCTCGGCGGAGCGCGGCGGCCCAGCCCCAGCCCCGTGGGGGAAGAACTGGACGGCTTTACGGGCGGTTAGCTCCAGGCCCAGTCCCAGACAGCACCGGGGCCACGTAGGCGATGAGCTTTGCCATGTCCCCAGACCCAGACCCACGCCGAGACCATGCCCAGGCCGAGACCCACGCCCACGCCGAGGCCCAGACCAGGCCCAGGCCGAGACCCACGCCCACGCCGAGGCCGAGACCACGCCGAGGCCGAGACCATGC
This sequence comes from Actinoplanes sp. NPDC051346, assembly GCF_040682215.1. Lineage (NCBI taxonomy): Bacteria > Bacillati > Actinomycetota > Actinomycetes > Micromonosporales > Micromonosporaceae > Actinoplanes > Actinoplanes sp. NPDC051346. The sequence goes on along the minus strand of NZ_JBFBAJ010000007.1, from coordinate 165,813 downwards.
CAAGGCCGAGGTCCCAAGTCCAGACCAAGCCAGCCTGTCGGGTCTCTAATGTCCGAGTAGCGTGTCCGCCGCCGCCCGTACGGCCCCGCGATACCCCTCGCCGAACGCGGCCGTATGCACCAACAGCAGGTGAAGCTGATGCAGAGGGATGCGTGCGCGCCACCCTTCCCCCAACGGCCATACCTCGTCATACGCCGAGATCACCGCTTCGAGGTGCGGCACTCCGCCGAACAACGCCAGCTGCGCCAGGTCGGTCTCGCGATGCCCACCATGAGCGGCGGGATCCACGAGCCAAGCCCGCCCGTCCGCGCCCCACAGCACGTTGCCCGGCCACAGGTCGCCATGGATTCGGGCGGGAGATTCCTCCCCGCCGTACCTGTCGATCCCCGAGAGGACGCGTTCGACCACCGCGACATCCGCAGCGGAGAGCGCACCGCGGTCGGCTGAGGTCCTCAGGTACGGCCGCAACCGACGCTCCGCGAACCACTCACCCCACGGACCCGCCGAGGGCGTGTTGTCCTGTGGCAACGGCCCGATGAACCCGGTCCACCCGGCCCCGAAGCTGTCCGCCCCCGCCCGGTGGAGGCCGGCCAACTCCCGCCCGAACCGCTCGGCACCTGCCCGCGTCGCCGGACCCGGATCCACCCATTCGAGCGCGAGCATCTCGTCGAGCGCGACGATCACCTCGGGAACCGGGACCGCGTCGGCCTCCCGCAGCCACGCGAGCCCAGCCGCCTCGGTAACGAAGAAGTGCTCGGGTGGCTCGCCAGCCGGCCACGTCTTCGCGAAGAGCGACGATCCGTCGTCCAAGGTCAGGCGGGACGCTCGGCAGACATCACCTCCTCCAACGGGGGTCTCCCGAATCCGCTGGTGAGTCAGAAATGTCGGGAGATGCTGCGGGTGCGTGCGCAGATACGGCAGATCCACCGCCTTATCTTCCACTTCGGGTTACGGCGTGCCCGATTCGGAGTCAAAATGTCGGCATGACACCTGTCGCTGTGCGTTCGTACCGGCCGAGCGACCACAGTGCCGGCCGGCGCCTATGGGCGGAGTTGACGGCCCAGCACAACCAGATGTACGGCGATCCGTCCGATGACGGCGGAGCCGGCTTCGAGGAGTATCTGACCCGCCTCGACCTGGGCGGCCTGTGGGTCGCCGACCACGCGGACGACGGCGTGGTCGGCCTGGTGGGCCTCATCATCCGGGGGCGCGCGGGCGAGGTCGAGCCGGTCGTGGTGACCGCCTCGCATCGACACAAGGGCGTCGGTCGCAAGCTGCTGCGACACGTCGCGCAGGAAGCCAAGAAGCGCAACATGCAGGCCCTGACGATCTCTCCCGCCTCGCGCAACGTGGACGCCATCCGCAGCCTGCACGCGGCCGGCTACGACGTTGTGTCGTCGATCGAGTTGACGATGGACCTCGATCGCCATCCGCACGACTGGCAGAAAGAGGGCCTGGAGTTGCACGAGCTTCAATTCCGCTCCTAAGTCTCGGCGGCCGGTGGCGTCCAGCCGGATTGGCAGCTTGGCATGCGGGGCGACCCGCGAATCGGTTATCCACAGCGCAGGGTTATCCACAGGCCGCGGCTTCTGGCACGCGGCCTTCGGCCGTTCTCGGCCAACCTGCTCGCCATGACGAAGCTGAAAGTGCGCACCCCGGCCGAGCTGATCGCGGCGGTGCCGTTCCTGATCGGTTTCCACCCGACGGACAGCCTGGTTGTCGCCGCGGTGAAGGACGCGAAGCTCGCGTTCGCGGCCCGCATCGACCTCCCGGAACCCGGCGTTCCCGACCTTGAGGCCCGGGCGCCGGTCCTCCATCTCGCCACGCTCATCGTCGAACAGTGCCCCGAAGCCATAGCCCTCATCGGGTACGGGCGCAGCGACCGCGTGACCCCGTCGCTCCTCCACCTGTCCGACGCCCTGAAGAAGGCAGGTGTGCGGATCATCGACGAGTTCCGCGTGGCCGGCGGGCGGTACTGGTCGTATCTGTGCACCAATCCGACCTGCTGTCCCGAGGACGGAAGGCCGTGCGACCCGCCGGACAGCGTGCTGGCTACAGAGGCGACCTTCGCGGGAGCAGTCGCCCTGCCGAGCCGTAAGGACCTGGAAGCACAACTCGCGCCGGTGACCGGAGTGGAGCGGGCGGCCATGGACTCTGCGGATGACCGAGCGATGGCCCGGCTGCTCGATCTGCTGCGGCAGGAGCCGGCGCAGGAGGGTGGCCCGGCTGCCCCGGTCGAGGAGGGTGACGTGGCTGCCCCGGCCGAGGAAGGAGGGGCGGCTGCACCGGCCGATGAGCGGAGCCGGTGTGAGCGCCTGATGCTGCGGGCGGGCCGGACGGCTATCCGCTCGGCGGAGCGGCGCTACCGCTCCGGTGGTCGACTGTCTGACGAGGAGGTGGCTTGGCTCGGCTACCTGCTGACCTCGTTGCCGGTACGCGACTACGCCTGGATCCGCAGCGGCACCGACGACTGGCAGGTCGCGCTCTGGTCGGACATGGTGCGCCGGGTCGCCCCTGGGCGTGTTCCTGCACCGGCCTCGCTGCTCGCCTTCATCGCATGGCGTGCCGGCATGGGCGCCCTGTCGGCCATCGCGGTGGAGCGCGCCCTCGAGGCCGACCAGCACTACTCGCTGGCCGTGACGATGAATGCCACGCTGTACTCGGCAGTTTCGCCGTCAGTAGTGGCCGGTTGGCCGACACCGACGGGCCGGCCCGCGCCGACGGAGCCCGGCGGCGCCTGGCCTGGGGAACTCCACCGCGCCGAATCGGGAAGCAACCCTTCCGGCTCTGACACGCACGAGAACGGCCCGAACACCCAGCCGTACGGGTCAGGCACCGAGGCGATCAGCCAGTCATCGAACGCAACCTGCGGCACGGCAGGCGGGCCGGAGATCCGAGACAGCGAGGTCGGCGGGCCGGAGAGCCGAGACAGCGAGGTGGGCTGGCCGGAGAGCCGAAGCAGCGAGGTGGGCTGGCCAGAGAGCCGAAGCAGCGAGGTGGGCAGGCCACAGAGCCGAAGCAGCGAGGTCAGCGGACCGGAAAGCCGGGGCAGGGAGGAAGGTATTGCGACGAGTCAAAGCCCCGGGGAGGCGATGGTGGAGCCGAGCGGCGAGGCAAGACGGACGGCGGGGCCGGGGAGCAAGGCTCACCAAACGGCGGAGCAAGGCAACGGCGTAAGCCAGACGCCGAAATCTGGCAGTGGCCGGCAGGGCAGTCCAATTGGGGAAATGCAAAAACCCCGCTGTCACATCGCAGGTCCCCACCGTCGCTGGACAAAGCCAGGCGGCGAAACGCGGTCTTGGGGTCGACCCGAGCGGCCCTCAAGCCGCGAGACCACCTTCGACGGCACCGAACAACGTCGAACCACCCACCGCCGGCCGTGATCTCGCCGAGTCTGCTCAGGATCAGTGAGGGCCGCGGATGCAGCGAACTCAGCCGGTTACACGATGCGATCCCGCATAGACATTCATCGACTGGCCCCGCAGGAATCCGACGAGGGTCATTCCCGCCTCGTCCGCCAGTTCCGCCGCGAGCGTGCTGGGCGCGGAGACCGCCGCCAACACTGGGATTCCGGCCATCCAGGCCTTCTGGGCCAGTTCGAAGCTGGCCCGTCCGGACACGAGCAGCACATGTCCCGAGAGCGGCAGACGGCCCTCGCGGAGCGCCCATCCGATGACCTTGTCGACCGCGTTGTGCCGTCCGACGTCCTCGCGGAGCATGACCAGTTCTCCGCTGGTGTCGAAAAGGCCGGCCGCGTGCAGTCCGCCCGTACGGTCGAATGCCCGCTGAGCGGCGCGTAGCTTGCCGGGAAGCTCGGTCAGGGTTCGCGCGGCGACCGACGTCTCGTCGGCTCCCACGTCGAAGCGCGAACGGGTGCGGACGGCGTCGATGCTGGCCTTCCCGCACACGCCGCACGAACTGGTCGTGTAGAAGTTGCGACTCGGATCGGTAGCCGGCGGCGGCACATGATCGCCCAGCATCATGTCGACAACGTTGTACGTGTTGGGCGCGTCGGTGCCGGCGCACAGCTGGGCGGTGACGACGTCGGAGGCTGTCTGGATGATGCCCTCCGTGAGCAAGAATCCCATCGCAAGGTCGATGTCCTGGCCCGGCGTACGCATGGTGACGGCGAGCGGCTTCTTGCGCAGCCGGATTTCCAGCGGCTCCTCAGCGGCCAGGTCATCGAGCCGCCGTTGCGGCCCGCCGGACGCGTCCAGGTCGATCTTCGTCACGGTTCGCCGGTTCGTCGTCCGCGCCATGTCGCCAGCCTAGGGTCAGCCGTCCGCACCCGACGGCGAGCACTGGCGCCCTACCTGATCACCTGCGGCGGGACGGAGCCCTATCGCCTGGGGTCTGATCGCCTGGGGCGGGACGGGGCCGATCGCCTGGGGCGGGGCCCGATCGCCTAGGGGCCCGATCGCCTGGGGCAGGGCGGGGCCTGATTGCTTAGGACGGGACGGGCCTGACGCCCTGCGCCTGCAAGCCGGGGAGGTCTCACATGATGTCGGGAGGGGGGTGTCGCATGAGGTCGGGCCGCTGCCCGGCCAGGAGGGATGGCGCTCAGGACTGAACGGGAGTGCGTCGCGAAATCTTCGGTCGTTCGGCACTCGGCGGCGGCGATCTGCACGCCTTCTCCGGGTTGTCGGGCTCCGCGCGGTCACGCTGGCGGGCTCGGCGGGATACGGTACGTACGTGGGGGGATTCGCGGCGGTGGTGCTGGCCGGCGGTGCGGCGCGTCGGATGGGTGGTGCGGACAAGGCTGCCATCCCGGTGGCTGGACAGTCGATGCTGACGCGTGTGCTCGCCGCGGTGCACGACGCCGACCCTCAGGTGGTGGTCGGTCGGGTGCCGCCTGACCTGCCCGTCCAGGTGGCGTCCACCAGTGAGGAGCCGCGGGGCGGTGGCCCTGTGGCGGCCACGGCGGCCGGGCTCGCGCTCGTGCCGCAGGATGTCAGTTTCACCGCGTTGCTCGCCGCGGACTTGCCATTGCTGACCGGCGAGGCGATCGACGTGCTGCGCCTCACCGTCGAGTCCGCGCCGCTGGAGGGCGCGGTCTACCGCGACGCGGAGGGGCGTCGACAGGCGCTGTGTGGGGTCTGGCGAACAAGCGCATTGCGAGAGGCCGTCGGCAAACTCGCCGAGGAACGCGGAGGCCTGCACGGCGCCTCAATGCGTGCGCTCCTGGAACACCTGCGCTTCATCGAGGTCTCATGGCGACGCCCCGGCCCGCCACCTTGGTTCGACTGCGACACCGACGACGACCTGCGAACCGCTGAGGAGTGGGCTCGGTGAGCGTTGTCGGCGGCGTCGGTGGCCTGCGGATCGCTGAGGAGTGGGTCCGGTGAGCGTTGTCGGCGGCGTCGGTGGCCTGCGGATCGCTGAGGAGTGGGTCCGGTGAGCGTTGTCGGCGGCGTCGGTGCCCAGCGGATTGCCGAGGAACGGGTCTCGTGAACGTCCTCGACGAATGGATCAAGGTGGTTGTGGCCGAGCTGGGCCTCAGCTCCGCTGACGCGGCAGCGGCACCAGATCGGGCCGGGTCAGCTACGGCGCTGGTGCTGGACTTGGCCAGGGACGTCGCGCACAACGTGGTACGCCCAGGAGCGCCGGTCTCGGCATACCTGATGGGCATCGCCGTGGGCCGTGGCGCTGACCCCGCAGACGTCGCCGCCCGGCTGAGCGAGCTAGCCAAGAACTGGCCCGCCGACAATCAGTGACACCGATCCCGACGCCCCCGAAGACCCCCCCAGAACCAGCAGCACTGGCACTCCCCCCAGGCCGGGACGCCCAGCAGCCCGGCGCGGGGTGCCGGTTGGGCACAGGACACTGCCTGAGCGCGGAATGCCGGCTGGCCGCGGGGCGCCGGCTGGGCGCGGGGCGCCGGCTGGGCGCGGGGCGCCGGCTGGGCGCGGGACGCCGGCTGGGCACAGGACGCTGGGTGCGGGGCACCGGCTGGCCGCGGGACGCCGGCTGGCCGCGGGACGCCGGTTGGGCGCGGGACGCCGGCTGGGCGCGGGAG
>NZ_JBFBAJ010000007.1:0-159699 GCF_040682215.1 Actinoplanes sp. NPDC051346 | reverse complement strand
ACGCCGGCTGGGCACAGGACGCCGGTTGGGCGCGGGACGCCGGTTGGGCGCGGGACGCCGGCTGGGCACAGGACGCCGGCTGGGCACAGGACGCCGGTTGGGCGCGGGACGCCGGTTGGGCGCGGGACGCCGGCTGGGCACAGGACGCCGGCTGGGCACAGGACGCCGACGGTCACCAAGAGCTGACGGTCACCAAGAGCTGACCCGTGCGAAAAGCTGGCCAAGCGCGTAAAAGCCGACAGGCGCCAAGAAGCTGGCCGCACGAAGCTGACAAACCCCAGGAAGCCGGCCGAGCGCCAACACCTGGCCACCCAGCGCAGCAACCCGGAACCGCTCCGAAAGACGGGTCGGGAATGAGGCACAGCGGTGACGCGGTCCCACGGCTCGATAGGGTGGCGGGGCGGAGGTGACGATCATGACGGCGGAGAACACTGCTGAACATCCCGAGGGCGTCCTGCTCGATGAGCCGACCACGGCCGATCTGCGGGCCAAGGTGACCGAGGCGTGGCGGGAGTTTGCCGCGGCGTTGGCTGCGCTGCTGCCTACTCTGAACGCCGGGGCGCATGTCGACCTCACACTTGATCCGACGGCGTCCGGCACCGGCACCGCCGTGTACTCGGTGAGTCTTCGGGTGTTGCCCGATGGGGTCATCGAGGCGCTCGCGGTTGGTAACGCTGCGCTGCCCGAGGGTTTCCGGATGGATCGTGCGTCGGTTGCCGATCTTGTCGCGCTGGGTTGGTCGCCGCCGGGGGTGTTGGCTGGCTCGGGTGATTCGTTCGGCCTGCGGACCACCACTGACGCTGCGAAGCAGTTGGGTACGGTGGTTTCTCGGACGTTGCGGGATGTGTACGGCGCTCCGCATCCGGCGTTCCTGGTGTATCTCGTGCATGACGAGGACGATGAGCCGATCGAGACGACGCCGTTGGCCACCGCGCGGCATGAGCCGTCGATCGACGGGGAGCTCAGTCTCGACGATCTCGACGAGGATGGCGTGCTCTCTGAGGCGCTGGCCAATGCCGCCGATGAGGTTGTTCCGCTCGACGAGCGGGTCCGTACGGTGGTGGCGACCATGTCCAAGACCACGGTTGATCAGCTTCAGGTCGACACCGACGGTGACATCGGCATCCGGGCCGGTTCGGCGATGGTGTTCGTTCGGGTTCGGGACAATCCGCCGCTGGTCGATGTGTTCTCGCCGATTCTGACCGAGGTGGAGCCGACCGAGCAGCTTTACGTGAAGCTGTCCGAGCTCACCAATCGCATGCCGATCGGCCGGCTCTACTGCGCGCAGGACACCGTCTGGGCCTCGATCCCCGTCTTCGGCCGCAACTTCCAGGCCACCCATCTGATGCTGGCCGTGCAGGTGATGACCGGGCTCGCCGACGAGCTCGACGACCGCTTGCATGGCGAGTTCGGCGGCAAGCGGTTCTTCGGCGAGGGTGACAAGCCCGCACCGGCGAAGCCCGACGGTGACAAGCTCGCATCGGCGAAGGGCGAGGGCGCCAAGGCCGCGCAGGAAAAGTCAGGCGACGACCACCGCCCCGGCATGTACCTGTAAGGGCTAGTTGGCGGGCACCCAGGCCAATTTCTCCATCGTGGACAGCCGCGACGCTTGCAGGCCGCCGTCTGACATCGTCCACAGTGTGTCGTCGATCACGAGTGAGCGGCGGATGGACGGCTGGCTCACCGTGGCGATCTTGCGCATTTCGGTGTCGGTGACCTGCAATGCCAGGGCGCCGGCGGTGCTCGCGTCGCCGTCGAAGGAGACCGTTGTCATGGGTACGATGAGCAGGTTCGTCGCCGGCCACCAGAGCAGCGCGTGCGGGTCCCATTCGGCGTCGGAGTGACCTCCGGCGATGTGGTGCTGGGCGAGCCGTCGTGGCTTGGCGGGGTCCGAGACGTCGAAGAGCGATACCTGGGTGCCCTGGATCCTGCCGTTGGTGTCGGCTTCCTGCCCGATGCCGATGAGCCTGCCCTCGCCCGCGGGTTGCAGGTGTGCCGAGTATCCCGTGATCTTCAGTTCGCCGGTGACCTTCGGCTGGGCGGGGTCGGCCAGGTCGAGGCTGTAGAGCGGGTCGGTTTGGCGGAAGGTCACGACGTAGCCGCGCGGGCCGAGGAAGCGTACGGAGTAGATCCGCTCGCCCTTGCCCAGGCCGTCGACGGCCCCGGTCTGCACGAGCTTGTCGCCCTCCGGCCGGAGCACGCGTACGGCGGACTCTCCGGCCTGCTCGTTCGTCGTGGCGATGCGCAGGTGCCCGTTCCATTCGGACATCGCGTACTGATTGATCAGGAAGCCGGGGACGCTGCCGGCCGCCGCGTACACCGGGGGTTGGTTGCCGGTGAGGGTGAAGCGGTAGAGGTCGGTTTCCTGGCGGACCGGCATCGCGGCCCGTCCCTTGAACCAGTCGAGGCGCCAGCGCTGGTCGGCGGCGAGGTAGAGGCTGCTTCCGGTGGCGTAGACGGTGTCGCCGTCGGCGACCACGGTGACCGGGTCGCCGCTGCCGAGCGCCGGCTTGGTCAGGTCGAAGGTCAGGACGCTGATCAGCGCGCCGCCGGAGTAATCGGATGGCCGGCTGACCCTTCCGCAGTCCGCCTGGCCCTTGTTGGTGGTGGTGCCAGTGGTGACCTCCCAGGTCGGCAGCCAGGCGTCGACCGATGCGTCGTCGATCGCCGTCCGGTTGGCCTTGATCCGGTCGTCGTCGTCGCCGGCCGAGGGGGTCGGGAAGGTGATGCGCGGGGAGGTGCGCAATACGATCCGGGCGGTGCTTCCGGTGAGGCGGGCGTCGACCAGGTTGCCGTCGCCCCGGTACCGGCTGATGATGCGCGGCGGCCCGGAGATGTCGACGGAGATCAGTTCGGGGTTCGTGGCGGTGGGCATCATCTTTGAGTCGATCCCATATCCGCCCCAGCCGCCGGGGACGAGGACGAGTGCCACGTCACCCGCGAGCAGCAGTTCGACGGGTCCGCCGGCGCCTCGCAGGCGCAGGTCCAGCTTGGCGAGCTGCTTGCGGGTCGCCGCGTTCACCACGCGCAGGGCACCCTGGTCGACCGTGACGATCCGGCGCCCGTCGGTCTTGACGATGTCCGGCTCGTCGGCGTCCTGTTCGTGGTTGTTCGTACCCGAATAGGCCGGTGGGGTTCCCGGCGCCTTGGCGGCCACCCCGGCGCTGTCGGCCATGGTTCGGGCGCCGCCGAGCGCCACCTCGGGCATCGCGTTGGAGCCGGGGAAGCCGTAAGGCCCGACGCCGGCCTTGGCAGCCCGCTTCAGGTCCGCCTCGAGCTGCTTGCACGAGTCGAAGGCGACCAGCCGCATCGGCCCCGGTACGGGCGGCGGCGGGGTCGGGGGTGACGCGTCCGCCGTACACCCGGCGAGCGGGAGTGTGATGGCGAGGGCTGCGTACAGCAGTGGACGGCGAGACATGGGGGTGGGACGCGGGGTTGCCGTCCCGGGTTCCCGCTAATTCGTGGTGGGCACTGGCGTCGGCGTCTCGACCAGCCGGGAGAGCACGACCATGCTGCGGGTCGAGGTGACGAACGGTTCGGCCCGGAGCCGTTCGAGGGCCTGCTCCAGATGTCCGATGTCGGAGGCGCGCAGGTGCACCAGCGCGTCGGCCTGCCCGGAGACCGTGTACGCCCCGACGACCTCGGGATGCCGCCGGGTGGCGACGGTGATCTGGGCGGGGGTGGTGCGACCGGTGCAGAACAGCTCCACGAACGCCTCGGTGGTCCACCCGACGGCGGCCGGCTCGATGATGGTCGTGAATCCCTTGATGACGCCGCTGGTGCGGAGCCGATCGACCCGTCGCTTCACCGCCGGCGCGGAGAGTGAGACCTTGGCGCCGATCTCCGCGTACGAGGCGCGGGCGTCGGCGATGAGCAACGCAATGATTCGCTTGTCAACGGCGTCCATCTGCAATGATTCGCCTCCGACGAGCAAGGGATAGAGCTGTTTCGGTCGTCCCAGCGTACCTACCCTTTACTGCATGAGCTACACGGAGCGCTTGCCGCGAATCAGGACATACCTCATGTGTCCCCCAGAGCACTTCACGGTTGAGTACGCGATCAATCCGTGGATGGATACAACTGTCCCGGTTGATCCCGCTCTGGCGCTCAAGCAGTGGCAGATGCTCCGTGACACCCTGACCGACCTCGGCCACACCGTGCACGTCCTCGAGGCCGTCCCCGGGCTGCCCGACATGGTGTACGCCGCCAACGGCGCTTTCTCGGTCGACGGCAAGGTCTACGGCGCCCGCTTCAAGTATCCGCAGCGCGCCGCCGAGGCCGCCGCCCACCGGCAGTTCTACGTCGGCGGACCGTGGACCTTCGCCGACCCCGAGTACGTCAACGAGGGCGAGGGCGACTTCGCCTACATGCCGGACGCGCACGGTGGTCTGATCCTGGCCGGCTACGGCTTCCGTACGGACCCGGCCGCGCACGCCGAGGCCCAGGAGGTCCTGGGCCGCCCGGTGATCTCCCTGAAGCTCGTCGACCCGGCGTACTACCACCTCGACGTGGCCTTCGCGGCGCTCGACGACCGCAACGTCACGTACTTCCCGGAGGCCTTCTCGGAGTCCTCGCAGCGTGTCCTCGCCCAGCTCTTTCCGGACGCGGTCATCGCCGACCGCGCCGACGCCGAGGCGTTCGCCCTCAACCTCGTCAGCGACGGGCGCAACGTCATCCTCAACAGCGAGTCCACGGCGCTGGGCGAGAAGGTGCGCGCGGCCGGCTACAACCCGGTCTACGTCGAACTGGGCGAACTCAAGCGCGGCGGCGGCAGCATCAAGTGCGCCGTCGCCGAACTGCGTCCCTAGGGGCTGCTGCGGCACGGTGGTCGGTGCGAGGCAAGATGGATCGCATGAGCGACGACACCCGCACCGCAGACAAGCAGGAAGACGGCTCCGTCATCGTGGTGGGCCCGGATGGGCGCCCGATGGGCACGGTGGAGTCCGACGGCACCATGAAGGCTGAGGAGCCGGGCAACCTGATCGAGCAGCCCGCCAAGGTCATGCGGATCGGCAGCATGATCAAGCAGCTGCTCGAGGAGGTTCGGGCCGCCCCGCTCGACGAGGCGAGCCGGGGCCGGCTGCGGGAGATCCACCAGCGCTCGATCAAGGAGCTGGAGGATGGCCTGGCGCCGGAGCTGCAGGACGAGTTGGAGCGGCTGTCGCTGCCGTTCGACTCGGAGACCCCGCCGAGCGAGGCGGAGCTGCGGATCGCACAGGCTCAGCTCGTCGGCTGGCTGGAGGGCCTGTTCCACGGCATCCAGGCGGCGCTGGTCGCCCAGCAGATGGCGGCCCGGCTTCAGCTCGAGCAGATGCGCGGCGGGCAGGGCCGTCCGGCGCTGCCCGTGGGGCCGCACGGCATCATCCCCGGCATGCCGGGTCAGGGCGGCGGCGAGGGCACGGGCGCCAACACGGGGCAGTACCTATAGCCCGTACAGCCGCTCCAGGTATGCCGCGACCCCGTCCTCGTCGTTGGTGAGCGCCACCTCGTCGGCGACCTCCTTGACGGCGGGGTGGGCGTTGCCCATCGCCACGGAACGACCTGCCCAGGCCAGGAGGGGCAGGTCGTTCGGCATGTCACCGAAGGCGATGACCTCGGTGGCGTCGATTCCCTCGCGTTCGCAGAGCCAGGCGAGCCCGGCGGCCTTCGTCACGCCCGCCGCCGAGATCTCCACCAAGGCGGACGAGGACGAGTGGGTCGCCACGGCCAGCTCGCCCAGCGTGCGGCTGACCAACTCGGCGAATTCGTCCGGTTCGTGCCGCGCGGAGCGGGCCAGCAGCTTCACCGCCGGTGCCGTGGTGAGCTCCTCGGGTGTGGTCAGCATCCGCACCGCGTGGTGTTCGGCGTCCCAGCGCAACGGCCACTTTTCCTCGTACCAGAAGCTTCTGCCGTTTTCGACCTCGACGGCGAGCGCGACGTCGGGCACGGCCTCGCGCAGCCGCTTGGTCACGTCGAGCAGGAGTTCGACGGAGAGCGGGGCGGCCCGCAGGATCTCGTCGCTGTCGGGGTCGTAGACCACGGCGCCGTTGGCGCAGACCGCCGGCAGCGGCTCGGCCATCTGGTCGTAGAGCTGGCGCAGCCAGCGCACCGGGCGGCCGGTGACGAGCACCGTGGGAACGCCGCGGTCGTGCAGCCGGTCGAGGACGTCGATGGTACGGGGGCTGAGCGTGCCATCGTCGCGGATCAGGGTGCCGTCGATGTCCGAGGCGACAAGGCGGAATTCAGAATGCATCACCTCGACAGTAGCCGGTCGAGATACACCGCCACCCCGTCCTCGTCGTTGCTCAGGGTCACCTCGTCGGCCACCGCCAGCAGGGCGGGATGCGCGTTGCTCACCGCGACCCGGCTCCAGCCCGCCCAGGCGAACATGGGCAGGTCGTTGGGCATGTCGCCGAAGACCAGCACGTCCGCCGGATCCACGCCGACGGCCTGCGCGACCACGGCCAGCCCGGTGCCCTTGTCCACCCCGGGCGGGCAGATCTCGACGTACTGGAGGCCGGCCTGGGTGACGGTCGCCACGTGCGGCGGGACGATGCGCTGCGCCGCGGCGAGCAGGTCGTCGACGTCCCGCTCGAACGAGCGGGCGAACGCCTTGATCACGTCACCGGTGAGGCACTCGTCCCGGGTCCGCGGCTCGACCGTCACGGGGAAGCGCCAGGTCGGGTCGTAATCGCCCCAGAGCGGGGCGTCGTCGTGCTCGAGCGCCTCCACCATGACGGAGAGCGGCCCGACCTCGGCCTCGAGATTCTGCAGGACGATCGCCAGGTCGCGGCCGGGCAGGCGGGCGCTCCTGAGGAGCTGCCCCTCGTTCTGGTCGACGACCCAGCCGCCCTGCGCGAGCACGAGGAAGTCGGCGTCGCGGATGTCGTTGCGGGTGAGCTCGGTGAGCCGCGGTCCCCGGCCGGTAGCGCCGACGATGCGAATGCCCGCGGCCCGGACCCGGTCCAGGACCTCGTGGGTGTACGCGGACACCGTGTCGTCGTTGCGGACGAGGGTCCCGTCGAGGTCGGTCGCGATGAGCTTCGGCAGACCGGGCTTGGCCATGTGAACCTCCGAGGGTGGCGAACCCCCGCGGAGGGCGGAAGGAAAACGTTACACCGGCCCGGCTACCAGCTGCCATGACTTCTGGTAGCCGGACGGTGTATTGACCGTTAGCGGATGGGTTCGAGCACGTCCCGGCCGCCGAGGTAGGGCTGGAGTGCCTTGGGCACCCGTACCGAACCGTCCGGCTGTTGGTGGTTCTCCAGGATCGGAATCAGCCAGCGGGTGGTGGCGAGCGTGCCGTTGAGCGTCGCGGCGGTCTGCGGCTTGCCGTCGGCGTCCCGGTAGCGGATGTTCAGCCGCCGGGCCTGGAACGTCGTGCAGTTCGACGTCGACGTCACCTCGCGGTAGCGGCTCTGCGACGGCACCCAGGCCTCGCAGTCGAACTTGCGCGAGGCGCTCGAGCCCAGGTCGCCGGCGGCCACGTCGATCACCCGGTAGGGGATTTCGACCTTGGCGAGCATCTCCTCCTCCATGGCGAGCAGCTTGCGGTGCTCCGCCTCGGCCTCCTCGGGCTTGCAGTAGGAGAACATCTCCACCTTGTCGAACTGGTGCACGCGCAGGATCCCGCGGACGTCCTTGCCGTGCGAGCCGGCCTCCCGGCGGTAACACGACGACCAGCCCGCGAACCGCGCCGGGCCGCCGTCCAGGTCGATGATCTCGTTCGAGTGGTACGCCGCCAGCGGCACTTCCGACGTACCCACCAGATAGAGGTCGTCGGCCTCGAGTCGGTAGATCTCGCTCGCGTGGCTGCCGAGGAAGCCCGTGCCCTCCATCGCCTCGGGGCGGACCAGGGACGGCGTGATCGACGGGGTGAAGCCGTGCTCGACCGCCTGGGCGATGGCCATCTGCAGCATGCCCAGCTGCAGCAGGGCGCCGACGCCGGTGAGGAAGTAGAACCGTGAACCCGACACCTTCGCGCCGCGCTCGGTGTCGATCGCGCCGAGCGCCTCGCCGATCTCGAGGTGGTCGCGCGGCTTGTCGATCGCCGGCGGCTCGCCGACCTCGCGCAGCACGACGAAGTCGTCCTCGCCGCCCGCCGGCACGCCGTCCTGCACCAGGTTGGGGAGGGCCATCTGCGCGCGGCGCAAGGCCTCGTCGCCCTCGGCCGCGGCGGCCTCGGCCGCCTTCACCTCTCCTGCCAGCTCCTTGGTCCGCGCGAGCAGCGTCGCGCGCTCGTCGCCGGAAGCCTTCGCGACCTGCTTGCCGAGGGACTTCTGCTCCGCCCGGACCGCCTCGAAGCGCTGGGTGGCCGCCCGCCGCTCCTCGTCCGCGCGCAGCAGCTCGTCCACCTTGTCGGTGGACTCGCCGCGCAGCCGCTGGCTGGCACGGAACGGCTCGGGGTCTTCTCGGAGCAGTCGCAGGTCAATCACGATTGCCGAGCCTACCGGCGTCGCCGATCGGTTCTCACCCCGATATGCCGCCCGGTATGGACTAGCGTCAGGGCATGCCTATTCGCACTGCTTCCGCCCGCTGGTCGGGCAACCTCACCGAGGGTTCGGGAACCGTCAAGACCGGCAAGGGCGGCTACGAGGGGAACTACTCCTTCAAGTCCCGCTTCGAAGAGGGCGAGGGAACCAACCCCGAGGAGCTGATCGGCGCCGCGCACGCCGGCTGCTTCTCGATGGCGTTCTCGAAGGCTCTCGCCGACGAAGGCTTCACCCCCACCTCCGTGGAGACCACCGCCAAGGTCCACATGGACAAGACCGACGCCGGTTTCAGCGTCACCCGCATCGACCTGGAGACGGTGGGCGACGTCCCCAACGTGGACGCCGGCACCTTCGCCAAGATCGCTGAAGCCGCCAAGGAGAACTGCCCGATCTCCCGCCTGCTCTCCCCCGGCGCGCAGATCACCCTGAACGCCACCCTGTCCTGACACAGGCCCCTCCGTGCTCCACCCGCTCCCAGCCGCGCTCCGCGCGGGAAGGGCGGGTGGAGCACAATGGGCGGCGTGCCGGTCGAGATGAGCCGTGAACATTTCGAGGAACTGGTCGGCGACGCTCTCGACGAGGTCCCTCCCGAGCTGCTCCAGACGATGAGCAACGTGGTCATCCTGGTCGAGGACCTCCCGCCCGACGGCACCCTGGACCTGCTCGGCCTCTACGAGGGAACCGACCTGACGAGCCGCGGCTGGGACTACGCCGGCGTCCTGCCCGACCGGATCACGATCTACCGACTTCCGACCCTCGCCGTCTGCGAGACGGAGGACGATGTCATCGACGAGGTCGCGATCACGGTCGTGCACGAGATCGCCCACCACTTCGGCATCGATGACGAGCGGCTGCACGAGCTGGGGTGGGGCTGACCTTGCCGACCGGCCCTACGCTCTGAGACAACACGCCTACAGGAGGACCTTCATGCGCAGCGACTTGTTCTCGGCCGAAAACCTGGAGAAGGAATCGGCCCAGCCGGGCCTGCGGCTCCAGAATTCCAAGCTGCTCAAGGCGGAGCTGAACGGCGAGTTCATGGCCCGCGTCGGCTCGATGGTCGCGTACCAGGGCCAGGTCCAGTTCGAGGCGCTCGGCTCCGGCGGGCTCGGCAAATTCCTCAAGCAGAAGCTGACCGGCGAGGGCGTACCCCTGATGAAGATCAAGGGCCACGGCGACGTTTTCCTCGCCGAGAACGCCGCCGACATCCACCTCATCGACCTCGAGCCGGGCGACGGCCTCTCCATCAACGGCGCCAACGTCCTCGCCTTCGACTCGACCCTCAACTACGACATCAAGATGGTCCAGGGCGCCGGCGCGCTGTCCAACGCGGGCCTGTTCAACTGCGTCTTCTCCGGCCACGGCCGCATCGCGGTGACCACCAAGGGCACGCCGGTGGTGCTGACCGTCGACCAGCCCACGTACGTCGACCCCCAGGCGGCGATCTGCTGGTCGGCCAACCTGCAGACCGGCTACCACCGCGCCGAGCAGCTGGGCCTCGGCACGCTGCTGGGCCGCACCACCGGCGAGCGTTTCACGATGAGCTTCGCCGGCCAGGGCTTCGTCGTGGTCCAGCCCTCGGAGGAACCGCCGGGCGGCCTCGCCGGCGCGGCACAGGGCCAGCAGCAGCCGGGCGGCATCATCGGCAACCTGTTGGGACACTAGATCAAGATCAAGAGCTTTTTGTCGTAGCTCGGTGGGTGGTGCTGACCGCAACTCCCGTCGAGGCCGGGCCCGGAGATCCAATCGCCTAGCGGCTCATGAACGGATCTCCGGACCCTTCATTCTGCGTAAGTGGTCAACCCGCCTCGCTTCGCCTCGGCGTCAGTCGGGCTCGCCGGATCGCGTCGGCGTTGGTGGGGCTCGCCGGATCGCGTCGGCGTTGGTCGGGCTCGCCGGATCGCCTCGGCGTCAGTGGGGCTCGCCGGATCGCGTCGGCGTCAGTACGGCTCGCCGGATCGCAGTCGGCTCAACCAGGCGGCGCTGTCGGCGAAGTCGCCGTTCGTCAGGCCCGGCTGCGACGGCGCCGGCTCCGCCTGGGCCTTCTTGGACCAGCGGTGGCGCGGATAGGACCCGAGGAACCGGACGTCCGCGCAGATCCGGCGCAATCCCTGGAGCGCCTCACCCAGCCGCGGCTCGGCCACATGGCCGGTGCAGTCCAGGAAGAACACGTAGACGCCGAGCTGCTCCCCGGTCGGCCGGGACTCGATCCGAGACAGGTTGATCCCCCGCACGGCCAGCTCGGTGAGCACCGACAGCAGCGCACCGACCCGGTCATGGGCGATCATCACGGCCAGCGACGTCACATCGTCCCCGCTGGGCGGTGCAGGCGGCGCCGGCCGGGAAAGAAGCGCGAACCGGGTCACCGCGTCCGCGTGGTCGGCAATCTTCTCGGCCAACGCGGTAAGACCGTTCCGCGGCACCCCGATCGGCGCGCAGATCGCGGCATCCACCTCCCCCGCCGCAGCGGCGATGGCGGCAGCGGCATTGGAGAGCACGTCGACGACCACAGCGTCGGGCAGGTTCGCCCGCAGCCAGTTGCGGCACTGCGCGGACGCCTGCGGGTGCGCGGCCACCGTGCGGATCGCAGCCGTCGGCATGAGCGAAGCGGAGGCCAGCACGAACTCGACCGGCAGCACCACCTCACGGGTGATAACGAGCGGACTGCCGGTGCCAAGCTCGTCCAAGGTCACCGGCACGGCCCCGCCGACAGAATTCTCCAGCGGCACCAGCGCGGCGTCGGCCTCACCGCCCCGCACGGCCTCGAGCGCCTCGGGAACACTGCGTGCCGGGGTCCGGATGCCGCGCTCGGCGGCGGGTATCGTCCGCAGCGCCTGCTCGGTGAAGGTGCCCTCAGGCCCCAGATACACAAATCGGGTGGGTGGCGTGCCGGGCATCCCCCCACCCTAAGGCCAGCATCGGCCCTCACTCCCGCCCCACCCTCAGGCCAGCAGCGAGCCCTCTCCTGCCCCGCCCTCAGGCCAGCACCGATCCTCCCTCGTGTCCGCCCTCGGTCCGCGTCCCCGCGCGGTCTCCGCCTTGCCGCAGATTGCGCACAGCCCCCTCCCTGCTGTCCGCCCTCGGGCCAGCTCCGGCTCTCCCTCCTGCCGCGCCCTCAGGCCAGCACCGGGTCTCCCTTCTGCCCCACGCTCAGGCCAGCGCCGAGCCCTCTCCCGCCCCGCCCGCCAAGCACATTGCCGGCGTCCATCGCGGTCTCACTCAGTGCATCCATTGCCGCCAGGCGTTGACCCCGAGCCGCCACCTCCGCGCGGCCACCTCCGCGCGGCCACCTCCGCGTGGCCACCTCCGCGCCCCGGCGGCAGGGCGGTGGATCGCGAGGCGTCAGACGCCGCAGGCGAGGATGCGGATTCCCGCGGGTGCGTCCTTGCGCACCCGTTGGGTGCACACGTCCGTACCGACCTCTACCAACTGCA
This sequence comes from Actinoplanes sp. NPDC051346, assembly GCF_040682215.1. NCBI lineage: Bacteria > Bacillati > Actinomycetota > Actinomycetes > Micromonosporales > Micromonosporaceae > Actinoplanes > Actinoplanes sp. NPDC051346. Next base: position 147,797 of record NZ_JBFBAJ010000007.1, on the reverse strand, counting down.
GGGCGGTGGGCTTGCCGGTGGTGACGACGAACAAGGGTTCGAGCTTCACCTCGCCGGACCGAGGAACGATCTCGACGGTGGAAAATTGCCATGAGCCAGAGCAAAAGGGTCCGTCGATGACCTTGATTTCACGATCGGGAATTCCGGCGGTCCCCTTCACCACATTGGTGATCTGAGCAGGGCTCGGCCCGGCAGTGCACCTGGGCACGGACGACGGCCGCGTCGTCGTGCCACCGGTAGGAGGCAGCGCCGCACCCGGCGGAGGTGCGTTAGGCAGCCCGCCCGGGGGCAGCGCGCCTGGAGGCAGCCCGCCAGGAGGCAGCGCGCCCGGGGGTAGCCCTCCTGGGGGCAGTCCACCCGGCGGTAGCCCGCTCGGAGGCAGCCCTCCTGGGGGCAGTCCGCCCGGGGGCGGCGTGGGTAATCCACCCGGCGGCAGGGCGGAACCCGACGCGGAGGCCCCAGCACTGGTTTGCACCAACGGAGGCGCGGTCACCGGAGGGGCGGGCGGCTCACCGCACCCGCCCAGCAGCACCATCCCGCCAGCGATCGGCACCAGCAACGTCCGACTCCGGCGGCGACCAACGTCCCGCACGCGCCCATGGTAGGGCCTCTGCTGCCGGGAAAGGCGGTTTGAGTCGGCAGCGGCGGCCGTCGCCGTCTTCGCCACGCACGCCGCCGCTGCTGACGGCCATGGTTGTCGTATTGCGCAGATTGCGACTCGATCTCCGGCGCCGGCCGCGACGCACGGCGTCGCCCAGACGCCGCGCCGAGTCCTCGGCACTGGGCCCGCCGCAGAGCGGAACTCGGCAGCCGCCGACTCGAGCGCGCCCGGGACGCTGTCGCGGTGGCGCTTGGCCGCCGTATGCGCGCATTTCGACGGCCACCGCCTGAGCCTGCCTCGCTGCTGCCATGCGCCCGGTTCGGTGGAGCGGTCTTGGCGCGGGCTCGGCAATGTCGTGCGCGTGGCTCGGTGGCCGTCTTAGCGTGACGCGGTCACTGTCGTGCGCGCCTCGATGCCGGCCTGCGCGGGTGGACTCCGTCGCTTCCATGAGCGAGGCGCGGTGGCCGTTGTGAGCGTGGTGCGGTCGCTGCCTTGAGCCTGGCGCGGTGGCCGTTGTGAGCGTGGACGCGGTCGCTGCCTTGAGCCTGGCGTGGTCGATGCCTTGAGCGTGGTGCTTGGGCGTGACGCTGTGGCCGTTGTGAGCGCGTGGTGCGGTTGCTGTCTTCAGCGTGGCACGGGTTGGCGCCCCGAGCGTGGTTCGCTGGCCGTCTCGTAGCGCGGCTCAGCGGCCGTCCTCAGACGGCGACTCGGTGGCCGGCGGCCGTGAGCGCGTCCACGGCCTCGTTCAGGCGGACTCGCGGCACCAGCACGTAGTCGGTGTCGTAGGTCGAGAAGGCGATGATGTTCACCCGTGCGTCCGCCAAGGGGCCGACCAGCGAGGCGAGAACGCCGGTCAGCGCGAGGTCCAACGGGCCCACCACGCGTAGGCAGCGCCAGGCGGCCTCGACGGTGGCGTCTTCGGGGACGCGGCTGGTGGGGCAGACGACGGAGATCTCATCGGGTGACCAGGTTACCGAGATGACGCCTTTGTCGTCCGGACCGCTGCTGAGGGAGGCGGGCAGGGGGGTTCCGGCAGGCAGCCGGCACACCGCGTACTCCTCCGGGAGCAGGTCTAGATCGAGCATAAGGGCACACTACGGTCAGGACCCCGTTCACCCCAATGGGTTACCGGTGCGTTGATCGCCACACGAACGATCGGTCGAACGGGGTCGCGACGCGACAGAGGCTGTGCTCAGTAGCGGATCGCGGAGAAGAAAGTCAGGGACGCTACGACGCGGCCGTTCTCCAGGATCGGCGTCGCGATGGCGTCGACCGTGACGTGTCGGTCCTCGGCCGGGGTCTGTATGCGCATCAGGCCGCGGGCGAGGCGCTCGGAGGTCAGCGCCATCAGGAGGGGGATCTTCTCGATCTCCTGCTCCGTCAGGGCGCCGCCGCCGGCGGTGAAGTCGATCAGGCAGAGGGCGCCCTCGCCGCCGAGCAGGGGGCGGCCGACGACGTCCGCGCCCTTGCCGAGGCCGAGCAGGTCACTCGCGGAGGGGGACACGGCGACGATGGTGGCGCTGACGTCGATCACCAGGCACGGCTCGACGGCCTGCCAGACCGTTGCCGCCCACCGGTCGATGTTCGAGACGAACTCCGATTCGTCCGGCGTTCGTGCCTGGGGCACGAACGCTCCCGAGAGTGAGAGCTCGACGTGCGCCACCCGCACCTCCCTGATATCCGTGCCGTCCGGCGGACCTGACTCCGGCCGGACCGGCGAGGTGAGTCCCACGGTCTCACATCTCGCGTGCCCGGCCGGCGTCGCTCGCGTCGACCTGCGACGGCGAGCGCTGCACTGGGAGGAACGTTACCTGCGGGCTGACGGCTTGTCAGCGGCCGTTTGGTCGCCTGTGTACCAGCGATAGTCCCCCGCCGGGCGGTACGGAGCGTTGGTCCAGGTGGCCGGGTGTTGTGCCACGGCGGAGAGTTTGCCAGCGGTGGCCGGCGAGATGCGGGCGCCGCCGGCGATCAGGAGGCGGTCAAGCTCCTTGTGGGTGGCGACGAGGCAGTCCTTCGGCAGGCCGTGGACGCTGATCACGCCGGAACCGACAAAGGCGAGCACGGGCGTCACCGGCACGGTCAGGCCGACGGCGGAGCTCATGGCGCGTCCGGCGCGTTTGGCGTCACGGCGCGCCTCCGCGACGTACCCGGGACGCTTGCCGTTGATCTGCACGACGTCCCCGGCGATCAGGACGCGGGCGCGGCCGTGGTCGGCGACCGTGACGGCGTAGACGCCGCCGGGGCCGATGGCGAGGAAACCGGCCCGGTCGTCGCTCGGGTCGTGCTCGTAGCCCTGCGAGTCGGTGCGGGGCCAGTCGACGATGTGCCAGGCGGGGCCGAGCCGGTCAAGGCGGGTCAGCGCGCGGGCGCCGGCGGCCTCGAGGCGGCGGGCCTCCCGTTCCGCGCGGCGGCGGCGGGCCCACTCGACGGGGCTGGGGCGGACCGGTTCGAGGGCTGCCGGCGGGAGGGTATGGCGAGGGTCGATGGCGGGGGCATGGGGACGATGGGGCACGGGCAGGGCGGGGCGTGCGGGGAAGACAGTCACTGCGACCTCCGGCAAAAGGTCCATCGGGCTCTCTTTCCACTACGGTAAGTGTCTGACCCGGTACTCAAGCAAGCCATCACGCCGGAAAGAAAGCGGAATGAGTGGGGATGAATGCCGCATTCACGCACAAGCTCTTTTTCCGTATGGTGCATCACGCGACCTAGGGCTCCCCTGGGATCCGAAACGTCCTCAAAACAAGTTAGCCCTCCCTTAGCTGTAGCGCATCCATGTCTCGGATCTTGGCGGAAGGTCACAGCATGGATGCGGACAGTAAGGACAAACTGGTCTCGTCGCCCGCCCGGTGCGCGAAGGTCATAGGCTCGAGCCGTGCCTCCTTACGTCGACAGTGAAGTCGCCCGGCTCGCCACCGTCATGCTGCACCGGCCTGGTGCGGAGCTCGCCCGGCTGACTCCCCGGAACAACGACTCGCTGCTCTTCGACGGGATCCCCTGGGTGGGCCGGGCGCAGGAGGAACACGACGCCTTCGCCCAGGCCCTGCGGGACCGGGGCGTCGAGGTGCTCTATCTCGGCAAACTGCTGGAGCAGACCCTCGCGGTCGTCGAGGCCCGCGCCGAGCTGACCCAGGGCGTCCTGGAAAGCCACCGGCTGGGTGACACCCTGCGGGAACGCGTCGCGGCACACCTGGCCGACCTCGGCCCCGTGGATCTGGCCCACGTCCTCATGGCGGGGCTGGCGCACGAGGAGGTGAAGCCCGGCCCCGGCCGCACCGGCGGGCTGGTCTACGAGCTCATGGACCGGCACGACTTCGTCATCGACCCGCTGCCCAACCTGCTCTTCACCCGCGACTCGTCGGTGTGGGTACGCGACCGCGTCGCCGTCACCAGCCTCGCCATGCCCGCGCGCGACCGGGAGACCACGCTGACCCGGGCGATCTACACCTACCATCCGCGATTCGCCGGCACGGAGCTGCTCTACACCCCCGGGCTCGAGCACGTGGAGGGCGGCGACGTGCTCCTGCTCGCCCCGAACGTGCTGGCGATCGGGGTCGGCGAACGGACGACCCCGGCCGGCGCCGAGCGGCTCGCCCGCCGGGTGTTCGCGGCCGGACTGGCCCACACCATCCTCGCGGTCCCCATCGCGCAGGAACGCGCCACGATGCACCTCGACACCGTCTGCACGATGGTCGACGTGGACGCCGTCGTGATGTATCCGAACATCGCCGACACGCTCCAGGCGTACCCGGTGACGAAGGGTCCCGACGATGAGCCCGTGGTGGGCCCGTCCCGGCCCTTCCTGGTCGCCGCGGCGGAGGCGATGGGCATCGACCGCCTGCGCATCATTGACACCGGGCTGGACCCGGTGACCGCCGAGCGCGAGCAGTGGGACGACGGCAACAACACCCTCGCGCTAGCGCCGAGGCTCTGCGTCGCCTACGAACGCAACGTCGAGACGAACGCCCAGCTCGAATGGGCCGGCATCGAGGTCATCGCCATCAGCGGCTCGGAACTGGGCTCCGGCCGAGGCGGCCCCCGCTGCATGTCCTGCCCCGTAGAGCGCGCTGCACTCTACTGATGGCCTCGCTCTACTGATGGCCTCGCCTGCGGCTCGGCGGGCACTGCGCCCCTGGAGGTCGTGGTGGAGGACACCGAAACGGACCACGGCAGAGAGCGCCTTGTCCGTTTCGGCGCCCTCCACCACGACGGGCGCAGTGCGACTCTGGTTACGGCCAGATCGTCTATCTGAGCGTTAGCTGGCGGCCGACCAGGCCTTGCTTGGCGCGGCGGGCGGCGCTGTCCAGCGGGCCGGTTTCGGCGAGGGTGTCCGAGTAGCGCTTGGAGAAGTCGGCGAGGGGTGCTTCCCAGTCGGCGCCTTCCGGCTCGCCTGGTACGTCCCAGACCGGCACCAGCAGGCCGTGGGCGCGGAACATGCCGGCGAACTTGGTGTCCTCGCCCAGGCGCAGCTCGCCCGCGGCGGAGAGCCGGGCGAGCGCGTCCAGCGCCTGGTCCTCCGGCTCGGGCAGGACCCAGCGGACGTGTGCCTTGTCCGGCACCCGGCACCAGTACGCCGCGTGGGCCGCCGCCAGCCGTACGGTCGGGTAGATCGACGCGTTCGCGCGCTCGAGGGACGCCTTCACGTTGGCGTCCTCGGCCTGGTCGGCGTCGAGCCAGTACTCGAAGCCGTCGTGCATGTCGATGGTGAGCGGCCCGTCGACGAGGATGTCCTGGAGGCGGGGGCCCTCGCCGGGCAGGGCGGGAACGGCCACGGTCGCGCCCGCCGGGGTGCGCAGCGCGCACAGGATCGCCTCGGCGATGTCGCGGGAGACGTCGCCTGACTGGATGTGCCGTTGGAGGCCGACGAAGATGCGGCCGTCCTGGCGGTTCATCGCGGGCCAGGCCATCGGCAGGACCGTGGAGAGGGTGACCGAACGGTCGCCGTACTCCTCGATGATCTCGGGTTTGAGGGTCAGCGGCGCGGAGGCGGCCGGGACCAGTTCGCGCAGGGCGATCCATTCGGTCTCGTCGGCCAGGCCCTCGAACGGCCGGGCGACGAAGACGTCACGCACCTTCTGACGCTTGGGCGCCGCGTCGGCGGCGGCTCGGGGGTTCTTTCGACGCTTGCTCACGGCGACCCAGCCTAGGCGGTGCCCGGCGGATCCGGGGTACGCGGCCCGCCCGTGTCCGCTTCGATCATGGAATCCGGTGGATCAGGCGCGGGGGAAACGCACTTCCGCCACCGTTCCGCCGCCATCGCGGGGGCGCAGGGACACCCAGCCGTGTTGGCGCTCGACGATCCGGCGCACGAGGTAGAGGCCGAGTCCCGTGCCGGCGCCGGAGGTGTCCTGCCAGTAGCGCTCGAACGCGCGCTCGACGTGTTCGGGACGGATGCCGATGCCACGGTCCGCCACCCGGAACGTCACCGTGCTGTCGTCGGCCGCCGTGGTCACCGTTACCTCGGTTTCCGCCGGGGAGTACTTGTCGGCGTTCGTGGCGAGCTCGGTGAGGATCGTGGCGAGCGAGTCGCGGTCGCCGAACGCCTTGGGAAGGTCGCCCGGCAGGTTCTCCAGGACCAGCCGCCGGCGTAGGCCGGTCGGTAGGGCGGCGGCCGCGGACCGCAGCGCCTCCACCAGGTCGAATGAACCGGGCGGCGAGCCGCCGATCTCGCCGTCGTCGCTGGTGGCCGACAGGAGCCGGTCCACCAGGCGGGCCAGCTCGCCGGCGCGGGCGCCGATCGCGCGGACGGCGTCCTGCCGTCCCTGGTCGCCGAGGGTGTCCCAGTGGTTCGTCAGTGTGTCGGCGTACCCCTTGATGACGGTGACCGGCGTGCGCAGCTCGTGGCTGGTGACCGCGACGAAGAGGTCGCGGTCCTCGTGGCGGCGGTCCTGGTCGGTCGAGTCGCGGAACGTGACGACGCGCATGGCCGCGGTGCGCGGGAGGTCGCCCGAGGTGACCATGAGCCGGCGACCCGACGGGAGGTGGTGCACCAGGACCTGGCCGGGCGGCGGCACCGGGAACGGCAGCTCGTGGTGCAGCGCCTCGGCGGTCGTCCGGCCGGTGAGCCGTTCCGCGGCCGGGTTCCAGAGTTGGACGACGCGGTCGCGGTCGACGACCGCCAGGCCATCGGCCAGGGCGGCCACCACCGGGCCGTCGCCGTGCACGGGGAGGCCGGCCTGCCTGCCGTACAGGTGGCCGGCGGTGGCGGCGAGCAGTTCGATGACGGCGTGGTGCTCCGGGCCCGGTTCGTCGCCGGCGCCGTAGGAGACGTAGAGCGAGCCGACGGTTGCGCCGCCCACCCTGCACGGTGTGCCGAGCACGTAACGCACGTCCGAGCCGTCGCCGCGGCCGGCGATCGCGTCGTCGACCGCTTCGAGCGGGAGGAACTGGGTCCGGTCGGTTTCGGGTACGGCGACCCGTCGGCCGAGGGCTCCGGCGCAGCCACCGCTGGCGGCGATGATCCGGCCGTGGTCGGGGCCGAATTCGGCGAAGCCGGCGCTGAGCGCGCCGAGGACATCCTGGGCGAGCTGGACGAGCCTTCCGAGCATGGCGAGGCCGGTGTCGCCCGTGCTGATCCGCTCGAGGAGCGCGACCTGCCCCCGCGTCATCGCGGCGTAGTCGGGTCGATCCGGCATGTCTGCGAGTGTGCCTCGCTTCCGGCCTTTTCGGCAGGCCGGAAGGCGTGGATCTTGGTGCTAACCGGGCCCGTAGTGGCTGGCATCACACTTCTGGTGCGTTGGTGAGCCGGTTGATCACGAAGCGTGGGCGGTCGGTGATGATCCCGTCCGCCCCTTGCGCCAGTACCGTCTCGAGATCGATCTCCTCGTTGACGGTCCACACGTACGTCTGTAGCCCCGCCGCGCGGAGCGTGGGTATCAGTCCGGGGCGTGCCCGGACCAGATTGATGCCGGGCCCCGCGATCCGGGCGCCGAACGGCAGCCGGCCGCGCCCGACGCCCGGAGGAAGGATCTCCACCAGATAGACGGTCGGGATGCCGGGCGCGAGCGCGCGGATCCGGCGCAGGGCGAGTGCCGCGAAGGACATGACCGTCACCTGTACGGGCAGATCCGGCGTCGGCTCGGCGAGCCCGTGCCGGTGCAGCGTCCGCACCAGCCTGCGTTCGACCTCGGCGCCGTAGCGCGTGGGGTGCTTCGTCTCGATCAGCAGCCGTACCTGGCGCCCCGATGCGCGGAGCTCCTCCAGCAGCCCGTCCAGGGTCAGCAGCCGGATGTGGTCCTCGAGCGGTTCCTCCAGCGCCGCCGCGGACGCGTGCCAGGAGCCGAAATCGAGCTCGTCGAGTTCCGCGAGCGTCTTCGCGCTGACCCGGCCGGTGCCGTTGCTGGTCCGGTCGAGCTTGCGGTCGTGGACGCACACGAGATGCCCGTCGCGGGTCAGCCGGACGTCGCATTCCACGCCGTCGGCACCCTCGTCGAGTGCCCGGAGGTACGCGGCGAGCGTGTGCTCGGGCAGCGCGTCCGCGCCGCCGCGATGCGCGAAGACGAGAGGCCGCCCGGGTGTCACAGGACGCGGGCCGGCTGACCGTTCTCGCTGACGACGTCGCGCCCGTCGGCGGCCCATGCCTGCATGCCGCCGTCGAGGTTGCGGACGTTGTCCCAGCCGTTGTTCATGAGATAGGAGACGACCTGGCCGGAGCGCCCGCCGGAGCGGCAGACCACCACGACCTCGGTGTCGTTCGGGATCTCGGCGACGCGCGCCGGGACCTCCATCATCGGCATGTGGCGGGCTTCCGGCGCGTGGCCGGCCTGCCACTCGTCGGGCTCGCGCACATCGAGCAGGAAGGCCGCGGGCTCGACCTGCGACGGCGTCACGCTGGGTACCTGTGGTCCGAACACGATCCCAGGGTAGAACTACTTCTCCTTGGCCACGACGTCCGGGTTGGCGAGGATGAACTCGGTGAGCTTGTCCCGCCTGACCGCCTCGTACATCTCCATGCTCTTGGGTGTGATCGATTCGCCGCCGGAGCCGTTGCCGGCGAAGGTGCCGTTGTTGGTGCGCAGCAGCACCATGTCGTTCGCCGCCACGCCCTTGAGGCCGAAGATGAAGTCCGCGACCGGGACATCGCCGGTGTCCAGCACGAACGCCTTGCCGGCCGCCTTGATCAAGTTGTTGACCTTGACCGGATTGGTCAGGACGCCGCTGCTCGCCGCCTTCTTGGCCATAGCCTTGATGAGCTGTTGCTGGTGCCGCTGGCGGTCGTAGTCGCCGTTCTTGAGGCCGTAGCGCTGGCGGGCGAAGTCGAGGGCCTCCCAGCCCTCCATGTCGCGGCAGCCCTTCTCGTGCCAGACTTCCTTCTTCGTGCCGCTCGCCTTGCGCGCGTCGGCGAGGTACAGCGGCTTGCCGTCCACCAGCATCATGTGCTTGGACTTGACCCGCTGGTCGACGCACATGTGCACGCCGTCGAGCGCGTCGATGACGCTCTTGAAGCCGTTGAAGTCGATGATCGCCGCGCCGTCGAAGGTCATTCCCGTGTTGGCCTTGATCGTCTGCGCCATCAGCTGCGCGCCGCCGGCCCATCCGCCGCCGTTCTGGGCGCCGTGGAAGAACACCTCGGTGGCCTTCGCCGTGCCGCCCGGATAGTTCGACTTGGGGAACGCCGGCACCTGCATCGTGGTGTCCCGGGGGATCGACACGAGGTAGGCCTGGTCGTGGCTGGCCGGGATGTGCAGGGCGATGATCGTGTCGGAGCGCAGGTCGTTGACGGCCCAGCGCTTACGGGCGTCGACGCCCATCAGCAGGATGTCGACCGGGCCCTTGATGTCGCCGCCGCCGTCGGCCGACCCCTTCTTGTTGTCGCCGAGCAGATTCTCTCGAGTCACCGAGCCGGTCGCGTTGCTGACCAGCCAGCGGGTGCCCGCGACGGTGGCACCGCTGACCATCATCAGCAGCGCGCCGAAGACGATCGTCAGCCTGGCCCAGAGCGGGTCCTTGAGCCTCGTGGGCTTGGCCGGGGTGCCGGCCGGGGTTCCGGTGCGTTGGGTGCCACGGCTGCCATCCCGATCCGACGACGGAGGACGTCGGGTGGTATGGACGGTCATGCGCTCTCCAAGCGATCGGGTTCGACGGCGGAAGTCACTGTACGTTCAACTTCGATCTCAAGCGAGACCTGCTCTGTCTCCGTGACGTACACGCGCCGTCAACACAACGACGCGGGTTGGCGATTGCCGCCGACCCGCGTCGTTTGACCGAATTTACAGGATTCAGCCGCCCGCTTGGTTCGACGGCTTCTTGCTGTTCGCCGTCAGCCACTCGTCCATCTTGTCGGCAGCCATCGCCTGGTATAAAGCGAGAGCCTTCTCCCGGTCGGAGACCACGACGCTCTGTCCCTCGATGGTCTCGCTGCCCTTGTTGGGGCTCGTGATGAACTTGAGCTTGTCGCCGCGCAAGTTGCGGAACTGCAGCGCCATGTCGGTCAACGAGAAGTCCTTGTCGGCGGTGATCGCCTTGGTGACCGCCTTGAGGAAGCTGTTCAGCTTCGCCGGGTTCGTCAGCGTCCCGGTGCTGGCGGCCTTGTCCATCAGCGCCTTGAGGAACTCCTGCTGGTGCTGCATCCGGGCGAAGTCGCCGCGGGCGAACTGCTTGCGCTGGCGGACCCAGTCGAGGGCCTCGGCGCCGTCCATGTGCATCGTGCCCTTGGTGAACTTCCGGTACGGCTTGTGGATCGACTCGATGGTCTGCTCCACCTTGAGGTCCACGCCGCCGAGCGCGTCGGTGACCTCCTTGAAGCCGCCGAAGTCGATCGCGAGCACGTGGTCCAGGCGCACGTCCGTCAGGCACTCGACCGTCCGGACCGCCCGCGGCAGCCCACCGAAGGCGAACGCGGCGTTGATCTTCGCCCGGCTGCCGGTGCCGCAATCGGCGTCGTTGGACTCCGGCACCTGCACCCACAGGTCCCGGGGGATCGACACGAGCTGCGCCGAGGCATGGTCCGCCGGGATGTGCATGATGATCATCGTGTCGGCGCGCCACTGGTTGGACGCGTCCTTGATGGCGTCCGGGTCCCGCGAGTCGCTGCCGACCAGCAGCAGGTTGACCGCGCCGTCGACCGTCTTGACCGGCCGGCCGTTGGTGATATCGGAGAACGCGTCCGTGCGCTTGAGGTCGTCGTTGAGCCCGTTGGCGTAGCCATAGAGCGTGATGCCCGCGACCAGGCCGATCACGATGATCGCCGCACCGGTCACGAGGGCGATGCGCCCCCAGCGCGGCTTGCGCCTGCCCTTGTAGGGCCGCCCGCCCGGTCCTCGCGGCGGTCCGCCCGGTCCCCCACCGGCGCCACGCGGGAAGTCGTCGAAGCCGTCGACGGACGTGCGGCCGGCGGGCCGGGCACTGCCGTACGAGTTGCCGCCCCCGGGCCACGGGCTTGCCGCGGGACGCTCGCCGTAGGTGCGGCCGGTGCCGGGGCGATTGTTGCCCACGCGGCCGGAGGGGCCGGGTACCGAGGCGCGGTTCATGGCGCCCGGCATACCCGCGGAACCCGGCGTCGAAGCCCGGCCGGCAGGGCTACCCCAAGGGGACGAGATCGCAGACATGACTCCAGATTACGTACCCGCAACCAGGCAAAGCGTGCATCAACACCGGGTCGGCACGATTGGAGGAGGCAATTACCGTTCGTAAATCGTTCACTACTGCGTCAAATTCGCTAGTTTGCGAAGAACTCGATCGTCCGGCGGAGCCCCTCTTCCGGCGTGACCCGCGGCTCGTAGCCGAGCAGGGTGCGGGCGAGGGTGAGGTCGGGGCGGCGCTTCTCCGGGTCGTCCGCCGTACGCTCGACCAGCTCGACGCGGGACGAGCTGCCGGACAGCTTCACGATCAGCTCGGCCAGGTCCAGCATCGTCGTCTCGTGCTCGGTGCCGCAGTTGATCGGTCCGGTCTCGGTCGAGTCGAGCAGCAGCAGGATGCCGCGCACCAGGTCGTCGACGTAGGTGATGGACCGGGTCTGCGTGCCGGTGCCGTGCACGGTGATCGGTGCGCCCCGCAGGGCCTGCGAGATGAAGGTCGGGATGGCCCGGCCGTCGTCCGGCCGCATGCGGGGACCGTAGGTGTTGAAGATCCGCACGATGGCCGTGTCGAGCCCGTGGAACCGGTGGTACGCCATCGTGGCGGCCTCGGAGAAGCGCTTCGCCTCGTCGTAGACGGCGCGGACGCCGGTCGGGTTGACGTTGCCCCAGTAGCTTTCCGGCTGCGGGTGGACGGCCGGGTCGCCGTACGCCTCGGAGGTCGAGGCCATCAGGAAGCGGGCCGAATCGGCGACCGCGCGGTCGAGCAGCGCCAGCGTGCCGGCCGAGCCGACCTTAAGGATCTCCAGCGGCAGCTTGGCGAAGTCGGTGGGGCTGGCCGGGGAAGCCATGTGCAGGATCGCGTCGAACCGCTCGGCCAGCGCCGGATGGGCCGGCAGGCCCGCGGACACGTCCGCCTCGACGAGGGTGAACCGAGGCTCGGAGGCGAGGTGGGCGACGTTGTCCTTCGAGCCGGTGACGAAGTTGTCGAGGGCGACGACGGTGCAGCCCCTGGCGAGGAGGGAGTCCACGGCGTGCGACGGCACGAAGCCGGCCCCGCCGCTGACCAGGATCCGATGTCCGTCGCCGAAGCGCTGCTCTACTGCCATAAGGGCCACTTTAGGCGAAGGGGCCGGCGCGCAAGTCGCGCCGGCCCCTGACGTTCGCGGCCGTCAGTGCGCTCCGTGGCCGGTAAGGGACCGGACCTCGAGCTCCGCGTACTTGTCGGCGTCGGTCTCCTTCGAAATCACGGTGCCGATCCAGCCGCAGAGGAAGCCGATCGGAATCGAGATGATGCCCGGGTTGGACAGCGGGAACCAGTGCCAGTCCGAGGTCGGGAACATCGCCGTCGGCGAACCGGACACCACCGGCGAGAAGAACACCAGCAGCACTGCGGCGCCGAGGCCGCCGTAGATCGACCACAGCGCTCCGGAGGTGTTGAACCGCTTCCAGAACAGGCTGTAGAGGATCGCCGGCAGGTTGGCCGACGCCGCCACCGCGAAGGCCAGCGCCACGAGGAACGCCACGTTGAGGCTCTGGGCGAAGATCGACAACACGATCGCGACCGCCCCGATCACGAACGCGGAGATGCGGGCCACCCGCACCTCGTCGCGCTCGCCCGCCTGACCACGCTTGATCACGCTGGCGTAGAAGTCGTGCGCCACACTCGACGACGACGCCAGGGTCAGGCCGGCCACCACCGCCAGGATCGTGGCGAAGGCGACCGCTGCGATGATCGCCAGCAGCACCGCGCCGCCGGTCTCGCCGCCGAGGTAGTCGATGCCGAGCGCCTGGGCGAGCTGCGGCGCGGCCGTGTTGCCCGCCTTGTCCTGCGCGGTGATCGCCGAGCCGCCCACGAGGGCCGCCGCGCCGAAGCCCAGCGCCAGGGTGAACAGGTAGAAGGTGCCGATGATGCCGATCGCCCAGAGCACGCTCTTGCGGGCCACGCGGCTGGTCGGCACCGTGTAGAAGCGGGTGAGGATGTGCGGCAGGCCGGCCGTGCCCAGCACCAGCGCGATGCCCAGCGAGAGCAGGTCCATCTTGCTGTAGAAGGTGGTCGCGGCGCTGGCGGTCTCGACCCCGTATCGCAGGCCGGGCTCCAGGAACGCCGCGCCCTTGCCGGACCGCTCGGCGGCGTCGCCGAGCAGCGCCGACAGGTTGAACTTGTAGTGCGCCAGCACCAGCAGGGTCATCACCAGCGCGCCGGTCATCAGCATGAACGCCTTGACGATCTGGACGTAGGTGGTGCCCTTCATGCCGCCCACCACGACGTACACGATCATCAGAGCGCCCACGAGGATGATCGTGGCGACCTTGGCGGTGGCGGCGTCCATGCCCAGGAAGGTCGTGTCGGCCTTGATGCCCAGCAACAGGCTCACCAGCGCACCGGCGCCGACCATCTGGGCGATCAGATAGAAGATCGACACCACGATGGTGCTGACGGACGCGGCCGTGCGGACCGGGCGCTGGCGCATCCGGAACGCCAGCACGTCGGCCATCGTGTAGCGGCCGGAGTTACGCAGGAACTCCGCGACCAGCAGCAACGCGACGAGCCACGCCACGAGGAAGCCGATCGAGTAGAGGAAGCCGTCGTAGCCGTACAGGGCGATGAGGCCCGCGATGCCCAGGAAGGACGCCGCCGACATGTAGTCGCCGCCGATCGCCATGCCGTTCTGGAAGCCGGAGAACTGGCGGCCGCCGGCGTAGAAGTCGGTGGCCGTCTTGGTCTGACGGCTGGCCCAGACGGTGATCCCGAGGGTGATCGCGACGAAGACCAGGAAGAGCGTGATGGTCAGGGTGCGGCTCGTCGAGGTCGATGCCTCGGCCGCGAGCCGGACGTGGGACTCGATCACTTCGCCGCCTCCGTGTCCGTCGTGGTGGCCTCCGGCTTGCGGGCGGCGGGAACGGCCGTGCCGGCCAGCTCGTTGCCGATCTTGTCGGCGATCGGGTCGAGCTCTCGCGCGGCGTAGCGCGAGTAGTACCAGGCGATCAGGAACGTCGAGACGAACTGCAGCAGGCCGAGGAGCAGGGCGACGTTGATGTTGCCGACCAGCTTCACGGACATGAAACCGCGGGCGTACGCGGACAGCAGGACATACAGCGCGTACCAGAGGAAGAACGCGACCGTCATCGGGAAGACGAAGTTGCGCAGTTTCCGGCGTAGCGCGGAGAACTCGGCGGAGCGCTGGACCTCCAGGTATCTCTCGGCCGGGGTCGCATCGGTCGTCAACGGGCTCACCACCTTTTATGTGGGGTTCAGGTCTTCGAGCACCGTACGAACGGGAAGCGATCGAAATAGGCCGCTGGTCGGCGGGTGCGCCGAGCGGCTGCCGGGGTGCGCCTATCGGTCAAGCCGCCGGTAACGGCCGCGGAAGTGCAGCAACGGCCCCGGGTCGGTCTCGTCACCGAGGACCACGGTCTCGATCGTGGCCTCGATGAGCTTTGCCCATCCGTACGGGCGTTCCGCGTCAATCAGGCAGCCCGCCCAGGTCCCGGCCCACCCGGGAACCGGGCCGAACGGGGTCTCGATCCAGTCGCCGCCCGCGAACAGCCCGCCGGGAGCCGGCATCAGCCCGGCAAATTTGTCGGAGAGTTGCTCGTTGCCGGGGCCGAGTGGAGTAACGGCGAATCGCCGCGCTGCCATGGCGGCGTCGAAGAAGTCACTTTCCTCGTCGACGAGGCCGAGCACCCGGCCGGGATCGCCGTCGGCGACGAGCATGGAGGAGACGGTGAGCCCGGCCGGGCCGGGAGCCGTCCAGAGCGTGACGGGCGCGGCCAGCCGTCCGCGGAGCCGTCGGATCGGCGACTTGTCCTGATCCGGCGTGGCGAAGGGGTCGGTGGAGTGGATATGGACTCCGGGCTCAGGATTCACGTGAAACATTCTGCCGGTGCACGCCCGGTAGGGTGGTCGGTGTGAATACCGTGCGCGTGCAGAGCTGGTGGTCGTCCTAGGGACGGCTACCCCTTCGCGCTCGGGCCGTCCGTTCGGACGGCCCGTTCTGCTTTCCGCGGGGCCGTCCGGCGACCCTGAGGAGACAGAGATGATCACCACGACCACTCCGCTCGAGGCACGCATCGCCGCCGCCCCGCGCGACTTCCGCGTGCTCACCGGCGACCGGCCGACCGGCCCGCTGCACCTCGGCCACTACTTCGGCACCCTGCGGAACCGGGTCGAGCTTCAGCGGCGCGGCGTCGACATGTTCGTCATCGTCGCGGACTACCAGGTGCTGACCGACCGGGACGTGGCGGACCGGCTGGGAGAGACCGTCGACGGGCTCGTGCTCGACTATCTGGCCGCCGGGCTGGACCCGGATCGGGCCACGATCTTCGCGCACAGCGCCGTGCCCGCCCTCAACCAGCTGCTGCTGCCGTTTCTCAGCCTGGTCACCGTGCCTGAGCTGCAACGGAACCCGACCGTCAAGGACGAGATCCTGCACTCGCGGCAGAGCTCGGTCAGCGGACTGATGTTCACCTACCCGGTGCATCAGGCCGCGGACATCCTCTTCTGCGGGGGCAACCTCGTGCCGGTCGGGCAGGACCAGCTCCCGCACATCGAGGTCACGCGTACGGTCGCGCGGCGCTTCAACGAGCGGTACGGCCCGGTCTTTGCCATTCCGGAGGGGCTGCTTAGCAACGCCCCGCTACTGGCGGGCACCGACGGTCGAAAGATGAGCAAGAGCCGTGGCAACGCGATCGCGCTGTCCGCGACCCCGGACGAGACGGCACGGCTGGTCCGATCGGCGACCACCGACGCCGACCGGCACATCACGTACGACCCGGAGCGCCGGCCGGGAGTCTCCGGGCTGGTCCAGCTCGCCGCGCTCTGCCTGGGCCGGGATCCGCACGACGTCGCGGCCGAGGTCGGTGGGGCCGGGGCGGCCGCGCTCAAGCGGATGGTCACCGACGCCGTCAACGAATTCCTGGCTCCGATGAGGGAGCGGCGGGCGGCGTACGCGAAGGATCCGGATTTCGTGCGATCGGTCCTCCGAGCGGGAAACGCCCGGGCGAACACGATCGCGGATCAGACCCTGCGGAAGGTGCGGGAGGCGATGGGCACGGTCTATTGAGCGGCGCTCACCGTGGCGAGCAGTTCGGGCATCCGCCGATCCAGCATGGGGCCGGTCAGGCGGAGCCCGATCGCGAACGCCGCCGCGCCGTAACCCACGCCGATCGGGAGCCCCAGCCACAGCCAGGCGTCCCCCAGTAGCCACGAGCCCAGCAGCAGCGGCGCGGTCGCGAGTGCCGTGCCGAACAGCGCCCCGATGCTCAGCAGGCCCTTCGCCATGCCGCCGCCGGAGGACATGGCGAACGGGTTGACGGTGTCGGGCAGCGGGTACGCCGCGCCCACCGAGACCGGCAGCACGATCGCGAGCCCCACCGCGAAGGCGGCCACGAGCGTGCCGAACAGGGCCGGAATCTCCTGCGGCCGGTTCGTCACCCCGCCCACCACCAGCGTGATCGCGACCAGGGCCGGCCCGGCGTACACGGTGAAGCCCGCGACCCGCGACGTCAGCTCGACGCGCCCGGGGACGCCGGCCACGACGTTGGCCGCGTAGGCGCTGCCCTCGAAGCCGAACTGGTTGGCCAGCGTGGCCGCCGCGAGTGCGCCGACGAAGATCAGCATTCCTGTCGGTGTCGTGGAGGACTCGCTGCCCAGCGTGACGAACACCGGCAGGAAGACGCCGATGACGAAGAACGTGATCAGGCTGGCGCGCCGCCGGGTCTCGCGCCACCAGTAGCGCACCTCCCGCGCGGTCAGCGCGCCGAACCGGTTGGCGGGCAGCCAGCGAGGCACGAGCTCGGCCACCGCCCCGCGCCGCGAGGCCGCCCGCTGCCGCGCACCTCCGGCGCCGGCCGCGCCGAGCATGGCCTTCTCCACCGTCGCGGACCACCACCACAGCAGCACGCCGAGCGTGGCCAAGACCATGACGAACTTGACGGGTACGGCCCAAGCACGGCCCGCCGCCACATCGAGACCCACGCTGTAAGGCGCGCCGAACGGCGTCCACGCGACCACGTCGGCGACTACGCCGAACCGGCCCCAGTCGGCGTACTGCGCGCCGGCGAGCGCGGCGATCTGCAGCGGGCCGATCAGCGCGGTCGTGCCCGCGAGCAGCACGGTCGCCAGATCCCGGGCCCGGCGGCTCCGCAACGCGGTGGCGAAGGCGCTGGTCACCGCCCGGCTGATCGCCACGCACAGCAGCAGTCCGGACGCCACCCCCGCCAGCGCGGTCAGCGCCGCGGCCGGGCCGCCGAGCCGGGCCGCCGCGTGCACCACGCCCAGAGTGGCGACGAACGTGGCTAGGGCGGGCAGGCCGACCAGCGACGCCACCAGCAGACCCTTGATCAATGTGGGTCGGCGCAGTGGCAGGAGCGCGAACCGGGCCGGGTCGAGCGACTCGTCAACGCCGAACAGCAGCAGCGGCACGAACAACCAGCTCAGGACGATGAGGGCACCGCCGAGCGGGGTGACGATCTCGGCCGCGCGTTGCTTCTCGAGCAGACCGGGAAGGCAGAAGATGATGTAGCCGGTAAATGCTCCGAAGAGGCCGAACAGGGCGCCGAGCACGAACATGACCACTCGCCACGACTGGCCACGCAGGCCGTTGGCGGTCAGCCGCAGCTTCAGCCGAACGAAGTGGTGGGCCTTCACAGCCACGCGAGTTCCGAGCCGGTCGCCGTGCGTCCGCCGACTACCTCGACGAACACGTCCTCCAGCGAGCGGTCGCCGCGGACCTCGGCCAGGGTGCCGCGCACCCGGATGGCGCCATCCGCCATGATCGCGACGTGGCTGCACAGCCGCTCGACGACCGCCATGACGTGGCTCGAGAAGACCACGGTGCCGCCGCCGGCCACGTACCGGTGCAGGATGTCGCGGATCAGGGCGGCCGAGACCGGGTCGACGGCCTCGAACGGCTCGTCCAGCACCAGCAGGCGCGGCGCGTGCAGCAGCGCGCAGGCGAGGCCGATCTTCTTCTTCATGCCGGCGGAGTAGTCGACGACGAGGGTGCGGTTGCCCGTGCCCAACTCCAGCACGTCCATCAGCTCGGCGGCGCGCCGGTCGACATCGCCGGCGTCCATGCCGCGCAGCAGCCCGTGATATGCGAGCAGTTCGGTGCCGGTGAGCCGGTCGAAGAGGCGTACGCCGTCGGGCAGGACGCCGATCCGGGCCTTCGCCGCGATCGGGTCGGCCCATACGTCGTACCCGAGGACCCGGGCCTGTCCCGCGTCGGGCCGCAACAGACCGACCGCCATGGACAAAGTCGTGGTTTTGCCGGCGCCATTGGGACCGAGCAGGCCGAAGAAGGAACCCGCCGGGACGTCGAGGTCAATTCCGGCAACCGCGACCTTTGTTTCAAATCGCTTTACGAGACCGTGCAATGCCAACGCGGATTCGGGGTGAGTGCGCTGGTGGGGGACGGTCATAGCCCGAGAACTTAGCGGTTACTAAGCGGCCCGGGCCACCCCCGTTGGTGGTCCGGGCCGCTTCTCGCGCCGATACGAGGCTTATCCAATGCGTTCGATCACGGCACGTCGGATGAGGTTTTTGCCCGGCTCGCGAACCTGTTCGAACGCGGCGTTGTTGAGCAGGACGCAGCTGCCGGACGGGGAGGCGACCTTGACGGTGGTGCTCTTGTTGTTGTCCAGGTTGGTCACCTTGAGGGTGGTGCCGATCGGGAAGTCACCGCTGGAGGCGGCGGGGGCGCCGGCCTCGCCGGAGAGAGTGACCGTCGAGCCCTTGCAGACGACCTCGCCGGCGCCGCCCTGACCCTGGCCCTGGCCGTTGCCCTGACCCTGACCCTGACCCTGGCCTTGACCGTTGCCCTGGCCCTGGCCTTGACCGTTGCCCTGGCCCTGGCCCTGGCCCTGGCCGTTGCCCTGGCCCTGGCCCACGCGCTCGATTACGGCGCGTCGGATGAGGTTTTTGCCCGGCTCGCGAACCTGCTCGAACGCGGCGTTGTTGAGCAGGACGCAGCTGCCGGACGGACCCGCCACCTTGACGGTGATGCTCTTGTTGTTGTCCAGGTTGGTCACCTTGAGGGTGGTGCCGACCGGGAAGTCACCGCTGGTCGCGGCGGGGGCGCCGGCCTCGCCGGAGAGGGTGACCGTCGAGCCCTTGCAGACGACCTCGCCGGCGCCGCCCTGGCCTTGACCGTTGCCCTGGCCCTGGCCGTTGCCCTGGCCCTGGCCCTGGCCCTGGCCGTTGCCCTGACCCTGGCCCTGCGGCTGAGCCTGCACGTCGCCGGAGCAGCCGGCGGCGGCGCGGCGCTGGTTGATGAGGTCCACGACGGCCTGCCGGTTCGCGATCCGGGCCTGTGACTGCGAGTCGGGGTTCGCCTTCTGGCCGGCGATGAAGTTCAGGTTGTTCTGAAGGGCGGTGTCCAGGCCGGCGCAGCTCTCACCCGCGCTGCTCATCCCCGTGCTGACGGCGAAGGCGCCGCCGGCGAGGGCCGCGGCGGCGACGCCGATCAGCACCTTGCGGGTCCGGCCGGTCATTCTGCTTTTCCGGTACATGCACCGCTCCTTCTCGTTCGACGAGCTGCCCCGTAGCAGCATCGTGTTATACGGAGGGTCGGCGTCGCAGAGTTCAGATAACTTTCTTTATATTTCCTAAAGCTTCAGAGCCGGAGCGATTCAGGAGCGTGCAATCGCAGCATGGTCGCGCCGATATCCTGCGGTATACGGCGTTTCGTCAGCAGGGATCCCCCGACCATTACGGCGAAAGCCAGCGGCACGGTCCACGCGGCAGGCTGTCCGATCAACTCCCCCGGCCAACCGTCCAGCGGTGAGCCCATCACTGTCAGTAGCGCCGCGGCCATGGCCGCGCCGCCGCCCGCCAGGATCCCGGCCGCCGCGCCGACGTCTGTCAGCCCCCGCCACCAGATGCCCAGCACCAGCAGCGGGCAGAAGCTCGAGGCCGCGACCGCGAAGGCGAGTCCCACCACCCGCGACACATCCATGTCGGCCACATAGAGCGACAACGCCATGGGTACGACCGCCGCCAGCACGGTGGCAAGGCGGAAGTCCCGCACGGATCCGCCACGATCGGCGTGCAGGACGTCGGTGAAGACCACTCCCGCGACGCTGGTCAGCAGGCCCGACGACGTGGACAGGAATGCGGCCAGCGCACCTGCGGTCACCAGGGCCCCGAGGAACTGGCCCAGGTGTCCCCCGCCCAGCGCGGCCTCCGGCAGCACCAGCACCACGGCATCCGTGCGCCCGGTCATCAGCAAATGTGGCGTGTAGACGCGTCCCAGGACGCCGTACAAAGTCGGCAGCAGGTAGAAGAGCCCGACCAGGGCCAGGACGACGAGGGTCGTGCGCCGAGCCGACGCGCCGTCCGGATTGGTGTAGAAGCGAACCAGGACGTGCGGCAGCCCCATCGTGCCCAGGAACGTCGCCAGGATCAGCGAATACGTCGCGAACAGGCCCTCGTCGCCGCCCGGCAGCAGCCAGTCCAGCCCGCGGTTGTCGTCGACCGAGCTGACGCGGGGCACCGGGTCGCCCGCCGCGAAGCTCAGTTCCTCACCCGCGCGCACCCGGACCGAGCCGTCCAGCAGGGCGTCCTGCTCGATCACGACGGTCGTCGCCGCCGAGAAGACCGGGCCGGACGGCGGCGTGACGGCCGGGCGTCCGTCCGACTGCCACTGCAACGCCAGGAAGATGACGGGTACGGCCAGAGCGGTGAGCTTGAGCCAGTACTGGAACGCCTGCACGAAGGTGATGGCCCGCATCCCGCCGAGGGCGACGTTGGCGGTGACGACGATGCCGACCAGCAGCGCGCCCCACTCGTACCGGCCGCCGGTGACCGTGGTGAACGTGAGGCCCGCGCCCTGCAACTGGGGCAGCAGGTAGAGGCAGCCGATGAAGACGACGAAGACGGTCGCCAGGCGGCGCAACAGCGGCGACCGCAAACGGACCTGGCAGAAGTCGGGCAGGGTGAAGGCCCCGGACCGGCGCAGCGGTGCCGCCACGAACAGCAGCAGGGCCAGATAGCCGGCGGCGAATCCGACCGGATACCAGAGGACGTCGACGCCGTAGCGCAGCACCAGGCCCGCGACTCCGAGGAAGGAGGCGGCGGAAAGGTACTCGCCGCCGATCGCGGCGGCGTTCCAGGCCGGGCTCACCGATCGGGAGGCCACGAGGAAGTCCGACGTGGTCCGGGCGAACCGCAACCCGTACGCGCCGATGCCGACCGTGACCAGGACGACCACGACCAGCCCCGGCACGACGTACGGGTTCACCCCTCGGGCCTGCGGATGACGGCGGTGAAGTCCTGCTCGTTGCGTTCGGCCCAGCGCACGTAGGCCGCGCCCACGACGACCAGGAATGGAAAGGACAGGAATCCCAGCAGCACCCACGGCAGGTTGACGCCAAAGACCTTGGCCTGGCCCACCGCGGGCGCCACGGCGAACAGCAGCGGCAGTGCACCCAGCCCGGCGGCGACGACCAGGCTCAGCCGGATCGCCAGTGCGAGCTGGGCCCGCACCAGGCCCTTCACCAGCGCCTCGCCGACGGGCGTCTGCTCGGCCAGATCGGCACGAGCCGGGTCGTAGGCGAACCGGCGCGCCGGATCCGAGCCGGCGCGCCGGTGCGGGTCGGACCCCGGGCGGCGGCTCGGTTCCGGGATCAGGCGGCGGGCTGGTTCCTGGACCGGGCGGCGGGCCGCGGCCTCGCCGAGCACGACCCGGGTGCGTGGCGGTTTGCCGGTCGCACCCGGGACGTCGTTCATGACCGGCAGTCTTGCCGCTCCGGCGACAAAGTCAAGGCGTCTCACCGGGGCGGCTCGCCGGGGTCGTCTTACCAGGTCGTCTCACCGGGTCGTCGGCTGAGAGCCCAGACACCCTCGGTTCATCGTCACCGGCTTCTTCGCCAGCAGGTCGCGGGCCTGCCACCGGCCCAGGTTCCAGCCCCGCCAGTCGTCCGGGTCGACGTTCATGTCCAGAGCGATCGGCCCCAGTGCACAGTCTCGCGAGGATCCGTCGAGCCGGTCGAGTGCCGGCACCGCGTCCGGGGAGAGCTGGGACAGGTACGAGGTGTCGAGTTTGCCGGTCTTCTCGTACCGGGTGACGTTGTGGTCGGCGATGAGGCGGTCGGGGTTGGCCGCGGCGAGGCCGAGCAGGGCAAGGACGCCCACGGCCACCACGGTGCGGGGCAGCCACGCCGCCCGCAGCCGTACGCCCGCACCGAGCACGAGCAGGAAGACGACGCCCAGCCACAGTTCGCAGAGCGCTACCAGGACACGCAGGCGAGTCAGGCCGTACGTGTCGGCGTAGAGGTCCATGCGGTGCAGCGCCGACGCCTCGATGACGAGCGTGAGCACGGCGAGGGTGCCGAGCACCGCGCGGATCAGCACCCGGTCGGCGCGCGTCTCCCGGGGCGCCCACCGGGCCGCGCCGGCCAGCACGGGCAGGGTGAGACCGGTGACGACGAGCAACTGCCAGAAGCCGCTGCGGGCGTACTCGGCGTAGGTGAGGCCTTCGGCCAGTACATGGCGCGCGCCTCCGAAAAGGACGGTCAACTGCACGCCGACGAAGAGCGCGAAGAGCAGGACGAGCAGGGACAACGGGATCGCCCATTCGAGCCGGGTCACGCGGCGGCCCGTGCCGGACGATTCCGGCAGGTCCGGCGGCGCGGCCCGCAGGAACGCGGCACCACCCAGCGCGAACGTCGCCACCGCGAAGACGAAGATCCACCTGGTGACCGTCGCGGCGCCGATGTCGGGCACGACCGAGGTGACGATGCGGGCGAAAGCCGCGTCCGCCGAGGCGAACAGCGATCCGAACACGATGAGCAGTGCCAGCGAGACGACGACAGTCGCGGCGAGCCGCGAGCGGCCGCCGCCCTGCTGTTGCCGGGTCAGGCTTCGCGTGAGCCAGAGCTGTGCTCGCAGCCCGGCGAAGGGAGCCAGGATCACCGCGAGGGTCATGCCGCGGGCCGAGCGACCGCCCGCGACGGCGAGGATGCCGGTGAACAGCGCCGTGGCGAGGCAGAGCAGGAACAGCCAGCCGGCGGCGCGGAAGGTGCCGACGGTGAGCAGGGCGACGGTAGCCGCCGACCAGAGAAATCGGATGGGGCCCAGCGTCCGGGGGCGCCAGGTCACCAGCGGCTCGGGCGCGGTGGGACCGGGCTTCGCCGGCCAGGCCCGCGCGACGATCAGCGCCACGACTCCCGCTATGGCGGCGACGGCCCAGCCGATTCCCGCGCGGTCCAGGGGTATGGCGAGCGCCGCGACGACGGCAGCCGAGATGATCGAGGCGGTGGCCGCGGGCGAGGCGGGCCGACCGGGGCCCGGCCACCGGCGACCGAAGAGTGACCTGTGCGCCCACGGGCCGAAGAGCGGCGCTACGACGGCAGCCGGCCGCATACCCCCGGCAGGACCAGCGGCAAGCACCGGCGCTCCAGCGGCCGCAGCCGGAGACGCCGCCGGCCCCGAGGGCCCGGGCGCGGCGGGAGACGCCGCCGGCCCCGAGGGCCCGGGCCCGGCGGGAGATGGTCCCGCAGGCGCAGGCGCAGCCGCGGCGGTGGATGTTGCCGGTCCTGTGGGCGGCGCGGGCGCAGCGGGCGGTTCCGCGGAGTCGGTTGGACCGGGTTGTGGAGGGGGCCCTGTCGGACGGGTAGGGGCCGGTTGCTCCGGGGGTGGGGTGCTCGTTGACATGAGTCGTCTCCTGCGGATCAAGCCGGGTCGAGGGGAAGTGAAACGTGGATGTGGCAACCGGGGCGGGTCAGTTCGGCCGGCGGTTCCGCGACGGCGATCGTGCCCCGGTGCAGTTGCACCACCCAGTGGGCGATGGCCAGGCCGAGGCCGGTGCCGCCGTCCTTGGCCCGCTCACCTCGGGTGAAGCGTTCGAAGACCCGTTCCCGGTCGGCGGGCGGGATGCCCTCGCCCTCGTCGGTCACGGCGATGAGGACGTGGCCGTCGTGGCGCTCCGCGCGGACGGCTACCGTGCCGCCCGGCGGGCTGTGGCGGGTGGCGTTGTCGAGCAGGTTGGCGAAGACCTGGTGGAGGCGCTCGCGGTCGCCGGTGAGGCGGATCCGTGGGACGGCCATTTCGAACCGCACATCGTGGCCGGCTCCGTCGGCGTTGACGCGCGCTTCGCGGACCACGCCGTCGAGGAACTCCCGCAGCTCGATCGGGTCGTGGGCCATCGGCATTACGCCCGCGTCCAGGCGGGACAGGTCGAGCAGTTCGGCGACGAGGCGGCCGAGGCGTTCGGTCTGTGAGAGTGCGGTGCGCATCGTCTCGGGTTCCGCGCTGGAGACGCCGTCGACGATGTTCTCCAGGAGGCCGCGCAGCGCGGTGATGGGGGTGCGCAGTTCGTGCGAGACGTTGGCGATCAGTTCGCGCCGCTGCTGGTCGGCGGCGGCCAGGTCGGCGGCCATCTGGTTGAACGCCGTGGCGAGCTCGCCGACCTCGTCGCGCGAGGTCGCGCGCACCCGGCGGGTGTAGTCCCCGCGGGCCATCGCCTTGGCGGCGTCCGTCATCTCGCGCAGGGGCACGGTCGCGCCGTGGGCCATCACCTGGAGCGTCACCAGGCCGAGCGCGACAGCGATCGCGAACCAGGAGAGCTCCACCCGCATGAAGTCGATGCTCCACCAGAAGATCAGCAGACCGACCCCGCCGGCGAAGCCCAGGGCCAGGGACAACTTCGCCTTGATCGAGCGTACGGGGTCGAGCGGCCGGGGCAGCCAGCCGAACATCGGCCGCGCTATCCGCCTGATCAGGTCAATCATCGGTCGTTCTCCAGGGCGTACCCGACGCCGTGCACGGTCCGGATGAGGTCGGCGCCGAGCTTGCGACGCAGGCCCTTGATGTGACTGTCCACGGTCCTCGTGCCGGAGGCGTCCGCCCAGCCCCAGACGTCGGCGAGCAGGCGTTCGCGGGGCAGGACCGTGCGCGGCTTGCCCGCCAGGTGCACCAGCAGGTCGAACTCGGTCGGGGTGAGGTGGGCCTCGGTCCCGTCGCGGTGCACGCGGCGCTCGGCGAGGTTGATCTCGAGGTTTCCGACGCGGAGCATGTCCGGCGCGGGCTCCGGTGCGGCGGTCCGGTTCGCCCGGCGCACGAGGGCATGCACCCGCGCGGTCAGCTCCCGCATGGAGAACGGCTTGGTCAGATAGTCGTCCGCGCCGACCGCGAGGCCGACCAGCAGGTCCGTCTCGTCGTCGCGGGCGGTCAACATCAGGACGGGCACGGGCTGCTCCGCCTGAATGCGGCGGCACACCTCGAGACCGTCGAAGCCCGGCAGCATGACGTCGAGGACGACGACGTCGGGCCGGGTCCGCCGGGCGGCCTCGACGGCGCCGGGCCCGTCGGCGGCGAGGTGCACCACGAACCCCTCCGCGCGCAGCCGGGCGGCGACGGCCTCGGCGATCGTCGGCTCGTCCTCGACCACGAGCACCCGGCGCTCCGGGTGCCTCGCCGTGCTCTCCATGCCGCTACCCCCTGAACGTGCTTACCGCTGGCTTCTCACGATCGTCGCGACGCCACGCGGCGTGCCGAGCGGGCGCCGCCCGGTGCACCCCCGTGGCGCACCGGACCGACCCGCGCTGAGCAGCCTATTGATCTGCCGTGCAGGGAGGGGGGTGGAGTTGTGGATACCTTGTGAAGATCGGCGGGCCTGTGGATAACTCTGGGGACAGCGCGGCGCAGGCTGTGGATAACGCTGTGGATTCAGCGGGTCCAGTCGTTCTTCGCGGCGCGGATGAGCTTGTCCTTGAGCTCGCGGGTGTGCCGACGGCTGACCGGCAGCTCCGCGCCGCCGACGATCACCATATAGCCGGACGGGGTGAGCCGCAGCTCGGCGATCAACCGCAGCTGTACCAGGTACGACCGGTGAATGCGCACGAACCCGGCATCCGCCCAGCGCTCGGCCAGCGTCGCCAGGGAAACCCGGACGAGGTGGGAGGCGTCGGCGGTGTGCAGCCGGGCATAGTCGCCCTGCGCCTCCACCCAGCGCACCGCCGAGCGCGGCAGCATCCGGGTGGTGCCGGCGAGCTCGACCGGGATGCTCGGCTCGCCGTCGGCCGCGGGCCGGCTCGCGCGCAGGCCGGCGACCCGCCGCAACGACTCACCGAGACGCTCGGCGCGGACCGGTTTGCGGACGTAGTCGGTGACTCCCAGGGCGAAGGCGTCCACCGCGCCGTCGTCGTACGCGGTCACGAACACGATCGCCGGCGGCCGGGCGAAGCGGCGCAGGACCCGGGCGAGCTCCATGCCGTCCAGGCCGGGCATGCGGATGTCCAGGAAGACGGCGTCGACCTCAACGTCCCGCAGCACCCGCAGGGCCTCGGTGGCATCTGCGGCGCGGTGCACATATGCCACCCGGTCGTCGGCATTGAGCAGGTATGCGAGCTCGTCCAGCGCGGGCGGCTCGTCGTCCACGGCCAGCACCACGAGAGTCACGCCCGGACCCCCGGATGGAACTTCGGCACCCGCATGCTCACCTTCGTTCCCGCGCCCGGTGCCGTCTCCACGACCAGGCCGAAATGGTCGCCGAAGACCGACCGCAGCCGCTCGTCCACGTTGGAGAGACCCACGTGCCGGCCCGCGTCGTCGCCGTCGCCGTTCGCGGCCTCGGCCACCCCGTCGGCCAGCGTCGCCGGGTCCATGCCGACGCCGTCGTCCTCCACTGTGATGTGGCATTCGGCCCCGGCGTCCCGCGCCTCGATGCTCACCATACCGACGCCCGGCTTCCGCGACAGACCGTGCCGCACGGCGTTCTCCACCAGGGGCTGGAGGCAGAGGAAGGGCACCACCACGGGCAGGACCTCCGGCGCGATCTGGAGCCGCACCTGGAGCCGGTCGCCGAACCGGGCCCGCTCGATGGTCAGGTAGCGGTCGATGGAGCGCAGCTCCTCGGCGAGCGTGGTGTATTCGCCGTGCGCCCGGAACGAGTAGCGGGTGAACTCGGCGAACTCGAGGATCAGCTCCCGGGCCCGCTCGGGATCGGTACGCACGAACGACGCGATCGCCGTGAGCGCGTTGTAGATGAAATGTGGGCTGATCTGGGCGCGCAGCGCGCGCACCTCGGCGCGGGCCAGGCGCTCCCGGGACGAGTCCAGCTCCGCGAGGGCGACCTGCGACCCGGCCCACCGGGCGGTCTCCATGGTCGCCTGCACCAGCCCGGGCGCCGGCTGGTCGTCGGCCACCGCCACCAGAGCGCCCAGCGCCTGCCCGTGGGTGCCGGTCAAGGGCGTCACGACGGCGCCGCGGACGACGCAGTCGATCCGATCGCAGGGCAGGTCCAACGTCGCGAGTACGATCGACCGGTTCCCGTCCACCGCGCGGTGGGCCGCGGCGACGAACTGGTCGGTGTGGTGACTCCCCCGGCCGTCGAATGCCAGGCAGCCGTCGCCGTCGCTGACGATCAGCCCGGCGGCTCCGACGAGCCGGCGCAGGTGGCGCACGGCCTTGCCGGCCGACGCGGCGGTCAGGCCGCTGCGCAGGGGTTCGGCGGCGAGGGAAGCGGCGTGGAGCACTTCGTACGTGGCGCGCTGACCGGCCGTGGCGATCCCCCGGCGGGCCCGCAGCCGCAGCACCGCCACGACGGCCCCAATCAGGGCGGCGAGCACGACGACGACCGCGAGGACGCTTCCGGCCTGACCGCTCACGCAGGCATCCTGACCGCAACCGTCCCGGAGCGCCAGGTGGAGGGAGGGCTAATAAGCGCCCTTGCGCTTCAAAACCACTCCGATCGTGCGCCACAGGATGCTCAGGTCGTAGGTCAGCGACCAGTTGTCGACGTAGTAGAGGTCGAGGCGGACCGACTCGTCCCACGACAGGTCGGAGCGCCCCGACACCTGCCACAGACCTGTTATTCCGGGGCGGACCAGCAGCCGGCGCCGCACGTCGCCCAGGTAGTCACCGTCGTCCGCGGGCAGTGGACGCGGCCCGACCAGCGACATCTCACCCTTGAGCACGTTGATCAGCTGCGGCAGCTCGTCGAGCGACGTCGCGCGCAGCTTGTTGCCGAAGGAGAAGATGCGCGGGTCGTTCTTCATCTTGAAGAGCATGCCGTCGGAGTCGTTGAGCTCCTCCAGGCTGGCCTTGCGCTCCTCGGCGTCGACGTACATGGTGCGGAACTTCCAGACCCAGAACGTCCGGCCCTCGTGGCCGACCCGGGGCTGACGGAAGAAGACCGGGCCCGGGTCGGACATCCGGATCCCGAGCGCGATCATCGCCAGCACCGGCGCGAGCGCCAGCAGGCCGAAGAAGGCGGCCACGCGGTCCAGAAGGTTCTTGGCGAGCCAGCCGGGACCGGAGAGGGTCGGCTCCTCCACGTGCAGCAGCGGCAGGCCCTCGATCGGGCGGATGTGCACGCGCGGGCCGGCGATGTCGGTGAGCTGCGGCGCGACGACCAGGTCGACGCCGGTGCCCTCGAGCTGCCAGGCGAGGCGGCGCAGCTCGCCCGGCTCCGCGCTGGCCGAGCCGCAGACCGCGATCGTGTCCGCGCCGACCTCCCGGACGAGGGTGAGCACGTCGCGGGCGGCGTACACGGGGACGGGGGTTTCGATGCCCCGGGTGGCCGCGAAGCCGTCGGTGACGTGGATGGCGACCGGGATCAGGCCCGCGGCGGGGCTGCGGGTGACCGCGGTGTAGACCTCGAGGGCCTCCGGCAGCGTGCCCATCAGGATCATCCGGTGCGCGCCGTGGCCGGTCTTGCGGCGGGCCACGTGCAGGATCTGCCGGGCGGAGTAACGGCCGAACAGGATGAAGATCAAGGACGCGGTCGTGACGTACGCGATCGTGACACGCGAGAG
The DNA here is from genome assembly GCF_040682215.1 of Actinoplanes sp. NPDC051346. Lineage (NCBI taxonomy): Bacteria > Bacillati > Actinomycetota > Actinomycetes > Micromonosporales > Micromonosporaceae > Actinoplanes > Actinoplanes sp. NPDC051346. The sequence continues at coordinate 118,925 of NZ_JBFBAJ010000007.1, read as the reverse complement.
CTCTGTCTTCGTGCCGAAGGCCAGCAGTGACACGCTGGCCACCACCGTGACGAAGGCGCGGACGACCCGCTTGAACTCCTCGCTGCCCAGCCCGAGATAGCGGCGGTCGTAGCTGCCGTGGCCCCAGAGGACGGCCAGCCAGCCGAGCGGCAGGGCGGCGAACGCGACCGCGTAGAACTTCGCCTCCTCGCCCTGGAAGCCGGAGTCGGCCTTCTCGATGAAGGTGACGGCGAGCGCGCTCGCGAGCACCGCGGAGAGAAGATCAAGAACGATGAGGATCGCCGTGTACGGCCGGTGCCAGCGCGACAGCCTGCGGTGCGACCGGGTCCACACGGACCTGGGCACGCCGTTGCTCGGCGGCGGCTCCTGCTGCCATTCAAAGCTGTCGTACGGCATGCCGCTCCGGCTCTTGCTGGGGCTCGTCGCCGGGCGTTGGAGGCTCGTGGTCACCTCGCTTATGTCCTCCCGCATCACGTACCGCCCACACCGAGAACATTACGCACCGCCACGGCCCCGTGGGGTTCCGGCGGGGCCGGTCCCCTTTTGCGACGCGGACGAAGCATGGGAACCGGGCCACTATACCGATGGAACGACGGAGTAGAAGGGGACGTTGTGGTAGCTTTCCCCCCGCACACCAGCCGCTCACTCAGTGTTACTACCGAATCAACTTGGACAGCCGTCGATCGGCTAGGGGCTTACCACCCGTCTGACAGGTAGGGCAGTACTGAAGGCTCTTGTCCGCGAAGGAAACCTCGCGCACGGTGTCCCCGCAGACCGGGCACGGCAGGCCGGTGCGGGCGTGCACCCGCATCCCGGCGCGCTTCTCGCCCTTGAGTTCGGCCGCCTTCTGCCCCACCGATCGGGTGACCGCGTCGGTCTCGACCTGTCGGGTCGCCTCGTAGAGCGTGGTGATCTGCTCGTCGGTCAGCTTGCCGGTCAGCGCGAACGGCGACATCCTCGCGACGTGCAGGATCTCGTCGGAATAGGCGTTGCCGATTCCGGCGAGCACCTCCTGGTCGGTCAGCACGCCCTTGATCTGCCCGTTGCGGCCGCGGATGCGCTCGGCGAACTCGTCACGGCTCACCGCCAGCGCGTCCGGGCCGAGCCGCGACACGCCGGGGACCTCGGCCGGGTCACGCACGAGATAGGCGGCGAGCGACTTCTGCGTGCCTGCCTCCGTCAGGTCGAAACCGGAGCCGTCGTCGAGGCGCACCCGCAGCGCGATCGGCCCACTGCCGGGCTTGAGCGGCGCGGGTGACTTGAAGGCGTCGCGATAGTGCAGCCACCCGGCCCGGGCGAGGTGCACCACCAGGTGCAGCTCGTCGCCGAGCGAGACGTCGAGGAACTTGCCATGTCGGCCGGCGCCGGTGACCGGCAGACCGGCGACCGCGCTAGGCGCCGGGTCATATGTCTTCAGGGCGCTGAACGAGGACACCTCGAAGCGCTCCACGATATGGCCGACCGCACGCTCCCGCAGGTATGCGGCGAGCGCCTCGACCTCGGGCAACTCAGGCACGCCCCCAACGGTAGCGTTTGTCGCCGTGAAGGTCGTCGTAGCGCACAACCGGTATCGCGAGGCCATCCCCTCGGGGGAGAACGTCATCGTCGACACCGAGATCGCCCAGCTCACCGCGGCGGGCGTCGAGGTGCTGCCGTTCCAGCGCGCCTCCGACTCGATCGGGGAGCTGCCGACCCTGCAGAAGGCGCTGCTTCCGGTGTCGCCCATCTATGGCCGGGCGGCGCAACGGGACCTGGCCGAGCTTTTGCGGCGGGAGAAGCCGGACCTGCTTCACTTGCACAACCCGTACCCGTTGCTTTCGCCCTGGGTGGTGCGCACGGCGCACGCGCACGGGGTGCCGGTCGTCCAGACGGTCCACAACTACCGGCAGGTCTGCGCCTCGGGGTTGTACTTCCGCGACGGACACAACTGCACGGACTGCCGGGGCAAGGCGCTCGGCTGGCCGGCGATTCGGCACAAGTGTTACCGGGGCTCGGCGGCACAGAGCGCGCTGATGGCGACCACGCTGGCCGTGCACCGCTCGACCTGGAAATCCGTGGACCGCTACATCGCACTCACCGGGCGAATCGCCGCGCACCTCGGCGACTACGGCATTCCGGACGATCGCATCGTGATCAAACCCAACGGTCTGCCGGACCCGGGCGAGCCGGCACCGCTGGGCGACGGTTTCCTGTACGCCGCCCGCCTGTCCCCGGAGAAGGGTCTGGCCCTGCTCCTCGACGCCTGGCGGCGGCACCCGGACGGCGCCCTGGGCCCACTCCGCATCGCCGGCGACGGCGACCTGCGGCCCCTGGCGGAACGCGCCGCCGCCGACCGCGCCGACGTGACCTATCTGGGCGCTCTCGACGCTGAGGGCATGGCGGCCGCCCGGCGCGACGCCGCGGTGATCGTGGCCGTGCCGACCTGGAACGACGTGCTCCCCACCGTCATCCTGGAGGCGATGGCCGCCGGTCGGCCGGTGCTCGGCACCGAGGTGGGCGGCATCCCCTACCTGCTCGGCGTGGGCGAGACGCAGGCGCCCGCGGGATGGGCGGTGCCTCCGGAGCCCGAGGCGCTGGCGTCGGCGTTGCCGGCCGCCGCGGTCGAAGCGCGGCGGTTCGCCCCGGCCGCTCGGGAGCGCTACCTGCGGGCGTTCCATCCCGACGTGCTCACCCGGCAGCTCATCGCCGTCTACTCCGACCTCGCGGACCGGCGATCGAAGTAGATCCCGGCAATTCGCGCCGACAGGGAGCCTTTTGCCCGGCGGGTCGGCCGCGCACGGGTCAGCCGCGCAGACCGGCGGGCAGGTCAGCGGACGGGTCAGTCGCGCGGTGCGGTGGATGGGTCAGTCGCGCGGTGCGGTGGATGGGTCAGTCGCGCGGTGCGGTGGACGGGTCAGTCGCGCGGTGCGGTGGACGGGTCAGTCGCGCGGTGCGGTGGATGGGTCAGCCGCGTAGGGACTCGCGGCCGGAGAAGGCGATGCTGGCCGCGAGGAAAGCGCCGTTGACGAGGGTGAACGCGCCGACGACCCAGATGCTTGCCTGCGGCGCGACGGTGAGGACGACTCCGGCCAGGGCGATCACCGCACCGTAGTCGCGGACCAGTTTGACGACGCGGACCGGGAACGACCTGCTGGTGACCATGCTGGCCGCCTGCGATCCGGTCTGCATCACCGAGGTGACCAGGTTGACCATCCAGGTGCCCGCGAACGCCGCGAGCAGCCAGCCCGGGGTCGCCGGCACCTGCGCCTCGGCGGTCGCGGACAGGGCGGCCACCAGGGCGACCTGCGCCGCCACGTCGCAGAGGACGTCGACCCGTCCGCCGGCCGGGCTGGTCTGACCGGTGACTCGGGCGAGTTGGCCGTCCGCGCAGTCCAGGGCGTACGCGAACTGCCAGCCGACCAGCGCGAGCAGGCCGACCGGCCAGGCCCACACGCGGTCCTCGGCCACCGGACCCGCCGCCGCGACGACGACGAACGACACCAGGCAGCTCAGTCCCAGGTTGGCCACGCTGAGCACGGTGGGCGCGAGCCGGCGTTTGTGGGCGAACACGGCGATCCGAGCGCCGACGCGCTGGCTGATCGCCTCGCTGAACAGTCCCCCGCCACGGTTGACTGCGTAGTAGTCGGCGGCTGTCGGGGGCGCACCCGCAGCCGTGGTCGCCTGCGGACCGCCCGCCACCCGGGTCGCGTCCATCCCGCCGCCGGATTGCGCGGCAGCACCAGATCCGCCGTGTCCGCCAGAGCTGCCGTGCCCGCCGCCGTGTCCGCCAGCGCCGCCGGGCCTACCGGCGGCGCCAGGGCCGCCGGAGCCGGAAGACTGGCGGCTGACACCTGAGCCGCCCACAGGCTGGCCGCCCCCGGGAATCGGGGCGGAGCCGCGGGGGTCAGCGGTCGGTGACGGCGGCGACATAATCTGAAAGCTTCCTGCTGACCTCGTCCGAGGACAGGGCGAGGTGCTCGAGAATCGTGTACCGGTCGGGCCGGGTCTTCGGGGCGAACTGCACGATCTCGACGAACTGCTGCGTCTCCAGGCCGACGTCGGCCGGGATCCGCGGCAGCTGGTGTCGGGCCAGGCAGTCCGACATCTGCGCGAAGCGCCGCTCATCGCCGCGCAGGAACGTGCAGAACAGCGCCCCCAACCCCGCCAGTTCCCCGTGTGAGCCGGTGCCGGGGAACAGTGTGTCGGTGGCGTGAATGATCTCGTGGCAACCGCCGCTGCAGGGGCGGCTGCTGCCGCACACCGCCATGGCCAGGCCGCTGGAAATCAGCGTTTCGGCGAGAACCGTGACGAACGCGTCGTCGTGCATGTCGCCTGGCATGGTCAGGATCGCCTCGGCGCCGACGCGCGACAGGGAGGCCGCCAGGCCGTCGACCGGTTCGCCGCGCACCTCGCGGCCCAGGTCCCAGTCGGCGAGGGCGCTGATGTTGCTGATCACGTCGCCGATGCCGGCGCGGTTGACGCGTTCCGGGCCGTTCTCGACGAAGTCCAGGTCGACGATGACGGCGTAGGGGATGTGCACCCCGTAGGAGCCCTTGACGCCGTCGTTGACCAGGCTCGCGACCGGGGAGGCGACGCCGTCGTGCGCCAGGCTGGTCGCCACCGAGACCATCGGCATGCCCCAGCGGTTCGCCGCGTACTTCGCGGCGTCGATGGTCTTGCCGCCGCCGATGCCGACGACCGCGTCGTAGGAGCGGGTGCGCAGCTTGGCGCTCAGTTCCAGCGCGGCGTCCAGCGTGCCACCGGCGGTGGTGAAGATGTCGGCCGAGCCCAGCGACGGCTTGATCAGGTCGGCGATCTTCTCGCCCTGGCCGGGTCCGAGCACGACCGCGACGTCACCGCCGGAGGAGATGCGCCCGTCCGCCAGGATCGTGCCCAGGTCCGCGACCGCCCCCCGGCGTACGTCGATGTGCAGGGGGGTCTGGACGCTGCGGGCTAGTAACGGCATGCGATGTCCCGGGCCTTGGCCAGGTCGTCGTGGTTGTCGACCTCGACCCACGGGATGTCGCCGATGGTCGCCGCGCGGATCTCGCCGCCGCGGTTGGCGTACTCCTGGTAGCCGTCCTCGTAGTAGAGGTCGGGGTTGCGCTCCCAGGTGGTCTTGAGCGAGTCGGCCAGCTCGGCGGCGACGGAGGCCTCGATGACCGTGGCGCCGATGTACTCGCCGAAGGCGTCGGCCGGGTCCATCAACTTCGTGATCTTCGTGAGCCGGCCGTCCGCCGAGAAGATCGTCTTCATCTCCTCGTCGGCCAGCTTCTTGACGTTGTCGATGGCCAGCAGGATGCCGGGTCCGCGGTTGGCGAGCAGGGTGTGCTCGACGCTCACCGGGTGCACGGTGTCGCCGTTGACCAGCAGCGCTCCCTGGGCGAAGTGGTCACGCGCCAGCCACAGCGAGTACGCGTTGTTCCACTCCTCGGCCTTGTCGTTGTGCACGAGGCTGATCTTGACGCCGTACTTCTGCTCGAAGGCGTCCTTGCGCTCCTCGACCGCGCCGGCACAGTAGCCGACGACGATCGTCACGTCGGTGAGCCCCGCGGCCGCGAGGTTGCGCAGCGAGATGTCCATGATCGTGGTGTCCCCGTCCACAGGGACAAGTGCCTTCGGCAGCGTGTCCGTGTACGGACGCAGTCTGCGTCCGGCGCCGGCGGCGAGTACCAGACCGATCATGGGGTGGTTCCTTCCGATTCGAGGGGTGCCTGCCCGAGGATACGGGGCGCTCACCCGCCGAGAGTGTGAAGGACCGCGAAGCCGTCCTCGGCGATACGGCGGATCAGCCCGTCGTCGAGCCCCCGGTTCTCGTCGAGCACTGCCAGATCGTCCGGGCCCAGCCAGCGGAATTCCGTGTGTTTTCCCTCCTCCAGTCCGGGCCGGGTGAGGTCGCCGTCGACGCGGACGAGGAAGTCCGTCTCGTGCCGGTCGAGCCCGTCGTCGCCGGCGTAGGTGTGCTCGCCGACGACGGCGAGCACGGCCGAGAGGCGCCACCCGGTTTCCTCGAGCACCTCCCGTGCCAGGGCCTCGGTGACCGTTTCGCCCGGTTCCAGGTGGCCGCCGACGATGTCCCAGGCGTTCGGGAAGAGTTTGCGCGAGGGAGAGCGTCGCTGAAAGAACATGCGGCCGTCGTCGTCCACGACGAGAGCACCGGCTACGGCTAACGGCTCATGGGACACGGGCAAAGATGATATAGAGCCTGCTCGTAAGCTGGGGGGCATGACCGCTGAGCAGCTGATCTCATTCGCCCGGGGCGCTCCGTCCCTGGACATCGTCGACGTGGCCGGCCTGAAGGCGGCCGCCGCGCGGGCCTTCGACGCCGACCCGGCCGGGGTGACGGCCTACGGCACGTCCGTCGGTTACGTTCCGCTGCGCAAGTGGATCGCGGAGAAGCACGGTGTCTCCCCCGAGCAGGTCATTGTCACCAACGGTTCGTTGCAGGCGGACGCGTTCCTCTTCAACCACCTGGTCCAGGCCGGCGACGACGTGATCGTCGAGAAGCCCACGTACGACCGCACTCTGCTGAACCTGCAGAACCTGGGTGGCAAGGTGCACCAGGTGACCATCCAGCCGGACGGCATCGACGTGGACGAGCTGCGCGGCCTGCTGGAGAACGGCCTGCGCCCGAAGCTCGCGCACATCATCCCGAACTACCAAAACCCGGCGGGTGTCACTCTTTCGCTGGAAAAGCGGCGGGCGCTGCTCGCTCTCGCCGCCGAGTACGGCTTCGTGATCTTCGAGGACGACCCGTACGTCGACATCCGCTTCCGGGGCGAGGCGCTGCCGTCGATGCTGTCGATGGACGAGAACGCCTTGGTCGTGCACGCGTCGAGCTTCACCAAGACCGTGTGCCCGGGCGTCCGCGTCGGCTACCTCGTCGGTCCGGCCGCGCTCATCGACGCGATCGCCAAGAAGGCCACCAACCTCTACATCTCCCCCGGCATGGTGTCCGAGGCGATCGTGCACCAGTTCTGCGTCTCGGGCGACATCGACCGCTCGGTCCAGACCGTGAGCGCGGCTCTCGCGGAGCGGGCGCAGGTGCTGGCCGCCTCGATCCGTACGCACATCCCCGGCGCGACCTTCACCGAGCCGGACGGCGGCTACTTCCTCTGGGTGGATCTGCCGGAGGACGTGGACGTGGACAAGCTGTTCCCGGCGGCCATGAAGAAGGGTGTGGCCATCGTCAAGGGCAGCGACTTCCTGCTCGACGGCGGTAAGCACTCGGTGCGCCTGGCCTTCTCCGCGGTGACCGTCGACCAGATCGATGAGGGTGTCCGGCGACTGGCCGAGGCGATCGCCGCGGTCCGCGCCTGATACCTGCCCGACTGTCGGATTTCTGACAGTTGGGGGTTCACGCCGGTTCCGGGTTTCCCCCGGGACCGGCGTTCGGCTCACAATGCTTGCGGCGTCAAGCTCGTGAGCCTGCGATGCGACGCGATGACCTCAACCCCGCCCCCCGGTGCCGGGCGGGCCGCTCGCACCCTCACCCCCCGGAATGCGGCCGGTCCGCCCGGCGCCACCTTGCCCCTGCCCCCGGGGGATGTGCGCCCCCTGCGGCGTAACCTCGGGCGGGCCCGCCACCGAGGTGCGGGCAAGGCACCCTGGGGGAGGCAGTCATGAGCGAGAGCAACCTGCGCCGTACTCGGACGAACGGCGGGAACAGGTCGCTGTCGCGGGCGTGGGCCGCACCCGTCAGGGCGATGAACCGGTTCCTCGGCACCGCCGACGAGCCGATTTCGACCCCCGGCGAGCAATTTCACGGCAGCGCGGTGGTCGACTGCGGCGTCTACGTCGACGGCCGGCGGGAGCCCGGCGAGTTCAGCCCGGACGAGGCTCTGCGCGAGGCGTGCGACCGCGACAACGCCTTCGTCTGGCTCGGGCTGCACGAGCCCTCACAGGCCGAGATGTCCGCGATCGCCCGCACCTACAACCTGCACGAGCTCGCCGTCGAAGACGCGGTCAAGGCCGAGCAGCGGCCCAAGCTGGAGCAGTTCGGCTCCGTGCACTTCCTCGTGCTGCGCACCGCGCGCTACGTGCCGCACGGCGAGCTCACCGAGACGTCGCAGGTCGTGGAGACCGGCCAGATGATGATCTTCGTCGGGGACCGCTTCGTGATCACTGTCCGCCATGGCGACGCCACGCGGCTCGCGCCGGTCCGTGCCGACATGGAGGCGCGGGGTGACCTGCTCGCTCAGGGGCCTTGGGCGGTCGCGTACGCGGTCACCGACCGGGTCGTGGACGCGTACGTCGCGGTCGCCGACCAGGTGGAGGCGGACCTCGACACCCTCGAGGAGGGCGCGTTCTCGCGGGACGCGGGCAGCCCGGTGCAGGCGATCTACCAGATGAAGCGCGAGATCGTGGAGTTCCGCCGGGCGGTGGTTCCGCTGCAGCGCCCGCTCGCGACCATCACCGCGCCGCAGAGCCGGCTGGTGCCCAAGGAGATCCGGCGCTACTTCCGGGACGTTCAGGACCATCTGACGCGTACGGTCGAACAGGTCTCCTCCTATGACGACCTGCTGAACTCGATTCTTCAGGCGCGCCTGGCACAGGTGACCGTCGACCAGAACAACGACATGCGCAAGATCGCCGCCTGGGCCGGTATGTCCGCCATCTGGACCGCGTTCGCCGGCATCTACGGGATGAACTTCGAGCACATGCCCGAGCTGACCTGGCAGTACGGCTATCCGGCCGTGATCTCGCTGATGTTGCTGATCTCCGTCCTGCTCTACCGGGCCTTCCGCCGCAACGGTTGGTTGTAGGCGGTGCCCGGCCTCTAGAGTGGCGAGGTCACCGCGGGGAGGGAAGTCGCGTGCCGTCTCGGCAGGATCAGCTGCACTCGTACCAGTACACGCAGCAGCGGGTGGTGGCGGCGCTGGTCACCCACGACCCCGATCCGCACCGCTCACCGCTGCGCCGGGCCGGCACCACCGTGCTGGTCGGCATCGTCGTGGCCGCGCTCGCGCTCGGTGGCGCCGCCGTCTACGGCCTGGTCACGGGGCGCAGCACGGTCGAGCCGAGGGACGAGTCCGTGGTCTTCCTCGAGAAGGGCACCGGCGCGCGCTACGTCTATCTCAAGTCCGACGACAAGCTGCATCCGGTGCTCAACTACACGTCCGGGCTGCTGATCGCCAATTCCCAGACCCCCGCGCTGACGAACGCCTCCCGAGCGAGCCTCGCCAAGGTCCCCCTCGGGGAACCGCTGGGCATTCCGGACGCGCCCGACTCCCTGCCGCCCGCCAAGGACGGCCTGCTCAAGAGCCTCTGGACGGTGTGTTCCCAGGCGCCGCAGCCGGCGACGGGCGCTGTGCCGCAGAGCGTGCTCTCGATCGGAGCGGGCGTCGCCGGCGGCACCGAGCTGCCCGTGCCCCGGGCCGACACCCCGCCCGACGAGTTGCGCGGCCTGCTGGTCACCGACCCCTCCGACCGCACGTTCCTGGTCTACAACAACAAGCGCTTCCTCGTCCCGGCCGAGCGGCTCCAGCAGACGCGGGTCTGGTTCCGCTGGAACCAGGCGGCCCTGTCGGTCGCCCCGGCCTGGATCAACGCCGTCCCGATCGGGCCCGACCTCAGGCCGCCGGCGATCGCCAACCTCGGCGACCGCTCCGGGACGTTGCCCGATTTCCGGGTCGGACAGGTACTGCGCATCGGGAGCGAGGACAACGCTGTCGCCCAGTGGGGCGTGGTGCTCGCCGACGGCGTGGCCGACCTCACCGACGTGCAGGCCAGCCTGATGCAGGCCGAGCCCGGAGCGCCCGCCGCCCGCGAGGTATCCACCACCGACTACGGCAACATGGCCCGTTCCCGGACCCAGCTCGTCCCGGCCGCGAACGCGGCCGGGCTGCCGCCCGCCGTGCCGGTGCTGCTCAACGGCCCGGACAGCGTCTGCCTGACCTACGACGGCGCCGCGAACGGCAGCGTCGGTATTCGGATCGGCCCGACTCTGCCCCCGGGCGCCGCGGTCGCGGGTGAGCCCGCTGTGCCGGGCGGCGTCCGGGTCGATCGGGTGCACGTGCCGCGCGGCAAGGGCGCGGTGGTTGCCTCCGCCGCCTCGCCGAGCGCTCCGGCCGGCAGTGGCACGGTCAGCATCATCACCGACACCGGCCGTAGTTACCCGCTGGCCGGTCGCGACGTGCTGGCCAAGCTCGGGTACGGCGGGGTCCAGCCGCAGACGGTTCCGGGCCAGCTGGTCGCCCTGCTGCCGCAGGGTCCCTCCCTCGATCCGGTCCGCGCCCGTGAGGCCAACGCCGAGAACCCCTGATCGCCACGAAGAACGGCGGGCGAACTCCCGTGCCGGGGAGTCCGCCCGCCGTACGTAGCGAACCGAGGGGTCAGTTCTTGCTGTTGGGCAACGGGTCGCCGCCGGCCGCCGGCGACGGCTTCGCACCCACGCCACCCACGGCCGGGGTCGAGCTGCCGGCCGGTGTCACGAAGCCGGACGGGCCGGCCAGGTCGCCGGGCTCGAACGCCGCGTCGTCGGCGCCGGTCGTGCTGCTCATCGGGCGGGTCGGGTCGTACTCGTCCCACTGGTCGGTGCGGCGCTTACGCATCACGTAGGCACCCGCCGCGCCGATCGCCGCGCCGGCCAGCGCGAGCTTCACGAGCCTGCCGCCCGTGCTGCTCTTCTTGCGGCCGACCGCCTTGCTGGCACGCTTCTCCAGCTTCTTGGCGTTCTTCCTGCTCGACTTGGCGGCCTTCTTGTTGGCCTTGGCCGACTTCTTGCCCACCTGCTTGGCGTTGTCGCTCGCGGCGGCCACCAGCGGCCCGAGCGTCGCGATAGCGCTGTCCCAGCCGCTGGTCGCCGCGCCCTTCGCCTTGCTGGCCGCGGGCTGCACGCGGTCACGCGCGGCCGCGATCCTGGGCCCCACGGTTGCGCTGGTCTCCTGGGCGGCGAGCGAGGCCGCACGCTTGAAGTGATCAACGCTCTGGCCGAGCTCGCTCTTCATCTTCGCGTTGCGGTTCTTCCGTCGCATCGTTGCGAACACCAGTGCACCTCCTGTGGTTCCATCCCGGGTCCATGCTGCCCTCTTGGGTACCCCCGCGCACCCGGTTCTGACACATGCGGCAGGATCCGAACTGCAAAGAACTGTCCAGCGCCGGTCCCTACGACAGCGGACCGGCGACCGCGACACCCGTTAGGAGTACCCGTGGCTGAGAAGCTTTACGCCACCCTGCACACCAACCACGGCCCGATCCGGCTCCAGCTCTTCCCGGACCACGCGCCGGCCACCGTGCGCAACTTCGTGGAGCTCGCGGAGGGCACCAAGGAGTACACGGACCCGCGTACCGGCCAGAAGGGCAGCGGCCCGTACTACGACGGGACCATCTCGCACCGGGTCATCGCCAACTTCATGGTCCAGATGGGCGACCCGACCGGCACCGGCCGCGGCGGCCCCGGCTTCCAGTTCGCCGACGAGTTCCACCCGGAGCTGCGGTTCGACCGCCCGTACCTGCTCGCGATGGCGAACGCCGGCCCGGGTACGAACGGCTCGCAGTTCTTCATCACGGTCAGCCCGACCCCCCACCTCGACCGGCGGCACACCATCTTCGGCCAGGTCGCCGACGACGAGTCCGCCAAGGTCGTGGACTCGATCGCGACCACCCCGACCGGCCCCGGCGACCGCCCCCGCGAGGACGTCGTCATCGAGCGCGTCGAGATCAATCGCGTCGAGGGCTGATAGCCCCTCCCGGGTACCTTTGAGCTCATGAGTGAGTCTCCGGTGACGGTTCCGGTCTGCTACCGACACCCGTCAAAGGAGACGTACGTCCGGTGCACCCGCTGTGAGCGGCCGATCTGCCCGGACTGCATGACCGAGGCCTCGGTAGGCCACCAGTGCCCGGAGTGCGTCGCCCAGGGGCGGCGCACCCAGCGGTCGGCCCGCACCGCCTTCGGCGGCAGCGTGGCCGGCCGCGACGGCACGGCCACCAAGGTCCTCATCGGCATCAACGTCTTCGTGATGATCGCCTCCATCGCGACCGGAGGCGCGAGCGCCATCGCCGGCGGCGCCTGGGGTGGACTCCTCGGCAGCGGCACCCCGCTGACGGTCTTCGGCGCGGTGCTCGGTGTGGACGCCTATGGCCCGGCCGGTGAGGTCGCCCTGCACGGCATCGCCGGCAACGGCGAGTGGTATCGCCTGGTCACGGCCATGTTCCTGCACTACGGCGTGCTGCACCTGCTGCTCAACATGGCCGCGTTGTGGACCCTCGGCGGCCTCCTCGAAGAGCAGCTCGGCCGGTTGCGCTTCGTCGGTCTCTACCTACTCGCCGGTCTGGGCGGCAACGTCGCGGCCTACGTCTTCTCGTTGCCCTACGCGCAGACGGCGGGCGCGTCCACCGCGGTCTTCGGCCTGATGGCGGCCACCTTCGTGCTGTTCAAGCGGCTCAACCGGAGCTTGAATTCGATCCTTCCGGTGATCGTCATCAACGTGATCTTCACGTTCACGGTCAGCAATGTCTCGATCCCGGGCCACCTCGGCGGCATGCTGGTGGGCGGTCTCGTCGCGGCGATCCTCGCGTACGCCCCGCGGGAGAAGCGCAATCTCATCCAGGGCGTGGGCCTCGGCGCGGTGTTCGTGCTGCTGTTGGCGATCGCGATCCTCCGCACGCTGTCACTGGTGTAGCGAGGCCCGCAGGTCGTCGAGGGCCTGTGCCACTTCCTCGGGATCCGTGCCCAACTCCCGCGCGCTGAACAGAAGCAGGCTCTCGCCCGCGTCGATCTCCAGCAGCTCGTTGCGGATGCCGCGGCGTTCGCGGCGGTCCACCCGTACCCGTTCGATCCGCGCCCAGGGCAGGTGACGCCGCGTCGCGAAGCCGGTGACCACGGTGATGCCGGCCGCGTCCGCCGCCAGGCGGACCGGGCGGACCAGGTCCCGGACCGCCCAGGTGATCAGGCCGAGCGCGGCCAGACCCGCCAGCACCCACTGCACCGGATCGTGGCGGCCGAAGGCGATCGCCAGGACGATCACCGCCGTCGCGGCGAGCAGCTTGGTGGCGGGCAGGGCGGGCTTCATGCGCCACTCGAGAGGTGCCATGGTCACCATATTGCAGTGTCGCGTAACGTCGGCGGTATGCGAGATGCGGTGATCGTCGGAGCGGTGCGGACGCCGGTGGGTCGACGAAACGGCGGGCTTTCCGCCGTCCATCCGGTCGATCTCTCGGCGGGGGTGTTGCGGTCGCTCGGCGAGCGGTCGGGCCTCGACCCGGCGGACGTCGAGGACGTGTTCTGGGGATGCGTTTCCCAGTCCGGCGAGCAGTCGTGGAACATCGGGCGCAACGCCGTGCTCGCGGCCGGCTGGCCCGAGTCCGTGCCCGCCACGACCATGGACCGGCAGTGCGGCTCGAGCCAGCAGGCGCTGCACTTCGCGGCCGCGACCGTGCTGTCCGGGCAGGCCGACCTGGTCGTCGCCGGCGGTGTCGAGTCGATGAGCCGGGTGCCGATGGGTTCGAGCGCCGCGGGTGCGGACCCCTACGGCGAGGCGCTCAAGGAGCGTTACGGCAACGCCGGCTTCAACCAGGGCGTCGGCGCCGAGATGATGGCCGAGCGCTGGGGCCTCTCCCGGCAGCAGCTCGACGAGTACGCGATGGCCAGCCACGCCGCCGCGGCCAAGGCGCAGGACGCGGGCCTGTTCGACGCCGAGGTCACCGCCGTCGGTGACGCGACGCGTGACGAGGGCATCCGTCGCGACACCACGCTCGAGAAGCTCGCCGGGCTGAAGACCCCGTTCAAGGCCGACGGGGTCGTCACGGCCGGGTCCTCCTCGCAGATCTCCGACGGCGCCGCCGCGCTCGCCGTCACCACCTCACGGTGGGCGGCCGCGCACGGCCTGCGGCCGCTGGCGCGGATCCACACCGCCGTCGTCGCCGCCGCCGATCCGGTGATCATGCTGACGGCGCCCATCCCGGCCACCGCGAAGGCGCTCGCCAAGTCGGGGCTCACCCTCGCCGAGATCGGTGTGTACGAGGTGAACGAGGCGTTCGCCCCCGTGCCCCTGGCCTGGCTGGCGGAGACCGGCGCCGACGCGTCGCGGCTCAACCCGCGCGGCGGGGCGATCGCCCTCGGCCATCCGCTCGGCGCGTCCGGCGCCCGGATCATGACGACGATGCTGCACCACATGCGGGAGAACGGCGTCCGCTACGGCCTGCAGACCATGTGCGAGGGCGGCGGAATGGCGAACGCCACGGTGGTCGAGATTCTGTAATTAGATATTCATCGTGACGGCCCCGCGCCTTCCCCCTCCCGTCACCGTTAAACGCACATGGACGTGTTTTCCCGTACGTTCCTTCCCGCGGCGGCCGAGGCCGGAGTCGCCATCCCCACCGTGAGCCGGCACATGCCGATCTTCCGCCGTTGTGTGGAGCCGGACGACGCCACGGTGCTGGTCACCCGGTGCGTCAACCCGGACCGGCCGCTGGCCGGCGACTTCCTGCTCCTGCTGACCTACCGCCGGCTGGTGATCACCCAGGAGACCCGGGTCCTGCACCGGCTGCGGCTGCACCTCAACGCGAACCTGCGCCACCTGAGCGACGTGACCTGGAACCCGGACCTGCGGCAGTCCGCCGTCGAGGTCGCCGCGACCGCGGTGGACGGCGTCCGCGAACGGTTCCGGATGCGCCTCGGCGAACCGGACCGGGTCTGGCACTTCGACGCGCTGCTCAAGCACGTCTTCCGCGAGCGCCGCCCGGGTCTCCCCGCGGCAGCTTGACGTGGACCTCGGCCTGTCTCGTCAGGTGGCCGCACCGGCTCCGACAACCGCGGACGAATAAGACTGGCTCAGTGTTCGCGCCTGTTTGTCGGTGAGCGTGCAGATGTAGTCGATGATCCGCCGTAAACGCTCTTTCGGTGCATCGTCGATGACGGGAATGCTGCTCACCATGCGCTGCAGTCTCTTGGGAGGCGGGATCGGGCCGCCCTCGAGGGCCTCCCTCAGCTTCCTGGCGAGAATCTTGACGCATTCGGCACCCTGGGCACCGTCGTCCTGGACGAGAGGAGTGTCGATCACTTCTTTCTTGGTGATGGCCTTCAGGATCTGGATGATCGTCCAAGGTTTCACATCCAGCCCGATCAGGGGCCCACCCGGCCAGTACGGTTGCTCGGGGTTGTTCACGGGGAAGTCGACGTCCGCGATGAATTTGCCGATGTGGCCCGCGCAGGCATGTTTGGTCTTGCCGACCCGCGCGGGATCGCTGACGTCGGCCCGCGTGACGCGCTGGATGATCCCTTCGGCCTCGATGACGGCCTCGTCGAAGTCCGCGCTGAACGGGAACTCGCCGTACTTGTTCCCCAGGTCGGTCCTGACCTCTGCCAGGAAGTCGGAACCGTCCGCGAGAAGCGCCAGAATCCTATCCTGCGGGAGCAGGCCCGCCAGATGGAAGTCCTCCAGATCATGGAAGGCGTAGGAGATGTCGTCGGCGATATCCATGATGGATGCTTCGAGCGTCTGCTGCTCTGGCGGATAGTCATCCGGCAGGAACCCACGGCTGAAATCGAGAACGTCCTCTTCGGAGTTGTAGGCGTTGAACTTCTTCCACTGCTTGCCGCTGCCACGGCGAATCCACGGATATTTGATGATCGCCGCGAGCGTTGCCCGGGTGAGATCCATCCCAGGCTTGCTGGAAACCGCCTCCATCCGGCTCACGATGCGCAACGACTGCGCGTTTCCCTCGAACCCGTCGGTCAATCCGAACTCGGTGCGGGCCAACTCGTCGAGGGCCGTCTCGGCCGCATGCCCGAAAGGGGGGTGCCCCAGGTCGTGCGCCAGGCCCGCCACGGCGGCGACGTCGGCATCCAGGCCGCCGAACCGGAGGATGAGCTCGTGGCGCCTGCCGAAATTATCGCCCTCGGGCGAGATGAGGCGGATAGCGATGGACCTGGCGACCTGGGCCACTCGCAGGGAATGGGTCATGCGGTTGTTGACGAGACTGTCGGGATCCAGGTAGCTGTGCGGATCCTCCCGATCGGGGCTGATGACCTGGGTAACCCCACCGAGCCTCATCCAGCACTCCGCGCTCAACATCCTCTCCAGGTCCAGTCGTGCACCCCGTCTGAACGGGTCGCGACCATCGCCGGCGGAATGATGTTGGCGTTCCTCGCGCCGGATGCGCTGCGGATCGGATGGGATCAGCTGAGTGGGCGTCGCCCAGCTGTACTCGCTCACAGCCGGGCCCGTCACGACCGCCGAAGGGTCACCCAGGCGCCGCCGCCAGGCTCGATCTTGCCGTCCTGCTCCAGGACGCTGATGCCGTCAGCGGTCTCGTCCGGGAAGAAGCCGAGTTTCTTCATGGCGTCGCTGAGATCTCGCACCATGACTCTTCCCGCCGCATCGCGGACAAACGTCAGTATCGCGTCGGAAAGGTCGGTGCCTGTCGCCGTAGCCATGTCGTTCCCCCCGCGGATGTTCCGCACGATGGCGGAGAAGCTGGAATCCTCGTCGACCACCAGATCCTCTTCCTATGCTTGCACCGAGCTCCACGGCTATCTGCCTTATCGACACCTGTACGTTTACGGTGCTCCGCGCCGGTAGCGATACGGTGGCAACGCGGTGGCCATCAGGTCGTGACGCCTTGCGCCGGCGTCAGGCGAGCACTCAGCGCCGACCGAGGAAGGCGTTGATCGACGCGCGCAGGCCCGCCGGGTCGAGGCCGTGCCAGCGGGCGTGGTCGGCCGGCGTGCCGTAGCGCCGCTCCTCGGTCCGGCTCACCCCCAGATGCAATTCCCGATGGGGTACGGCGGACAGCGCCGCCGAAACGACCCGGCTGGACGTCCCGGCGAGGTACGGCTCCACGACGACGATCTCCTCCGTGACCAGTTCCCGCAGCCGGTTGGTGTCGAGCGGTCGCGGCGTGTTGGTGTAGGCGATCGTCACGTCGAGCCCGGTGTCGAGGACGGCGTCGAGCATCGGTCCGACCGCCAGCACCACCGCGCCGCCCGCCGGACCGCGCCGGATCACCTTGAGGTCCGTCCCCGGGTATGCGAGCCGGTTCTGCTGCGACGACAGCCGGACATACACCCGGTCGTCATGTCGCGCCGCGGCCTGGAGCAGGCCCGGCACCTCGTCCGGGTGACCGGGTACGTGCACCGTCCAGTCCTCGAGGGTGTCGAGCAGCGCGACGTCGCCCGGCGACTGATGGGTGTAGCCCTCGGCCGACGCGTCGTACGAGGCGCCGATGCTGACCAGCACCGCACCGACGTCCTGGTGGCCGAGGTCGAGCTTGATCTGCTCGTACGCCCGGTCGACGACGAACGGCGCGTACGAGTGCACGTACGGCCGCATGCCGGTGAGCGCGAGCCCGCCCGCGACGCCGGTCATCAGCTGCTCTCGAATCCCCACGTTGATCACCCGGTCGGGATGCCGCCGCATCGCCGGTGCGAAGGCGCTGGCGGAGATGTCGGCCAGGACGACGGCGGTCCGGGGGTCCGCCTCGAGGAGTGCGGTCGTGGTGGCGACGAACGTCTCGCGCATGGTCAGTTTCCCTTCGGCTCGACGGAGGCGATGACGACGTGCGGTCGGTGCCGCCGTGCGGCCCAACGCAGCGCGACCTCCAACGCGTCGCGGTCGTGTCCGTCCACGGCGGACACCTCCCAGCCGACGAAGTGGCTCGCGATGCCGCCCGGCCAGCCGTGGGTGGCGGACCGGTTGTCGATGACGATCGCGGTCAGGCTCAGCCCGATCGCCGCCGCGTACGCGATGGCCTCGTGGTTGGATCCCTCGTCCAGTTCGGCGTCGCCGAGGAGCACGAACGTGCGCGCTTCGTCGTACCCCTGAGCTCGCAGGCCCAGCGCGGTGCCGACGGCGAGCCCGAGACCGTGACCCAGCGACCCGGTCCCGATCTCCACTCCCGGGATCAGCACCCGGTCGGGGTGGTGGCCGAGCCGGCTCGTGCTGCTGGCGAGGTCGTCGAGCCATTCGACGGGGATGAAACCCTTGGCGGCGAGGACGGCGTAGTAGGCGGCGGGGCCGTGGCCCTTGGAGAGCAGGAAGCGGTCGCGGTCGGGCTCGTCGGCGGTCTCGGGTGAGATGCGCAGGACGCGGTCGTAGAGCACCCACAGCACGTCGAGCGTCGAGTACGCGCTGGGTGCGTGCTTGCGGTCGCCGGTGATTCTCGTCAGCAGCGGTCCGAGCGGATCTGGCCTTACGGCTGTCGCGGTCATACCCCGTACCCTGCAACTTGAAGTTGACTTGAACTCAAGGAAGGTGTCTGTGGAGCTGCTCACCATCGGCGACATGGCGGCCCGCAGCGGCGTGGCTCCGTCGGCCCTGCGCTACTACGAGCGGGAGGGCCTGATCCGCTCGACCCGCACGGGCGGCAACCAGCGGCGGTACGAACGCCACGAACTGCGCCGGGTGGCGTTCATCAAGATCGCGCAGCAGGTGGGTGTTTCCCTCGAGGAGATCCGCGGGGCGCTGGCCGCGCTGCCGGAGAACCGGACGCCCACCAAGGCGGACTGGGCACGGCTGTCCGCGCGATGGCGACGCAAGCTCGAGGACCGCATCGCGGTGATGCAACGGCTACGCGACGAGCTCACCGGGTGCATCGGGTGTGGCTGCCTGTCGTTGCAGCGCTGCAAACTCATCAATCCACAGGACCAACTCGCCGAGCGCGGCGAAGGGCCCCAAATGATCATCAATCCGCCCTGACCGCGGGCCATTCGGGCACCCTTGGCCGGGCATCCGGACCTCAAACACCCTCCAACCAACCTCCCCTTGGCGTGGCGAACCACCATGCACCCGAGGCCGGCGGGCGCGCCGCCCGGGTCAAAGGAGAGGCCAATGCACCACGCCGGACGCCCGGCAGGCAGCTGTGCGGCGTTCGTGGGAGTCCTGCTCGCCCTGCAAGCCTGCGATGGGCGAGCGCCTCTCACCGCGCCTTCATCCTCGCCGTCTCCCATCTCCTTGGAAGGGGGGTCGGACGTCTTCCGTGGCGACCGTGAGGTGCGGTTGCTCCCCGTCGGGAGTTCGAACACGCTGGCGGTCGGCGAATCCGGCTGGATCGAACTCTCCGATACCTTCGACGACCGCACCCTGTTCGTCCTCACCAAGACCCGAGACGACCGCTACCGGATCCGGACGGCACGCCCCCACACGGGCGGCGAAGCGTCGTGCGTCGAGGTGGGTAAGGCCGGGGCCGTCAAGGCGGTGACCTGCGACTCCGCCAAGAACAACCAGGAATTCGAGATCCGCCGGTCAGGCCCGGCCGCATACACCATCCGTACGGGCAAAGACCTGTTCCTGACGCAGAGCCTGGCGAGCGGGGTGCGGGCGATCCCGGTGCGCACCGGCGAGCCGGGCAAAGAGGCATTGTTCCTATTGCCCGATCAAGGCAGGGCATCCGCGCCCGGTCCGTGATGTGATACTCCGGTTGGCAACCGAGGGCCGCCCGGCGGCGGCCGAAAGGCGGGTGGCTCCGTGACCGACGACCCGACCCGAACGGCGTACCGGACCTGCCCGCTGTGTGAGGCCGCCTGCGGCCTGGAACTCACCGTGACCGACGACCGGATCGTCTCCGCGCGCGGCGACCAGCAGCACGTCTTCAGCCACGGCTTCATCTGTCCCAAAGGAGCCACCCTCGGGCAGCTGCTCGCCGACCCGGACCGGTTGCGCCGTCCCCTGGTGCGGCGCGGCGGCCGCCACGTCGAGGTCGACTGGGACGAGGCGTTCGAGGCGGTCGAGGCGGGGCTGCGCCCGATCCTCGAGCGGCACGGCCGCGACGCCGTCGCGCTGTACCTCGGCAATCCCAACGTCCACACCATGGCGGGTGGCCTCTACCTCACGCCGCTGCTGCGTGCCGTCGGCAGCCGCAACATCTTCTCCGCCAGCACCGTCGACCAGATGCCCAAACACGTGTCGAGCGGATACCTCTTCGGCAGCCCGTTCGCGATACCGGTGCCCGACCTCGACCGCACGGACCTGCTGCTGATGCTCGGGGCCAACCCGTGGGAATCCAACGGCAGCCTCGCCACCGCGGCCGACTTCCCCGGCCGGCTCAAGGCGATCCAGGCCCGCGGTGGCCGGTTCGTGGTGGTCGACCCCCGGCGTACGCGGACGGCCGAGCACGCCGACGAGCACCTCTTCATCCGGCCGGGCACCGACGCATACCTGCTCTTCGGGATCGTCCACACGCTGTTCGCCGAGGGGCTGACCGACCTCGGCCGGCTCGCCGACCACGTGACGGGGGTCGAGGAGGTGCGTGAGCTGGCCCGCCCCTTCTCCCCCGAGGAGGTGACCGCCGCCTGCGCCGTACCGGCGGACCGCATCCGTGGCCTCGCGCGGGAGCTCGCGGCCGCGCCCACGGCGGCGGTGTACGGCCGGATCGGCACCTGCACGGTCGAGTTCGGCACGCTCACCAGCTGGCTCGTCGACGTCGTCAACGTGCTCACCGGCAACCTCGACCGCCCGGGCGGGGCCATGTTCCCGCTCGCCGCCCACCTGCGCGCGGCCAGAGGGCCGGGCGGCAAGGGCTTCAGAACCGGGCGATGGCACAGCCGGGTCCGCGGCCTGCCCGAGGTCAGGGGCGAGCTGCCGGTCGCCACCCTCGCCGACGAGATCGAGACGCCCGGCGACGGGCAGGTCCGGGCGTTCGTCACCGTGGCCGGCAACCCCGTGCTGTCGACGCCGAACAGCGGCCGGCTCGACCGCGCGCTCGGCGCACTCGACTTCATGGTGAGCGTCGACCCGTACCTCAACGAGACGACCCGGCACGCCGACGTCGTACTGCCGCCCACCGACGCCGCCCGCAAGGGCCACTACGACTTCTCGTTCCTGGGACTCGCGGTGCGCAACTTCGCGGCGTACTCGCCGCCGGTGCTCCCACCCGATCCGGCCGACATGGACGAGTGCGACATCCTTGCCCGGCTCACGCTCATCTTCTCCGACGGCAAAACCGCTGATCTTGCCGAATTTCACGAACGGCTGCTGGGGGAGGCGCTGCGCAAGGCGGCATCCACAGACCTCCGCGAGCTTGTGGACGGAGACCACCCGGCCGAGCGCCTGCTGGACGTCGCGCTCCGCACCGGCGCGTACGGAGACCAGTTCGGTGCCCGGCCCGACGGCCTGTCACTCGCCCGGCTCCTGGCCAACCCGCACGGCATCGACCTGGGCCCCCTCCAGCCGAGAATCCCGGAACTGCTCCAAACCCCGAGCGGCACGATCGAGCTGTGCGCCCCACCCATCGCCGCCGACGTGGAACGCCTCCGCACCGCCCTGCACCGCCAGCCCGAAGACCTAGTCCTCGTCGGCCGCCGCCACCTGCGCTCCAACAACAGCTGGATGCACAACGTCCCGGCACTGGTGAAAGGCCGGGACAGGTGCACGCTCCACATGCACCCGCGGGACGCGCTCCGGCTCGACATCAACAACGGCGACCAGGCGACGGTGATGTCGAAAGCCGGCACGGTGGCGGCCAGCGTCGAGGTCACCGACAAGGTGATGCCGGGAGTCGTGAGCCTGCCGCACGGCTGGGGACACGGGGTGGCGGGCACCCGCCTCTCGGTCGCGGCGGAGCGGCCGGGGGTGAACAGCAACGTGCTGACCGACGAGTTCGCGACCGATCCCCTCTCGGGAAACAGCGTGCTGAACGGCATCCCGGTCGAGGTCAAGGCGGCCCCGCGAGCCTGACGGCCGATCGCGCCTTCGATCAGCCAGCCAGCTTCACGACTGCCCGGAGAACGCCGAACGGCGGCCCGCTGAATCAGTCGGGCCGCCGTTGGCAGAGCGTGGATCAGAGCGGGCGGATGTTCTCCGCCTGCGGGCCCTTCTGGCCCTGGGTGATGTCGAACTCCACCTTCTGGTTCTCGTCGAGGCTGCGGAAGCCGCTCGTCGCGATCGCCGAGAAGTGGGCGAAGACGTCAGCGCCGCCGTCGTCCGGAGTGATGAAGCCGAAGCCCTTGTCGGCGTTGAACCACTTCACGGTGCCTGTAGTCATGTCTGCTCCTTCGCAGGCTGTCGGAGACCGCACTGTGCGGACCCCTTACGCCGCCGCGTTGATCACCCGCGTCGGAACCGACACGTACAAACGAAAAAGCGCCTGTATGGGTTTCAGATAACCCATCAGGCGCCAAAAACGTCTACGGAAATCAAAACTGCAACGAGGACTACAGTAGCACGGCGTCGAGGGACCGCGCGAACGTCCCCCCTGTGGCAAGATCACCGGCGTTCTCGTCACCCCTCCCATCAAGGGGACACTCCTTGCACTCGCGCCTCAACCGGGACCGCCTCGGCCGATACCTCCTCGCCGCCGCCCTGGCCCCCGCCCTGATCCTCAGCACCGGCACCCCCGCCGTCGCCGCGACCAACACGCTCACGCTGACGGTCCTGAACCGCTCCGGCGCCAAGGTCTCGGTCACGGCCACCGTGGTCAGCCTCGACACCAACCAGACCTACAGGGTCCGCAGCGGCACGAAGAAGAAGCTGCCCAACGGCTCTTACGCCGTGCTCACCTCGGTCGCGACCGGCGGGACGACCACCCTCGGCGGCAAGACCCTCAAGGTTTCCGGTTCCACCAAGCTGACTGTCGACTCCCGCAAGGGCAAGCGGGTCAACCTCGCGGTGAGCCCGGCGCCGGTTGACGGCCACCGAAACCTCAGCGTCCGGATCTGCGCCAATCCCGACACGTTCGCCGACGTCGAGGCGTACGGCGACGACATCTACGTCATCCCGACCACCTCCAAGAAGGTCACGTACGCGGCCCTCGGCTCGTGGAGCGACGACTCTAGCTTGACCGACGCCTACGCCGTCGTGCACCGGACGGCCGGTGTGCCCAGCAAGCCGACCCGGACGTTCAGTCGCTCCTCGCTCGGCTCGGTCTCCGTCATGTCCCGCCGTGGCCCGGCCGGCTCGAACACCGCCCAGGTGCGGGCCCAACCAGTCAAGACCACCTGCGCCGCAGGCATGAGCGCCGGCCTGTGGAACACCGACCGGCCCACCACCACGAAGGTGTGGCTCTCGCCCGGTTCCTGGGAGATGGAGTCAAACACCTGGGGAGCCGGCAGGAACGGCCAGAGCCCGTCCATCGGCCACCACACGGCCAAGCGCAAGATCGCCGCCGGCAAGGGCACCACGGTCAGGTTCCACAACGCCGTCTGGGGCCCGGGCTCCGAACTGCCGGGCATCCGCAACGGCTGGATGCAGTTCATGATGAACGAGATGTTCAACGACCCGTACTTCCCCACCGGCAGCAGCGAGGGTGGTGACAAGGCGACCGCGACCGTGTCCTTCAAGGGCAAGACGGTCAAGACGAAGAAGGACCGGGGCTGGGAGCCCGAGATGACGGTCCTCGAGTACAAGGTGAAGAAGGCCGGTTGGTACACGCTCACCAACAAGGCCACCCGGCACTACCCGGAGATCACCTACCCGGCCGGCATGCTCTCCACCGCGAGCACGGTCAGCTACCGCTTCCACACGAAGCCGAACAGCACCGCGCTGGCCCAGGTCTACTCCCTTGCGATGTTCCCGATCGGCCTGAACAGCTGGAACCGCGCCAAGGCCGGCAGCACCACCAACGTCGCGCTCAAGCTGAACCGCATCTCCCACGACCCGGACTACAAGCGCGGCAAGGACCCGAAGGTCAAGTCGGTCACCGCGAAGATGTCCCCGGACGGCGGTCGCACCTGGCGTACGGTCAAGGTCAAGAAGATCAAAGGCACCTGGACTCTCCTCGTCCCCAACCCCGCCTCGGGCGCCGTGTCTCTGCGCACCCGCGCCACTTACACCAGCGGCGGGTACACGGACGTGACGGTCTACCGCGCGTACGGGATCGCCTAGCAGCTGGTAACCGCACGAGGCCCCGCTGATCTGCGTTCTCGCAGGTCTGCGGGGCCTTTGTCGTGATCGGTCACCCAGGGCCTGGCACTCCATCGTCGAGCATGCCAAGCAATGCGAGCAGCATGAACTGGGCTCCGGTGCCGAAGGCGGCAGAGACGGCGTAGCCGACGGCCGCGTCGGTCGCCCGCACCTCGGCGTCGTCGTGCCAGGTCACCCTGACGTCGCCGTCGCTGCCGCCGCGAAGTTCGAAGTCGCCCAACCTGACCCCGTCGCGGGTCAGCCGACTCGTGTCGGGACTCTTGGGCCGCAAGAGATACGTCACCCCGCCATGGACCACCCTGACCTTGTACGAGCCGCGCGACCAACGTCCCGGCCCCGGCCTCAAGCGGGCGGTCTCGCCGTCGATGACGATCTCCAGATGCTCACGCCTACGCGTACCGATCGGCACGTGCTTGGCGACTTCGACCTCCCCGATCCGACGTATTACCACGGTGCTTGCCGCATCGGCGCCGCGAACAGTGACGCCGACGTGCCCGTCGGCCAGGTCGAATGACACCGGCAGCTGCTCGATCTGCTTCACCTCGCAAACCTCGCCTCTCCCAGGTCGTCTCGCATCAGCATGAGCCGATTCTCTCAGTCCCGGTCCACGGGCCGCCGTCGAGAAACGTTCCGGTGCGAGCCTGCGGTGCGGCGTCTCGCGCGCAGCGCTCTCCTGCCACTGGAACACGCACCTGAAGCTTGGGGCGTTCTTCGCTTGCGTGAGGATCGGCAGCTGAAAACGCCGCGCGAAAACAGGCGTGCAGCCATGAACGCACAGCACGTCCACAAGCTCCCGGTCGGCACCGACTGTCCGGAGACTGCACCTGATCCACTTCAGGCGCACGCCATCACAAAGCTTCGGCGGTCGCAGCGACGGTGTCAGGGGTGATTAGTTCTCCCGTGTCGTCGTCCCAGACGACCGCGCCCAGCGCATCGGCGGCTGGTAGGAGCCTATTCAGCATGGTCAGGTAGGCGGTAACCGCTGTTCCCTCGCGGCCGTCGGCGTTGGCGGTGGCTTCTAGTTCGAATCCTGCGACGCCATCGGGATGTTCCACGATGGTGACCTCGACGAAAAGGTGGTCGCTTTGGGCGACCATCTCATCGAACGGCTCCGTGTCGGCGTCCTCAGGGGCTCCCACGACGATATCCAGGCCGGCGCATCGCAGGGCGTCGGCCACGGCGATGGCGGCGGCCGGCGCGGGCAGGGGCGGCCGCAGATGGTAATCGCGGGTCCACACTCCGGCGAAGATCTGGACGGAGTGGCCCATCGTGCCTCCCTTCGAGAACGCGGCGGCCTCGGCGCCACCCCTGCCGATCAGGCAATCGGGCCTAGATCGGGACGGGGTCTTCTCGGGCGCACGCGATGCTGATCATGATTCGGGCGCGGCTCCCGAGTCGTCACCCTTGCGCGGAGGCGAGGCCGAGCCAGGTGCGGTGCAGTTCTTCCAGACGGTTGTCGCCTGCTGTGCCGTTGAGTGCCTGACTCACCAATGAACCGATGATCGAGATCGGAGGCAGGTCGTTGACGAATCCCAACAGAACCGGGTGATTCTGATCGAGGTAACCCTTGACTCTGGAGTGGCCCGTTCCCCAACGAGCCTTAGATGGTCCCTCCGCGAGTAGGACCTGCGCCCAGTAGCGCGCGATGGCATCGATGAGCCAGATCGTCGCGTCGCTGAAGCGTTCGAATCCGACCCCCCTGGGCTCCGGAAACCACGCGGGCAGGGCTTCTTCGTCGACCGGCTCGCCCGGCTCACGCCAGGCGAGTCTGGTCCGAGCCCAGGTCCACAGCGGGCCGAGGCTGGAACCGGTACCGTCAAGCTCGTCAGGGCCTCCGCTAGTCGCGGCGGCCTGACGGAGCCAGTCAAGACGGCCCGGGCCTTCCTCCAACCAGCTCTGGAGGAAGGCCCGGGCCTCGGCCTTGGTCATCGCGTGAAAATCGGGCATGCCCCGTACTTTACGAGGCTGGTACCTCAGCCGACGTGAATAGTGAAGGGAATGTTGTTCTTGAGCAGGAGGTCAAGCATCTTGGCGTCCGGCCCGGCAGTTCCGGAAACGCCACTGACGAAGAAGTGCCAGTGCAGATCGACGTTGTACGTCCGCTTCAGCCAGAGGTCCTTCTGGATCTGCAACTCGAACCTTTTTTCGTAGTGGAGCATTCCCACCTTTGATTCATGCGCAACGTTGTTCTTGAACACGTCCCAGCGGCGTCCACCACGTTTACCAGTAAACGCCTTGGTCGACCGGTAGACCTCCATGTCGACTCCTCGGTTCGTGGCGTTGAAGTGGCCCGCCAAGAACCTCTCACCGTCCTTGCCCGTGTCCATCACGCCCGCCGGCGAGCCGCCGAACTTCGTAGACTTGCGGACCACGTTGGCGAAATGCTTGAGATCCTGCTTGTGGTCCATCATGAAAAGGAGGGTGTCCTCGCTGAAGCCGTGCTTGACCAGGTCGTCCCAGTCCTGCTTCAGGACCTGCTTCGCCGCCTTGATCAGCGCGTCGCGAGGAATTCCGTCGATCTTCGATACTGCGGCCAGGGCCTCGTCGGCCTTGTCGAGGTTGCGCTCGACGAACTTGCCGACCTTGCCGGGGATGGCGACGGCGTCGCCGCCGTACGGGATGAGTCCGGCGGCGGAGAAGCCGGCACCGACCCAGTCGCCGCGGACGGCCGAGGCGATGGCGTCGCGCAGGTCGGCGATGCCGCCGAGGACCCAGCCGGCGACGGGGATGAAGCTCAGCGCGCCCGAGCAGACGCTGCCGATGAGCCAGGCGATGCTGTCGATGCGGTTGGCGTCGCCGAGGAAGAAGCCGGCCGCGACGTCGCGGGCGTAGGTCCACTTGCTGACCCGCTCGTCGAAGAAGAGCGGGCTGAGGTCCTCGTCATCTTCGTGGTCGACCTCGTAGGTGTCGTCCCAGTGGTCGCCGTCGGTGTTCTTGTTCTCCGGGTCGGTGTTGGCTTCCAGGACCTCGTAGCCGTCGATGAGCTGGTCGCCGTCGCTGTCCTTGACCCACGGCGACAATTCCAGGTCGAGCTCGTCAGCGTCGTTGAGCCGGTCGTGGTCGGTGTCGTCGGTGGTGGGGTCGGAGTACAGGCGGTAGGTGATCGGGGCACCGTCGGCGAGCTTCTTGGCCCAGGCGGTGGGGTTACGGGTGTAGAGCTCGTTGAAGTCGATCGGCTCGCCGGCCTCGTCGCCGTCGGTGAGGCCGTCGCCGTCGGTGTCGGCCTGGGTGGGGTCGGTGACGTACGTGCGGCCGCCGTCGCCGCGGAAACCCCGGAGCTCGATGCAGTCGAACAGGCCGTCGCCGTCGGTGTCGGTCGTGGTCGACGGGTCGCCGCCGCCGGTCTCCTCGCTGATGCGGCGGAAGACCTGGGGCAGGTCGGCGGCGGTGGCGACGTTGTAGTACTTGCCGCCGGTGTTGGTGGCGATCGAGGTGAGCAGGTTGGTGTCGACGTAACGGCCCAGACCGATGGTGTAGATGCTGATCGCATGGGCCTTGGCCCGCGCGGTCAGGGAGGAGTCGTAGTAGCCCTCGCCGTCGGTGAGCAGGATCGCGATGCGGGCGCGCTTGGGGTCACCGTTGTTGATCAGCAGGTCGGTGCCGGCGCGGACGCCGGCGCCGATGTTGGTGCCGCCGGAGTCGTCCACCCGGTCGATCGCGGTCTTGACCGCGGTCTTGTCGGTGGTCAGCGGCTGGAGCACCTTGGCGTAGTCGTCGAAGTCGACGACGGCTGCGCGGTCCTCGGGCAGCAGTGCGTCGACGAAGTTCTTCGCCGAGCTGCGCCGCAGACCGGCGGGGTCGTTGCTGCTCATCGAGCCGGAGCTGTCCAGAATCAGGCTCAGGTCGAGCAGGACGACGTCGGCGGCGGGACCATCGAAGCGACTACGGCACGGGTTGGTCGACGCGGACCAGGTCTGCTGCCAGTTGACGATGTCGAAGACGGCGTAGGTGGAGAAATGGCCGACGGTGGCACGCACGGTGTGCGTGGCGATGTCGACGGACTGTTCTTCGGTCGCCGGGTACCACATGCCGGCCTGCGGGTCGTGGTAGAAGACCCGCAGGTCGGCCGGGTCGGCGGTGCCGAGCCTGGCCGGGTCGTACGGCAGGGTCAGGTCGGCCTGGGCCATCCGCTGGCGGGCGTCGTCGCTGAGGTTGAAGTCGTACGCGTCGCCGACCAGGCCGGGCATGGTGGCGTCGGCGAAGCGGGCGTCGACCTTGGTGATGCTAAGGCTGGAGACCAGGTCGCCGGTGCCGTGCAGGGTGACCTTCACTCCGTCCGGGCCGTCGGCAGGCACGGCGACGGTGTCGGCGGCGTCGAGGATGCCGTCGCCGTCGGTGTCAGCCTTCGTCGGGTCGAACCCGAGCCGCGGCTCGGCGCCGTCGAGCAGGGTATCGCCGTCGGTGTCGGCCTTGGCCGGGTCGGTGCCGGCCTCGGCCTCGGCGCCGTCGTTGCTGGCGTCGCGGTCGGCGTCCGGCTCGGTCGGTGAAGTGCCGCGCTTCTGCTCGGCCAGGTTGCTCGAGCCGTCCCCGTCGGTGTCCTCGGCGGCGTCGCCGACCCCGTCACCGTCGCTGTCGGCCTGGGCGGGGTACGTCCAGCCGATCAGCGTCTCGACCTCGAACTTGTCGGTCAGGCCGTCACCGTCGGTGTCGACCCGCAGCGGGCTTGCCCCGATCCGCAGTTCCATCAGGTCGGTAAGGCCGTCGGCGTCGCGGTCACCGGTGTAGGTGACGCCCAGGTGGACCAGGGCGTGGAAGGCGTGGCGCCAGGCGAGGCCGTCAAGGACGGCGGCGCTGACCGGTTCGCCGGCCCGCATGGCCTCGTCGGCGCGCGCGAAGTCGGTACGTGCCTGGGCGAGTTCCTCGATCGCTCCGGCGCGCCCCTTCGCGGTGGTGACGGCCGGCGCTCCGGCCATGGTGTCGGTGTTGTCGCTGAGCTGGTATGCGCCGGCCGGCTTGGCCGGCTTCATCGCCGAGGGCGTGGGGTCGCCCGGCTGCGCCGAGCTCAGCGCGGCGGCCGCGTCCTGGATCGCCGCGTCCGCGGTCAGCCGGCCTGCGGCCAGGCTTCCAGAAAGGCCGGCGACCTGACCGATCGTGGCGGCGGTGTCCTGCTTCTTGCCGGACTGCAGCCGCGAGTGCAGGTAGGAGACCAGGTGCTGACGGTCCTTGTACGCCTCCTGCCCGTCGGCCTCGGAGCGGTACCGCGCCCCGTCGAGGTAACCGCCTGAGTCGGCACGTACGTCGTCGAGGCGACGCACACCCAGCTTGTCCGCGTACGGACGAGCGGCGTCATCGGCCGCACCCGCGTACCCACGGGCGTCGACCGTGTATCGCTGACCAGGCACCGCGGCGACCGCGGTGCGCCAATCGGCGCGCGGATCAGCCGCTGACGCCGGAACTGAAAGAACCGTTTGACCCAACACGGCGGTCGCGACCACGGCAGCAAGCCGGGCACCAACCGACCGGGGCCGGAACACAGAAATCCCCATGTGTGTCCACGGTCGGAAACACCTCTCAAGCCCCGTTCCAGAAAACCTCAAGAATGCGTGTGTCATGACCTGGCTGGGGGTCGGCAAGGTGCCCTATCAACTGCGGCACGCCGTGTCGCTCTGGCTCAACGCCGGGGTCCCCGCTACCCAGGTAGCGGAGTGGGCGGGCCACAGCGTGCACGTGCTCCTAAAGGTCTACGCCAAGTGCATCGACGGCCAGGACGAGGCTGCGCGTCGCCGGATCGCGCAGGCCCTGGAGGTGCAGGAGGACGCGGCGTAGGCCCGCCGAAACTTTGCCGCGTATTTGCCGTGACCAGTGAGCTGTAACTAGATCACCTGAGAGTCAGTGAGACTCGTCCCATCGATGAAGAAGGCCCCGCCGTCCTGCTTAACCGCAGGTCAGCGGGGCCTCTTCCGTGCTCTGTGCGGAGGGCGTGGGATTCGAACCCACGGAGACGCGTAACGCCTCACCGGTTTTCAAGACCGTGCTCTGCGAGGCCGTGACCAGCGCAGACGCTCGAAACCCGCAGCGCGTTGGGCAGTATGTGGGCAGCAGCGGTGCGCACCGTCAGCCGCAAGGCACCCCAGTTTCGCCGAGGCGCCTGTTTCGATGAACCCCCGCCCACACGCTTTCCAAGTCTGTTGACCATCGTCCGGTGACGATCGAAACCGTTCATGACCTGCGCCTGTGGCTGGACGCGGACGTAGCTGAACGGCTTTGGTCGGCGCCGAATGAGACCAAACGTAGGGTCTCATTAGATCTTGCGCTGTCTCACCAGACTTGCCGCCTATAAGTCGCCTGCGACAGATCGGTGAGACAGATTGCGGCGTGTCATCGACACGGTAAACCGGTACGCGGCTGGAAACTCGACGGCCCGCCGCCGCACCACACAGGCGAGTTCGATCTCGCCTACGTGAAACTGCGATTGAGACGTCGCGCGGGACATCTGGGCGACGCGGCGTTCGACCCGGAGGCCCAGTCCTTCACCGGCGGTCGCTTCGTTTCTGACGAGCCCGTCGACCTTCGTCAGAGCAGCTAACCGAGCAGGTCCGACCTCCGGCCGCGACGGCGCGTTGTTGAAAGCGCTCGTCATGGGCAGCGACGGATGTCAACACTTCAAGGTTGATCTCGCGCAAGTCGATCTCGTCGGTCCGGTCGCGTCGAACGCTCCGTTCTCCGAGGCCAGCTCTCCTCGGTCTGCACTGGTTGCTCACCGCAGACCAGATCGGAGGCTTCCTCGCAGTGCTTCACCGACCGACGCTCGATCAGCCAGGCATGTCACTGCTCGTAGTGGTTGGTCCACGGATTGCGGGGTACCTTGATGGGTGAATCCGTCGGTAGGCGGAGGACCCCCTGTCTCGGTGAGATGCCGGCGCACGCGTTTCCGGATCTGAAGTCGTCACGGCGGTACGAGGGCAGGAACATGAGGTTCCTCTGCCATGACCAATGAACAGTTTCCCGCGCACTCGTCCGGACCAGACGGAAGCGGCGGGCAAAATCGGCCAGCCCAGGACCGGGTGTGGAGCATGGTCCGCACCTATGGCCCGGACCCGGCCGCCCTGTGCCAGGCCGGCACCGCGTTGATGCCGGACATCGCCGGGCTCGGCCTGTCCGCTGGCCGGTTCGCCGGTGGCCCACCGGCCGGGTCCACGCCACACACCCGGTTCAGCAGTGACGCGACCGGCTCCCTGCTGGAAGCGGCGCAGTACACCCTCGACGAAGGACCGTGCCGCGACGCCGCCGCTACCCGGGCTCCGGTGCTGGCCGCCGACCTGACCGGCGCCTCATGGACGCGGCGCTGGCCCCGATTCACCCCGGCCGCCCTACGCGCCGGAATCAAAGCGGTGCACGCGCTGCCGCTCCGCGCCGGCGCGGTCCGCCACGACGGCGCCATCGACCTCTACCACCAAGCGCCGGGCCAGCTCGACAGCCCGACTGCGGAGCGCACGGCGGTAGCGTTCGCCGCAGCGGTCACCGAACTGCTCACCCTAGAACGCCTCAACCTGGACTTCACCGAAGCGTTCGCCGCCGGGCGCCTCGGCGACACCCTCCTCGACCTGGCCGCCGGCAAGCCGATCAACGGCCCAGCCGCCCTGGTCTCGGACACTCCCGGGCTGCCGCTGGCCCGCTGGTTCAACCGCACCACACTACCGATCGTGCGGCGACAGGTCGCCGTCCTCAGCTTCGGCCACGGCCTGACCCAGACCGCCGGGAGCCGCTGGGTACTGGCCGTGCACGAGGCGATGACCAACGCCGTATGGCACGGCGGCGGCCAGGGTCAACTCCTGATGTGGCGCCGCGACGGCCGCCTCTGGTGCGAGATCAGCGACCACGGCCCCGGCATCGGCCACACCACCGAGCCTGGCTGCCGCCCCGATCCGAGAAGCAGGCAACCAGAGCGCCGTGGCCTGTGGCTCATCGAGCAGGCGTGCACCAGCCTGGACATCACCACCGACACCACCGGCAGCCGGCTGCTACTCAGCCACCGGCTCGACCGCCACCAGTCGGCGTGACCTCCGGAAGCAACCAACCCGACCATACCGACCCGGTCGCGGACCCCGGTACCGTTAACAAGATGGAAACAGAGTGGAAGCGGGTCATAGACCAACCCGCAGAACACCTCACCATCACGAACGCGCGGTCACCCGCGGGCACCCTCACGATCACCGTGACCGGCGACCTCGACCGCGAAACCATGACAAAGTTTCGCCGCCACCTGGCCGGCGTCGTCGACGGCCACCGGGACGGCGACCTTGACCTGAACCTGTCCGCCGTCGACTTCTGCGACCTCGCCGGCCTGCGTACCCTGCAAGCCCTGGACCAAGCCACCGACGGCCATCACCAGGTTCGGATCACCGCCGCCAGCCCCGCCGTCGACGCCCTACTCCAGCTCTGCCGCATCCCCACCCTCCTTGCCTACACCCCATCCACAAGCCCCCACGAGCACTGACCGCCGACCGGGCGAATGGCCGAGCTCCCCCCTTAACCGGGCGAGCCGCCGCCGTTGTGTCATGTCCGCAGGCTGCCGGGCGATCACACCAGAAGTCTCAGGGGCCCCGTCATGATGGGCTGTCTCGCCGTACCGGCATCACGATCGGCTCGGCACTGGCCCGGATGGTGGCGGGCAGGAGTGCCGCGCCCGGAATGGATCGCGTGGCCCGCATCGAAGCATGTCGCGGGGATTCTGCAGCAGATCATCGGACGGCGACGGGGACGGGTAAGTGCTGGCCGAAGGGGCTGCCTCGCCTGGACACCTCGCGACGTATCCACCGCACCACGAGGGTGCTTCGACCCTGGCGACCTGCCACTTGCCGTCTTCGTCGCGGGCCTCGAACCGCCACGTCTTCGCGTCGCTTTGATAGCTCAGGGCACTCCCGCCGGAAGTCCACCAGACCGCCGTCACGTCGACCGTCACGGCGGCCCGGCCGCCCCGGATCGGCTCGACCGTTAACGTCCCGAAGCTCAGGCGACTCGCCTCACTGCGGGTCATCGCGTTACGGTAGCCCCGCCAGCCGGTGAGCAGCTCGTCCTCACGCTCGTCGTCAAGCACCGTGATCAGGCCCGCCTCCTCGCCGTAGCTGAGTGCCTGGAGGTACTGACTCGCCGCGACATCCGGCGCCGTTGCACCCTGGCTCGCTTCGGCAGTCAGCCGCCACGCCCACGCCACCGGTACGGCGACTGCGGTCCCGCCGCAACACACGATCAGGGTCGGAAGGAGCACCAAGGCCACCCACCGGCGACGCGTCGACCATCCCGCGAAGCGCTGTCCGCGCGGCTGATCCGACCATCGCCGCAGCGCTTCGACCAGCCGCGTGATCCGGTCTCGCCCTTCCGTGATCATGCCGGCACGATAAGCGATTTTGTCGACCTGCGTCGATCGCGTTGTAGCTAGCGTCGATGGTGCGGCGGCTACGTCCGGCGTGACACCTGTGCGTAGGTCGCCGCACCCCTTTCCGGTGCGGGCTGAGCGCGAAGGTCATGGGCGGTCCTCCCGGGCCCATCCCACGAAACGCTCGTGAAGGTCAGATGGAACGGCGCCGGCTGTCGCGAAGTCCTCGAAGGCGTCCCATTTGCGCAGGCTGAGGAAGATCAGCAGGGCCGTCTGGTTCCCGACGTACGCAAGGGTCAGGTCGGCTTTGGCGTTGGCGCATGGCCATGCTTGCCCGCAATTCGCGCAGTCCCACAGCGGTCGCAGCGGGAAATGGTCGTCCATGTTTCCTCTTCCACTCCGGCTCGGAGAGCCTTGGATTAACTCGTACAAGCTCGTTCTTGCTCGTACAAGAATGTAGTTAGCAGTATCCGCTCGATGAAGAGCGTTTACGTTGAGACGGTGATTGAGCCAGATGGGCCAGTACCGCCTTACCTTCAACTCGCCGAGATCCTCGCCGAGCGGATCGAACGCGGCGACTTGCAGCCGAACCGGCCCATCCCCAGCGAATCGCAATTGGTCCAAGAGTTCGGCATCGCGCGGGGGACAGTCCGCCGTGCGGTTGCAGTTCTCCGTGAGCGGGGTGTCGTCTTCACCGTGCCGCAGCGAGGCACGTACGTTGCGCCGTCACCGGCCGAGTGAATCCTGTTCCTCTACTTGTTCGCACCTCCTCGTGAGTACGTCCGCGATCGGCTTCATGCTCGTGATCACTACGTCGGAGCCGGCCCGGCGGAAGGCATCGACCTTCGCTGGTCGGTTGGCGTATCCGATGACGCGAACACCCGCCGATCTGGCTCCATCGATATCCGACAGTGAATCGCCGACCAGAACACTTCGACTTGCCGAGGCGCCGAGCGCCCGAACGGCATGCAGGATCGGTTCGGGATTGGGTTTCATACGGCTCGGATCGGCATACGCTCGACCGATTACGGGCGCCACGTGCCCCATGAGCCGGTGCGCCGCGAGGTACGCGGTGACCGCGCCGGCCGAGTTGTTGCTTACCACCGCGACCGGAAGGCCAGCCTGGCGAGCAGCCACGATGACCTCACGGCCGTAAGGCGTAGGTGCGGCAGTCTGAACCGCACGTTCCTCCGCCTCGCAAAGGGCGTCTTCGACCATGCGCGTCGTCTCCAAGACGCCAGTGGATCCAGTCCATCTCAGTACCTCAAGAGGATCCGACTCAGTCGCCAGGTGTGATGGCAGATCGACCCCGTGGCTCCGCAACATGCCCACCAGCTCGGCGGCAACATCACGCGCCGGGTGTCCGGCGAAGATGCTGCACACGGGACCGTCGAAGTCGAGAAGAACGGCGTCTATCTCGGCGAAGAGCCGAGTGACATCGGCGCTCATCCCTCGTACCGGTAGGCGATCGTCGACCACAACGAGTCGAACCACTGGCGCGATGCTTCGACGAACTGAGTGCCGTGGGAGGAGTCGTCGTCGGTCACGGCGTAGTGGAACAGCGGTACGTCTTTGCCCATCAGGTCGTAGATGGCCATGGGCTCACCCTTGATCGAGACTGTGCGCTCGATGACGGGATAGAAGCCGTAGAAGACCTCCTCACCGTTGAGGATGTAGAGCTTGAACAGCGGTGATGCCCGGTGCATCCGGACTTCGGCGGTAGCGGAGCGGACTAGGCCCAAGTCGCCAAGTTCGGCGACCTGGTCGATGATGCCGTCTGCGGCACGGCGCGTGATCCGCTCGGCGCGCTCTCGGATAGCCGGATCGTCGGCCTGAGTCTCGGCACGTGCGGGCAAGGCCATGGGAGCCGTCATGTCGGAGATGAGCACCCGCACTGCGATCGTCTCCGGAGCCAGCCGACCGACCCGGACCTTGTCGAGGGCCTCGGCGATCGCGTCGCGCAGAGTCTCGCCAGAGAAACCCGCGAAGTCGATGGAGACGTGCGGGCGATCGAACGCGGCTTCGATATGGGGGCGTAGCTCGACCGCGCGTTGGGTTTGGGCACGCACGAAGGCGCCGCTCCCTTGACGAGTGACGATCAGCCGTTCGGTGCGGAGCATTTCGAGCGCGCGCTTTACGGTCTCCCGGGCAACGCCGTAGCGGGCTGCGAGGTCGGGTTGCGACGGCAGCTTGTCACCCGGCTCTAGCCGCCGGGTGAGGATGGCCGCCCGCAACTTGTTGGCGATCTGCTGGGAAGCCTGTTTCGGGTCGTCGGGATCAAGACGGCCAAGGAAGTCAAGGTTCTCGGTCACCGCTCCACCGTAGCGCTGACTAGCCAAGCAAGGGAAGTTGGCGAAGAAGTCTTGACCTGACTAGCCATGTGCGCCTACCTTGATCTCAGCGAACCTGGCTAGCCAGGCAAGCCAAGAGGGTTAGCAAGGACGGGTACGGCGGCACCGGTTGCCGCGCGCCATGACACCGCTAGGTCCCACTCGTTTTGTGACAACTCCAACGGGCCGCGCCTCCCAGATCAAGAAAAGGTCGCCGCCGCACGGCAGAGGTAATCGTGCGCAACTCATGCCCTTGAATCCCAGGTCGGCGTGGGTGGTGAGCCTAGCGCTCGTTGCCGCGCCGACCCCGTCCCTGGAGGACTGCTGTGAACAAGCTTCTCCCCACTACCGCCGGACCGTCGGTCGCCGACCTCGACGCGATCGAGGGTGAGTGGCCGCTGATCGCTGCCGACCTCGATGTCCTCGACGCGGAGATCGCCATCATCAACGCCGCCGACCAGGGCGGTCCGTCGCCGCTGGACTGGCGTCGTCTACGCCGGGCCGAGGCCCGTGTTACCCGCGTTGCCGCCGAGCTGGCCGCGCGTCCGGCCCGTCGCAAGGCAGCGCCGATGAAGCGCAACCCGCTGGTGGACGCGCTGCCGTCGGCTGCCGACCTGGCCGCGATTGAGGCTCGGTGGCCGCTCATCGCCACCGAGCTGGACGCGCCTACCGCCGCCCGGAAGGCGGTGGCGTGATGAACCTGCGCAAGTTCGGCGGCCTGGCCGTCGGTGCCCTCCTCGTCTTCTACGCGATCAGCAATCCCACCGACTCAGCCGGCTTTGTTCGTGACGTCGCTGCGGGCGTCGGGGCGTTCGCTTCGGCCCTGGTGAAGTGAGGCCTCCCATGACCAAGCCTGTGATGTCCGGCCTCGTGTGGGCCTACATCGGCGCTGTCTTGGGCGGCGCGGTGTCCATCGCGGCGAATGTCGCGCACTCCTACGTCCCTCCGGCCGACGCTGCGGCCGACTGGTCGCCGCCCGCCGGTGCGGTCGTCGGCGCGATCTTCTGGCCGGTCGCGTTGTTCGTCGCCGTGGAGATCCTGGCCCGGATCGAGTGGCCGTCCGGGCTCCGCTGGGATGTGCTCCGCTTCGGGGGCCTGGTCCCCGTCGCCGGGGTCGCCGCGTTCGTGTCCTACCGGCACCTGTCCGGGCTGCTCACCTTCTACGGCGAAGACGGCCTGACCGCGATCCTCGGCCCCCTTGCGGTTGACGGGCTGATGGTGATGGCGACCGGCGCCCTGTTGGCCACCGCGCGCCGCACCACCAAGGACGTCGCGGTGGCGAAGTCGCCCGCCCCGGCGGCCGCCGAAGCGAGGAACGAGGAGCCTCCCGGCGGGGCGACGCCCGACGCCAAGCCCGCTCCGGCTCCGGCTCCGGTGGTCAAGAAGACGCCCGCGAAGCGCGTCACGCCGCGTCCGGCGTCGGCCGTGAAGGTCGCCAAGGTCGCCGCGAAGATGCCCGGCGCGCCGGTCGCGCAGATCGCCGCGAAGGCCGGGGTGTCCCCGTCGACCGCCCGGCGCCACCTCGCCGCTCTGAGCGCCACCGACGCGTCACCATCCGCCCCGGTTCCTGCGGAAACACCCACCCTCGCCGCCGCCTGACCACCTAAGGAGAGGCACCCCGATGAAAGCCAAGTTGCTTGCTCCAGTCGCCGCCGCTGCGCTGCTGGTCCTGCCCGCGCTGACCGCGTGCCGCGCCGAGCCTGGTTCGTCCGGAGCGGCCGGCGTGGTGATCGACCACAACCGGTGGAAGTGCTCGGTGCGTAACGCCGACAAGTGCCGCCGCCACTCGGTCACCATCCGCGAAACCAGCGGCAAGACCGACAAGGGATGGGTGTCGCGCGAGGTGTACGACGCCTGCCAGATCGGCGCCACCTGGCCCGCCTGTAAGCCCTGATCCGCCCGGCGGCACGGCCCCTGGCCTCGACAACCGATGCCGTGCCGCCGGTCTCCACCCCGCAAGCCCGCATCGCTACAAGCTCACGGGAGAGACCCCTGATGTTGCCAGACACCACCGCCCGCCTCGCCGTCTTCGCCGCCGTCTTCGTCGCCCTGTTCGTCGCGCACCAGGTTGCCGACCACTGGATCCAGACCGACCACCAAGCCCTGCACAAGGGCGACCCGGGCCTTGCCGGACGGCTGGCCTGCGCCGCTCACGTGGCCACCTACACGACGACCGCGGGCATCGCGCTGTACGCCGTGCGGATCGTGCTCGACCTGCCGGTGAGCCCTTCGCAGGCCGCCGCCGGACTGACCGTCTCAGCGGTCACGCACTACCTCGCCGACCGGCGCACACCCCTGGCAGCGCTGGCCCGCCTTGCCCGCCTGGACGCCTTCTACGCCCTCGGAAAACCCCGCCCGGGCCGGGACGACAAGCCGTGCATCGGCACCGGCGCCTACGCGCTGGATCAGTCCTTTCACTACCTGTTCCTGTTCGTCGCCGCGCTCGTGATCGCCGCCTGAGACCGGAGGACAGACATCATGAACAACCCCACCCCGGACCCGGACCACGTCGACTGGCGCGCCGCTGAAGCCGACCCGAGCGCCCCGGCGGACGTCGTGGACCTGGCCGCCGCCCGCACCCGCCGCACCCGCCCCGACGACACCGCCACCGACACGCACTTCGACGCGGCGATCGATGAGGAGCCGCAGCCCGGTGGGATGCCGGTCGACCCGCCGGCGGCCGACGACAAGGGCCGTCAGCCGATCGTTCCGCTCGGCCTGTCCACCCTCGGCGCGATCAAGTCCACCATCAAGTACGGCTGCGGCCTGGCCGCCTACCACGCGGGATTCCACGGCCTGCGCGCCCCGTGGTACGCCCTTCAGGCAGGGTTCTGGGGCACCGTCGGGGTGTTCAAACTGATCGGCCGCCAGCTCAGTTGGTGGTGGGTCACCGAACAGACCGGACTGCGGCAGAAAGCCGCCGACGACAAGGACTGGCAAGCCTGGCACAAGCTGCACCGCGAGGTGAAAGCCACCCGCGCCTGGCGGTTCTGCGTCCTAGCCGGCGAAGCCACCACCCTCGCCATCGGCGCCCCGATCCTGTGGACCACCGCGCCATGGTGGGCACTCTGCTTGATCGGGGTCCTGGCCGTGGCGGGACTCGCCCGCATGGGTCGCCCGAGCGACCGGCCGATCGTGACCTCGGCCGTGGTAACCGGACGGTTCCGGCGCATCAACCCCGACATCGTGCTGCGCGCCTACTACGCCGCGAACTTGGGACACCCGGACAAGCCCGGCCAGCAAGTCGCGTTCGGCGGCACGATGGCCCGCGACCGCTCCGACACCGGCTCCCAAGTCATCATCGACCTGCCGTATGGCAAGACCTGGGAACAAGTCCTCAACGCCAAGGGCGCCATCGCCTCAGGCCTGGACGTGTCCGTCAACCAGGTGTTCCTCACCCGCGACCCGTCCTCGCACCGCCGGCATCTGCTGTTCGTCGCCGACCGCGACCCCCTCGCCGTGGCGGCCGGGCGCACCCCGCTGCTCGACGGCAAGCCCCGTGACATCTGGACCGACGTCCCGCTCGGCCTGGACGAGCGCGGCAACAAGGTCGGCCTACTGCTGCTGTGGATTTCCGTTCTGATCGGGGCGCAGCCGCGCAAGGGCAAGACGTACTTCGCCCGCATGGTCGCCCTGTTCGC
Organism: Actinoplanes sp. NPDC051346; assembly: GCF_040682215.1. Classification (NCBI taxonomy): domain Bacteria; kingdom Bacillati; phylum Actinomycetota; class Actinomycetes; order Micromonosporales; family Micromonosporaceae; genus Actinoplanes; species Actinoplanes sp. NPDC051346. The sequence goes on along the minus strand of NZ_JBFBAJ010000007.1, from coordinate 79,861 downwards.
CGCCCTCGACCCCTACGTGCGCCTCACGGTGGTCGACGGGAAGCTGTCGCCCGACTGGGACAAGTTCCGCCTGGTCGCGCACCGCATCATCTTCGGCACCGTGCCCAACGCCCGCGACCACGACCCGATCACCCACCTGCTGGACGCGTTGCGGGAAATCAAGAAGCACATCGAGGACGCGAACGAGTTCCTGTCCACCCTCCCCACGTCGGAGTGCCCCGACGGCAAGCTCACCCGCGAGCTGTCCCGCAAGTACCCGCAGCTCCGCGTGTGGGTGCTGGTCATGGAGGAGTTCCAGACCTACTTCGAGACCGACGACCAGGCCGTCAACAAGGAGATCGCCTCGCTGCTGGCGTTCATCATGGCCGTCGGCCCGTCGGCCGGAGTCATCCTGATCTCCTGCACCCAGAAGCCGTCCGGCATCGGCGCCGGCGACGTCTCCCGGCTGTTCAACCGCTTCCGGGACAACCACACCGTGCGCTTCGGCCTCAAGTGCGGCAACCGGGACGTGTCCATGGCCGTGCTCGGCTCCGACGCCTACTCCGAGGGTTTCGACGCGTCGTCGCTGCCTTCCGGCTCCCAGTACCGGGGCGTCGGCATCCTCTACGGGGCCTCGGATGACACCCCGATCGTCCGGTCGTACCTGGCCGACGCCGGCGACGCCGAGAAGATCCTGCAAGCGGCCCGGGAACATCGGGAACGCCTCGGCCTGCTCACCGGCGAAGCCGCCGGAGAGAAGATCGCCCGCGCTGTGCGGGACAGCCTCGCCGACGTCCGCAGCGTGTTCGTCGCCGGGGAGACCGGACTGTGGTGGTCGACCGTCGCCGAGCGACTGGCCGGGAATCTGCCCGAGCACTACGCCGACCTCACCGCCGAAGCCACCTCGGCCCTGCTCCGCGAGCACGTACCGAGCGTGAGCGTCAAGGTGCGCGGCACCGTCAACCGCGGCTGCCGCCTCACCGACATCGACACCGCGATGAAGGGCCGCAAGACCGCCTGACGGGTAGCGGCGGCGCTGCTACCGGTAGCGCCGCCGCTACCCCTCCCCGCTACCACCCTGGCCAGCTACTACCCACGCCGGTAGCGGGTAGCGCCAGCACCCCTCTGCGCCCCAAAAACCGCCCCAGGAGGCCTTCTCGTGGTCCCGTACGCCGCTACCGCTACCCCCACCGGCACCGACCCCAGCACGATCTACGCCATCCTCGCCCTGACCACCGTGATCATCACAGTCGGTTACTTCCTCGGCTGCTGGCTCTGGCCGTTCGGCGCCTGCCGCCGCTGCAAAGGCACCGGCAAACGCCGCAGCCCGTTCGGCCGCGCGTTCGGTCTCTGCCGCCGCTGCGACGGCAGCGGCCGCACCCTGCGCATCGGCCGCGTCATCATCAACACACTGCGCGAGATGCACGACAAGGGCGGCAGCAAGTGAGCCGCCGCATCATGGCCCAGCATCGCCGGACGCCGAACGAGCACACCGCGTGGTGCGCCCGCGACCACCGCTGCAACCTCGGCGAGCACCGCTCCACCGAGATGATCGCCGACCTGCCCGGCGCGGGCCGCGCCGTCATCACCCGCGTCCGGGCCGCCGACGGCCGCGAACACGCCGAGATCCGCGCCCGGATTCCCTTGCACAGCACCGAAACCGGCGCCCGCTGGCAACTCGAAGCGCTGCTGTCCGGCCTCGGTCGGCTGCTGTCCGCCCTCGCTGTGCGGCCCGGCGTCGCCGACGACACCGCCCGTCCTGCCCTCGGCCGCCGCGTCGCCTGACCCCGCCCGTCCTGCCGAGTTGTGAAGGAGTAGACCGTGACCCACGCCGCCGCGTACGACCTGGCCGCCGAGCAGGCCGTCATCGGTGCCGCCCTGCTCGCCCCACACCTGATGGCCGACCTCGCCGCCGCTCTCGCCCCGGGCGACTTCTACCGGCCGTCGCACGCGGTGCTGTGGGAAGCGATGTGCATCATGCACGCCGCCACCATCCCGACCGACCCGATCACCGTCACCGCCCACCTCGCCGAAACGGGGGACCTCGGCAGGGTGGGCGGGGCACCCTACCTGCACACCCTCACCGCCGAAGTCCCCAGCGCGGCGAACGCCGGGCACTACGCCGCCCGCGTCGCCGAGCTAGCGAAGCGGCGCAAGGTCGCCGACCTCGGCACCCAACTCGCCACCCTCGCCGCCTCCGGCGCCGACCCGGCCGAAGTTGTCGCGACCGGGCGGGCGCTGCTGGACGACGCCGACACCCCGGGCGGGTGGTCGCCGCTAATCCCGCTCGGCCGAGGCCGCCACCTTCCCGCCTTTCCGGCCGAGTTGTTCCCCGGCTGGCTGGCTGAGCAGGTGTTCGCCGTCGCCGAGTTCACCCAGACCCCGATCGACCTCGCCGGGAGCCTCGCCCTGGCCTGCCTGTCCACGGCCGCCGGGGGACGCGCCGAGGTCGAGGTACGCGGCTCCTGGCGCGAACCCACCAACCTCTACACCGTCGTCGTCCTACCGCCGGGCTCGCGCAAGTCTGCCGTGTTCGCCGCGATGATCGCCCCGATCATGCTTGCCGAGAAAGCCCTGATCGAGCGGACCGCACCCGCGATCATCGAGGCCGACCTGTCGGCCAAGGTCGCCACCAAAGCCGCCGAGAAAGCCGCCCTCGCGGCCGCGAACGCCGACGGGTCGGGGCGGGACACGCTGATCGCGGAGGCGACCGCCGCCGCGATGAGCGCCGAGGCCATCACCGTGCCGGCCAAACCGCAGTTGGTAGCCGACGACGTCACCAGCGAGAAAGCGCAATCCCTGCTCGCGGAGCAGGGCGGGCGCCTCGCTGTCCTGTCGCCTGAGGGCGGGATCTTCGCCACCATTGCCGGGCGGTACTCCGGCACCCCGAACCTTGAGGTCTTCCTCAAGGGCCACGCCGGGGACATGATGCGCGTCGACCGCCGTTCGCGTGACGCCGAGCACGTCGACAAGCCCTCACTGACCATGGGCCTCGCCGTGCAGCCGGAGATCCTGCGCGACATCGCGAACATGCCCGGCTTCCGAGGCCTCGGCCTACTCGCCCGCATCCTGTACGCCCTGCCGGAAAACACCGTCGGCCGCCGCAAGGTCGGCGCCGACCCGATCCCCGATCAGGTGGCCGCCGACTACACCGCCAACCTGCACGCCCTGGTCCTCACCCTCGCTGAGTGGACCGACCCCGCCGTCCTGCCGCTCACCCCCGACGCCAACGACCTGGTCCTCGACATCGAACGCGCCGTGGAACCGAGGCTCGCCCCCGGCGGGGCATGGGCGCACATCGTTGACTGGGGCTCGAAATACACCGGCGCCGTCGTCCGCGTTGCCGGGCTCCTGCACCTCGCCGAACATCTGCGCGACGGATGGGGCATGCCCATCACCGCCGACACTCTCGAACGCGCCGCGATGATCGGCGACTACTACGCCGCTCACGCCCTAGCCGCGTTCGACGACATGGGCGCCGACCAGTCCACCCGCAATGCTCGGGCGATCCTGGCGTGGATCGAACGCACCGGATCGAGCGCGTTTACCAAACGCGAGGTGTTCCGGGCGCTCAAGTCGTCGCAGCTTCCCACCGCCGCCGACTTCGACCCGCCGCTGTCTGTGCTCGAAGCACACGGCTACCTGCGGCAGCTCGACCCGCCCGCGCCGAAACGCGTCGGGGGACGGCCGCCGTCGCCGAGCTATCTCGTGCATCCCGAGGTTCATCGGCCCGCCGCGACCGTGCACGCCATCGACACCATCCGGCGGTCGGCGTGATGGCCCTGCCAGAACTGCCACAACCGCCACAACCCCCGAACCCGAGAGGTTCTGGCAGTTCTGGCAGTTCTGGCACGCCCCGACCGGCGGCCTGCACCCCCGCAGCCGCCGACGAACCGACCCGCTCAGAGCCACATAGAGGCTTTGGCCTATCCCTTTTCCGGATCGTGGCTCTACGGCGCTCTCAGCGGCCCGGCAGGAGCCCGCCTCCCAATCGGAAGCCTCCACCCTCGACTGAGGACACCAAAGCGCTGAAAGTCCGTCACGGTAACACTCACAGCCCCGCAATACCCCCGCCAAGGGAGGCCGGACCCGATGGCACGCACCTTTCTGACCCTGGACGAATTCCTTGAAGAGATGGACGTGGCCAGGTCAACGTTCTTTCGTTGGAAGGCACTCGGCCACGCACCCCGCCACTACAAGATGCCCAATCGTCAAATTCGTATCCGCTGCACCGACTTCGAGACCTGGCTGTCGAGCTATGAGGAGCCACAGGCCGCATGAGCACATACGACGTTCGAATTCAGAGCATCGAGGAACACGAGGGCAGGAATCCGAAGACCGGCAAGCCGCGCAGCACCTATCGGGTGCGATGGGTTGTGGCGGGCAAGCGGCGCGGCGACAGCTTCCAGACTAAGGCGCTCGCGGAGAGCTTCCGCTCGAAGCTGATCACCGCCCAACGGGAGGGGGTCATCTTCGACGAGGTGACGGGCCTGCCCGAGCCAATGGCCCGAGAGCTGAACAGCCGTACGTGGTATGAGCACGCGGTTGCATTCGTGGATATGAAGTGGGCTCGATCGGCAGCCAAGCACCGAAAGAGCATCGCGGAAGCGCTCGCCAACGTCACCGTAGCGTTGCTCTCGACTGACCGGGGAGCGCCGTCCGATGAGGAGATCCGTCGTGCGTTGTATTCCTGGTCCTTCAACAAGACGCGGCGGGATGCGGGTCCGCCGCCGGACGACATTGCTTCCACGGTGCGGTGGTTGACCAGTAACACCGTTAAGCTCACGGAGTTGACCGACGCGGCTTTGGTGCGGAAGGCGCTCGATGTGTTGGCGCTGCGCATCAATGGAAATGCCGCTGCCGCGACGACGGTCGCTCGCAAACGCGGCGTCTTCTACGGCGCGCTCCGGTACGCCGTTGAGCTTCGCCTGTTGACCTCACACCCGATGGATCACGTCCAATGGATAGCGCCGAAGTCCACTGATGAGGTGGACCGCCGATCGGTCGTCAATCCCGAACAGGCCATCGTTCTGCTGTCGGCCGTGCACGACCGGGCTCCGAAGCTCGTGGCGTTCTTCGCCTGTATGTACTACGCCGCGTTGCGCCCGGCTGAGGCTCTACACCTACGCGTCGACGAGTGCGAGTTGCCCGAGTCGGGATGGGGCACGCTTCGGTTGACGGGGTCGACGCAATACGTTGGGCAGGACTGGGGAGACGACGGCGGCTCAGTCCGTGAGGACCGGGAGCTGAAACACCGCGCGAAGACAGCGACCAGGCCGGTGCCCGCGCCACCAATCCTGGTTCGTGCCCTCCGGTGGCATATCGCAGCCCACGGTCACGCCCCGGACGGCCGGCTATTCGTCGCCCAGGGCTACGGGCGTGGCTCGGTCTCGAAGGAGACCTACGCACGGGTCTGGCGGGCGGCTCGAAAGGACGCGTTGACCCCGGAACAGCACCGCACCCCGCTCGGCAAGGTGCCGTACCAACTGCGGCACGCTGCCGTGTCGCTCTGGCTCAACGCGGGGGTGCCAGCGACCCAGGTTGCAGAGTGGGCGGGGCACAGCGTGCACGTGCTGCTGAAGGTCTACGCGAAGTGCATCGAGGGGCAGGACGAGGCAGCGCGACGGCGGATTGAGGAGGCGCTCGGCGACGTCGACGACCAGGGCGACGCAGCCTGACCCGGTCACCAAACTTTGGGCCGTATTTGGGCAGGGGTGTCAGCCCGAGCGAGATCTTGTGGGACTGAGTGAGATCGACACCGGTAGGCGAGGGGCCCCTCTGACGAGCGTTCGCGCTGGTCAGAGGGGCCTTTCTCGTGCTCGGAGCGGAGGGCGTGGGATTCGAACCCACGGAGACGCGTAACGCCTCACCGGTTTTCAAGACCGGCGCCATCGGCCACTAGGCGAGCCCTCCTGGCGATAACGGCACTCAGTCTGCCAGATCGCCGTGCGGACGGCCGAATGGATACCGGGAACGCCCGGCGCCCCGGCGTGGCCGGCACCGGTCCGGTTTCTTGTCGGACCTCTCGGGCAAGCTGTCAGGCATGCACGCCATCGTGATCGAGAGGCCCGGTGGGCCCGAGGCGCTCGTCTGGGCCGAGGTTCCGGATCCCGAGCCTGGCCCGGGTGAAGTCGTCGTCGAGGTCATGGCCGCGGCGGTCAACCGTGCCGATGTGATGCAGAGGCAGGGCCACTATCCGCCGCCTCCGGGCGCCGCGCCTTATCCGGGGCTTGAGTGTGCCGGTGTGATTGTCGCGGTCGGGGCGGAGGTGGGCGGGCACCATGTGGGCGAGCGGGTCTGTGCCCTGCTGGCCGGTGGCGGTTACGCCGAGCGGGTCGTGGTGCCGGCTGGTCAGCTGCTGCCGGTTCCGAAGGGCCTGTCTGTGCAGGAGGCCGCGGCGTTGCCGGAGGTCGCCTGCACGGTCTGGTCCAATGTGGTCGATGTGGCCCGGTTGCGTAAGGGGCAGACGCTGCTCGTGCACGGCGGCGGTGGGGGCATCGGCACGTTCGCGATCCAGTTGGGCAAGGCGCTGGGAGCCACGGTCATCGTGACCGCCCGGGAGTCGAAGCATGAGCGGCTGCTGGCGCTCGGCGCTGATCTCGCCGTCGACTATCCGAGCACCGATTTCGTCGAGGCGACCCGCGACTTCACCGAGGGGCACGGCGCCGACGTGATTCTCGACATTATCGGTGCGAAGTATCTGTCTCGGAATATTGCCGCGCTTGCCAGTGGGGGTCACATCGTGACCATCGGCTTGCAGGGCGGTCGCAAGGGTGAGCTCGACTTTGGGGCGTTGATGGCGAAGCGCGGCTCCATCGCGGCGACGACGCTGCGTGCCCGTTCCGTCAAGGACAAGTCGCGCATCGTCCGGGGGGTTCGTGACCAGGTGTGGCCCCTGGTCGACGCGGGGTCGATCCGCCCGATCATCGACCGTACGGTCGCGATGAGCGAGGCTGCCGAGGCGCATCGCCTGATGGAGGCCAGTGATCACCTCGGCAAAATTGTCCTGATCCCATGATCTGCGGCGGCGACGGCACACCGGGCCGCCGCCTGCCACGGACCGGCGTTTCAGACCTGGACGGTGGTGGTGCCGGAGAAGACGCGCAGCGTCCAGGAGCAGCCGGAGGCGCTGCTGATCTCGAAGAAGCCGAGCCGACCGCCCTCGTGGCCGTTCAGCGTGAGCGACCCCGACTGCCTCTCCGACCCGACGTACTCGTAGCCGCTGGTCCGGCCTTCCCACGTCAGGTAGAGGAAGGGGAAGTCCGGGTTGGCGCAGTTCCAGGAGGCGATGGCCTTGTAGTCCACGGTCGGCACCTTGATCGTCCGGCTCTTCCAGGGCGTCGCCGTGCCGTGCCAGTTGGCGATCTCCTTGGACCGGGTCTGGATCACCCGCACCGCGTCGAGCCGGGCGGCGTTCCTGCGGGCGGCCGTGCCGGCGAAGACCGCCTTCCACGTGCCCGTGGTCTCGGCGGTGAAGCGGCGGGTGAAGTTCCCCGCGTTGGTCGCGGTCGCGAAGCCTTTGTAGACGTACGCGTTCGCGGCGGTGCCGGCCTTGCGGAAGTAGAAGCTGACCCGGCTCCGGTTGCCGGTGGCGCCCACCCAGACGCGCCCGGTCAGGGTCACGGTCCTGCCCTTGACCACCGGCTCGGGGGCGGCGTTGAAGGTCATCTTCACCGCAGCGGGGGCGGCCTGCGCGGGCATCCCTGGCGTGGCGATAAATGCTGTCGCCGCGGTCAGCAGGGCGAGGAACAGGGAGGGCGTGCGACGCATCGGCGATCGACCTTTCGACCTAAAAGCGGCTTATGCCCGAAGTTTGGCAGCTCCGTGGTCCCCGGTCGAGGCCAGGGCAAAAGACCACTGAGTCCGGTTCGTCCGAATGGTGAGCCGGCCGAACCCAGTCGGACCGGCCGCTCATCCTCCAACGGCCAGTCGACAGTGCAGCCATTGGACAGTGCAGCCGGGGCCGTAGTGCAGCCGGGGCCATAGTGCAGCCGGGCCGCAGTGCAGCAGCCGGGCCGCAGTGCAGCAGCCGGGCCGCAGTGCAGCAGCCGGGCCGCAGTGCAGCAGCCGGGCCGCAGTGCAGCAGCCGGGCCGCAATGCGGGCGCCGCTGACCGGGCTCGGGTGCGGACGATCGGCGCCCCAGACAACGCCGCCATCCGGCTGCACCGTCGCCGGGGGCGTCGTGTGCGCTGGTGCCGGGAAGATTGACTTCAACCGCGGTGCAAGTTTTAGCGTCCCGGCATGGATAACACGCCACTCCGCATCGCAGTCATCGTCGGTAGTGCCAGGGAGGGCCGATTCGGTCCGACGGTGGCCGCGTGGGTAGCCGCCGAGATCGGCCCGCGTCCCGACCTCGAAGCCGAGATCGTCGACGCGGCGGATTTCGGCAGCGAAACCGTCACGAAGCAGCTGGGGCTGGCCGATGCCTTTGTCGTCGTCACCCCGGAGTACAACCACAGCTACCCGGCCCCGCTCAAGGCCCTGATCGACGCACACAACGCCGAGTGGCGGGCCAAGGCCGTCGCCTTCGTCTCATATGGCGGGTTGTCGGGTGGCCTGCGCGCGGTGGAACACCTCCGGCCCGTCCTCGCCGAGCTCCACGCGACCACAGTCCGCGACACCGTGAGCTTCCACGGGGGGCGGCGCTGCTTTGATGTGGACGGTCGTCCCTTGGATCCGGAGAGCAGCGCCGCCGCCGGGCGGATGCTCGAGGGGCTCGTCTGGTGGGCACACGCGTTGCGCGATGCCCGCGCGAAGAGTCCCTACCCGAGCTGAGCCTTCACAGCCGGGCGAGCGCCGCCGGGTCGGTGAGGCCGAGAAGGACAGCGCCGGCCATTTCGGTCACGTCGCCGGAGACCATGGCGTGCTGGGTAGCGACGTGGACGTCCCGGAAGTGCCGTTGCAGTGGGCTGGTGTCGTACACGGCGCCTCCGCCGGCGGCGTTGTAGACCAGGTCGACCGCTCGCGCCGCGTTGCGGGTCGCGGTGGAAATCGCGAGCCGCAGCGCCGCCCGACGCCGGACGTCCGCGCCCGCCCCGTCGTCGGTGAACGAGTGCCGCAGGTATGCGAGCCCGGCCCCGTGCAGCGCCGTCGCCTCCGCGATGGCGACCCGTACGGCGGGCTTCGCCGCGATCGTCTCGCCGGTGAGCGGGTTGCGCTTGCTCCGGGCCAGCTCGCCGAATTCCTCGATGGAGGCGCGTGCGATGCCCAAGGCCACCGCTCCGATGCCGAGGGCCAGCAGTGACAGGGCCGGCAAGGCGTACAGCGGGCCGGTCTGGCGCGGCGGTTCGGCCAGGGAGAACGTACGGTCGGCGGGCACGAACACGTCGTCGGCCGAGAAGTCGTGACTGCCGGTCCCGCGCAGACCGGCGACCTCCCACGTGTCGTGGATGGTCAGCTGCGCGGGGTCGAACACGGCCAGGCGTGGGCCCTTGGGCGTGAGCATGCCGCCGACCAGCAGGGTCGCGTGCTGGCAGGCGCTCGCGAACGACCACCGCCCGCTCACCCGGTATCCATCCTGGACCGGAGTCGCCCGGCCCATCGGTGCGGCAACGCCGGCGATGAGAAGTCGGGGGTCGCGCAACAGGTCCGCCGCCGTGGCGGCAGGCAGGTATGCCATCGCCATCCCGGTCGCGGCGCCGACCATCGCGCACCAGCCCGTCGATCCGTCGGCCCGTCCCAGTTCCTCGAGGACGTCCACGAGCAGGCCCGGTTCCGCCTCGAGACCGCCGTGCTCCTTCGGCGCCGCGAGCTTGAAAACGCCGAGGTCGGCGAGCTGCTCGATGAGTGCTGTGGGGACGGCCCGGTCCTGTTCGATCTGGGGTGCCAGCTTGCGGATGGTCGGAGTCAGCGCGCGGATGTCGTCGAGGAGTGAGATCGCCATGACGCCGAGTATCGCCGATGATCGATGTTGTGGGCACAGTCAAGGTGGACAAATGTCGGCCCGGCCAGGACGGCGGGGTGAAGGCGGGAAGCACAGGTGACGGCAGGTGGAATTGAGCCCTAAGGGTCCGGCGGAGACGGCCGCTAAGGCGCGTACGGATGATGGAATTTTTCCTGTTTTACCTATCACCGGGTCGAATGTGTGTTGGCATGGTCGGCGGATTACCAATAATGCCCGGGTTCCCATTGTCGCCGGTCAAACGGCTGACACCGGCACGGCGGACCTTCCGCCGCGCCTTGAAATGGGATTCGCGTGAGTGCCTCGGGCCGAGTTCGGAGGCTCTGCTGTCCCGTCCGTCCACCGGCCGTGTGCTGGCCGCCGGCGCCCTGGCGCTGGCCGTGAGCGCACCGGCGCTCGAACCCGCCGCGCCTGCTGAAGCACAGAATTTCCTCACCCCGATCGCGGCCGCCGCCGCCGAACTCACGCCGTTCCTAGAGGCTAGGCAGCGCGACCGGGCGGCCTCGCGGTCCGCGGTCCGCGGCCAATTCCCGACGGTACGGAGTGACGACGAGCCCAGCCCCTTCGCGGAGATGACGGACATAGCCCAGCGCATGGCCGAGGCGGAACGCCGCCTCAACGTCGAGCGCGCGGCAGCTCAGCTCCGGGCCGTGGCCGAGCGCCGCGTCGCCGTTCAGCGCCGGGCCGTGGCGGCCCACCGCGCTGTCACCCAGCGCGCCGCCGCCCAGCGTGCCACCACCCCGCGTGCCACCACCCCGCGCGCCGCCGCCCAGCGTGCCGTCGCCCCGCGTGCCGCCAACCGGCGCGCTGTCACCCCACGTGCCACCGTCCGGCCTCGCGCGCTCCAGCGGGCAGCGACCGGCCGGCAGCGCGCCCTGGGCTCGCGCGCGCGGATGGCGTCGGTCGTCGCCTTCGCACGGTCCCAGGTCGGCAAGCGCTACTCCCGCGGCGGCGAGGGCCCGCACACGTTCGACTGCTCCGGCTTCACGAAGCGTGCGTACGCTGAGGCCGGCTTGCGGTTGCCGCACTCCTCGGGCGGTCAGGCAGCCCGCGCACGCATTGTCTCGCGCGCGGCGGCGCGCCCCGGCGATCTGGTTGTCGGAGCCGGTCATGTGGGTGTGTACATGGGCCGCGGAATGATGATCGACGCCGGAAACCGGCGGACCGGGGTGGTATATCGCCGGCTCTACGCGGGGCTGCACATCGAGCGGTTCTAAATCGGTCGTCCGATTCCGGCCCGGACCGTGAGAATCGTGGGCATGATTGCCGACCACTGGCCACTGTTCGGGCTGGCGCTGACGACGCCCCGGCTCGAACTGCGCCTGCCGGACCTCGACGATCTCGCCCAACTCGCCGACGTGGCGGCGGCGGGGGTGCACGACCCCGCGGTGATGCCCTTCGTGACGCCCTGGACCGACGCCACCAGCGAGCAGCGGGCCCGCAGCGTGATCCAGTGGGCGTGGAGCCAGTGGGCGCGGTGGTCGCCCACCGACTGGTCGCTGCAGCTGGTGGCGGTCGCCGACGGGCAGATCATCGGTACGCAGGACATCGGCGCCAAGGACTTCGCCACCGTACGGGTGGTGGGCACCGGATCGTGGCTCGGCCGCGAATACCAGGGCCGCGGATTCGGTACGGAGATGCGCGCCGCCGTGCTCGACCTGGCGTTCGCCGGGCTCGGCGCGGAGGCGGCCACCTCGGAGGCGTTCGAGGACAACGCCGCCTCGTACGGCGTCTCCCGCAAGCTCGGTTACGTCGACGACGGCGACGCGTGGCACGCGGTCCGGGGCCGGCGGGTCCGCGGTCGCCGGCTCATCCTGGACCGGCCGCGCTGGTCGGCGGCGCGCACGACGGCGGTGGAGATCACCGGACTGAAGCCCTGCCTGCCGATGTTCGGGCTCGACGAGACCCGCACCTGACGCCGGCGTCAGGGCTTGGGCAGCGTCAGCCGCACTGTCGTCCCGATGCCGGGTTCGCTGTCCACGTGGATGCTGCCGTGGTGGGCATCGATGATCGAGCGGACGATGGCGAGGCCGAGGCCCGGCCCGGGAGTGGCCATCGTGTCCGCCGTCGCGCTGCGGAAGAAGCGGTCGAAGACGTGCGGTAGCTCGTCCGGCGGTATGCCCACTCCGGTATCGGTGATCACCAGCTCGGGCTCCGCGCCGGAGGTGCTGGTCACCGAGATCTCGCCCCCGGCAGCGGTGAACTTGATCGCGTTCACCACCAGATGGTTCAGGGCCTGCTGCAGGCGCTTCGCGTCGCCTAGGGCGGGTACCGGGCTCGACGTGCGGTCGCGCAACTTCACCTCCCGATGCTCGGCGAGCGGGCGGCAGGAGGAGGTGACCTGGTGGGCGATCTCGGCCAGGTCCACCTCGGCGATGTCCAGCTTCAGGCCCTCGTCGCTGAGCCGCGCCACCGTGAGCAGGTCGTCTATCAGGCGCAGCAACCGGTCCGAGTTGCGCTGCATGATCGCGAGGAAGCGCTGTGACGTCTCCGCGTCGAGGTCGTCCTCGAGCAGCATCTCCAGATATCCGCGGATCGACGAGAGCGGGGTACGCAGCTCGTGGCTGACGCTGGACAGGAACGAATCCTTCATCCGGTCGAGCTGGCGTAGCCGATCGGAGATCTCGCCGGCGTGCCGGGCGTAGCGGCGCAGTTCCAACTGCACCGACGCGTGCCGGGCGAGGCTGCGCAGCGCCCGCCGGTGGGAGGGGTTCAGCTCGCGGAGCTCGTTGTCGATGACGCACACGGTGCCCGCCGGGTGCGTTCCGTCCAGCACCACCGGGGCTCCCGCATAGAACCGGAGGCCGTCGGCACCGGCGTGGGGACCTTCGAACAGCTCCTGACCGCGTACGACCTGAGTGCAGTAGGTGATGTCGCGGCGCAGGTGGGCAGAGTCGATGCCGACCTGGGCGCACCAGTGCCGATCGCCGTCGATCAGCGTCACCAGGGCCATCGGCGTACCACAGATCTCGGAGGCGAGCAGGGCGATGTCGTCGAAGTCGGGTTCGGGACCGGCGTCGAGTATCAGGGAGTCCCGCAACGCGGTCGGGTGCCTCGCCTCGTCCTCCGGTAGTGGTGCACGCACGATCCGATGGTCTCACCGGCTTCGGGACCAGGATGGCGGTTCGGCCCTACACAGCAGTCGGCACCTGTCCTGTGGACAGGTGCCGACTTGCTGGCCACCGGCTGCGCTCGACGACCGATCACCACCGGGCACGGGGATCTCTGCCGCTCGAACCCGGTCGGATGTCTGACACAACTATCGCCCGCGTCAACCCCGCGACCGCGCACTAGCTGTGCGTTTTCCCGCGGCGGGTGACAGCGTGAGTGACAGAACCGAAAGCTGTGCGACACGTCACTCGGATACCTTGAGGTCGTTCGGGCAGTGTGAACCCATCCGCAGTCGGAAGGACGATCGAGCATGAGCTTGGAGCGCGCCGAAGCACCGGATCCGTACGACATCCTCCCGCAGGTTCCTTCCTTCGCGGTCGCCAGCTCGGACGTCGCCGACGGGCAGCCGCTCGACGAGCTGTACGCACATCCCAGCGTCGGAGGCAAGAACCTCTCACCGCAGCTCTCCTGGTCGGGTTTTCCGACCGAGACCCGCGGTTTCGTGGTGACCTGCTTCGACCCTGACGCACCCACCGGCAGCGGGTTCTGGCACTGGGTGGCGGTCAACCTGCCGGTCTCGGTGACCGAGTTGCCGCGCGGCGTCGACCCGCTGCCCGACGGGGCGTTCTCCATCCGCAACGACTACGGCGAGACGGGTTACGGCGGCGCGGCCCCCCCGCCGGGGGATCGGCCCCACCGGTACGTCTTCGCGGTGCACGCAATAGACGTCGATCGACTCGAGGTGGGCGAGGACGCGACGCCGGCGTACGTGGGCTTCAACCTCGCGTTCCACACGCTGGCGCGCGGGACCCTCCGCCCGACGTTTGGGGTCGCCGGCTGACGCCGTACACATCAAGAAGCCCGCGGGGTCGCAGGACCCGGCGGGCTTCTCGTGTTGCTGTGGTGACGCCTGAGGTCAGCCGGGGACCTTCGCCACGACGAAGACCGACTGGCCGAACGGCGGCCGGACGATGCTCTCGGCGGCCTTGGTGACCGGCAGCACGACGCTGTCGTAGATCTTCACCATCGGCCCCTCCTTCGGGGCCAGCTTGAAGATGCTCGTCGCGGTGTAGTAGCCGATGAGGCCCAGCGCGTTCGCGTAGTGCAGCTTCTCGATGGTCAGGCCCGCCTCGGTCATCGCGGCCCGCATCGTCTTCTTGGTGTAGCGACGGATGTGGCCGGTCGCGATGTCGACCTGGCTCATCGCGAACATGAACGCCGGGACGATCAGGATGACCCGGCCGCCCGGGCGGACCAGCTCCGCCATGCTGCGCAGCGCCCCGACGTGGTCCTCGATGTGCTCGAGCACGTTGTAGGACACGGCGGCGCTGTATTCACCCGCGGCGTCGGACGCTGGGAGCAGCATCTGCCGCACGTCGATGTTGGTGTGGTCGGCCAGGCGCTCCTTGAGTTGCACCAGCCGGTCCGGGTCCGCCTCGGTGGCGGTGAAGCGGGGGACGTGCTCCGCCCACTCCAGGGCGTAGTCGCCGAGACCGCTGCCGATCTCGATAGGGTTCTCGCCCAGGTAGGGGAGAGCCAGCTCGACGAACCAACGACGGTGGTTCACGGCCATGGCGAGGCCCTCGAGCACTTCGGACTGGATCCTCTGGTCTCCAGTGATGTCTGCCATAAGTAAGGTTCCCTCGTCTTGCCGATCCGAGCTGACAGCGGGACCGGAAGAGTTAAGCATCCGCTGCGCGCAACCGAAAGTTGAGCGGGGGGTGGACCGCTCTATTTTTGCCTGATTGAGATGTAGCCACGGGGGTGCCCGGGGCCGTTGCCCATCATGCACCACCCAGGTCAAGGATAGGTAAAACGCGGGCGCATATCGGGTGCGTCACGCCTGGGTCCGCCGTCACAACACCGTTACCAAGCTCCGTTAGGCTCGCCGATGCTATGACGATTACGGGTATTGACTCGACAGGCCACTCGCCCGGCGGGAACGTTCTGCCGCCGGATCCCGGGGTCGCCGCCGACGACCTGGATGCGGAGCTGATCCTCCTCGAAACAGAGGTCGCCGCCGCGCCGATCGCAGTCATACCCGCAGATCAGAACGTGATCGAGGCGGAGCCCGAGGTCGCACCGCGACCGCGTTGGTGGCGCTCTCTCACTAGGCGAGATGTGCTCGCGATTACCACCTTCATTGGGGTAGCGCTCTTCATCACATCTTCGTTGTGGCTCAATCTTGATCATGAGTTGCGCGATGATCCACAAGATCACGCATTCTTTGAGTGGATGCTGGCGCACGGTGCCCGGGTAGTCACGGATGGCGTTTATCCGTTCTTCTCGGATCGCATGAATTACCCCGATGGGGTGAACATGATGGCCAACACCTCGGTGCTGGCCGTTTCCCTGCCGATGACGCCTGTCACTGTGCTGTTCGGTCCGCATGTGGCGTTCAACGCGTTTCTCACGCTGGCCTTGGCGTTCACCGGCATCTCGTGGTATCTCGTGCTCTCGCGCCAGTTCGTGACCTCGCGGCTGGCCGCCTGGGTCGGCGCCCTGTTCGCCGCCTTCGCGCCGAGCATGATCTCGCACGCCGGCGGGCACCCCAACATCGTCTCGCAGTTCCTGGTGCCGCTGATCATCTGGCGCACCTTGGCGCTGCGCGCGCCCGGCCGCGCCGTACGCAACGGAATGATCCTCTCGGGCCTGCTGGTCTGGCAGGCGTTCATCAACCTCGAGATCCTCTTCATGACGGCGGTCGGCCTGGGCATCTTCTGCGCGGTCATGGCCCTCGCCCGGCGGCGCCGGACCGAGGTGATCCCGTTCCTGCGCGGGCTCGGTGTCACGGCCGCCGTGACGCTGGCCGTGCTGGCATACCCGCTCAGGGTCCAGTTCTTCGGACCGCAGAGCTACCAGGGCCTCTCCGAGCTCATCCGGTCCTTCGGCGCCGACCTCGGCTCCTTCACCGCGTACGCGCAGCGCTCCATCGCCGGCAACAGTCTGACCGCCTCCAAGCTCGCGCAGAACGCCGCCGAGGAGAACTCGTTCTTCGGCTGGGGCCTGGTCATCCTCTTCTTCGGCCTGGTGGCGTGGATGCGTCGCAGCGTCGCGGTGGTCAGCCTGGCCGGCATCGCCCTCTTCTTCGGCGCGATGTCCCTCGGCCCGCGCATCCAGCTCAACGGCGTACCCACCGAGGTCCCCGGTCTCTGGGCCATGCTGCACAGCGTGCCGATCCTGAACTCGGCCGTGCCCACCCGCTGGGCCATGGCGATCGCCCCGATGATCGCCATCGTGCTAGCGCTCGGCTGCCAGAAGGCCTCGGACCTGATGAAGGCGCAGCCCTCGGCCCGCGGTCCGGTCCGGGCCGCCATGATCACCGCGGTCGCGATGGCCCTGGTGCCGCTGGCGCCGACCCCGCTGCGGACCGCCCACATGGAGCCGGTGCCGGAGTTCGTCACATCGGGCGCCTGGCGGCAGTACATCGACGACAACCACACGTTGGTGTCGCTTCCGCTGACGGAACCCAGCTATACCGATCCGCTGCGGTGGAGCGCGTACACCGGGCATGACATGCGAATCGCCAGCGCGTACGCCCTGCTGCCCAACCAGAATCCGCTCGACCCGACGGACCGCACGGCGTTGTTCGCGCCGCCGTGGCGGCCGACGAGCGGCCTGATGAGCTCCATCAAGCAGGGCAACCCGACCCCGGAGATCACGGCGACCCGCCGCGAAATGACGCTGGCCGACCTGCGCTTCTGGAAGGCCGGGGCGATCGTGCTCACGCCTCAGGAGCGCGACATCGAGATGTTGCGCGCCATGACGCAGCTGCTCGGCTTCCAGCCCACCTGGACCGGGGGCGCATGGGTCTGGGACGTTCGTAATCTCGTGGACGACCCCAAGGCGATGCTCGGCTGAGCCGCCTCCGCGGGCTGATCTTCGCTCGCTGGTCTGATGCCGGGCTGAGCTGCCTTCAGTGCTGCTGGATGCAGCAGCCCATGCAGACCTTGGGCTGGGGCAGGGTGAACGCCAGGCAGCAGGTCTTGCGCTGCACGTCCAGCCGTCCCGCGTGACCCGGCACCAGCTCGATGAGATCCTCGACGCCGAGCGTGTCGAGCAGGGTGCCGATGTTCTCCGCCGACGAGCCCGGCAGGACATCCGTCGCGCGCAGGACCGCGTAGGCGATCCCGGAGGCCAGCGAGCCCAGCAGCGTGCGCTTACCCAGCCGGACCTTGGCGTGGATGGCGTCGAGCAGGGGAGTCAGGTGCTCGTCCAACAGTGAGCGGCGCAGCTCCTCGAGCAGGGCCGCCTCGGTCGGGACCACTCGCACCCGCGGGGGGCCGCTCAGGGCCAGCGGGTCCGAGGGCAGCACCGCCACCGTGATGTCCTGGTGCAGTCCCAGCGTCACCAGCGGGCGGGGATCGTCGAAGTGCATCAGCACGTCGGCGCCGGTCAGCAGCGGCACCCGCCGGGCCGAGGCCCAGCCCAGCACCGCCGGCAGCGCCAACCAGTAGGTGTACGCCTTCCACGCCAGGGCGGCGGCCGCGTGCGGCTGGGCCTGCCAGCGCTGCCGGGCGGAATCCAGCATGGTGTCCAGGGCGTGGCCGGTCAGCTCGGCGGCGGGCCGCCAGCCGGTCGGGTCGCTCACGAGCAGATCGGGAGCCAGGCCCGGTAGCTCCGTGGAGGTGCCGAACATCGCCTGCAGAGTGGCGGTGACCGGCGCGAGGGGACTCCCAGCTAGCGCACGGTCGACGGCGGTGGTCACGGGCGGCCGCCAGTCCGGTGGTAGCAGAGCATCTGCTGGATCACCGCTGTCACCTCGCCCGTTGCTGCCCGTCAGAAGATCCCACCGTACCCGGTTAAGGCTAGCCTAACCATGCCTCGAGGCACCCAGGTTCGTGGGTCACAGACAGGTGTTGTTCGGACGAATACCCCTAGCGAGGGTGACCTAACGGAGCGTTGTGACGTTGCCGGTTTCGTCAAGGCATCTGTCGGCAACGCGCTACTAGCCCCATGCGGACACCGGAAGACGTGGACACTGAAATTCCTGTCGCAAAGGGGACATCCGTGATGACCACCTCGCCAGTCGAGAGGGCCGCCGACCAGTTCGTCTCGGCGCTTGCGCAATGGCGGGTCGAACGCGGGATGACAAAGAAGCAGCTCGCCGCCCGGATGGGCTTCGACCCCTCCTACGTCAGCCACGTCGAAGGACGCCGACACAAACCCACCGAGGACTTCGCCCGCCGCGCGGAGGCGGTCCTGGCCGCGGGTGGCGCGATCTGGCAAAGATTCCAGGAGTACGACGAACTGCGTCACGCCCGCGGCGCGGCCCTGCACCGCGACCCTCCGGTACCCGTCCAGTGGATGCCCCCCGGCACCGGACTCATCGTCGAGCAGGAGATCGCCGAGCTCACGTACACGACAGGGGCGTACCGCTGCCGGATCCGCCGCGCCCTCTACAACGCCGGCGTCGAGCCGGTCACCCGATACCTGGTCAAGATCGCGGTGGACCGCTACCCGCACGACCCGGCCGGCTCCAACCAGCACCACCGACAGCACCCCCTCAGCTTCGAAGAGATGGACCTGAGGGCCGTCGCCGGCGAGGGCGACGCGGCCGAACCGATGCACTGGCGGCTCAAGCTTGACCGGGACGCGGCCAAGGAGGTCTGGCTGCTCTTCGCCAACGACCACGGCCAGTTCCCCCTCTACCCGGGCGAGCGGACAACGATCGATTACGCCTACACGGTCGGCGAGGAGAAATGGGGGCAGTGGTTCCAGCGGGCCGTGCGTCTACCTACGCGCAATCTCACGGTACGGCTGGACTTCCCGGTCGAGTTCGAGCCACAGGTGTGGGGGGTGGAGACGTCCCTGGCCGCTGAGGTGCCCGTGCGTACGCCACTCGAACGTCACAACGACGCCGAGCGTGCCGTTTTCGAGTGGTCGACCGATGCGCCGCTGCTCAACGCACGGTATCGGCTGGAGTGGCGGTTCCGGGGGCAGTCGGCGCCTGGGGGAGGGGAGGGTGCCGGCGTGGGCGGCGAGGTGCCGTTTGCGCGAGGTGCGGTGCCGTCGTCGTCCGTTCACGACGGCCTGCGCGGGTTGTCCATTCAGTCTCCCTCTTACGACGGGGCGCGGGCTTCGGCTGCTCAGTCCGCTTCTGGCGGGGCGCGGGCTTCGGTGGCTCAGGAGAGGGCGCGCGCTTCGTCGCTTTGCGATGGGGCGCAGGTTTCGACCGGGAACGGTGTTGCTCCGGCGGTGACGCCGCACGTTCCGAGTCAGGTCGTGACGGCGCCTCCTGTCTCGGGTCAGTTGGCGGCGGCGAATGGGTCGGCTCGGATGCCTGCGGCTCGTGGTCTCGTGCGGACCCACGCTGACGGACAGTCTCGGGCTGACCAGTCTCGGGCTGACCAGTCTCGGGTTGAGCAGTCTCGGGTTGAGCAGTCCCGGGTTGAGCAGTCCCGGGTTGAGCAGTCCCGGGTTGAGCAGTCCCGGGTTGAGCAGTCCCGGGTTGAGCAGTCCCGGGTTGAGCAGTCCCGGGGAGAACAGTCACGGGGGGAACAGAACAGCCACGAGCTGAGAGCGAGTCAGCGGATGCGCGGACTAGGCATCGTGCAGCGCGGCGCGGACCTGTTGCGCCAGCGTGCCCGCCACTTCCAGCTACCTCGCGAGGCGGCGGATGCCCGCGAGGCGATCGCCGCACTGCGGGCGACCTTGGACCGGCTCGAGGCGGTCCACGACTTCAGTAAGGGGGTGGGACTGGCCGCACCACAGATCGGCGTGCCCGTCGCCGCCGCCGTGGTGCGTCCCGCCGAGCGTGGCGCCGAGCCCATGATCCTGCTGAACCCCCGCGTCGTCGACGAATCCGGCGATGCCGACGAGCAGTACGAAGGGTGCTTGTCCTTCTTTGACTACCGAGGCCTGGTCGTCCGTCCGCTGCGGGTCGATGTGGAGCACGCCCGATACGACGGTACGCGGGTGATCACCTCCTTCGACCGGGCGATGGCCCGGCTGGTCAGCCACGAGATAGATCATCTGGAGGGCCGGCTGTACGTGGACCGGATGGCCGCGGACGCGACGCTGGTGCCAGTGGAGGAGTACGGCCAGAGCGGCCGGCCGTGGAGCTATTAGGTCTATGCGTCCGAGAAGCTGTCGTACCTGATGCGGATCGAGGGAACCTGCAGCTCGGCAAGGGTTTTCAGGGTCGATTTGACCATCGGGCCCGAGCCGGAGACGAAGAAGTCGTGCTCATTCCAGGGGCCGTACCGTCCGACGACGTCGGAGATGTTGCCCTGCTCGCCGGGGAAGGTGGGGTCCTCGCTGCACGCGGTGACCACCGAGAGCCACGGATAGCGTGCGGCCAGGCGGTTCAGCTCGGCCAGGTCATAGAGGTCGTCGCGGTTGCGGGCGCCGAAGAAGACGTGTACCCAGCGGGTGCGGTTATAGCGGGTGAGTTCCTCGAGCAGGGACTTGATCGGAGCCAGTCCGGTGCCGCCGGCTACGAACACGGCGTCCCGGGTCGAGCGCCGATCCAGATTCATGGAGCCCATCGGCGCGGCGAGCCGGATCATGTCGCCGACCTCGAGCCGGCGGACCAGGGCGCTGGAAACCCAGCCGGCGCCGATCGCGCGTACGTGGAACTCCAGGGTGTTGTCGCGCCGAGGCGCGTTGGCGGGTGAATAGGTGCGCCACAGTCGAGGCTGGAAGCGCGGACACTCCAGGCTGAGGTACTGGCCCGCGCGAAACTCCAGCGGCTGCAACGGCATCACCGTGAAGACGGCGATGTCATTGCCGCGGCGCTCGTGGGAGATGACCTCGGCGTGCCAGTAGGCCGGATTGGTGTCGGCTTCCGCGCCGGCCAGCATCTTGGAGGCGATGACCGCGTACGCGTCGGCCCACGCCTGGTCGTACTCGACGCCCCACTGCTCGCCAGCGAAATGCCGCATGGCCTCGATCAACGCGCCTCCGACGACCTCGTAGTGCTCCGGTTCCACGTGGAACTTCCGGTGATCACGGCCCAGGGCCCGCAGGTAGTCGTCGAACTTCTCCGGATCCTCGAGCGTCTGCACCGCCGTGACGATGGCCCCGAGCAGGCGCGCACGCTGAACATCCATGTGGACCGGGAACAGGTCCCGCAGATTCGGGTGCGACAGGAAGATGCGCGCATAGAAATAGCCGGCGACCTTGTCCTGATGCTCCTCGACGAGGCTCCAGCTCTCCTTGAGCAAACGTGCGAGGTCTCCCATGCCCATAGGGTGGGCAGCGCGAAAGGTAACGCATCGCACCCGAAGTGCGACTTAGACCGCACAATTGCCGACAGTCGGCGCGTCGCTTGCCCCGAAAGGTCCGCATGTGCCTTGGGTTGAGCTCACCCGTATGGGTTAGGCCATCCGTCGGTTCCTTTTCATTTCACTGTCGGTATGGCTTCCGGCTGGCTGCTTGAGGTGTCGGCAGGGTGGCGGGGCCTTGCGCACGCGGGGGATAGGTAGGCGCGCAGCTGAACGACCTGGGCCTCGACGGCGCCGCGCATGCGGGGGGACCCACCGAAACCCACTCGGTAGGTGCCCCGGCGGCCCGCGCGCGTGAGGGGGCCCGCCATCGGCCCCTTTACAACCAGCATCTTCGGCGCCCCCCGCGCGCGTGCGGGGGGATTTTGGTCAGCCTGGTTGGCTGTCTGGCCAATGGCCCACTCGTTGAGGGCTTCCCCGGGCGGCTCGCCGGCTTCAGCGGCCCTTGCCGGGATCTGCGGCCCGGCGAGAAAGGCAATCGGAATCGATTCCGGACTATGGACTGGTTGTCGGCGGCCTTGCGAATGCCGACCCTGGGATTGTCCGTGGCTTGTCCACCCGCCGTTGTGGCGGCGGGGCGGCTTCGGATCGGTTACCGAGCACACCGGTGTCCACGGCCCGAGGACGCCGGTGTGCTGTGCTGTCAGCGGGCGAGCGACCGGCGCTGGCGTGCTGTGCTCGCAGCTAGGACCGGCGCTGGCGTTGTGCTATCAGCTAGGGACCGGCGTTGGTGTGCTGTGCTGTCGGTGGGCGACCGGCGTTGGTGTGCTGTGCTGTCAGCGAGGGGCCGGCGTTGGCGTGTTGCGTTGTGCTGTCAGCGAGCGACCACGGTCCGGTAGAAGAGGATCGCGCGAGTGCCGATGGTGCTGGCGGCCGCGCGGCTGGTCAGCACCGCGGCGAGAAGGCTGGTGCCGGGGAAGAGCCGACTCACGGCGCGCAACGCCGCCCAGCCGCCGGCCTGGGCGGCGATCATCCGACCCAACCGCCAAGCGGCGGCGCTCAGGCCGGTGCCCTCATGGCTGTGCTCCCGCGCCGAAGCCAGAGCCGCTTCGGCGTCTTCCCGATCCGGATGCACCCGCGCGATCACCAGCAGATCCACGGCCCGCTCCGGGTCGGTCGGATCGATTCCGTACGCGGCGGCCACATGCAAGGTCAGCTCGGCGTGGGTCAGGGCCGCGGCCCCGAGCAGGGCCACCGGGGCGTACGTGCCGGCCACGGCGGCGAAGATGCTGTTCACGCTGCCGAACCGGGTGAACTGAGCGACAGCGAGGCGGGCAACCCCGTCGGGGGTCGCCGCGGGGTAAGCCTCCCGGGTACGCCGCGCCCACTCCGCGGCGCGCGGACCGATCGTCTGTACGGCGGCGAGCGCGAGCAACTCGGGGGAGTGACCGGGGTCGGCCAGGAGCCGCGTCCACGCCTCGGTCCGCAGCGTCGCGGGCTCGGCTTGCCGGGTTGCCTGCTCGGTTCGTGGTGTCGCGGGTTCGGCTTGCCGGCTTGGTTGCTCGGTTCGAGGGGTCGCGGGCTCGGCCCGCCG
This sequence comes from Actinoplanes sp. NPDC051346, assembly GCF_040682215.1. NCBI lineage: Bacteria > Bacillati > Actinomycetota > Actinomycetes > Micromonosporales > Micromonosporaceae > Actinoplanes > Actinoplanes sp. NPDC051346. The sequence goes on along the minus strand of NZ_JBFBAJ010000007.1, from coordinate 57,107 downwards.
GGTTGCTTGCTCAGTCTGCGGTGTTGCCGGTCGGTTCTGTCCTGCCGGCTGCTCGGTCGGTTCCGCTGATCGAGTTTCTGCGGCCTTCTGCCCGGCCCGCTTGGTTGTCGCCTGCTGCTCCACCTGCTGGGACACCTCGGACTGGACATTTCGGGTGGCGGTTGGCGGATGGTCGCCCGCGCGCCTGACGGACTCACTGTCCGTCGCTTCTGTCGGCCGCGGCGAGAAGGTCGATCCCACGGGGGCGACAGCCCCCGGCTGCCCCGGGGCCGTAGCCGGGGGCTCGGCAGCCGGGGTTGTCCCCCCGGCCACCTCCCGCGACGCGGCGCGCGTCGTCGACGCGGCCTGCTCCTCGGCCGACGGAGTGGGCTCGTCCGGGACCGTAGTCATGTCCGGCTCGACGAGGGCCGGTACGACCTCGGACGCCGCTGCCTTCACAGCCCGCTTGACCGGTGCGGCCTTCTTGGCGCCGGACCGCTTGGCGGGCGCGGCCTTCTTGGCGGTGCCCGTCTTACGCGGTGCGGTGTCCTCGGCGCCGGCCTTGACTGGCACTGCCGCCTGGGCGCCGGCCGCTTTGCTGGGTGCGGCGCTTTCGTCGATGCTCGGTGCGGTCTCCTGAGCGTTGGCAGCGCGTGCGTCAACGGCCTTGCTTGGTAGCGCCTCCTGAGTGTTGGCAGCTCTCTCGGCTCCCGCCTTGCGCGGCGCCGCCTCCTGCGTGTTGGCAGCCTGCGCATCTGTGCCCTTGCGCGTTGCTGCCCGCTGAGCATCGGCGGCGCTGAGCGGTGCGGCGCGTTCGTTGCCGGCCTTGCGTGGTGCCGCCCCCTCAACGGTGGCGGCCGGCGCGTTAGCGGGCTGGCGTGGTGCCGCCTTCTGAGCGTTGGCGGTGCCTGCGTCAGCGGCTTGGCGTGGTGCCGTCCCCTCAGCCGTGGCGGCCGGCGCGTTAGCTGCCTTGCGTGGTGCCGCCCCTGGGGTGTTGGCGGTGCCTGCGTCAGCGGCCTGGCGTGGTGTCGACTTCTGGGCGTCGGGCGTCCCCTGGTTTCCGGCTTTGCTCGGCGTCGCCTTCTGGGCGTCAGCTGCGAGCGGCGCGGCTTCCTGGGCTACTGCCTTGCGCGGTGGCGTTTCCCGGGCGGCGGCGACCTTCTTTGTGGGCGCCTTCGCTGCGGGAGTGGCCTTCGTCACTGTCGGGTCGGCCGGGGCGGGGGCCGGCTTCTTGGCGGGTGCCTTCTTGGCCGGGGTGCGTTTGCGGGTGGCCCCGGGCTGCTGGCCGGCTGGGCGGGACCGGGATGGGGTTGGACCCTGGGGGCTAGGAGGCGCGTCTGCTTCTGGGGGTCGTGCGCCCGTACCTGAAGAATCTTGGGGTTTGTCGGCAGCCGGCGGCCGAAAGGTCACCGAGGGCGGCGATTTGCGGGGTTTGTGGGCAGGCGGCGTGGAGGACTCGTCCTGCTCAGGCGTGCTGAACGCGGGCCGAGACGTCCGCGCGTGGCGCGAGGGCGGCTGGTTCTCCTCCATGCCGTGGCAGCCTATCCTGGGCGCGCCGGTTTCACCGGATGAAGGACTGCGAGGCCGGCGCGGCGCGCGGAGGGGAACCTCTTTGCCGGGGGCTCGGGCCGTCCGGTATCCTCGACGATCAGTGGCCTCAAGGCCGCCAGGGAGACTTCGCCTAGTCTGGTCTATGGCGCCGCACTGCTAATGCGGTTGGGGGCTTATACCCCCTCCCGGGTTCGAATCCCGGAGTCTCCGCGTGTTGAACCGGTGTGTATGCTGGCGAAGCACCGAGCGCCCGTAGCTCAATGGATAGAGCATCTGACTACGGATCAGAAGGTTAGGGGTTCGAGTCCCTTCGGGCGCACTTCATAGAAAAGGCCGTGACCTGCGGAAACGCGCGTCACGGCCTTTTTGGTTTCCCACTTCTCGGCGCGATCGTCCCACGATGTGGATCGTGGTGCTCGCGTGGTGATCGCGTGTTGCGAAGCTGTCGGTGGCACCAATCGGCGACATTGAGGTGGCCGCGTCGGCGGTTCCCTGAACGCCGTGCGTGCCGCAGAAAGGACGAGCTCGAATGCCTCCGTCCGTGTCGTCGGGCTCACCGTGCGTCCGTACGACATGGGTGATTCGCTCGGGGTCCTGAACTCATCAACACCGATCGGCCGGTCGGTCAACCGGTGGCTGATGCGGACATGCTGGCCGAGGCGGTGGCCCGGCCGGTCTCTCGTGGACGCTGCCTGGTGGCAGGAGCTGAGCGAGCGGCACACCGACGTGGTCATCGATGCCGCCGGCACGGTGGTCAGGGCGAGGGGCTACGCCACCCGCCCTCGGACCCGGGCCGGGGCCCGCGCATCATCCGCAGGACGACGGCCAGGTGATGCCAAGCGATCCGCTCGTGGTCCTGGACGTGTCGATTGCGGCGACGCTCATCCGCACCGCCGCGTCCGCGCACGCCGCCAACCAGCGTGATCGGCGTCGACTTCTCCCGAGCCGGCCACCGCCGCGGCCCAACACCGAGCAGGACAGCGCGCGTTTCGCGGTAGCCAACAAGACAGTCACTCATAGCCATGGGATTTGTCCGAGGTTGTGTGACTTGCGCCGGGATCGGCCGGCGCCCGTTGCCTAGGTGACGGTGTGGGCCGGGTGTCAGGATGTTGATCGCGTGTTGCGGTCAGGCGACCGCCAGTCTCCAAATCACACGATCCCCCGGTTAGTCATCGTGGTTGAGGGATGGCACTTCCTCGTTGGAGGAGCCGAGTCTCTCAGAGGGGTTAGGCGACGGGGTCGAGGAGCGCGATGAACTTCTCCTGCCGATGCCAGCTTGTCCGGAGGAGTTTCGCCGCCTCGGGCAGCGTGACGAATCGGCAGGCGACTTCAAGTCCGGTGTCCCATGCGTCCTTGTCGCCGATCATGGTGTGTGTCCATGTGTCCCGGCGTTCGTCGCTGACGAGGTGGAAGTAGACGCTGATGCGCGGAAGGCCCGGTGTCGTAGGTGCCTTGCTGGATCCCGACGACTCCGCGCAGGTCGAGGCGTCCCGCGATTCCCGTCTCCTCCGTGGCCTCTCGGAAGGCTGCCGTGTCCGGACGTTCACCGGCTTCGACACCGCCTCCTGGCAAGTGGGTGCCGGCTTCCGGCGCAGCGGGGTAGTTGAATACGAGGAGTTCGAGGCCGCTCGGGGCAGTTCGGGTGATGTATGACGTTGCGCGTACGCGTGCTCTGGTCATGGCGGTCCTAACGCTGCGCGCTCTGCTGGGAGGTGTCGGCGACTGCGCGTATACGGACCACGGCAGGGCGGCGGCCTGGGACGCGCGGGTTCACGGCTTCGTGGGGAACAGCATCGAGGCGACGACGGCGGATACGCGCTCAAGATTGCCCTGTAGCGTGTCATTGACTGCCAAGCTGGTCGATGGAATTCCGGGCCAAGCAGGGCTGGAGATCATTTGCCGCAGGAACGCGTTCAGGTACGTCTGATACGGCCGTGATATCGATTGGAGCGCTTCCAGGCGCCGCCACAGGATGTCTGCGTCTTCCAGTTCGGCTCGGATTTCGACGGCTTGGCAGCGGGTCGTGCCGGCAAGGTCGGCGATCGCGTCTGTCATGCGGCCTACGGCTGGGCCGAGTCGTCCCGCTGTGACCTGCGGGCCGCTGAGGTGCGCGACGGCCGAGGCGTGAACCGTCTTGGGGCCACGGTCGACCAGGTAGAAGGAGTGATCCTGGGTCGCCTCATGCTGAAGGTGTCGCACTCGTCGGGTCATGGCCTCCAGCATTTTAATGGCGACATCGGCGCCGTCGGCGGTGGTGACCCACGGCTCGAACTGATCTGGCGTGGTGATCGTGGACAGGTATCGCCAAAGGGCGGGAGTGATGTGGACGTCCTCGCCGATGCAGGTGAGTGTCTTGGCCAGGTGTCGGATGAGGGTGGTTTTTCCGCTGCCGTCCACTCCGTCGACGAAGATGATCACGTCAACCTCTGGTGGTGCACTTGTCGATGCACCGTATTGCAGCATGGGCCTGGCGGGCGAGGCGTTCGGCGGTGTCGAGGTTCCTAGCGCCGGTGCGGCGGAAGGTGTCGTAGTCGCGCAGTAGTGCGGTGGCGTTGCAGGCGGGCCAGTGCTGTTGCAGGGCGTCGGCGACGGTAGGCAGTCGCAGTGACATGTCTGGTTCTCGGGTGCTTACGGTTTGGCGGGCGGCGCTGCTGAGGACGGACAGTACCCGCCGGGCGGCGTCCTTGCGCTCTGTATCGCTGCCGGCCGGAGCTTGCAGACGGGTGGTGGCGAAGTCGTGCAGCAGGTGGATCTGTGCGCCCAGGTCTGTGGCCGTGGGAGCGTCGGCCATCGCCGTTGGCCCGGTTCCGGCGATGACGGGGACGTCGATGCCGACTCGGCGCATGACCGCGCGCATCTTCATGTCGTACAGCGGTCCCAGTCGGCGGGCATTGCCACCGGTTTCGTCGGCGAGGTGCAGCGACGCGTGTAGGCCGTGGCGTTGGGCTGTCTGGGTCACGAGGGAGGTAAGCGCTTCAGCAGTCTTGGAGCCGTCTGGCAGGTTCCAGGCGATGAAGTCGACGTCGCTCCAGCCGTCGACGAAGTCACCGCGGGCGGCCGACCCGCACAGCCCCACTCCGGCGCTGGGCCGCCCGGTGAGGAGGGGCAACGACCCCATCGACAAGCAGAACCTGAAAGGCGTATCTGCGCGAGTCAGTCGTAACGTCCACGCCCAGTACCCGAGTCAGCGGTTGAGGTAGGCGGCCAGGCCTCCGAGTTCTTCGCTGGCAATGTACACCGAGGTGACGTTGATGATGGCTTCCTCGACGTGGGCGGTGCAGCCCCACGCGGAGTCGCCCCACGAGTCGGCGACCTTGATCTCAGCCGGTGCGGTGCATCCCGCGGTGCCGCCGAGTTCGCAGCGCTCGGGGTGGGGCGTGGCGGCCTGCTTCGCCGCGGCGGTGCGCATCTGGTCGGCGAGTTCCGCGGCGGCGGCGGCGCGCTTCTCGGCCTCGGTGCGCAACTCGCGTTCGGCGCGGACCGCTTGGATGGTGGCCAGGCGCAGTTCCAGGTGCTGGGCGACCTGGTCGGCGAGATGGGAGAGTACCGTCTTCTGCGCGTCGGTCAGCTCCCGCGGCGTGGCGTCGATCGCGGTGACCGTGCCGAGGTGGTGTCCGTCGGCGGTCACGATCGGGGCGGCGGCGTAGAACCGCAGTCCCAGTTCGCCACGCACCAGCGGATGGTCGAGGGTGCGCGGATCTGCCACCGCGTCGTTGACCACGTACGGGCCGTCGGCGCAGAACGCCGACGCGCACAGTCCGGGTTCGGTGCCGACCTGCGCCACGCCGTCCAGGCCGCGGGTGGCGGCGAACCAGACCCGGTCGGCGTCGACGATGCTGACCGTGGCGATCGGGGTGCCGCACACCGCCGCAGCGGCGGCGGCGATCGTGTCGAACTGGCCGTCGGTGGGGGCGTCGAGAATTTCGTAGCGGCGTACCGCGGCGAGCCGGGCCGGATCGGTGAGGGCGATGGCGCTGTCAGTGGTGATCGACACGGTGCGGTGCTCGCTTTCCAAAAAGAGGTGCTCAAGCCGACGGGGTGCAGTTGGTCGGGTCGCCGGTGGGCCCGTCGTAGCGGGTGGCGTCGAAGAGGCGCAGGGGAAGGGTAACGGTGCGCCGGAGAAGGTGCTCGCCGTCATGGTCGCACTGGCGAGCAGCCCGCTCAACGCCGACGAGCTGGCGACAACACTGACCTGGACCCTCGACCGGACTGCGGCGGCCCCGAACCACGCCGCCGACAACCCGCACCTCGGGCGGTCCCGTCGCGCTGCGCCGCGTTCGCCGCCGGCCGCTGCACCACCACCGCGCTGGCTCGAGGTGATCCGCGGCTGGCGGTTCGTGACCCTGCCCGCGTCCGGCGAACTGCGCTGGCCCCTGGGCAAGTGCTCGTGCCTCGTCGAGGCACGCGGGCAGGCCGGCGGATAGGCTGCGGCAATGACGGAGATCAACCCCCGGACTCCCGAGGAAGCGTTCGAGCTGCTGCTGGCCGGTAACCAGCGCTTCGTTGCGGGCACTCCGGAGCACCCGAACCAGGACGCCGCGCGCCGCGCCGAGATCGCCCCGGGCCAGCGGCCGTTCGCCGTGCTGTTCGGGTGCTCCGACTCCCGGCTGTCGGCAGAGATCATCTTTGATCGTGGGCTGGGTGACCTGTTCGTGGTGCGCACCGCGGGCCACGTGATGGGCGCGGAGGTGCTAGGCAGCATCGAGTACGGGGTGGGTGTGCTGAACTGCCCTCTGGTGGTGGTTCTCGGCCATGACTCCTGCGGCGCGGTGAGCGCTGCGTGCGCCGCATTGGAGGACGGGATGACGCCGGTCGGGTACGTCCGGGACGTCATCGAGCGGGTGACGCCCAGCGTCCTCGCGGCGCGGGCCGCCGGTCGGGTGGAGGCTGACGAGATCCTGGCTGAGCACGTCAGGCACACCGTTGACCTGCTGTTGGACCGCTCTCGCGTGCTCGCCGAACGGGTCGATGCCGGCCGGGCCGCCGTCGTGGGTCTGTGTTACCGCTTGGCCGACGGCAGCGCCCAGATGGTCGCCGCCCACGGCCTCGCAATGACCGCTGCCGGCGGAGCGGAGTGACGCGACACCGAGCGGCCCCGCACCGACAAGTCGGGAGCCTCGTCACGCTGATACTTAAGCGGAGCCCGCCCCTTTCCGCGCGGCACCTCCGCGCTTAGCGCTTAGTTCCCCGCGAACTGGTCGCCGGGATCTACTTCCGCGGTACCGTCTTGACGGCCTTTGCCGGCTTGGTGACCGCCGCTTTCGGCGCGCGGGCGGGCTTGGCCGGCGTTGCCATCGGAGCCTTCTGCGCCGCCTCGTACGCCTGCGTCACGTGCTGCGGAATGCGGCCTCGTTCGGAGAGCCGGTGGCCGTTGTTCGCCGCCCACTCGCGGATGGCCTTGTTGTGATCCTTCGTGGTCTGCCGGATCCTCGACGGCGTAATGCCTGGCCGAGACGTCGAGGACTCCGACGAGGAATATCTCATCCTAAGCTGGCCCGCCGACCCCGCACCACAGCTCATCATCAAAGCCACCGACCAGACCGGCTACGGCATGCGACTGTCCGCTCTCGCCAGACCCGTCCAGACCCACCCCGACCGCCAACCCCGGAACAGCAACGACAAGCCGTAATCAAAGCCGAACGCCAAAAGGCCCTTGAGGACAACAGCTGAGTGCTACCAGCAGCGGGCCGAACGGCCGTGCCGTAGCCTCGCCATCCTGGCGCCCTACTTCACGAGACGCCTCGGCAGATCCTGGCATGGCTCTCAGCGGTGCAGGGAGGCGGCGAGCGGCTCCGGGGAGACGGTGTAGCGTCCCTTGCCGTCGACCTTCGCTTCGTACATGGCGTGGTCGGCGCGGCGCAGCAGCTCGTCGGCGTTCGCCTCACCCGGGCGGCCGATGGCGATGCCGACGCTGCCGCCGATGACCGCCGGGTGGCCGTCGAGGTCGAACGGTTGGCGCAGCGCCTCGACGATGCGGTGGGCGATGTGCTCGGCGTCTGCGGGCATGCTGATCGGGTCGGCGAGGACAGCGAACTCGTCGCCGCCGAGGCGAGCGAGGGTGTCGCACGCGCGTACACAATGGCGCAGCCGGTTGGCGACGGCGGTCAGCAGCACGTCACCGGCGGCGTGGCCGAGCCGGTCGTTGACCTGTTTGAAGCCGTCGAGGTCGACGTAGACCACGGCGAGGAGCTCGCCGGTACGGTTCTGCCGGGCCACCGCCAGCTCGGAGTGGTCGCGAAACAGCGCCCGGTTGGCCAGGCCGGTCAGTGGGTCGTGGAATGCCAGATGCTGCAGCTGGCGGGTGAGCGCGAGGTTGTCTCGGACGCTGACCAGCTGCCGGACGACGACCAGCAGCAGCACCGCGACCCCGAGCAGGTACAGGAACGTGCCGATCCAGCCGTGCAGGAGCGTCAGGGTGATCGAGGTGGAGACGGCGATGGCCAGCGGCACGTACGGCAGCGCCACCCACAGCGGCGCGTGGAGGTCGGTGTCGCCGCGGGCCTCGCCCGCGCGAGCCCGTAGCGCACCCAGCCCGATGAGGATGAATCCGCCGAACCAGCCGAGGTCGATCAGGCCGCCGGCGGTGTACGCGTCGATGTTGACGAGGTATGCGAAGAAGCTGTCCCCGATGGCGAGGCCGAGCGCCCCGACGCCGATCAACGCGACCGCGCCGCGCTCCCGGGCATGGACGTGCCCGAGCAGGATGAGCGCCATGCTGGCCATGGCGACGTCGCCGATCGGGTAGGCCAGCACGACCACCCACTCCAGCGGCGTGTTGCCGCCGGTGTGAACGATGGGCCCGAGCACGAAGGCCCAGCTGACGACCAGCAGCGAGCCGCTGATGATCATCCCGTCGAGGAGCGTGCGCAGGGCGCCCCGCCGGGCCGTGATGAGGGCGGCCATCCCGCCCAGCACGAGCGGCACGGTCACCAGGTAGCCGAGATCGGCCACGGACGGGAACGGCGACTCGACCTGCAGCACCACCTCGTAGTAGCTCCAGGCCAGCTGCCCGAGTGTCCAGGACACCATGCCGGCACCGATCAGCGTCCAACCGCGCCGGGCCGCCCCGCGGGTCCGGGCCCGGACGACGAACGACGCCACGGCGGCGAACAACGACGCCACGGCCAACGACAGGTCACCGAAGGCGGTCATTCCCCGTTCGCCGAACGGCTGCACGGTGACGACGAGGAGGTACACCGCCACGATCACCCCGGCTCCGACGAACGCACGCGGCCCGGCAACTGCGCCGGGCTCCGCGATGAACGCCTGCCGCACCGAACCGTCTCTCGCCACCGCCGCCATGCGCACCGTCTCCTCATCCTGTCGCCCGTCCAGGCCCCACGGGGACCATCGGCTGTAACCCCCTCACGCTAGGCGTGAACGGTTGCAGACCGGATCGCTACGGGGTGCCGCTCCGCAGGCATTTGAGAGACAGATGCGGCCCCGGTGGTAGGCCAACTCGTATGACTGCGGGGACGACAACATCGCGAGTGTGGGAAAACACCGTCGAAGCTAATTACTTGGCCCGTCAACGTGGCACTTCGGGGCTTCCAGTCGCCAGCGCGCCATCCAAGGCAATGCCTCAGCGGCTTCGCGGAAAGCCGTTCCGGGATCCGTGCTGTGAGCCACAATGATCACTTCGTGCGACAGGACCAGGTCCGCGCGCAGGCCCGCGTCCAGCTCGCGCATCGCCTCGGTGTCGACCCGGAGGATATTGGCCCCGCGTCAGTTGGCCCGGCATTTGCGCACCGATGAGATCACGATCGTCTGCACTCCCGTCAGCATCATCCTCGACACCGGACTCGGGGAGGAGCCGGAACCGAACGAGGCATCCTCAGACCAAGAGCGGGTGTGTCGTCGCGAACCCGGGCCGCCGAGCGGTCATGCCGTCGCGAGAGCGGCGGTCTGTGCCAAGACGGCGCTGATTTCGCTGCGTAACTGCCGAGGCGAGAACGGCTTGGACAGCCACCGGGTGATCAGCCCGTCCCGGTCGAGGTCCGGGTCAGCCGCCGCGCTGAGCACCACGATCGGCGTGGCTGCCGTGGCCGAGGCCCCGCGCAGATGTTCGGCCAGCTGCATGCCGGTCATCTGCGGCATGTGGAAGTCGGTGATGACCAGGTCGGGTCGCTGTCCTGCCGCGATCAGCAGTGCGGCCGGCCCGTCGGCTGCGGCCAGGACGGTATGACCGTCCGCTTTCAAAATGTGGGTCAGCAGGTCGAGCAGGTCAGGCTCGTCGTCGACCACGAGAAGCAGCGCCACCGTCAAACCTCCGACCGTCGTTGCAGATCTGCTGTCAGCATCGGGGCATCCGGGTGCCATCCGGTGGCGGCGCGGCGCCTTGCTGGGTGCACCCGCCGTAGCGTCAGCTCGCCAGGCCGGGGCCTCGCCGCCAGCCGTCGACGGTTCTGCGACCGCGCGCCCGGCCGATCACCGGTTTTCGCGCAATCGCCGCGGCCGGGTACGGATCCGAACCGCGGCGGCGGCCCAAGTGAGCTGCGATGTCGGCCATGGGCACACTCCACGCCCCGCGGACAGCGCCCCCACTGGTGACTTCCGGGGCTCGAGTCCGCTCACCTGGCGCTGCGCCGCGGAAAACGGATAGTCGGGCCGAGAACGGTCGACCCGGAAGTCACGCCTTTGCAGGGCGACATCCGTGCCGATCAGACAGACAGGCAGACAGATCCCTCGAGGAGATCGTCCGAGATGATCCGGAGTTGGTCATGCGGTACTTCCGTGACATGAGCGTCGGCAAGCGGCTGGCATTGTCGTTCTGCGTCCTGACCGTGCTCATCCTGGCGGCTGCGGGTGCCGGCTGGTGGGGCCTGCGTCAGCAGGACAACGCTCAGCGGCGGCTGGCCGCCCTGGAACAGGTCCGCGACGACGTGCAGCTGATGAAGTACTACGCGGCGGACGTCACCGGCTGGCAGGGCCTCGTGGTCGCCGACGCCGGCGCGTTCGGGTACGCCTACGCCACCGGCGCCGACGGCTACAACCGCCAGGGCGAGATGAAGTCCAAGGACGCCATCTACGCTACGTACGCGGCGGCGCACACCAGCGACATGACCGCCGCGGAGCGGGCCAAGTTCGCCGAACTCAAGCCCGCCTGGGACGACTTCTTCACGTGGGACGCCACGCTCATGCAGTGGCTGCAGCCAGACACCCAGCAGGCCCGCGCCAAGGTGATGAAGAGCATCAACGGTGGCGAGGCGGCCGACTCCTACGGCGTGGTCCTGGACATCACCGCCGATCTGGAGAAGTCAGTCGAAGCCCGGGTCGCGTCCCTGCGGACAGAGGCGGCCGGGGCGCGGATCGCCAGCCTGACGGTGCTCGGCGTCGCGCTGGCGGTGGCGTTGGTACTCGCGGTCCTGTTGAGCATCCTGGTCACTCGTTCCGTCGTACGCCCGCTGGCGGTGGTCGTCTCGGCGCTGCACCGGCTCGCCCAGCGTGACCTGACTACCCGGGCCGAGGTCCGCTCCAAGGACGAGATGGGCCGGCTCGGTGAGGCGCTCAACACCACCGCCGCCGCCCTGCGCGAGACCGTGTCGAGCATCGCCGGGCACTCCGTCACCCTGTCGGCCGCCTCGGAGGAGTTGTCCGTCGTGTCCACGCAGATCGCCGCCTCCGCGGAGGAGGCCGACGCCCAGGCCAACGTGGTGACCGGCGCCGCATCACAGGTATCTGGCAACGTCAGCACCCTGGCCGCGGGCAGCGAGGAGATGGGCCTGGCGATCCAAGAGATCGCGCGCAACGCCGGCGAGGCGGCCCGCATCGCCGCCGAGGCGGTGACGGCCGCCCGGGACACCACCACGACGGTCGGTAAGCTGGGCACGTCCTCGGCGGAGATCGGCGACGTGGTCAAGGTGATCACCTCGATCGCGGAGCAGACCAACCTGCTGGCGCTCAACGCCACCATCGAGGCGGCCCGCGCCGGGGAGCTGGGCAAGGGCTTCGCGGTGGTCGCCGGTGAGGTCAAGGACCTGGCCCAGGAGACCGCGAAGGCCACCGAGGACATCGCCCGCCGGGTGCAGTCCATCCAGGCCGACACCGACAGCGCGGTGGACGCGATCGGGCGCATCAGCGACGTGATCGGCCGGATCAGCGACTCGCAGAACCTCATCGCGGCCGCCGTGGAGGAGCAGACGGCGACGGCCTCCGAGATGGGCCGCAACGTTGCGGAGGCGGCGTCCGGCAGCCGGGAGATCGCCGACAACATGGCCGGTGTCGCCGTCGCCGTGCGCACCACCGCGGCCGGTGTCACCCAGGCTCAGCAGGCCTCGACCGACCTGGCGCACATGAGCAACGAGTTGCAGAAGCTCGTCGCCGGCTTCCAGGTCTAGCCACGTCGACCTGAAGAAGTGGACGGTCGCGGTGGCTTGCCGAGGCTGGTAGGCCGTCGAGGAAGTCGCGGATCGGCTCGGTCACCAGGATCAGCATCTGCGGTACCAGGGACCAGGGCAGTCCCCAGCCACCACATCGCCGACCAGCACTGGCAGCGGCGCGCTAGCCCCTACGGTAGGCGGCGGTCACCGGCGTACTGACGGGCAGGCAGATCTTGAAGGTGGTGCCGGGGCCGGTGTGTGCGGCCAGTTCGATGCTGCCGTGGTGGCGTTCGACGATGGTGCGGGTGATGACCAGTCCGAGTCCGGTGCCGGGGATGCGTTTGTCCAGGGCGGTGGAGGCGCGGTAGAAGCGGCGGAACAGTCGGGGCCGTTCAGCGGCGGGGATGCCGATGCCGGTGTCGGACACCGTCCAGGTGATCGTTTCTTGCGTGCGGTCGGCGGTGATGGTGATGGTGCCGCCGGCCGGGGTGTATTTGATCGCGTTGGACAGCAGGTTGTCGGCGACTTGCCGCAGCCGGCCCGGGTCTGCGTGTAACTGCAGGTGCTGCGGCAGTCGCACGCTCACGGTGAGGTCCTTGGCAGTGCACTGCGCGGTCAGTGCCTGCACCGACTGGTCGATGATCGCGCACAGGTCGGTGTCGACCCGGGTCGATGGCCAGGTGCCCGGACTCGAGACGGGCCAGGTCGAGCAGGTCCTCGGCCATCACCGAGAGCCGTTGCGCGCTGCGGGTGATCACCTGCAGATAATGCCGCTGCTGATCGGTCGACAATTCCTCGAGCTCATCACCGAACAACGCCGCCGTGCTCGTGATCACCGACAGCGGATTGCGCAGCTCGTGGGTGACCATGGCGAGGAACTCGTCCTTGGTGCGGGCCAGCTCCACGGCCAACTCCTCGGCCCGGCGCCGTTCTAGGTACTGCCCGAGCTGGGCGGCGATCCCTCCGAGGAGCGCGGTGAGGGTGTCTTGCGGGTCTTCGACGCGATCACCGTAGACGCACAACGCGCCGGAGGTGTGTCGGCCGGTGCACAGCGGCACCCCGACGGCGACCCGCAGCCCGGCACGGGCCGCGGCGGGGCCGCGCAACGAGTGGGCGTCGGCGCCCAGGTCCGCAATCCAGTGCGGCCTGCCCTGCTGGCACACCCGCCCGGGTAGGCCCACGCCGGCTTCCAGCTCGTCGACGGCGAAGCCGTCCAGGCGCCGGCCCGGCTCGGCGTAGCGGGCGGCGCACGTCAAAAGCTGCCGGTCGTCGTCGACCAGCCACAACTCGACCACCCGCCAGTCCATTTTCACGCCCAACGCCTCCACCACCCGCGCCGCCGCGGCGGCACTGGAGGCGGCCTCGGCCAGCCCGCGGGCCACCGCCGTCTCCACCTCGGCGAACCGGCTCGCCCGCTGCGCGGCGGTGATGTCCTGGACCAGGGCATGAAACATCCACCCGGACGGCTCCTGGGTGGCTGTCAGGGTCATCTCAATGGGGAACTCGCAGCCGTCGCGGTGCACCGCGGTCAGCTGCAACCGCTGTCCCAGGACCCGGCCCGGTTCGCCCGCGGCCAGCCGGGCCAACCCGGCACGGTGCGCGTCGCGGTACCGCTGCGGGATGATCAGATCGCCGACGTCACGGCCGCATGCCTGCGCCTGTGTGAAGCCGAAGGTGGCCTCGGCGGCCGGGTTCCAACCCGCTATCAACCCGGCCGGGTCGATCGCAATGTAGGCCTGCAACGCGGCGGCAAGCACCCGCTGCGGCTCGTGCAGCACCCCATCACGGCAACTCACCCGGACCGTGTCGGACACCGGCTGCACCATTGGTCGGCCCCCGTTTACGCCAGAATCTGTGGACGGCGGTGCCCCTGGGGGCTGGGCGTGACACTGCTGCAAAAAGGCTAACGCCTTAGCCGCCTGGCCGATGCTCGAACGGACAACAGCTCTGAGCCTTGCGCCAGCGCCGATGGATACCTTCCAGTGACCGGTCACACCGAAGCCGCGACCCGCCACCGCGCTATGAGTCGCCGGACAACGCTCACCGACAACCGTCCGAGCCCCACACCACTACGCCGGCGTCCTCTACTCAAAATCCGATCAGAATCCGACGTGCGGCCACAGCACCCCGTCGGCGTACAGGGTCGAGGGCTCTGGTGCCAGATGCCGGGGTAATAGCAGTTGCCGGGTCGCGCGCGGCCCGTCGGACCGGTGCCGGGAGCCCGCACCGGCTGGTCATCCTGCGGTCCGCAACCGGATGACACCCGGGCGTCTCCCGCGACGGACACCCGGCCGACCGCATGATTCGGTGCAACGTGATGCACGGTACGGCTAGGGGCGCGCGACGCGGGTCGAACGGTCGTTGCTCGAAGGAGGCAGCCATGCCGCATTCACCGGACCACCTCGGTCGGCCGCATCTGCTGTTCGTCGACGACGAACCCCACGTCCTGGCCGGCCTGCGGCGCATGCTGCACCATCACGCAGACCGATGGCTGATGTCGTTCGCCAGCAACGCCAGCGATGCTGTCGAGATCCTCTCGGCCCGGCCCTGCCATGTGATCATCAGCGACTACCACATGCCCGGTACCGGCGGCGCCACCCTGTTGCAGTACGTCAGCGTCGCACACCCCCACACCGCCCGAGTGATCTTGTCGGCCGAGACGAACACGGACGACGTGCTCATCGCCATGTCCGTGGCCCAGCGCTTCCTCGCAAAGCCCTGCACCGAACAAGAGATCCTCGACGCCGTCGAGGCGTTGCTGGGCACCCCACCAGCACCACCCGACCCCTCGACCTGGCACAGTCCCGCCCTGGCCACCTCTGCCGTCCTCGCCTGAATCGCACCGACCGGCGGTCGCGCCGCCGTTCGCCTGCCGCCAAACGAGCCTCCCGCTCATGCATACTCGCGAGCCGCAGAAGGCCGGGAACCGCCTGGCCCAAGGCCGAGGTGCGGTCCCGGGACAGCCCGGTCGCGTTGATGTCCCCCCACACCCGGCCGACGTCCGCCGTGCTCGAGATCAGACCCTCGCCGCACGCTTTGGGAGCAACGCGTAGGCGCGCCGGTGAGGCGTCCCCTGTTGTGGGTCCTCCAAGCCGTCGCGCTCAAGGTGGCCAACAGGCCTCGCAGAACTGGCCACGTACCCGTCGCAAACGCACGGGTCGTAGCAGCTCACGTACCCGGTGGGTGGCCAACTAGCGGTCGCAGTCACAGTGGTGACGTTCAGCCACGGCTACACACCGTTGCCTTCAGCAGGGCTTGCAGGCGCAAATTGGGCCCGCGCCCGTCTGCCGATGACCGGACGCCGCGAGTTGCGAAACAAGCTCTCGTCGGCACCTTCGGAGGTAGGGTGATTGCCGTTCGATTTGGCTATGAGTAGGGGGAACTCATGATCAGCAACGCTCTGGCCCGTTCGATGGTGGTGGCGACGATAGGACTCAGCTTTGTCGGTGTCTCCACCGCCGCGACCGCTGCTCCTATCGGTGGCAGCAACACGACCGCAGTTGCCCAGCAGCAGCCGGTCGCTTGTTCAGTCGTCCAGGCGATCGCTGGCCCCCTGCTAGGCGCCGGGCTACCAGTTGACCAGGTCGTTGATACCGTCTTCCGCCGCCTTGGCGGTCTCGTTCCGGTCGCCGACATCCGCGCTTGCCTGGGTGTCTAGCCACAGACGAGCGAACGGTAAGCTCGGAACCCTCCGCAGGGGTTCCGGGCGCTTCATTCCCTGTGTCCATGTCTTTGTTCCCACGCGCCGAAGTGGAGACTGTCAATCACGCACATACACCTCGCCGGCAGGTGATAGAAGCACAGTCATCGGGCTCGGGCGCATTTACGCTCGATAGATACGAACCTTTCCTCGTCCCGCGATAACGCTCGAACGCTTCCTGGTGCAGTTTAGGCGACCGCGCACTACCCTTACGCTCCGTGGTTGAGCGCCGCGGACGTGCCGCGCAGGCGGGCTGGCCTCGAGGGCGGCGAGCCGCACCCAGGCCCCCGTCCAAGTGACAACTACCGCTGAAGTTGGCGGGAGCGCGGCGGAGGCCACACCAGTGCGGGGATTCATCCCCGGTCAGTCTGCGGAAATGGTGAATTGCGCCCAGACGTGTTTGTCTGTGTCGCTCGCGTACCAGCCGACTTCTTGGGCGAGGCGTTGCGTCAGGGTCAGGCCGAGCCCGCCGCTGCCGGGTGGGCGGTCAGGGTCGACGGTAGGCCTGGTGGTGGGGTCGTTGTCGGTCACATCGATGATCAGGTGCCCGTCGGCGCGCAGCAACGCGACGACGGTCGGCGGCCGACCGTGCCGCAGGGCGTTGCCGGCCAACTCTGTCGCGGCGATCATGAGACGCTCGGTGAGGTCGGTCAGGTCGACGGCATGCTCCGGCGCGTAGGCGCTGACCGCGCGTTGCAGTCCGGCGCGTAAGGCTTCCAGTGCCGGTGGCTGGTCCAGGGTCCACCGTGCTACCTCCTCGTCGGGCGGCAGTGGATGCCGATTCGTCCATCCCGTCATGGCCTCCTTAATGCCCACCAGCCGCGCCAAGATACCGATCCGACTCCCCATGATTGCCCATCCGCCTTCATCGGACCGCGCGCCGGACGGTCCCGCCTCGGGAGCGATGCACAAACTGTGAGCGGGACGGCACCACATATGTCACTTCCGGCTACAGCACCGCGGCACCGGATCCGGGCGTGAGCCGTGAAACTTCACCCGGTCGGTGGCCGAGGTGGGCGGTTACGCTGATGGTCGATCGCGAGCGCCGACGAGTGGGGATCCCATGAGCGCATGGCCGCCGGCGGAGCTTGTGGGTCTGCTGGAAGGTGATCCGCACGGCTGCGCCCTGGCGACAGCGGTCCGTGCCCAGGACGGCGACATCATCGACTTCACCCTCACCTACCTGAACGAAGCCGGTAGCCGGTTCCTGCAACGACCCCGCGACGAGCTCATCGGCCGGACATATCGGCAGTTGTGGCCCGAGACCGTCACCGACGGGACGCTCCCGCTGTACCGGCAGGTGGTGCAAGAGCGGGTACCGGCAGTACGCACCGTCTACTACGACCGGGCGACCGTGAGCGGTCACTTCGAGATCAGGGTCATGCCGTTCGATGACGGGTTCGTGGCCCGGTTCGTCGATCTTTCCAAGCTCACCATGGGGTCCGAGAGCGAGGCCGGCGCCCGCCTCTACGACGCGCTCGATGCGGCCTTCGACGGGTTCGCGCTGCTGCGAGCCGTCCGCGACGACGCCGGCACGATCGTCGACTTCACCCGCGAGTACGTCAATCAGGTCGGTGCGAAACTCGCCGGCCGTTGCGTTGAGGATCTCATCGGGCAGCGGATCGTCGAGCGGCCGTCCGGCGCCGCGGAGGTCGACTTGGTGCAATACCTGCGCGCGGTCGCCGAGACCGGCGAGACGTGGCATCACCAGTTGACCTCGTCGAGCACCGCGCAAGCGTGGGAACTCAAGGCGGTCCGCATCGACACCGGCTTCGTTGCTGTGTCCTACCGCGATGTCACCGAGCAGGTCGATCACCAGCGGCAACTCGAGCACAGCGCCGCGCAGGCCCGCACTGCGGCGCAACGGACCACCGCCCTGCAGAGCGTCACCGCCGCTTTGGTCGCCGCCAACACCCCCGACGAGGTCTACCTGGCCATGGGCGCCGTCCTACGACCCTCCGCCGGTGGACACGGTCTCGCCGTGCTCCTCGTGGAGCAGGGCGGGCTGGCGTTGCGGTACTCCGCCGGCTACGAGGACCACGTCGTCGAACAGCTGCGGCAGGTGCCGATGTCGCACCCGTACCCCGCAGCCGGCGTCGCCCGCACCGGGCAACCCCGCTACCTCAGCTCACCGCAGCAATTCGCGGCTGCCCAACCCGACCCCGCCACCGCCATCTCCGGTGGCGGCCGCAACGCGTGGGCGTTCCTGCCGCTGACCACCGCCGGACAGGTCATCGGCACCCTGGTCATCGGCTACCAGCAGCCGCGGGACTTCGACGACGACGAACGCGCCAATCTGACGGCCTTCAGCCGGCTGGCCGCCCAAGCACTGCAACGTGCCTTGCTCTACCAATCCCAACTGTCCATTGCCGCAGACCTCCAACGGGCACTGCTACCCGCCGTACTGCCCAGCATCCCTGGCGCCCGGCACGCGGTGCGCTACCTACCCTGGAGCGACGGCGCCGACGTCGGCGGCGACTGGTACGACGTCATCCCGATCACCGCCGACCGGGCCGCCATCGTGATCGGTGACGTGGCCGGCCACAGCCCCCAGGCCGCGGCGACCATGGGGCAACTGCGTAGCGCGTTACGCGCCTACGCCGCCGACGGCAGCCCACCCGCCGCCGTGGTACGCCGCGCGAACGAGCACCTGCTGCGCTACGAACCGCAGGCCATGGCGACCTGCTGCTACCTCGAACTCCACCTGTCGAACGGCACCGCCACCACGGTCCTCGCCGGCCACCCCCCGCCCGTACTGCGCACCGGCGATCAATCCCGGCCACTGCACGTGCGACCTGGGCCACCGCTGGGCACCCGGCACGCCACCTACCGCGACCAGATACTCTCGCTGCCACCTGGATGCAGCATCGTGCTGTACACCGACGGACTCATCGAGGACCGCCGCTACACCGTCGACCGCGGCCTGACCGAACTCTGCGCAGCGATCCAGTCCGGACCCCCGGACGAACCCGCAGCTCTGGTCGAGCACATCTTGAACGCCGACGTAGGCCCCAAACCCCGCAGCGACGACGTCGCCATCCTCGCCCTCACCCTCCTCACCCCACCACCACGCCAACCCTGACCCACAACAGCGAAACCACTGTCAGCTTCCAAAGTCCCCCGCGGATCCGACGGCTCTCCCTTCAAAGCGTGGAGACGTCGCCTTAAGGGGTACGCCGAAGAGATCACCCTCCAGAAACCGGCGCCGTGACGTGATCAGTGCGCCGGCCGCCGCCTACGGGTCAGGTATAGCACCGTCGAGGCACACAGCCTTGACCGTGCGCCGAGGTAGCGGTAACCAACAAGGCCATACGTCAACGCGGGCGATCCGCTCATTCCGCGAGCTCTGAAGACTCCGGGAGGGGCAGGCCGAGAACAGCGGTACACCCGCCGCGCCGCACTGAGGGCAGACCGGGATCACCGTACCGGCCGGCGTCCTGCCCTGGCCGTAGCACGACAGCGACCCGGCGAGTGGGTCCCCGCTCTTCACCCGTGAAGATCAACAACGGCAAATGACCTTGACGGCGATGGCAAGCCGGGGCCGCCTGGAGCTATGTGTTGGCGGTCAGGGAGTCGCTCAGCAACGTCCCGAGTTCACCATGACAGGGCGGTTTCTTCGCGTAGTCGTGTGCGATGTGGACACGAGTGGTGGTGCTTTGGGTGCTGGTGTGGATGCGGACGAGGTCGACGACGTGGTTGATCAGCAGTAGGCCGCGGCCGCGGAGGCTGTCTGGTGTGACGGGGACCCGGCCGGCGAGAGGGTCTGTCAGATGCCCGCCGTCCTGTACTTGGCAGATGACGTATCGGTGGTCGGCCCACATGGTGATGGTGGCGGTCCCGCCGCCGTGCGTGACGGCGTTCGCGGCGAGTTCGGCGGCGGCCAGTTCCAGGTCTGCGATGCGCGCGTCCGGCAGCCGCAGCCGACGGGCCGTCTCGACGGCGAAGCGGCGGGCCCGCGCGGCGGTGATGAAGGTGAACCGGATCGATGCGGCGTGCGGTGGGGCGGGCAGGGGTGTGTTGTAGCCGTTGATGATCGCGTACGGGTCGTAGTGGTCGCTGTGCCGTTCGCCGTCGTCGTCGACGAGGACCGGATGGGTGACGGCAGCGTCGGCAAGCACCTGCGGGCTGAGCGATCCGGTGTGGTACGGGCACAGGATCGTAACGGCGCGTCCGGCGAACGCCAGGTTGATCAGCGCCTCGTGTTGGGCGCAGGCCGGGTATTCCGCGTCGTTGCGACCGGCCCAGATCGGTTCGCCGATGATGCGAACGGGGACGTCGCGGTGGGCGTCCGCGAACGCGCGGAGCACGCCGGGAATGATCCGGCCCGGGTTACGGCCGGCCACGGTCATGTCCAGCAGGCGGACACTGGCCGCGTCGACGCCGAGGCTGTCGCGCAGCAGCCGCAGGTTGTCCGGCGGGACGGCGACCGCGACGGGTTCACCGGCGGCCAGTCCGGCACGCACGAACGGCACGGTGCCGGCCAGGTATTCGGCGTCGTCGCGGTAGAACAGCGCCGGATGCACGAATCTGTCGTCGAGGGCGGATTGGCGGGTCACGGTGTCTCCTGCAGCTGGGTTGACAGCTTGGCGGCGACCACGGTGAGGCCGGCCACCGTGGCGGCGTCCAGGAGATTCAGGAGCCGGACCACTTTGGGACCGGCGACGATCGTGGTGGTGCGGTCGCCGCGGGCTTGCGCGAAGTGGAGCAGCGCACCGGCCCCGCCGGCGTCGATGAACGTGACGCCGGTGAGGTCGAGGGTGGTGTCGGCGTAAGGCAGGGTGGTGAG
Organism: Actinoplanes sp. NPDC051346; assembly: GCF_040682215.1. Lineage (NCBI taxonomy): Bacteria > Bacillati > Actinomycetota > Actinomycetes > Micromonosporales > Micromonosporaceae > Actinoplanes > Actinoplanes sp. NPDC051346. Next base: position 36,772 of record NZ_JBFBAJ010000007.1, on the reverse strand, counting down.
TAGTCCGTCGAGGGCCTGCCGGTTGCCGATGTCGATTTCTCCGGACAGGTTCAGGCCGGGGCGGGGTGGACGGGTGAAACGCATCGTGGCCATGCCGGGGGTGCTGGGGTGTGCGGCGCAGGCCTGGTTGATGGCGGCGGGGCTGAAGCGGCGTTCGTCGTAGGCGCACACGGCGGCCAGGCGGTGGTCGAGGAACAGGCGGTTGGCTTTGGCTTCGAAGTCGAACAGGTGCTCGACGCCCGGGACGGGTTGCAAGGCCCAGCTCATGTCGACGGTGACTCGCAGGCCCGGGTAGCCGTCGGCGTGTGCCTGCTCGGTCGCGTGCGCGAATCCGGTCATCATCCGGTCGGGCTCGAAGCAACCGCCGGCCAGGTGTACGTCGTCCGGTGAGTGGATCTGGAGCTGGCCGGTGTCCAGGGCCCGGGTGGACGCGCGGTGATGCCGCCTCAGCCAGCCGGTCATGGCGTCGACGGTGCTCGTCGGGGTGAACACCATGACGCGGTGACCGGCGTCGAGGCCGGCGGCGGTGAACGCGGCGACGTGCGCCCGCAGCGCGTCGTCGGTGTCGAACGGTAGGCAGACGTGGTCGCCGAGTCGCAGATCCGCGGCGTTGGTCATGGCTGGTCCTCGCAGGCGCCGGGCGTGGCCGACAGGGTCGGTGGCGTCCATCGTAGGCGCCGTTACCGGCGCCGAACGGGGTGACTTCTTTCGGGTGCACGCAAGCCGGGCGGCGGTCCCTGGGACGCCCGCGTGGCCATCGAGCTGATCTTGCGCCCGTTGGTCCTGATGGCACCGTTCGGCAGGTAGAACAATGTGCCACCTCACGCGCGGCCTGCGCACTCAGCGGCATCGACGCACCGACCTTTTCGCGGCGGCCCAATGCCGGCTTGGCGTGCTCGCCTCCGCGCGGCTTCGCGGTGAAGAGTGGATGCCCTCGCGGGTCGAGGATCTCCCATTCGATGGTCGGCCCCGGGGCGTCCTGGCTGGACCACCCGGTATCGCTTACTGGCCTGCCGATCAGCCTGGATGTCATCGACGGCTAGGCGCTTGACGCTAGCTCTTCCTCAAATCTGACCGTGCGTAGGACGGTCCGGGGTGAGCTGCCGTGATGGGATGCTGCACGAGTCGCAGCGGGTGCTCGCCGCCGCGACGGTGGTCGTTAGCATCTCTCTCCGGCAGTTGCCTGGCGGACACGACGGTGGAGACTACTTACCGGTCCGTCCTTGTCCTTCTGATGGCGTGTAGGTGAGCCGCTGGATTTAGGTTTCGTTGATCGTGGCGGCACTGGTAGCAGGCCGTGGTGCTGCTGTTGCCGGCCGGTGTTGGAGGAGGTCGTGCAGGGCCGTCACTGGTGCGGGCCGGGCGAAGTAGTAGCCCTGGGCGAGGTCGCAACCAAGGGTACGCAGACGCTGAGCCTGGGTGGCGGTTTCTACCGCCTCGGCCACCGTCAGAAGGTTCAGGCTGCGTCCCAGCTCCAGAATGGTGCGGATGAAGGCGAGTTCCCGGCTACCGCCCTTGTCGACCTGCTCGGCGGTGAACGAGCCGTCCATCTTGAGAATGTCCACGGGAAGCTCACGCAGGTACGCCAGCGACGAATAGCCGGTCCCGAAGTCGTCGATGGCGATGCGCACCCCGTGGCTTCGTAGCTGTTGCAGTTGCGAGACCACGGTCGCGGCGTCGGTGACGGAGGTGACCAACACGGTCTCGGTGATCTCGACGATCAGTGCGGAACCCGGCACGCCGGCGGTGTCGAGCAGGTGCAGCAGGCGGGCCGCGAACAGCGGGTCGCGCAGCTGCTGGGCGGAGACGTTCACGCTCACCGCCAGGTCGTGTTCGACCCACAAATGGTGCATGTCTTGACACACCTGTGCCAGGACCCAGTCACCGATGGCCATGATCACGCCACTCTGCTCGGCCAGCGGGATGAACCGCGCCGGAGGGACGGCGGTGCCGTCGGCCCGCGTCCACCGCAGCAACGCCTCCGCGGCGACGATCCGGTCGGTGGCGAGCTCGATGATCGGTTGGTAGTGCATGCTGAGCTCGCCGGCCTCGATCGCGTGGTGCAACTGTGCGACGAGCTCGGTGTTGGCCAGCCGTTCGGCGTGTGCGGCAGGGTCGAACAGCGCGACCTGGTCGCCGCCGAGCGCCTGCGCGGTCCGCAAGGCCAGGTCGGCGTCGCGCAGGCCCGGGGAGCCGTCCTGGTAACCCAGCAGTGGCACGGCGCCGATGCTCGCCGACAACCGCCGCACGGTCAGGCCGCGCACCCGGTACGGCTCGTGCACAGCGCTGAGGATGCGCTGCGCCAAGCCGGCGCCGCTGCGGTCGTCGCCGGCCGGGGCCAGCACCGCGAACTGATCGGCGTCGAGGCGTACCACGGTCGCGTCGGTGTGCACGATCGCCCGGATCCGCCCGGCCGTCTCCGTCAACAGGGCGTCACACGCCTGATGGCCGAACGTGTCGTTGAGGTCACGGAAGCCGTCGAGGTCCACCAAGAGCAGCACCCTGTGTCGATTGCTCACCCGGTCCAGGCGGTCCTGCAGCGCGGCCCGATTGCCCAGGCCGGTCAGCGGATCCAGGTGTACGCGGCGGTTCAGCAGCGTGGCGAGTTGGGAAAGGCGCAGGACCAGCAGTGCGGACAGCACGCCGCCCAGGGCCTCCAAGACGATGAGTTGCGTCGCCTGCGTGCCAGGCACCACAGCGGTGAGCCTGACGATGCTGAGCCCGCTGATACCGGCAGCAAGCGACACGTAGGTGATCAACCGCCGCCGCGATGCCGGTGACGGGTTACCCGGCATGCTGCCGGTGCTGCGCGCCATCGACGGGTGCAGGGCCGCGCCGCCGATCAGCAGGTAGCAGCCCAGCCAGCCCAGCGCGGTCACCGTGCTCAGATTCCGCCCGGCCAGCAACGCCGTGTAGTGCACGGTGTCGGTCGCCACGAGAAGGCTCGATGCGGTGACCATCAGGCGATACGCGGGCGTACGGACCCGCGATACCACCACGACGCGGACGGTCAGCACGAGGATCAGCAGGTCCATGCCCAAATAGAAGAGGTAGCTGCTCAGCCGCAGCCCCCCGAAACGCCCGTCGAGCAGTAACGGGCCGATGACCAGGGTCCACAGCACGGCGCCGCCGCCGATCGCCACGATGCTGGCGTCCACTGCGCCACCACGGCGGTGGTCCGGTCGTACCCACCGGTAGAGGCTCGATGCCAGGACCACGAGTGTCGCGGCGTAGCAGGCGTCGCCGACCGACGGAAAGCGGGGCGTGCCAGCCGGGGTCATCACCATCACCCAGCCGACGTTCGCCAGCAGGGACATGGCCACCGCGGCTGCCAGCAGCCACCAGGGTGTCTGCCACACCGGCCGGTGCCGGCGCACGCCCACGGCGACCGCCACGATGACCGAGCCGGCCACCGCGATGTACACCCCGAAGCGTGCCGCCGGAGGCAGCAGCGCGCCGACCAACAGCGCGAGCGCACTGATGACGAGGTACCACCGGTGCGGGCTGCCCCGCACAGCGATATGCCGGATGAACGCCAACCTGTTTCGGCCCACCCCCTATGGATACCGGTCCGGTGCGCAGCCGGGTTGCGAAACGCCAGCAACACCGGGGCCTCGGGTGACACCTCGGGCCGGGGTCGCCCTGGCTGAGATGCGGAATGCCGGTGCGTCAGCGTTTCGCCACTGGGGTGTACATCGGCAGCGCCCAGCGCGTTTCCTGGCCGGAATCCAATTGCCGATACTCGACTACGCCCGCTCAGACGATTCATCGGTGCCACGCTCACCGAGACCTACCTTGGCATGATGGCCGACGGTTCAATGTTCTGGCTGTACACACCAGCTACCTGCGCCGGCGATGTGTTGCGCCACGATCAAGCCCACCCGGTTCGCCGGGCCGCCACCGGCTCCGTCGCGGTGTTGACCTGCGCCAACAACCGGCTTATTGAACCAATTCGCGTGGGAGTCCCGGATGCGGTTGCCCTGATCAGCGTCGCCGACTAGCGGCGCTGACCGGAGTCCAGTGGCAGCCTTGACGTCGACGATGTCCGACACGCTGCCGAGCACCCTGCGCGGCTCTGGCGTTCGACATCACGCTCGGCGAGTGCGGCGGTGATCTGCTCTCGAGCGCGGCGATCCAATCGTTGATCGCTCGGAGTCCCGGACGACCTCGGTGATGATCTTCGCTGTGGTGCCTTCATCGGCTACCGCGGCACGTGGGAAGCCAGCAGCGGCTACGACTCTGGTGGCGCCAACGCGGCGGCGTTGGTGATATAGCGTGCGCAAAGCTCGTCGGTGAGCCGGGTGGGGGTGCCCGCGCAGCGCAGCGCGGAACGGTATGCCAACAAGCGAGCGATGGAGGTCGGATGCCGAGTTCTTCGGGCACAGAGATCGGGCAGACGTCCAGAACAGACAGCTTGTGACCTATGGTGCTGCCGGATGAGTCGTCGCCTCGGCCGTACGTCCCTCAATCGAGTGACGCCTGTGCCCGCCATGGGCCCACAAGGGTGACCGACCTGGACCCGTGCTTGATGGGCTTCGCCGCCTGCGGTAAGCCCAGGAGTGCAAATGTCGTGGCGGCCCAAGGGCGTGACTGTCGCAAGTCCGACATTGTGCCGACATTCGAGCGCTTCAGTATAGAGGGATGTCATGCACTCGGTCTTCGTCAGCCCAGACGTTCGCGGAGCTCCAGGTTGCTCGCATGACCGCCGCGCACGCCGCCGGCGACGCCGAGCTGGCAGCGCGGATCCACTGGCACCTGGTGGCGGAGGGCGCCGCAGACGCCGCCGAGGCTGCCTACTTCGACACGGCCTCGCACCCTACCTTGCCCACCGGGCACCTACTTGACGCCTCGGGCCCTGACGACCAGCCGACGGGCGCCGCCGGTTGACCGCCGGGTTCAACCGCGAAACCGTAACCTGGGGTTACGCGAGCACCCCGGTCAGCCAATCTGAGCGTCTGGTCGAGCGATGCAGCTCGCGGCGCGACGTGCCCGGCGGCGCATCCCTGCGCCTGGCGCACGTCCACGGCGACGATCTCGCCCGGTAACGAGGCGGCTGTGCCCAGCAAGCCGTACGAACCGCCGGACCCTGGGTGTGACCTTTTGGTGGTGCCCTCCCTCGGCGTACCGGGGATGCCTTTGGGCGCGGTCCGTGGCTATGGTGGTCGGCGTGCGGGATGCAGGCCACGTGGCGCAGTACGGCGAGCTGGACCGGTGGGGTCCGGGCTCGCACGTGTGCTGCGTGGTCGACTCGGCGGCCGAGTTCGAGGCATGGACTGCCGATTGCCTGGCCGACGGCGTAGTTCATGGCGAGAAGTTGTTCCGGTTCGCTCCTCACGCAAGTTTGAAAAGTGCACCAGCGGATGCGGCAGTGACCTGGGCCGACCCGCATGTGGCGTTTCTCGGCCGAGGACCGGTTGATCCGCAGGTCATGTACGCAATGTTTCGGCGCGAGACCGAGGCGGCGCGACGCGAGGGGTACCGCGGTTTGCGGTTGGTCGCGGACATGGACTGGTTGCTGTCCTGTCCGCCGAGCCGGGCGGAGCTGGCCGATTTCGAGCTGAGGTTGGACGAGGTCGTCCGAGAGCTGGGCGCGACGGTGGTCTGCGCCTACCGCACTGGACACTTCGATGCCGACACGATCGCGGAAATGGTGGCCGTTCACCCGGCAACCGTCGGTGCCGTGCCGGCCGATCCCGGCCTGCGGATGTGGAACGTGGCCGGCGGGGTGTGGGAGGTGACCGGCGAGATCGACACTTTGAATGTGGAGGTGTTCGAGCGGGCGCTGGCGAGCATGTCCCGTGGGGCTTCCCTCCTTCGGTTGCGAGCGTCCGGCCTACAGTTCATCGCGGTGGACGGGATCCAGGCCCTGGTTCGGCTGGTCCGCTCCCGGCCTGACCTGCGAGTGATCGTCGAAGACGCGAGTCTCGCCTTCCGGCGCTGCTGGACGCTGTTCGACCTGGACCTGCTGTTGCCTATGGTGGAGTTTCACCCCGAGCCCTCCGGTCATCACTCTGCGCGGGTCGGGTCGTCGGCCGCGCCGGTGCAGGAGGCGCGATGAGCGTCATCGAAACGCACCACGCCCGGGAGCACAGTCGCGCCTTTCGGCATGAGGCGCTGCTGTACGCAGGCCATCGCGAATTCCTCGACGGGACGGTGCCGTTCATCCGCGAAGGGCTGGCCTGCGACGAGCCGACCCTGGTCGTGGTCGACGCCGTCAAGATCACGGCGTTGCGCGCCGCGTTGGGCGGAGACGCCGACCGGGTGCACTTCGCCGACATGGCACACGTGGGCCGGAATCCGGCACGCATCATTCCCCGGTGGCGGCAGTTCGTCGACGAGCATCTGCACGCCGATCGGCCGGTGCGGGGTATCGGAGAGCCGATCTGGGCCGGCCGCGGTGCCGCCGAACTTGTCGAGTGTCAGGCGCACGAGACGTTGCTCAATGTCGCCTTCGCCGACAGTCACGCCTGGTCGCTGCTCTGCCCGTACGACATCGAGGCATTGGCGCCGGACGTGGTGGACGAGGCCCGCCGAAGCCATCCCGTCGTAGTGCGTCACGGCACGCGGCGGCGCAGTCGTGACTACCTGCATGCGCATCCGTCTCCCGCCCGGCTGGATCACCCGCTGCCGCCGGCGCCGGCGCACGCGGAGCCGACGGCGTTCGCGACGGGCACCCATGTGCTCCGGATGCTGCGCGCCCACGTCCAGCGCCACGCCGAGGATTACGGCCTGGACCGCGACGCCACCGACAATCTGATGCTCGCCGTAAACGAAGTGGCCACCAACAGTCTGCGTCACGGTGGCGGGCAGGGCACCATCCGACTGTGGTGTGAGGGCGACGCAGTGGTCTGCGAGATCAGTGATGCCGGCCAGCTGCGCGGCCATCCCCTGCTCGGCCGGCAACGCCCCACCCTCGACCAGGCCGGTGGGCGCGGGCTGTGGCTGGCCAACCAACTGTGCGACCTGGTCCAGATCCGCAGCACACCCGCCGGTACCACCGTGCGGCTACACGTCGCTACCGGCGCATGACACCCGGCGAGGCATCAAGGGATCCAAACGCAGCCGGTCCGAATTGCCGATGACCAGCGCACACCCGCCGTCGCGCAACTCGTCGTCCAGCACATCCACCACGGTCTGCGGCCCACCATCCGGTGCCTCGTCACGGACGTGCACCGCGACGGGCAAGGTGGCTCGCCGCGGTGGTCACGCCCTGCCGGGTGCACGTCGCGATGTCGCGGTCGGCGGTCACCGCCGAGCAGGTGCGGCTCGTCGATCTCGTCCACGACGGCGCTGTGCTGCTCGGCCAGCGCGGTGACCTTGCGCAGGTCTGCCGCGTCGACACCGACACTGTCGAGGTCGGTGGCGATGTCACGCAGGGACGCGAGCACTGCCTGACTCCAGGTGGCACGGCACGGGCCGGCGAGCGGACCGAAGGCCGCACCGGTTGTCGTGTGCACGGCGCGGGCGATCGCACCCGAGTGCCGGTAGAAGCCCGGCCACGTCGAGCGGGGGTAGTCACCGAGACGGTCGGGGGCCGGAACACCGTCCAGGAAGCTTTGCACCATGTGGTCGCGGCCCACCACGGTGTGGGACCAATCCGCGGCGATGACCTGGGGCATCAGCGGCGCCAGCACCGAGAGCCACGGAATGCTGGCGAACTCGTTGCGCATCAACTGGTGCTCGCTGCGGAACTGCCGATCCGGCGGCGGCGCGACCCGTAGGACCACCGGCTGCGGCCGTCCAGTCACCACCACAAGGTAGGTGTTGTTGTACCTGCCCCCGCCCAGCTCCATCGCGGATACGACCTCAGCATCGCCGCCGTAGACGCGCCGGCATATCGCCTGGATGTCCTCGCCTGCCAAGCCCTGCTGGAAGGACTGCGGCGGGCGCTCAATCGCTTGGAACTCCATGCGACTCCTTCGGGGCCGAGTTTGCCGCAGGTGCGATGTCATCTGCCCTCGGTGCTGTGTCGCCCGGCGTACTGGCGACGAGGTTCAGGCGCGATAGCCGTCGAACAGCGGGCCGCCGCTGCGGGCAAGAACCTCTGCGGCAATCGGCGCCGGATCGTCGCGGGCGGCCAGCCAACGGGTGGCCAGGCCGGGGTCGAGCTCTCGTAGCTCGCGCAGTAGCCACTTGCCGCCGCTGACCCAGTGCCCGGCGAATGCTAATGCTGCCTTCGCCGTGTGCCAGTGATCCGGGTGAACGGAGCGTGATCGCAGCCGCGCTGTGGACCGAGGCTTCGACGCCGCCTCCGGGCAGGTGGGTGCCGGCATCCGGCACGGAGGGGTAGCTGAAGACGAGGAGTTCGGGCCCAAGGCGAGTGGTTCGGGTGATGTACGACGTTGCGCGTATGCGGGCATTGGTCATATTGGTCCAATCGGTGCAGGTGCGCTTTGGGGGCGCTGAGCTCGCGAGTGGTTGCCCGTAGCCCCAGGCGTCGCCACGTTTCACACCGGGTGGGTCAGCTCTCGGGCAGGGAGCTAGGCAAACAGGACATCAGTCTTCGACCACGCGGGCTGAATCACGTATCGCCTACGCGACTCGTGTGCGCAGGGCGGTCTCCGTAGATCCCAGTGTCCTCGCGTAGCTCTGGTCCGAGGGCGCCCCTTAACCTCACGGGGGCGATTGGCTGCCAGGCGTACGACCCACGCTGGCGCTCGAGCAGAACAAGCTGGGCTTGGGTGACGGCAACTCTTACGGGCGGAATGGAATGTAGCCGTACCACAGCCTCTATCGCCGCAGCCGGATCGACTTCGGCATTGGCATAGGCGATTGCAACGTGGGCGTGGAAGGCTCCTTCTTTAGGCCTTACGTTTTCACCGCCGGACAATGTGGCCGAGCGAAGAACGTCACGCAACGCTGCGATCGGCTCCCGTGGAGAGACGCTGAACCCGACCGCTCCCGCAGTGCCTGTCAAAGATCCAATCGCCACCGAGAAGGGGGCGACCTGTTCACACATGGCATGCGCATTCTCTTGGATAGCGCTGAGCTGCGTCGGTGAGAGCTGATCCTCATCGCCTATTCGGTCGAGTGTCAGATGCAGCTCTTCGGCGACCACAAGATCGTAGTAGGGAAACCTCAAAGACTCTTGGCATAGTCGAGCCATATCGGCCAAGTGAGGTGATTTCTCGAAGGTCAGATACCAGTAATAGGTCCGTGGGGCGGACAGCCCGCCAAGGCGGGCCCAGTGGTCCGACAAGGAAGGTGTAGCACGAAATTTCCGCAGGTCCTCCGCCGCGCCGGGCTGCGCGTCATGCCCGTCCATGTGCTTACTACTCAAAACCGCTCCTGCAATTCCAGCGCTTGAACAATAGGTTGGAGCTCGGGCGTGAACCCCCATCGTGCCGTGGCGGCCTTGACAAAGTCGATGGTTCGCTGACGTACGGAGATAACGGGGCGGTCCGCCGAAACTTCGAGGGCTTGACTGACCAGAAAGGAGGCGCGATCGAGATCTGCCTCGTCGCTTGCGATGATCGCGGACGCGATGTCGAGGGTAACTAGGGTTTGACTCCAGGGGGAGCCGAACTCGACGATCTCCGGCAGCGCGATATTCGCATAGTGCTGAACTTCGTCGGGACGATGGACCGACAGGTATGCGGTGGCTGCGTTCGCGGCGATCTGACAGTCGCTGTACCTCCCGAATCCCACGCTGGAGGGAGCGCGCTGCGGCGTGCTGTGGCAAGAAGCGAGTCGGTAAGCGTCGTCCACGGCCCGACGGACACCATCTGGATCGCCGAGTTTGCCTCTGGCCCGGGCTTCGCCATTGATTGCAAGACGAACACCTTGTGCAGTAGTTCCTGCGAGCCGTCTGCCATCTTGCGCGTAGTCTAAAGCTAGCTTGTAGTTTCCCGCGTAATACTCACAGAAGCTTTGCATGCCCCGTACCCAGGCCTTGAGCTCATCATCGTGAGCGAAGTCAGCCAGGTAAGATGCTTCGATGCAGTAGGACCGGGCAAGCGGGAAGTCGCCTCTTCCGGTGCTTACGTAACCGAGAAGTCCCGCTGTTTTCGCGGACATCTGGTAGAGCTGCCGCTTGACGGCGCCTTGACACCTCTCGGTAATGCCGTCTATCCAACGGCGTTGTTTCACCAGCAGTTGAGTCAATTCACTATGTTTAGCGGATTCGTATTCCGAAATCAGGTTGTCTAGATTTTCTCCGACAGCGGCCACGATCTGAAAGTCGATCGCAGAGGTGAGCCGGTGGACGCGCGCGGCGACATCGATAATGTCCTCGCTTTCGCCCAAACGGAAGTTGCTGGCGAAGACGGATTCCTTACCTGCGAGCCTTCCCGTCGATAAGCGGCCATGCCGGCTATGCGCGTTTTCGAACTGCAGGCTGCCATTTCGACCTGGGCGGCGAACCAGGTCTCCTCTACGAGGATTTGGATTGAACTCGATGCCCGCAGCGGGAGGGTTGTTCGGCGTGCCACTCGGCTCGTCTGCCGTTCCGACATCATGGCAGAAGTCATCCAGCGTACACGTTCCCCCGACGAGGGCCCTGAAGCGCTCTTTCACGTCGGGAGCCGAGCCTCGAAGTGACGTGTCAAGGATTTCTTGGTTCGCTGCGCGTATTGCGCTTCCTAGCCCCTTGCGTTCCCATGTCGAGAGCGTGCGTTCGCTGATTCCCAGATGCGCGGCGAATGCCGCAATGCTCATCCGCTTCGCCAGGCGAAGCGCTTTCGACTCGTGTCCGGTCCAGCGGTCTACTAGGGCCATGTCAACCTCGACTTATGGTCCGGCTGGTGCATCTGAATCCGGTGTCATCGTCGAGCATCGTGGAGGATGCGTCGTTGAACAGGTGCGGCGCTGATCGCATGAAGGGGGACGTGTAGGCTCCGCCCTTCAATTCGTATCGGCTGGGCTCGGTTCTCGTGCTGCACCATTCCCAGATGTTGCCGCACAGGTCATAGACGCCGTACGGGCTTACGCCGCTGTGGTAGCGGTTTACTGGGGTGGTGGATCCGATGCCGCTCTCTCGAACGTTGCATTTTGCTGGTGTTTGCTGGTTGCCCCATGGATACGTGTCGCCACGTGTGCCCCTGGCCGCCTTTTCCCATTGCTGGCCTGTGGGGAGTTCCTTGCCAGCCCACAAGGCGTAGGAGCGGGCGTCGTGCCAGGTGACGTATGTGACGGGATGATCGAAGAGAGTGTCGGGGCACCTACCTCTGGGCCAGTGATCCGGTGGTTGGTGACCGGTCTCGGCAACGAACCGCACGTACTCGCCGTTGGTTACCGGGAAGACGTCGATGTAGAACGGTGGGAGCCACACGGGTTCACCTGCCTCGCCGGCGAGAAACGTACCCGCGTCGATGAGGACCATCATCTTGCCATCGACGGGATGCCGGTGCTGCGCCATCACCTCGATCTCGGCGGCAGGTTCCGTCGACTCCGGCAGAACGTCGACCGGTAGTCCGACGAACGATGCAAAGCGTGCTTGGACGTCGGGGCTCGAGACCTTCAGCGAGGTATCGAGAGCAGCTTGGTTCATCTCGCGGATGGTGATGTCGAGTCCTCTACGCTCCCACGTGGAGAGCGTGCGCTCACTGACTCCGAGGTGAGCCGCGAAGGCGTGCAAGCTCATTCGCTTCGCCAGACGCAGCGCCTTGGCCTCCACGCCTGTCCAACGCTCGACTGTGACCATCTCACTCCGCAGTTTGTCCAGGTGCCCCAGAGCTTTTGACTAGTCCTTACACGAATGTTGTCTCGGTGTTCAGGTACTCCTTGCGGAGGATGTCGAGGGCCGGGCTGTGCTCCGGCAACGTAACGTTGTTGATCCTCGTGATCGCCCGTACACCGATGGCCGCGTTGGTAGCGAAGGCGCCCTCCATGGAGTTGAGGTCCTCAAGGCGCACCGGCAGAACGCGGTGCGACGGGTCGTGGAGCAGCCGCATGGTGACGCCTGGTAAGCACGGCGCATCTGGCCAGATGATCTGGGTGCCATCGATGAAGCCTACGTTCCAGGTGCCCCCTTCGGAGATCAGGCCGGTGGCATCGGCGAACAAGGCATCGTCGAAGCCGTTCAACTGCGCGAGGCGCCTTTGACGAAGTGTTCCGAACAGGCCGACGCTTTTGACCTGCGGAGTGTCCCGAAGGAATGTGCAAGTTTGAACACTTAATGGCGACAAGGGCAGCGCTGCTGCCTGTCGGTGCGTCACCAATACGTGCGGATCACGTGCGGAGGCGGGACGGCCCAGATCGGTTGTGGGGTCGAACACGGTGACTCGGATGGTGGCCGCGCCCTGTTTGGGTGCGGCACTTCTGACCAGATCTCGCAAGTGGCCAGCGTCGAGGGATACTCCGAAGAGCGCCTGGCAGTCACGGTTAAGGCGTTCCAGGTGCAGCGGCAGCCCGCGCACCCGTCCGTCGTCGATGCGGAAGCTTGTGAAGTGCCCGTAGTTGGTCAGCGCGAGCGTCTGCAACTCGTCCAGGCTGACGGGGCGCCCGTTCAGTTCTGCCATGGTCCCAGCATGACAGTTGCGTGTGGATCCCCCGAGAGCTGAACGCTCGAGAGGCCGCGAACTTCCACAAAACTTCGGTGCTACTTCAGTGCGACGTCCTTCCGGTCGAGCCGCGTCACACGAGAGCCTGTAACGGCTAAACAACTCCCCGTCACGACTGGGCCGCTCGTGACGGTCGATCTCCTCGCCTGCCGTGTCTGCCCCGATGCGGCGCGGTGGGTGAGGTCTCACGTACCTGGCCTGTAGGTCTTGGCGGCCCGCCTTGGCCGGGTCCGGGGGCTGGGTGCGCCGGCTTCAGCGCCACACGCTTGTCGGCGCGCCCAGATCCACTTGTCCCTTGTTCTCTTGACCCGCTTGTATCCCTCATGAGAAAGGTGCGGACGGTCATGGCTGCACAGCCCTTGGACGGCTCGATAAGCCTGGAACGGTTCGGCTATCGCCAGGAGCTCAGGCGCACCCTGCGCTTCGGGCACCTGGTGGTCTACGGGCTGATCTACATGGTCGTGATCGCCCCCATGGGCATCTTCGGCTCGGTGTTCCAGGCTTCGGCCGGCATGGTCGCCCTCGCGTACGCGATCGGGATGGTGGCGATGATGGTCACTGCGTCGTCGTACGGCGTGATGGCACAGGCATACCCGATGGCCGGCAGTGTCTACACCTATGCGGGCCGAGCCGTCGCCCCCTGGGCCGGCTTCCTCGCCGGCTGGACGATCCTGCTCGACTACGTCCTGGTCCCGGGGTTGTTGTCGCTGATCGCGGCGGTGGCCATGAACTCCATCATGCCGGCGGTTGCGGTGTGGGGCTGGATCATCGTGTTTGTCGTGGTCAATGCCGGGGTGAACCTTCTCGGGATCAAGACCACCCGACTGTCCAACAACGTCTTCCTGATCGGGCAGCTAGTCATCCTGGCTATTTATGTGGCCTCGGCGCTGGTGGCGGTGGCCATGGGCCGCGGGCGCGGATTCTCCTGGGAGCCGATCTATACCAGCGGCCACTTCCAGCTCGGTGTGCTTGCGGCAGCGGCATCGGTCGCAACCCTGTCCTTCCTGGGCTTCGACGCCCTGTCCACGCTCGCGGAGGATGCCAAGGGCGGCGCCAGGCAGGTCAGCCGCGCGATGATCGCCGCGCTGGGTGTGACCGGCCTGGTATTCATCGCTCAAACGTTTCTGGCGGCGCTGCTGGTTGAAGATCCGGCAAGGCTTATCGCCGACGGCGACCCGGCCGGCACAGCGTTCTTTGATACCGCTCGGGTCGCGGCCGGGCCGTGGCTTGCCACCATGACCGCGCTGGCGACAGCGCTTGCGTGGGGGCTGGCGAACAACATGGTCGCTCAGGTCGCTACCTCACGCCTGTTGTACGCGATGGCCCGAGATCGGCAACTACCCGCGTTCCTGGCCAAGGTGTCCGTAGCCCGCTCGGTGCCGACCAACGGCATCCTGCTGACCGCCGCCATATCCCTGGCTCTAGGCCTGTACATGGCGTCTCGCACCGACGGCATCACCCTGATGGCGAGCCTGGTCAACTTCGGCGCGATCTTGAGCTTCATCGTCGTGCACCTGTCCGTACTCGCCCGCCGCCGACGCCTCGGGCCAGTGGCGGGACCCGCACTACGTCAGTGGATCCTTCCCCTCCTCGGCGTGATCATCCTGGTCGGGATCATCGTGCACGCGAACATCCTCGCCCAGCGCCTCGGCCTGGCCTGGCTCGCCCTGGGCGTGCTCGTGCTGCTCACCATGGTCGCGACCGGGCGACGCCCACGGCTCTCCGGCCTGGGACCCGACGCGGCGATCGTGGACGGAACCACCCCATTCGCACGGGTGGGTGGCCATGTCTGAGCTGGAGCTCATCGACGCCACCGCAGACACCGTCGGTTACACGTTCGGCGGTCGCGAACCAGTCGCGGCCCTCACGCCGGGCGTCCCGGTGCGCGTGCGTACCTGGGACTGCTTCGCCGGCAACGTGCGCACCGTGCAGGACTTGCCCAGCAAGGCTTGCCAGTTCCCCTACCTGAACCCGGTTACCGGCCCTTCTGTCGGGGCTGGCTTGGGATCTGGGTTGTTGGCGACGGCGTTCTTGCTGGTCAACGGCCTGCATGGTGGTAACTGTGGTGTGCGACAGGTGTCGCGCACGGGGTTGCGGTGTTCGGCGTGAGTCACCGCGATGCGGTTCTGTTGAGTTCGGCCATGAGGCGACGATTGGATTCGCGTGCTGCGGCGAGTTCTTCGTCGCGTTCCTCGAGGGCGCGGGTGAGATCGAGGATGTGCTGGCGGTGGGTCTCGTTGTCGGCTTCAAGCTGTTGGACGCGGGAGGGGCCGCCGAGGCCGGTGCGTTCGAATGCTTGGGCTCCGAGGATGTCGCTGAGGCGAGCTTCGAGGTCGTGGACTTGGTGCACGAGTCGGCGATTGCGGTCGCGCAGGTTGGCGTTGTCGGCCATCAGTGAGGTGCGGCTGACCGCGGTTGAGGCGGAGTGTGGGCTGCTCGTGGCGGGGTCGGCAGCCTGCAGGACGGCGGCGTGCAGGTCGGGGTGCCGGTGGATGAAGGAGCGGTGGACCTTCGCTCGGGCGGCGACGCTGGAGATGGTGATCTCTTCGGCTTTGGCGTGCATGTCGGCCAGGGCGTGTTGCACCCGTAGACGTCGGCGGGCGACGTCGTGGTGGCGGGCTTGGGTCAGTGGGCTGGTGCCGGCTGGTGGTGTCGTCATGATGGGTTCACGGCCCGGTGGTGGGTGGTCGGATGGCGGGCATGCCGAGGTTGACGTGCTGGCGTGCGGTGCGGATGACGGCGATCGCGGTGGTGATCTGCTCGCGGTCGGCGGGGCTGAGGTCGGCGAGGTCGACCTCGACGCGGCGGATGAGTGCGCGCAGCTGGGTGATCTCCTCGGTGCGGGGCATGAGTTGCTGCCGGGCCCAGTCGTCCAGGTCGTGTGCGGCGCGCAGGCGTTCCTGGTCGGCGAGCAGTTGCTGCAGATAGGACTTCAGTTCGGGCAGGTAGGACGCGTCGCTGCGGAAGTGGCCGCAGCCCAGGCAGGTGAACTTGTAGGGGCAGGCTTGTCCGCTGGCCTTGACGTTGGAAGGTTCGGTGCAGGTGCCGAATGGCACGGCGACCTGTCCGACGCGCAGGCGGGCGTGTTCGTCGGTCAGCAGCTTGGCGATGCTGTGGAAGACCCGGCGTCCGTGGCCGTCGAATTGGTGGCGGGCGACGCGGTCGACCGCGCCGCGCACCCGGGTCTCGGTGACGCGGTAGTAGCCGGCTGTGGTGCGCATGGTTTTGTGCCCGAGCAGATCTCGCAGCACGTCCGGGGGCACGCCCTGATCGGCGTGGCGTTGGGCGTAGGTGTGTCGATAGGCGTAGGCGGTGATCGTGGCGTGGTCGACGGGTCGCCCGTCGCGGTCGATGAGTTTGTCCGCGAGCGTGTCGATCCAGTGGCGGTGGGCTTCGGCGAAGCTGTCGTGCAGGGCGGGTTTGGTGCCGTCCGGGTTGGCTTTGTCGCGCGGGAACAGTACGAGCTGGCCGACGGGCGTGTGGGGAAAGAGTTCCTGGACCAGAGTTTTCTGGTCGACGATGAGCTGGGCGGTGGCTTCGGCGATGGGCAGACGAAGTCCGAGACGGTTGTTCTTGAAGTCGGTGTAGACCAGCACGGGGTTGCCGTCGGCGTCGCGGTCGAGGCAGTCCCACGGCAGCCGGCAGATCTCGGCGGGGCGCCGGCCGGTGTCGATGAGCAATTCGACGGTGCGCCGGTCGTTGATGCCGGAGCGCTCTTGCAGCAGGTGCAGGTGCTCACACAGGGTTTGCAGCACGGTGGGCGGCAGATCGCGGCAGCGGCCCGAGTCGGGTTCGCGGGGAACGTCGGCGGCGCGCACCATCACGTCGGCGGGCAGACCTTCCGCGGGCTCACCGAGGCCGGTCACACCGAGGCCACGGATGTCGTCGAGGAAACGACGGACCCGGCGGACGACGCCGACCCGGTTCTTCTCACTCAGCGTGCCGGTGTGTTGCTGGTGGGCGAGGCGGTTGAGCCAGGCC
Source organism: Actinoplanes sp. NPDC051346 (assembly GCF_040682215.1). NCBI lineage: Bacteria > Bacillati > Actinomycetota > Actinomycetes > Micromonosporales > Micromonosporaceae > Actinoplanes > Actinoplanes sp. NPDC051346. The sequence continues at coordinate 20,291 of NZ_JBFBAJ010000007.1, read as the reverse complement.
ACGACGTCGCGGCGGCTCAACACGCGGGGGTCTTCGCCGGCGTCGTCTCGGGAGTGCCGCAGGGTCTGCGACAGCCGGTCCAGCGCGGCCAGGGTCGCGCGGGCGGTCGCACCGGCTTGGACGCCGCGGTGCAGAGGCAAGTCTTCCATTGCCCAGGTCTTCGCGGCTTCGCGCAGCCACCGCTGGGTCAAGGCGGTGAAGTCGAGGGTTCCTCGCAAGCCCCAGACGCGCAGATCCCACACATCGCTGGGTCGTTCGCGTTCCGGGGTGGACAGCGCCCGGCGCAACTCTCGGTCCATCGCCCGCAGCGTCGCCTGGACATCGTCGAAACGCGACGCGCGTCTCGACTTGGCGAGCAACTCGGCGATGCTGCCAGCGCGGCGGGTCTTCGCGTCAGCGACGATCCGGCGCAGCTTGGTTGGTCGGGTCTTCACACCGGCGTCGCAGCGCAGCTGCACCGCGAGCAGCAATTCCACCTGGAACCGTTCAGGCAACCCGGCCAGCGTCACCGTGTGACCACCCAGGATCGGTTCCCCGGCGCAGATCCAGGCACCCAGCCGAGCATCCGGATGCTGGCGTTGGTGCCGCAGCCACCGATCCAAATGCGGAGGGCACAATCCATCGCGCTGCGAGCTCAACCGCGGGCATCCGGTCACTCGGCACGAACCCCACGATGGCAGCGGACGGATCTGCGGCCGCGCAAGCCACTGCTGCAGCGTCAACTGCGCGAACCGCTGACGATTGCGGTAATGCGTGTTGCACAGGTGTTCCCGGGTTCGAGCAGGACGCTGGCAGCCGACCCGGCACGGTCGTTCGGCCTCATTGCGTTTGCCCGACACCGTTGCGGTGAACTGCGACAGCTCTGGCCTTCCGGCGTCGCGATACCGATCGAGGCAGACCCGGCAGAGGGCGCCGTTGGGCTGGTGGACCGCGCCCGCGCAGTCGACGACCTGACACTGCGCCAGCCCCAGCAGCCGATGCTGGCGAGGCGGTGCCAACACGCCGGTCTGCGGGTCCCAACCTGCCTCGAGCAGGAACGGTGCCCGCAGCAACGAGCGCAGCCTCGCCACCTCATCGACACGACGAGGCGCCCCTACGACGGCCGTGGTCACGGCGCGTCCATGCGGGGCACGCCGACACGGTCCACCGCCTGGCGTAACCGGTCAGGTGCGGGATGCAGGTAAACCTCGGAGGACGTGACAAACGCATGCCCGAGCAGATCCTTGATCTCATCCAATGTCGCGCCGGACGCGGCGACGTTCGACGCGAAGGAATGCCGCAAGGCATGGGGATGCATCCCACGCCCCAGACCGGCGCGTCGCGACAGCGCCGCCAGCAACTCGTTGACCGCCTGGGGGCGCATCGGCTGACCCACCGGTGCCTGGAACAGATTGACCAACAGGAAATCACAGGGAGCGGCGGCCTGGCACCTTTCCCGCACGGCGGCGTACTGGTCGTATGCCTGCACCACCAGCCAGTCCGCGGGCACAGCCCGAGCACGACGCGATTTCGCGACGGCACCGTTGCGGTTATCGCGCCGGCGCACATGCAGATGCGGACCCTGCACCCCGCACCCCAGCAGGGTCGCATCCGCAACGAAATGCACGTCCTCGCGGCGCACGCCGGTCAGCTCACCGCGGCGCAACCCCATCCGCCACAACGCCAGCACGATAAACCGGTCCCGCGCGTTACGGCACGCCCGCAGCAGCGCCAAGACCTCCGCGTCGGTCGCCGCAACGATCACCCGCTCCGGCTCACACAACCGATGCCGAGGACGCTCCCGCAGCCCTACCCGCTGCCCGCTGACCTCGACCGGCACATCCCAGTCGCGCACCACGTCATACAGCGCGTCCAGCAACACCGCCTCCGCCGCGCCTACCGACACGCAGTACTTCAAGAACTCACGGACCGCGGCCAGCACCGCGTTCACCCGCCCCGGTCCGCGCACCGGCGTCTCAAGCGCCGGACCCGTCGCCTGCGGATCGTAATGCTGCAGCCAGAACACGAACCGGCTCAGATGCCGGCCCGACGACCGCCAATCCACCTCGCTGACCGCGCACCACTGCAGGAACAACGCCAACGACGTCGCGTATGCCTGCGTCGTGCCCTCGGCTGCATCGCGACCCAGCCGGCACGCCAACAAGAACTCGTCGGCCACGTCCACCGGCCGATAGCGCTCGTCGATCACCGACCAGTACGTCACTCCCGACGGCAACCGCACCCGGAACGACCGGAATCGCGCCACGCCATGACCTCTCCACGACCAGCCCTCAACGGCCCGACCCTAGAGATCAATCCCATGCACACCATCCCCGACACACCGACAAATACTGTCGCGAACACGGCCGAAAGCCTGCCCATGCACCAGTCCCCGACACCTACGGCACCCCGACAAAACGGCCCCATCCATGTCGAGGGCGCCCGGCCGGGCGACACCCTCGCGGTGCACATCATCTCCCTGACTCCAGCCAGCACCGTCGGGTTCTCCTCGACGTTCCCGCACTTCGGGGCATTGACCGGCACGCACAGCACGGCCATGCTCCACCCGCCGCTGGAGGAGCGGGTGTGGCAGTACGCCATCGACAACAAGCGGGAAACGGTCCGGTACGCCGCCCGAGAGAGCGACTACACCGCAGATCTTCCCTTGCGACCGATGCTGGGCACTGTCGGAGTCGCTCCCGCTGCCGGTGAGGTCCGCGCGTCGATCGTCTGCGGCGCGCACGGCGGCAACCTCGACACCCCGCTCATGCAGGCGGCCACCACCCTGTATCTACCGGTGAATGTCGACGGTGCCCTACTCGCACTGGGCGACGGGCATGCCCGCCAAGGCGACGGCGAACTCTGCGGGGTGGCCGTCGAGGTGCCGATGGACATCGTCCTCGCCGTCGAGGTCGTCTCCGGCGCCGTCACCAACTGGCCGCGGCTGGAATCCGACACGAAGATCATGTCGATCGGCGTCGCCCGGCCCCTCGAAGACGCGTACCGGGCCGCGCACGCCGACCTGGTGCGCCTGGTCACCGACCTGACTGGCCTCGACCAGCTCGACGCCTACCAACTCGTATCCCAGGCCGGGCGCGCACACGTCGGCAACGTCGTCGACACCGACTACACCATCGCCGCCGCCATCGACAAGGACCTGCTCGACGGCGCCCAGCCCTACCGCGGCGCGCACCGGCGGCTACGCGCCCTCGTCCCGGAGGTGCGCTGATGCTGACCGACGTCGCCTCGCTTCGCGATCAGCTCTGGCTGCTCGGCCACGACGAGACCCGCGACCTGCAACCTCGAATCGACGCCCGCGCCCTGGCCGTCGGGCTGGCCGGCGCGACGGTGACTGAACTGCTCATCGACCAGCACATCGTGGTCAATCAAGGCTGCATCTATCCCAGCGGCCGGGGCAAGCCCACCGATCCGGTCGCAGCCGCCGTACTCGCGACGATCCGCAGCCTGTCACACGCGCCGCTGCTCGGCGACGTACTGCGCGAGCCGGTCCCACGGTTCGCCGAACGCGTGCACGCCCTGCTGGTCGCTACCGGAGTCCTCTACGAGGAACGCCGCACCCTGCGCGGCGCCCGGTACCGCCTCGTCAACGACAACAGCGTCACCTGGATTCGCTCAGAGTTCGTGCGGCGGCTGTACCGCTCGGACATCGACGATCCCGCCGTAGACACGCTGTGCGCGTTGATCTGGGCGCTCAACCTGCACACCACCCTGGTCCTGCCGTACAGCACCGGCGAGGCCGACGACATCCTGCGCACGATCACCGAACAGATTCCGGTGCGTGCTGGACCCATGTCACCGTTCTTCGCCATTCCGCACATCGCTCTGGGAGTGCGCGCCACCATCGGCGATCTCGCCACGGCGCCCTTCTGAGCGGCCAGCTCGACCTGGCCCGCTCGCGCCATCGCCTTGCCGCGCGCCGTCTTCTGGCGTGCGTCCCAACTGCACCCACGGTTCGCCGTCGAACGACAGGAGAAGTTGTGGCCGCCACCCCCGCCCTCGCGAGCCCCACGGTCTGCAGCACCGCAGACCTCGACAAGCTCGCCTTGCAACATCAAGTGCCGGTTGAAGATGCCCTGCTGCTCGCGATCAACCTGTACGGGATTTCATCCAGGCAGAACCGGCACCGAGCGCGGCTGGCGGTCCGCCTCGCCAGGCATCCCAGCGTCGCCTGGCACGTCATCGTCCCGCTCAACGCTGTGACCTCGCCTTTTCGCGTCCATCCCAGCGGGGATCTCGCCTTGGGTGACAGCATCGTGGGTCACGTCGAGCGCATCGACGCTGACGAAGCTGTCGGCGGGTACTTTCGCGACGACGGCCGCGCCGCCACCCTCAATCCCAACGCACGAAGCCGTTGCACCGGTTGCGCGTTCTGCCCGAACACGCTGGAGGCTGCGGCAGACCCTCGGCTCGCGGAGGAACGGGCGCTGGATGACCTGCTGACAGCCCTGGTCGAGCAGCATCCGCACCGGGACCTCGCCCGGCTGCGGGAAGTAACGGTGTCGACCGGATGTTTCGGCCGAGAATCGGCTGCGGTCGACCATGTGCTCGCCGTGCGCGCGGCGCTCCAGCGGCACAAGATCACCGCTCGTCTCGGGTTTCTGACCTCTGTTGTGCGCAGCGACGCCGCCTTCGCGCAGATCGCTGCCGAGGCGGCGCCGTTTGTGCTGCGTCTGACCGCTGAATGCTTCAGCCGGCGGGACTTGCTCTTGAAAGCCAGCAAGGCGAACCTGTGCAGCCACGACATGCCGAACCTCCTGGCGCGCGCCCGTACCGCTGGTCTGGACACCTCCTACACCTACATCGTCGGGCTGGACCGTATGGAAGAGCTCACCGCCGGGATCGGTGCGCTGAACCCGCACATCACCGAATTCCCGAACTTCCAGGTGTACCAGGCGCACAACTCGATCATGGCCGGGCTGCGGGCCTCCGGGGCGGCCGACCTGGGCCACTACCTGCGCGCTCGGCGCATCATCGAACGGATTGTCGGACCGACGGGACTGCGCCCTGTGGCGTGGGAGTGCTACCGCCCTCTGTGGTACTTCACCTTCGGCCGGGAATGCCTGGTTGACGCGGTAGCGGTAGCGGCATGACGACCGCGGATCCCAGCCGGCTCGCCGAGGCGCTGTGGCGCGCTGTCACCTACCTCAGCGTCGCTCAAGTGCACCTGCAAGCCAATCCGCTGCTCACCCTGCCGCTATCTGCTGAGCACGTGAAGCCGCGGCCGGCCGGCCACTGGGGTACGGTGCCCGGCACCGCGTTTGCCCTTAGCCACGTCGCCGTTGCTGGCGCCACCGCAGAACTCGACGTCATGCCGGTAATCGGTGCCGGTCACGCCGGCGTGGTGCAAAGCTCGCTGGCCTGGCTCACCGGCGCTCTAGCGAGGGTGCGGCCGGAGTTCAGTACGGACGTTGCGGGGCTGACGCGGCTGGTGCGCTCGTTCCCTCAGGTGAGCGGTCTCGGCGCGGAGGTGTCCCCGCTGCTGCCCGGCGGCGCGTACCTGGGTGGCCAATTAGGCGGGGCACTGGCATTCGCATTGGGTGCAGCCCTCGATGCCCCGGATCGGCTCGTCGTACCAATCCTCGGCGACGGGGAATGCGAGACCCCGACCACGGCCGCGGCATGGCTCGCCGCAAGGACCATCGCCGGCCGCAGCAAGGTGTTACCAATCATCCACGTCAACGGTCAGCGGATGGGCGGTCCATCTCTGCTCGGAACCATGGGCGACTACGAACTGCGCGCCTACGCCCGCGGCCTCGGTTGGCAGCCGATCATCACGCACGCGGAACAAGGCCAACTCGAGGCGCACCATGATTTTCACGACAGGTTCCTAACCGCTGCTACCAGCTTCGACAACGGCGGCCGACCCGTAATCTTCCTCCGCTGCGCCAAAGGCTTCACAGGCCCCACGACGCTGGCGGGAACCTCAATCGAAGGAACGTGGCGCTCCCACAAGACCCCGATCAATGATCCCCACGGTGCCTCGGGCCAGGTGACGGCTCTCGCGGACTGGCTGGCGTCGTACCGGCCAGAACAGCTGTTCACCAGCGCCGCAGCACCAGCTGGGCCGCTCGCAGACGCCGTCCACACAATCGGGAAGCGAGACCACCCGACCGCAGTCACCCCCGTGACAAATCCGCAGGTTCCTAACCATGAACTCTCCGGGGGGCACAAAAGCTTCGCACAAGCCGTGACAACCGTCCTGCGCGCTCACGCTCAAGCCGGCGACCTGCGCCTGTTCAGCCCTGACGAGCTCGCGTCCAACCGACTGGCCCATCTGGCCGAAGAGCCATGGAGCATCGAAGTCCTCGCCGAAGAAGTCCTTCTCCAGGCCCTCGCTGGCTGGACCGCGACGGGCCGCCGTGGCTTGCTCATCTCGTATGACGCGTTCGGCCCACTGCTAGGCGCCGGACTTATACAGCTGCTCAAACACCGCAGGCTCCTGCAGAACACGCCGCTGCCCAGCATCAATGTGCTGCTGACCTCCTACGGGTGGCACAACACCTACACCCATGGCGACCCGTCGTTGGCCACGACACTGCTAGGAACCCGCGACCCCGCTGTGCGAGTGTTGGTGCCCGCCGACCCGGCGCGACTCGCTGTCACGCTGGACGAGGCGCTGGGATCCACCGGACGCGTCAACGTGATCGTGGCTGGCAAACACGGCACTGCCTCACTCCCACCAGCCGCGACGTCACAAGAATTCGAGCAGGGTCTAGCCGTGTGGCCTGCGGTCAGTGACGCGAACCCTGACCTCGTCATCGTGGCCGCCGGCGACCTTCCCGCGCAGGTCGCCTGCCAAGCCGCCCCCGCCATTCGCCGACGACACCACATCCGAGTCAGCGTCATCGGGGTCAACGACCTCACCACCCTGGGCCACCCGGCGACCTGGCCCCGCGGAATGAGCGACGCAGATCTCGAGCGCTACCTTCCCGTCGGGGTGCCGGTCTTGATCGCCACGCTGGGCCATCCTGCCGCGATCTGGGGGCTCCTCGAAGGTCGGCTCCACCGGCCCGTTCAGGTGATCGGCTGGCAAGAGCCGCCTCATCCGCTGACCCAGCACGAACTCGCGGCGACAGCCGGGATGGACACCGCCGGGTTCACCGCAGCCGCCGACCGATTCGCCGCTGCGGGACTTCTGCGCCCGATCAGCCATCAAGGAGCCCACCTTGGCTGACTTGAAGATCGACGCCATAGAGCTGGTTGACTGCCGCGACCTGGCCGGTCCCGGCGACGATCCGTTCATCGTGGAGGTGCGCGCCGGGAGCGCCGCCGGCTGGTATGGACCGCTTTGCGCCGAGGTCGCGGCCAGTATCAACGCACTGCGGGAGCGCGCACTGGAGGCGCCGATCAACGACCATGCCGGCCTCGCCTCGCGGCTTCGCCCAGCTGGCGTCGGGCCAGTCGCTAGCAACATGTCCTGGGCAATCGGCGCGCTCGATTGTGCGGTATGGGACGTGCACGCCCGCGCCGAAGGCGTATCCGTCGCCGAGCTACTCGGTGCCGGCGGCCCACCGACGGAAGTGCCCGCGTACGCCTCCCTGCTCAGCCTCAACGTGCACGACGACCGCAACAGCGACACGATCACGGACATCGCTGCTGACGGCTGGCAGTTCACCAAGTGGAACCTGCGCCCGGGACTCGGCCTAGCTGCGGGTACGGACGCAGAACGGCTCGCGATGGCGATCCGGCGGGTTCAGGCCCTCGCCGGCACGGCGGCGGCCTTTGACGCTCTGTGGGCCTGGAGCGCATCTCTGACAAGGCACTTTGGTGCACTAGCCGAACCCGGCGACATCGTGTGGCTTGAAGAGCCGCACCCGCACCACGACGCTCCCGGCTACTCCACCGCATCCGCCCAGGTACCGCTCGGGCTGGGTGAACGGCTTCGCCTCAGTGAGGAACCTGTCCTGCTTGCGCTGCCCGCCCTCGCAGCGTTCACCGTAGATGTGGTCGGCTGCGGCGGTCTCACCGCCGCCGTCAATCTCGTTCGCCGAGCCCGCGACACAGGGGTGCCCGTCTACCCGCACGGTCGGTCCCTGCTGCCGGCACTACACCTCGCCGCTGCCTTCCCTGACGCTGTCCCCGCCGTGGAGTATCAAGTGCGCTGGCAGCCGCGCCGGAACCAGCTCGTCCACCATCCCGCCGACGTCAACACCGGCCGGATCACCATCGCCCGCCCCATGGGCTTGGGCCCCACGCCTAGGAGATGGTTGTGATGCCAGCGTCAACCCTCAGCATTCCCGTCACCGGCACCGTGCGGCACATCGACGGCGAAACTCAACTGGTCCTGAGCGAAAGGATCGCCGGCCACGACACTTTCCTCAGCGGCACCCTTGAGATCGCCAGCAAGTCGGTTCCGGTGCGAATCATCACCCTGGACAACGTCACCGTGCTGCGCCCGCTCAACCCAGCCGACGCCGCTGGCATCCAACCCGCCTGGACCGCGAAATTAGGACTGCCACACGGTGCCCGCCCGCACGCCATCCCCGCTGACCTCACTACGGCGGCCGAGCAGCAGCACCGGGCGCTGGACGCCCTGGATGAGGCCGAACTCCGCTACGCGCTCACCTTCCTCGAGGAAGCCACCACCACCGCGATCCGCCAATCCCGCATCGACGCGATCGTCGGCGCACTACCCCGGTCGGCGGCACAGCTGACCAACCCGCGATGACACGACCACTCGTGGCGTCCGAGCGTCCTGCACTCATCACCCTGGACGTCGGCGGCACCCTCGGAAAGTCGGATCGACCAGGCCTCACCTCAGCGCTGCTCGCAGCATCGCCCCTGGCTCGGCGAGACGCCACCGTGGCCCTACGCGACCGGCTCCACGTGGTGTCGTCGATCAACGACCAGGTCGTGACTGACGTCTGCCGGGCATTGCGAATCCCGATATCGGCCTTCCCCCGCCACCTCACCGCGGCACCGCTGCGGCTATACCCAGCAACGCGGCGAGCGCTCCCGCTGCTGCACGAACTTCTCCCTCTCGTCACGCTGTCCAACGTCACCTGCGTTGACACCGACCCCGAACAGCTCGATGAGCTGCTGCGACCCTGGGTAACCGGCCACTTTCCGTCCTACCGGATCGGCCACGCGAAGCCTGAGCCGCGGGCTTTCCACGCTGCCGCTCACCACGCTGGCGTCAACGTCGCCCAAATCATCCACATCGGCGACAATTGGGAATGCGACACCCTCGGCGCTGCTAACGCCGGGGCGTCCACCGTGTGGATCTCCGGTGGCCGACCCACTCCGCCGATCGCTCCACCACTGCGGCGCCACGTTGCAGTCGCCCACGACCTCACCGACGCCGTCACACACGTCCGCACTCTCTGCGCGAGGAGACCAGCATGAGCACCTTCGAGGGCACCGTCGAGCACTACCGCAAGTACCGGCCCGGCATCCCGGACGACGTGGCGACCATCCTGTCAGCAGCGGCACCGAGTCGGCGACCTCGGCGCCTGCTCGACGTCGGCACCGGCACCGGCCTCGTCGCGGAAGCCCTCATCGGAGACTTCGACGACATCATCGCCGCCGACACCGACGCCGAGATGCTCGCCGCCGCCGAAGCAGCTCTGCGTCCCGAGCTGCCCGCCACCAGTACCCTGCTCCTGTCCCACGCCTCAGCGGAGGAATTCGAGCCTCCGGCCGGGTGGCAACCCGACCTGGTCACCATCTGCCGCGCCTTCCACTGGCTTGACCAGGAAACCGTCCTGCAACGCCTGGACCAGTACGTCGCCCCGGACGGGTCGGTAGCGATCTTCGGCGACAACAGCTTCTGGACGGTCGTCAGCGACTGGAAGACCGCCATCCGAAGCCTCATCCAGCAATATCTAGGGGAACAGCGACGTGCTGGTGCGGGCGTGTTCCAACATCACAACCGGCCCTACAGCGAGATCCTCCAAGAGTCACCCTTTAGCGTGGTGGAGGAACACCGCGTCCCAGTCCACCGCGTCTGGTCTACCGAGAGCATCCTCGGCTACCTGTACTCCACCTCCTTCGCCGCACCACACCTGTTCGGTGAGCGTCTTACCGACTTTGAGCGCGAGGCCGCCGACACGCTGGCGAGGTTCAGCGACAACGACACCTTCGATGAGCACAACGAGTTCCTCATCCGCATCGGCCGCCGCCCATGACCACCGGCCACCGTCAACTCTCACGTCTCCCCGCCACCGAAATTCACGCCAAACTCAGCGCCAGCTCGGTGCTCTGCCTACCTATCGGCTCTCACGAGCAGCACGGCCCCCACCTGCCGTTGAACACCGACGCCGTGATCGCCGAGCAGTTCACACGACGCCTGATCGACCGCTACGGCGACAGCCATGACCTGTGGATGCTTCCGGCCATTCCGTACGGGCTGTCGCTGGAACATGCTTGGTCGCCTGGCACCGTAAGCCTGCAACTGCGGGTGTTCGCAGACCTGCTCGACGACATCTGCGGCCAATACTGCTTGGTCACACCCGCCCGAAGCGTGGCCATCATCAACGGCCACGGCGGCAATCGCGGAGTTCTGGAGGCGGCCGTCTACGAGCTTCGGCATCGCCACGACCTGCGGCTATGCGTCATTCACCCCACATCGCTCACCACGATCGGCAAGAACGACGACGTGCCAGATATCCACGCGGGGCTCCGAGAGACGGCTGTAATGCTTGCCGTTGCGCCCGATGACGTGCACCTGGACTGCCTGCCGGAAGATCACGAACCTCGGCCGCAGCTTTCCGAGCTGGCACGGCAAGCCGTCTACGACCGCGGCGTGACCTGGCCGTGGACTTCCCAGGACGAGATGGCCTCCAACGGCGTGATCGGCGGGAACCCCCACCACGGCACCGCCGACCTCGGCGAACGAATCCTCCTCGCCGCCCTCGATCGATGCGACAGCATCCTGCGTCGCCTCACCGAACCCATGCCCTGATTGACCGGAAGGGAGAGCCCCCCGTGGCCGCCCACCTCACCGCGCATGAGAAGGACACCTTCATCCGCGACGGCATCATCGTCCGACGCAACGCCATACCCCCCGAGCTGATAGTGACCGCACGCCAACTGATCGACCGGTGGCTCAGTCGCGACATGGATCTCACTCGCGTCGACGCCTACACCCAGCGCACGTTCGCTCCGGATCTGGGCGACCACCCAGACATCCTCGCCTTGTTTGACCAGTCCGGTGTCGCTGACCTCGTCGCGTCACTCATCCGGCGCACCGCGCCCGTCACTACCGCGCAAATCCAGATCCGCCTTCCCGCCGTCGCTGGCGGTACCCACCAACCGGTCAAAGCCATGCACGTCGACGGGGTGGCATGCCCCCACCACAACCCCGCTGAACTGCGCACCTTCACGCTGCTCGCCGGCGTGGTGCTCTCCCCAATCAGCGCCCCAGATGCTGGTGCCCTGCACTACGTCCCCGGTGGCCACCTAGCAATGGCCGAATGGTTCCGCTCCGAATGGTCGCTCGGCATGACCGAGCAGGTCCCGCCCCACATCGGCACCCAACACGGCGAACCTGTGCTGGCCCAGCCAGGCGACCTCCTGCTCATGCACCACCTCGTCCCGCACGCGGTCGGCCACAACGCCTCCAGCGAGCCGCGCGTCGTGGCCTACTTCCGCATCTCCCACGAACGACACCACCAACAGCGACTGGACGCTCTGCGAGATCCATGGCGCGAGTACGAACCGCTCCAGCCGCTGCTCGCTTGACCCGCCGGCCACCAGACCATCCCCTCATAGCGAAAAGGACATCCATGCGCCGCGTGCCGCCATCCGATGTCGCCATCGCCGCCCGCGCAATCGAGGCCGGTGAACTGGTGATCGTTCCCACCGACCGCTGGTACATGATCTGCTGCGATGCAGGCAACGCTCGCGCATGCGCAGCGATCTTCGCCGCCAAGAAGCGTCCCGCCGACAAGTCGCTGGCCTTGGTCGCGGACACGATCGACACCGTCAACCGTCACTTCGCCCTGACTCCGGACGCCCAGGCTCTGGCGGAGGAGTTCTGGCCTGGGCACCTCGCACTGCGCCTACCCTGGCGTGACGCCACCACGGCGCAGGCATACTCAGCCGTGGGTACGCCGGAAGCACTCGTCACCATCGCCCCCGATGTCCTGGGCGACCTCGCCGCCAACGCGACATGCTTGGTGGCCGCCACAACCGCCAACATTTCAGGCGACGGCGGAACAAGTCCCAGCATCAACATTCCCGAGGTCGCTCAATTCATCGCCGCGGCTGGCATCGGTGACCCATTGGTGATCGACGGGGGCGTCTGTTCAATCGCCAACCATCTCACCATCGTTCGCTGTACTCCAGAAGCGACCGTCGTGGTCCGGGAAGGCGTAGTCCACTCACGATCGGTCACGGCGGCGCTGCATCGGTGAGCTGCGCTGTGGTCGATGGTGGCGAGGTCGGGCTCGTGCGGAAGCTGTCCCCTTGAGCGAGGTTCCGCGCCGCATCCACCACTGATCTTCTTGGTTACTCGCGATCGCCGAGGAGGTGGATCAGAAGGCGCGTCCCGGCCAGTCGGCCCTCACGAGTGCTGCGGAGCAGGATCGCGGCGACGAGGACGGCGGTCGCCGGCACCTGACCCTGAAACATCCGACACAGGTGGGAGTCACTCGGGCCGATCGGTTCCAGGCGTAGCTCGCAGGTAGAACATCCGACCTCTTTCCACGCCGCCGTGTGGGGCTGGTGGAGGTCACCGGCGGCGGTTCGCAGCAAAAGGGTCCTACTACGCCGCTCGTGAGGAACACGCGCCCGAGGGCGGCGGCGCAACTCCCTTGAGGAATTCACCATCTGGTAGCCCCAAGTAGTGGGTGCTGCTCATCGGCCTTGGGGTGACCCAATCGGGTGATTAGCGTCGTCACGGGGACCCGGTTTTGTCACAGGTGGTCGGTACGGTTCGGGCCCTGTCGAGGCGGGACGTCCACGCCGGCGTTTCCCGAACCAAGCAACGATATCGGAGGTACGGATGGCCCTGGCCGAAACGGCGACCGCTGCCCACTCCCCGCAGGAGTACCGCGACCGGCTCGCCGACCACCTCCTCGTGCGGCCATGGGTCAGCCTCAGCTCGCCGGAGGTGGAGGCCGCGGTACGCACGGTGCCGCGACACCTGTTCGTGCCATCGGACGTGGACCTTGCCGCCGCGTACGCGGACGACGTGGTGATCACCAAACGCGACGCCCACGGCAAGCCCACCAGTTCGGTGTCGGCACCGTGACTACAGGCGTACATGATCGAAACAGCGCGGCTCCGGCCCGGCGCGCGGGTCTTGGAGATAGGCTCCGGCGGCTACAACGCAGCCCTGCTCGCCGAGGTCGTCGGCCCCGACGGCGAGGTCACCAGCATCGACATCGACGCGGACGTCGTCAACGCCGCCCGCGCCGCGTTAACCCGCGCCGGATACCCGCAGGTACGCGTCGCACACGCCGACGCCGAGGACGGCTTCCCCGATGCGGCGCCCTATGACGCGATCATCGTCACCGTCGAGGCCGCCGATATCCCACCCGCCTTCGGCGCCCAGCTCGCTCCCGACGGAGCTCTGGTCGTGCCGCTGCGCATGCGCGGTAACACCCGATGCCTCACCCTGACCAGGCGAGACGACCATTGGGAGGCGACCGCCGCGATCCTGTGCGGCTTCGTCGCGATGCAGGGCGCCGGCAGCCACCCCGCCCGACGGATACCTCTGCGCGGCGACGACATCGCCATCACCGTCGACGAGCCCACCGCCGTCGCGCTCGACACCGACGCGTACGCCGAAGCGTTCGCCCAGCCCCGCGTGCAGGCGTGGGCGCCGGTGTTCGTGGCGGCGCAGGAACCGTTCGAGTCGCTGCACCTGTGGCTGGCCAGCCAGCCACACCCGTACGGCCTACTCGCCGTCGACCGCGACCTCACCCCCGGACTGCTCGACCCGCAGAACCGGGTCGCCTGCCCCACCCTGCTCGCCACCGACTCGCTCGCCTACCTCGCCCTACGCAAGCTCGACGAGAATCGGTGGCAGTTCGGTGCCCACGGCGTTGGCACCGCCGGCAACGCCCTGGCCGCCACCATGGTCGACATGATCACCGCCTGGGACCGCGACCACCGGCACGGACCCGGACCACGCATCACCGTGCACCCGACACCCCCTCAGCCGCCACCGGCCGTCGGAACCCGACTGCTCGTCGAGCGCCGGCACACCACCATCGCCGTCACCTGGCCCGACCTGGCGACTCCCCGGTGACCCCCGCCGCGAGCTCGACCGCGCTCTTGGTGATTCGCGGCAACTCAGGCAGCGGCAAGAGCACGGTCGCCCGCGAGGTCCGCCGCCGCTACGGGCGCGGCTGCGCTCTGCTGGAGCAGGACTACCTGCGCCGGATCGTGCTGCGCGAGCACGACAGCAGCAACATCAACCCCGTCGCGCCCGGGTTCATCGCCGCGGTCACCCGTACCGCCCTCGACGCCGGCTATCACGCCGTACTCGAAGGGATCCTGCACGCCGACCGCTACGGCCCCGCACTGCGGGATCTGATCGCCGAGCATCCCGGGCCGTCGCACCTCTTCTACCTGGACGTGTCGTACGACGAGACCGTACGCCGCCACGCCGGCCGCGCCGCCGGCGTCGACTTCACCGCGGACGACATGCGCGATTGGTATGCAGCCAAGGACCTACTCGGCGTCGCCGGGGAGCACGTCATCGGTGAGGACTCGACGTTCGAGCAGACCGTCACCACGATTCTGCACACCAGCGGCCTTGCCGAAATCGGGCCGACGACGCCGTGCCCGAGCCGGTGCCCGCGCTGCTTCACCGAGCTAGAACACGCGCAGCCCACGTCATGAGTCGCGAACAGGCGACATCTCGCGCGCACGAGGCGGCTGCCGCTCCCCGCCTCCCGGCGAAAGGAACTCCGATGGCCGAGCGCCATCGCAGCATCGTGGACGTGCACCTCATCCTGCGCCGGAGCGGGAGGATCGTCATGCTGCGCAGGGCTCAATCGGGATACGCCGCTATCTGGACCGAATGTGCGGAGACGTAGCCTCTACGCTGCGACGATGCGTCGCTGACTGTGTCAGGACCACTGTAGAGCGCGCGATCTTGGATGGCAACCAGACGGTCACGCCCCCGTTCGCTACCTGTTGGAGCCAATGCACGGTCAGCCTGTTGGCAGGTCGTCGACGGAAGGGCCGTCCGGCGAAGTCATGACAAGCACGGTCATGTCCAGGAGCCGCTGGTAGTAGGTCGCCTCATCGCCGGTCAAACCCTCAAGGACGCGGATGAGCTGCTGCTCGCGTTGGGCAAGAAGGTCTCGACGCCGATCGTCGATACTTCCGCCGGTGGAGAGCCAAGAGCTGACCATCCCTGCGACGTCGGCGTCCAACATCACCATCTCGACACCGGATACGCTGGTGCCTCTCAAACCGCTGGGGAAGGGAGCACGCTTGTGCAGCTCCCAAAGTTCTCCGACGGCGCCCATGCGTTCATTTGCCATTCGAAAGATCTCCTACCGGAATCCGCCCGGCAGCGACCCGAGGGCCCACAAGGCGTAACCGCAAAAGCCACACAAAAACAAGATCATTAAGATGCCTGCCAGCAAACTCCACCTGGCCTTGCCCCTCGCCGCACCATCGCGAACCTTCACGTCTCGTAGTATCGCGGAACGCATACGGGCGGCGCGTTGTTCTCGGCTATGAACGCGGCCTTTGATGATGCGATGGCGCCCGGGGACTACAACTGCCCGACATCGGAGTCGGCGCTGTCCACCGCGCCCAAGGGCCAGCTGCAGCCGTCCGGGCCCAGGCGGCCCCGGTCGTGAACACTCCCGGGTGCCGGGATCGGCCCCGAGCTTACGGGCTCTTAGGGTGTAGATGTGGACCTGGTAAGACTTACCGACAATGCCGAAGAAATCTCACAGGCTTATGCCCGCCGGCATGACATCACACGGGATGCCGCCTGGTTCTTGCTCAAGCTGCAGGAGGAGGTTGGCGAATTGACTCAGGCGTTCCTCATGCGAACTGGTCAAGCCAGGCCCAAGGGACACTCGGCGCAGGAGATCGACGAACTCTTCCAGGGCGAACTGGCCGACGTGCTGTGTCATGTGTTGCTACTGGCGCGACACCACGGGGTCGACCTGGAGGAGGCAGTTGAGCGCAAATGGCTTGCGTGGCTCCCCGAGCAGGCGCCGTCGGCGACATCACAGCCGCTCGAATAGGTGGCACCAGGTGCGTCGTTGTTGTGGGGATCGTCATGATGACCCGGCCGAGTCGCGTCCAGGCGCTGTAAAAGCGCCGCGTCTAAGATCTCGGAGTTGGCCGAGTGCGACGGCGAGTTCCTCGCGGAGCTGCTTGTTCTCCCGGAGAAGGCGGTGGTTGCGATCACGAAGTGCCCGCATCATCTGTTCGTGTGAGGCCGTGCTGATGCGCTGAACGGCGGGAATCGGTGCTCGTCCAGTGCTGGGTTTGACGGCCGCGATGGTGCGCAGCCGGGTGAGCAGAGCTATCTGGGCCGGGTCGTAGAGGAACGTCCGAGAGACGTCTGCCGCGGCGGCAACCGCGGCGACGTTGACGCGGCCTGGGCCGTGCTCGAGGTCGTCCAGGACTGCGTGGACGCGAGCGGTGCATTCGGCGCGGCGGCGAGCTGCGGCGGCGATCAGGTATTGCCGGTTATCAGCCCGCATCAGCATTCAACTCTCGGTGTGGAGCGGCTGACTCCTTGGCGCTGGAGTGAGCCTCGGCTTCGTCCTGGTGGACGCGGTCAAGGAGATGGCGGATCGCTGTCGCCATACGCTCGTTGCGTTCCGCGACACGAACGCGGCCAGCGGCTGCGGCGGTCTGCTGAAGCTCGAGCGTGCGGGCGAGGGTGTCCTGGTGGATGTGGAGCAGGCCGGGTTCGGTTTGGAAGTCCTCGCAGAAGTAGCAGCCGTCGGCGGCGTTCTTGGGGCAGGCGCGGGCGATGTGCCGGCCGCACCAGCCGCCGGCGACGGCGTGTAGCCGCCGGCCAATCTTGTCGGCGAGCCATTCGACGCCGGACAGGTCGGCGGTGGCGCTGATCCGGACGGCTTGACCCTTGCGGTTGAACCGGACCTCGTACTTCGCTTCGTATTCGCGGCGCAGCGTGTCGTCGGCGATGCGGGAGTAGTGCTCCTGCATCGTCCAGGAGGTGTGGCCGAGGACTTCTCGGATGGTGCGGCCCGAGACTCCGGCGTTGGCCATGCGGGTGCCCAGCGTGTGCCGGAACTGGTGCCAATTGACGGTCGCGGGCTGGCCGTGGGCGTCGACCAGTCGAATGCGGGCCAGCCACGCGTCGAACCGCTTGGTCAGCGTGGTGTAGGAGATGAAGTAGTCCCCGTCGGGGTTGCGGCTGACGCCGGGGAACAGCCATCGGCAGCGGTCGCCGAAGCGTTCTCGGACGCGTTGGATCTGCCCGCCGATCGCGTCGACGACGGCGGCGCTGGCGGGGATGGCTCGGTAGCTCTTGTCCTTGCTCTTGTAGTGCACCAGCGCCCACCGGCCCGATGGCAGCCGCTTGAGGCAGTCGGTCTTCAGCGTGAGCGCCTCGCCGATGCGTAATCCTTCGTCTCGGCAGATCAGCACCATGGTCCGTGTCTCGGGTTCGAGAAGGGCGAGGTTCTCCTCGGCCTCGATCTGACTCATCAGGTACTCGTCGATGAAGTTGGCCTGAAGCCCGGAGGCGCGGGGCAGGTCATCGACGTAGATGTGGGCATTCTCCGGCAACGGTGGCGTAAATCCGTAGCGACGCCAGGCTTCGAGGAAGCCTTTCAGCTTGGACAGGTGCAGCTTGCGGGTGCGCGCGGTCAGCCGCCGGCCAGCCCATTTGCCGGGGCGGATGTCGGGGGCGTCGATCAGCCAGCCGCTGTAACGTTCGAGCGCTGCGCGGTCGAGCACGGCCGGCTCGTCCTGCTGGGCCGGGTAGCACTCGGTGAGGAACCGGGAGAACCAGTGGAACGATGACAGCTGCCCGGCGACGGTGCGCAGCTCGGTGGTGGCCAGCCGGAGCCGGAAGTAGCGCTTCACCAGTTCCCGCAGCCACTCTTGAGCGATCTTGTCGAAGTGCAGTGGTGGAACGCCGCGCCGGGCCTCCAGGTCGAAACCCAGATACTCCGGCCGCCACACGTCACGGTCCCACTCGACGCCCTGGTCATGCAGGTCGTGCAGGGCGATGAGCAGGGTGCGGAACAAGCCGCGGGCCACGCACCCGCGGTTGACTTGCTGCTGCCAGGAAGCGAGGCTCCGGTCGCGTACCGACTCGACGCCAGCCTCGATGACGAGCCGGACCGCGCGATTCCAGTCACCGATAGGAATATGGGTGCGGCGCTGTTCGGTGCGTAGCTGGAGCAGGTAGGCGAACTCCAACCGCAGCAGCGGAGACAGCTTGCTCAGATCGAAGCCGGGATTACGTAGCTGCTCCACCACGGCGGGAAACTCGGCCAGGGCCGGTCGGCCCAGCTTGACCCACCGATACCGGTGGCCGTCGCAGAGCTCGTCGCTGAGCACCGGGAACGGGCAGCCAGGGTAGCCGCAGCGTCCGACATCGCCGCGAATGATCACTGCGGGGCGGGTGGCCAGGTATTCGTCGGTGCTCGCTCCCGCCATTCCCATCGGGGTGAACCGGCGACGATGGTCTTCGCAGAGCCGGAACGGTCCCTGAGCGTGCGGGCAGCCGTCGACCGGACACCGCCGCACCGGCGCAAGCCAGCCCACCGTCGCATTGTCCGGATCTGCCACCCAGGTCGCATGGTCAGGCTGGCCAGATAGACGCCATGCGCGGCTATGGATGGAACACAGGTCGTTGGAGTGGCGCCCGCCCGGGCACTGGGGTATCGCGCAGTGTTTCGGGGCTAGGAAGTGCCCGGGGGCGGGCACGAACCGGTCCACACAGAACTCCGGACGCAGCACTGCGAGGATCGCCACGGCCCGCGGATCCGGATTCGGCAGCCCGCGCACAGCGGCCAGTCGACCGCTCACCGTCCGACCTCCTCGCGGGCCCAGAAGCCGGACCGGACCAGCTCGTCGGCCATGTCGTCGGTGTCCATGTGGATGTAGATCTCGTCGGTGGTGCGCGCGGAGGCGTGCGTGAGCAGCTCACTGACCACCTCCAGCCGGACTCCGGCACGCAGCAGCGCGGTGGCATGCGTGTGCCGGAACAGGTGCGGGTGGAAGTCCACGCCGGCGCGCCGTCGCAGCCGCTTGACTAGGCTCATCGCACCCCAGTAGGTCATTGCATGGCCGACCGGCGCCTCCCACAGGTTGACGAAGACGTAGTCACTGTCCAACTCGCCGTACTCGGCAAACAGATAGTCCACATAGAGGTCGCAAAGCGCCCGGCGCGCCGGAATCCGCTTCGGCTCGCGGTGCTTACCGCGCGCTCGATTGGCGTTGTCCCGCCGGGGCACTAGCGTGATCTCACGCCTGTCGGTGTCGATGTCTTCGTGGCGAAGTCCCAACGCCTGCCCGATCCGGCAACCGGTCTCGAACATCAGCGCCATCAACAGCCGGTCACGCAGTCTGGTGCATGCATCCAGCACCCCCTGCACTTGGTCATCAGTGAGCGTCGCCGGCCGGGCCTTGGGAGTCTTCAACCTCGTCGGGCGGACCTTCACCGGCCCGCCGGCGATCCCGGCCAGGAAACCCCGGTCTTCGCGCCCACGCCCGGGTCGATAGGTCACCAGCTGAGCGGCCACGCCAACGCCACGACGTGCCAGGAACTCGTACAACGCATACACGCTGTCACGAGCCCGATTCACCGTTGACGGCTGTCGCGCCGGCTCGATCTCCGCCGCGAGCGCCAACGTGCCGGGCTGCACCGGACGCCGAAGCCAACCCGCGAACTGATCCACGTGCTCAGCAGTCACATCTGTCAGGTCGACGCGCAACAGCGCGAGGAAACGCAGCCATAGCACCAGGTCATACGCTCGCGCTCGGATGGTGTTCGGCGAATACTCCCGGTCGGTGCACATCGCCAGGAAGTCATCAACGGGCTCGACGACCCGCCCATCCTCGCCGACGACTGTGTAGCTCTCCCGCTGGACTCCAGAGCCCCGCAACGCACGGACCCGCACGCCGCACCTCCTCGCAACCTCATCGCAGTCGTCGCGCACGGAGGTCACGAAAGTCCGTCAGCCACGCAAGCAGATGATCAATCTAGCCGCTCGTTGCTTACGTGCCTGACATCGCCCATCCCGGTCCAGATAGACGCCGACTCGCTGTTGCACTTCGTGTCGGGACGGGACTGTGGATCTTTCGGTGTTTCCGGTCTGACCCGCCGGGCGTAGCCCGGCGAGGAAGGCGCCGTGATGACCACGACACTGGATGATGTGACC